>NZ_JBVHTN010000004.1:0-1038083 GCF_055569495.1 Streptomyces sp. NPDC028305
GGTGGCTGGCTTTGCGGGAAGCGATCAGTTGGCAGATGGGAAGCGATCTTTAAAGGAACGCGAAGCCGCTGGCAGAGGACACTCGTGAACAGCCCACACAGCTGGCTGTTCTTGAGTTAGCTCGAGAGCGGTTCACGAGATCCCGTCCGATCTGATTGATCGGGCGGGATCTTGGCGTTTCTGGGGTCTGTTCGAGGTGCTGTCCGAGCTTGTGACGCTGCACTCTGAAGATCACCTATGCAGGTGATGAAGATCGCCGGAAACCACGGGGCACAGGACTCAAGCGGCGCCCGGACAAGAGAAGTCGAAGACGACCGGTTTTTCTGCCCCACTGGTCGACACGTGGGGGCCGAAGGAGTCGGAGGGCCAGTCGCAGTGGGTGATTTTCGCGCCGAGCCAGGTGACAGCCACGCATTTCCAGGTCGCGGTGTCCCAGATACCGAGCGTGTACGGGCGTTCTACGAGGGCGACCCACCGCCCGTCCGGGGCTGCGCTGAGCAGCGTTGGGTGGCGTGCGTGCCACGCCAGGCCAGCCATGCCCCATTGGGGCCGGCGACGAGTTCGGAGATCTGCCCGTAGAACCTGCCGGTGTGCAGGAGATGGCCCGTGGCGGAATCCCACAGCCGGATGACGGCGTCGTCGCCGTCCCTGCTGTCGGTTGCCAGCCATGCCCCGTCCGGATCGACGGCACAAAGCTGGGTGCTCTCCTGCCCGGTGAGCAGGGTGCGCACCGTGCGGGTGGCCGTGTCCCAGAGGCGGAGGACGCCATCGGCACAGATCGTCACCACGTGGCTGCCGCCGGGTGTGGGCACGCACTTGTCGACGGCCGTGGCATGCCCGCTGAGCGATGCCCAGACCTGGCCGGTGGCCGGATCCCGGAGGTGCACTGTGTGGCCGTCGTCGGCCACGGTGGGCGACCAGCCTGGATCGGCGGCGGCGGTGTGACGCGCGCGGTCCACACGCTTGGGCGGTTGTGGCGGTTCAGCTGCCACCGAGCTGTCATGCCGAGCAGGGATGTCCCACACGCGCAGGACGGCCTCGAACCGGTCCAGGGTGGCGAACCAGCTGCCGTCGGAGGCTCCGGCGAACGCTCCGAACGCGGGAACGCGGGTGCGCATGCTGCCGGTTGCCGCGTCCCGGATTCGTGTCGAGTCCCCGTCTCCGGCGGCGAGCCACGTCCCGTCGGGCGACGAGAGGAGAGCCGTGCCGCTCTCGGGCAGCACGTGGCGGGTCCGCCAGGTGGCGGTGTCCCACACCCGTACGGTGCCGTCACGCCCGGCTGTAACGAGCCACGTCCCGTCCGGCGACACGGCGCGGCCGTGGATGGCGTCCGTGTGCCCGGCCAGCACTGCCAGCAAAGTGCCCTCACGGGTGTCCAACACCCGTACCGTGCGGTCCCGGTCGTCAGTGATGGCCAGCCAGGAGCCGTCAGCGAGCAGGGCGCGGCAGCCGGGAGTGAGTGGAACGGCGAACCGCAGCGTTCCCGTGGCGGTGTCCCACGCCTGGGCTTCGTCGTTCGCGCTGATCAATGCCAGCCACGATCCGTCCGGCTCCGCCACCGCCGCGGGTATCGGCGAGCTGTCGCCGTCGGCGAGTACACGGCCGGTGCCGATCTCCCACACTGTGACGCGCTCACCGATCCCGGCAAGCGATGAACTGTCGTGGGCCACGACACAAGCGGCCTCGGCGCTGCCCCGGGCCAGAATCGTCCGCCGGGGCACCGGATCGGTCCCGGGCGGCCACGAGTGCGCGAAGAGGCGCGGCCGGGGTGGCAGGCTTCGCACGAACGTGTGCAGAAGTGGTGCGAGTTCGGGGACGCCGCGCAACTGGTTCACCAGCTCCGACGGCAGGCTGTCGCGGGCCTCTGCGGCGCGCAGTTCGGCTTGGTCCGGTATCAGTACCGCCTTCGGGTCGGCGTCCCACTGCCTGGCCCGGTCGAGCACGTGTGCCGACCGCGCGAGCGACCGGGCCAGCGCCCGTGCCCCGTCCGTGTCCACGAGCGCCGCGTCCGCCTCCGCCGCGGCGGTGCCGCAGGCCCGGATCGTTGCCGTCAGCCAGCGCAGGTCGCCCAGCAACCCGGCGAGTTCCGTCACTCGGCCGGACTCCAGAAGATGGCCGGGCAGATGTTCCCACAGGTACCCCTCGCTGCACGGCAGCAGCCACCAGGCGGCCCCCTCGCCGTCGGGGGGAAGGCGCCGGCGAGCGACCCGCACCAGGGCCGCGTGCACCCCGGTGAGCGTGGCCGCGGCGATCCGAGCCCGCAGAAAGGCCCGCACGTCCGGGTCCAGACGCACCGTGAGGCCGTGGTCGGCGAGTATCGACAGGTCGACGAGATCGGCGCACAACCGCTCGCCGGCACGGTGGTCGAGTGCGCCTCGCTCGCGCCACAGGGCCAGGAGCACCGTACGTTCGACGCGAGCGCCTGTGGCGAACACCGCCAGTTCGCCCCATAGCCGCCCGTGGTCGGGGGCCGGCAACTCCATGGCCGATGTGACGTCTTCAGGCTTGGTCTTCCCCCGCCCCCACGTGAACGCGCAGTCCCTACCGTTCGTCACGCCGCCATTGATAGCGCGCAATGCCGAGGCGGCCTCCACGCCCGGCAGCGGCGCCCGATTCAGCATTCCGTAAACAAGCGTGATTGAGCGGGTAGTTGGGTCGGGAATCGGGAAAACGGGAATCGGGAACCATCACGCCAGGGCCCGGTGGCATCGCCCGGGCCCCGGAACGGGGGGCAGACATGGATGCAAGGGACAGGGAGGGCGCATCAGTACCCTCCGAGCAACCGCCCCCACGACCACCGCTGCCCCCGCTGCCCCCGTACCCCCCACGCCCGCCGCAGGCGCCGCACCCCTCTCAATCGCCGCCGGACAGTCAGGCGTCCCGGACAAACAGAGCGCGCACCTGGCTCAAGAACGCGCCTCACCCGTATGGGCGTTGGGGCGCCCTGGCGCTGGTCGTGGTGCTCATCGCCGGTCTGACGACCTTTGTGCTCTGGCCGCGCGAGGAGGAGAAGACGCCCCCGCAGCTGGCCTCGGCGGCCACGAAGAGCCTGCGCGCCTGGCGTGGGGTCACCTATGCGGGGACCACGGTGGACGGCAACGGCGCGATCGTCGGCTTCCGGCTGACGGTCGCCCGCGACGGCACCGCGTACGGAACCCTGAGCCGTGACTCGGGGGCGCTCGCGGAACTCGCCGTGAGCCCGGAGCGAACCCTTCTGCGCGGCAACCAGCAGTGGTGGTTCGGGCACGAGCCGGGCAGCGCCGACGCGCTGGCGAACACCTGGGTGGCCGACCCGCCGCACGGTGTGACCGGCCTGGCCGAGCTGTCCCGGCTGACTCCGGCGGCGCTTGCCGATGCCCTCCTTGATGAGGACTCCGACGGTTCGTCCGGGGCTGACAAGTGGCGCCAGAGCGGGTCCACGTCGGTGAACGGCCGCCCGGCGAAGGTACTGACCGATGGCACCCTGCGCATCGTGGTGACCGCGTCCGCTCCGTACCGGCCGCTGTCGGTCGGCCTGCCGGGTTCCGCCGAGCCTCAAGGCTCCACCACGCCCGAACCCCTGCCGGACATCGGGGATGCGCGCACCGCTGCCTTCCGCTCCGGCCCGCCGGGCGGCGCCG
This sequence comes from Streptomyces sp. NPDC028305, assembly GCF_055569495.1. Classification (NCBI taxonomy): domain Bacteria; kingdom Bacillati; phylum Actinomycetota; class Actinomycetes; order Kitasatosporales; family Streptomycetaceae; genus Streptomyces; species Streptomyces sp. NPDC028305. The sequence continues at coordinate 3,621 of NZ_JBVHTN010000004.1, forward strand.
TACGGTCCGCGGGCCACGCGAGCGCGGCGGCCGGTGAGCCCGCGCCGGACCCGGGCCTGTCGTCCGCGGTCAGTGAGCCCGACAAGGCTCAGGTGCAGCGCACAACGGAGGCAGTACGCCGGGTCGACGCAAAGCAGGAGCAGGCCGAGCCGCTGAGCGAACGCGTGGCGGCGCAGCCGGACGTGGCGGTGCAGGCCACCCCGACCCCGCCGCTCTGCACCACTCCGAGCTGCACGGCCGCCGTGACCGTGACCAATCGGGGTACGGCTCCGGCCAGTGGCACGGTGATGGTGACCGTAGCGGGCCAGACGGCGCTGAACAGTCCCGTTTCGGTGCCTCCCGGTGGGAACCGTGCGCTGACGGCGACGGCGAGGAATGTGGCACCGCCCGGCCAGACGATTCCGGTGACCTGGTCCGTCGTCTTCTACGCACCGGATGTCATGGGCGACGACCCGGCGCTCGTCAAACGGCTGGCGGACCGGGGCTTCCGGCTCAACGAGCCGATGGGCGACCAGCGTGTCAACAGCGGCCCGCCCAACGGCAAGGCCGTGCTCGAGCTCCTCGACGCCATGACGCCTGGCATCGGTCCGCGGACCAGCCCCCTGCTCCGCAAGCAACGGATCAGCGATGTCGGCCAGACGGTGGCCAATCTGGTGCAGCAGGGCGCGTTCGAGCCGTTCTACGAACTGGTCGTGAACTCCGACAACCTGAAGCTCTCCGACGAGAGCGGATTTGGGGAACTACGGGAGAAGACAGCCCAGTTCAGCGACTCTGACCGGCGGACGCTCCAGCACGCGAGCGATCTGGCGCGAGCGGGGCACGAGGTCGTCTGGGGCACCACCTTCAAACCCGCGGGCTCTACGGACGGGTACAAGGCCGACCTCCAGGACCTGACCCGTAAGCAGACCATCCAGCGCAAGGCGGTGTCCGGGAGCACGGACGCGGTCGTGAACGACTTCGCGAAGGCGATCGGCGAACTGTCCGGTGACGGGGTGACCCCGCCCGGCTTCAGCAAGGTCGCCTGGGTCGACATCGCCCCGAACGCCACCACGGCCCTGGTCGGCATGGACCGGCAGGCGCTGGTGAAGGAGTTGAAGAGGCTCAAGCTCGACAAGCACTGCCGGGGCGCGGGCGGGCCCGCCTTCGACGCGGCCGTGTTCACCACCTATCCGCCCGGCCCCGACGGCACCCCGCAGCGTACGAACAGTGTGTTCACCTGCAACGAGCTGTTGAGCCGGGCCGCCGACCACCGTAAGTACATCCAGAACGAAATGATCTGGAAGACCAACAACGACCCGGTCTGGTTCTCTGACAACTACGACAGCATCGGCCGCCGTCAGAGCAAGGCCACGGCGGAGAACGGCGTCGGGCTGCCTCAGCTCGCCAAGGACAACGAGAACAACTGGATCTCCAGGCACGAGCTGCCCTCGGCACCCGGCGCGAGGCTGTCCCCCGCGAAGTCCGTCGGCCCGGGCTCGGTCGGCGACAGGAAACGGAGCAGCCTGCTCGACAAGGTCGCCGACCACCGCAAAGCCTCCGTGGATCTCACCAACGCGGAGCGGAAGTTCCGGGAGAGTCGCACTGCGGCCAGTCAAGTGGCCAGTCAACGGGCACTCGACAAGGCACGGCAGACATACCGAAAGGAACTCGGCGTCAAGCCCAACAACAGCTCCATATCCGAGCGGCTCGGCGAGAGCGCGGCCCGCTATCACGTCGTTCCGAAGGAGTTCCCGGGCGCCGAGTGGATCTCACTGCCCAAGACCCCCAACGGCGCGGATATGTTCGACCAGTTGTACCGGCTCAAGGACGGCGAGCTGCTCATCGTCGAGGCCAAGGCGCCGTCCAGCGGTCTCGGCTGGCGTCAGGGGAAGGGTCGCCACAAGGGCAAGCTGGTCCAGCAGGGGACCAGGGAGTACGTGGAGACGATCATCGAGCTGATGAAGGAGCGTGCGGAGAAGTCCCCGCGGGACGGCAAGCTGGCGCGGGACCTGGAGGAGGCGCTGAAGCAAGGCAAGCTCCGCTATGTCCTCGTGAAGGCGAAGGAGGGCGGCGGCTCCTACGCGGGTGCCACTCTGCGGGACTGTGACATCTCCTAGTGTGCTGCGCCCGTAGTTGTTCGTCAGCTGTGCTGCCGACGTGCGCGGCACCGGGCAGCGTCCCTCACCCAGGCACCGGTTCAGGCTGTTGGCGAAGGCGGCAGGTCGTCGAGTCCTGACAGCGCCCGCCATTGGTCCTGGGTCACCTCCAGGTACCGCAATCCCTTCAGCTCGGTCACCGTGGCGATGTCGGCGACGGGCGCCGCCGCGATGTCCAGCGCCCACCGTCGCTGTACCTGGTGTGCCTGCCGGACAGGTTCGGCAGGTCCGCGTCGATCCACAGGCTCTTGTCGTGATGGCGGTAGTCACCGCGTTCCAGCGCTTCCACCAGACGGCGCAGGAATGTGGTCACCGAGTCAGCGACGTACGTCGGCCCCTGCGTGTAGTCGACTCCTACCGCGATGACCTGCCCGGGACGACCGTTCGGCCCGGGATCCATGTCCACGGCGAGCCAGTTGTCCGGCGGTGTCGAAGGCGAACCGGAGCCAGCCCGCACGCAGCGGCGACCTCCGGACGGTGTTCGGGGGCTGGGCATCGAACACTGTCCGGCGCCAGGGTTCGAGCTCCCATTCCTGCGCGATGAGCCGCCGGTAGTGGTGGAAGAGCCGCACCGCCTCGTCCGGATCACCAGCGGGAACCGCTGACTCAGGCCCTGCCCGGTCGTCACCCCGGTCGGGTGGAATGAAGTCTTCATCGATGGCATAAAGGAACGGCGACTTCTGCGGGGAGGACGTCGTCACGCCGCCGCAACCTAGCACCCGCCCTCGAGATCACGGGGAACGATCTTCGAGACGTCGCAACAGCCCGTCACGCCTGCGGCTGGGTGAGTTTGGCGGCCACGGCGTCGAGGACCCAGTCCAGGCCGGTCGCGAAGGATGCCTCGGCGTCCACGTCCGTGCCGTCGTACACGGCCTTGGCCAGCGCCGGGAAGCGGCCCGTGGCCAACATTCTCGTCACATGCGGGCCGGAGGCGCGCTGCCAGTCGCGCTTGGACAGGCCCGTGGCGCGCTCGGCTCGCAGGTTCGCGATCTCGCGCCTGATCGCGCCGGTGAAGTAGGCGCTGACAGTCTCCACGGCGCGCATGACGGTGTCGATGTCGGCGAGGCCGTCGAGGGCGGCCAGCGTGGCCTCGGTCACGGCGAGGCCGTTCGGGCCCAGGCTCGGGCGGCCGCCGAGCAGATCGGCCAGCCATTCGTGACGGAGAGCGGCCTGCCTGGTGCGGTGGGCGAGGATGCGCAGCGCCTCCCGCCAGTCACCGGGCTGCTCCTCGGGGAGGATCTCGGCCTGGACCTCGTCCACCATGAGGTCGAACAGCTCTTCCTTGGTGGAGATGTATCCGTACAGCCGCATCGGGCCGGCGTCCAGCCGGGCGGCGACCTTGCGCAGCGACACCGCCTGTAGCCCGCCCTCGTCGGCCAGCGCGACGGCGGCGGCGACGATCCGCTCCCGGTCGAGCGGCACGGGGCGAGTCGGCGGCTCCGGCCGGTCCCACACAGTCATGGTCACACCATACTGTTGCGATGCATTGTAAGGGTCCAATACAGTGTATCGACATGAGACACCGAATCGCCGTGGTCGGAAGCGGCCCTGGCGGCCTTGCCTTCGCCCGCGTCCTGCACCGCCATGACCACCCCGTCACCGTCCTCGAACGCGATCCCGCCCCCGACGCCCGCCCCCCGGGCGGCACGCTGGATCTGCACGAAGGGCTGGGTCAGCTCGCGCTGGACAAGGCGGGGCTGCTGGCGGAGTTCCAGGCGCTGTCCCGTCCCGAGGGGCAGGCCATGCGCATCCTGGACGCGGACGGGACCGTCCTGCGCGACTGGCGACCCGGTCCAGATGACCAGGCCAATCCCGAGATCGACCGCGGGCAACTCCGTGACCTGCTGCTCGGCCCTCTCGACGTCCGGTGGGGGCGGGGTGTGACGCAGGTGGTGCCGGGGACCCCGGATGGCGTGCTGGTCCATTTCGCGGACGGGCGACAGGAGACGTTCGACCTCGTGGTCGGCGCGGACGGCGCCTGGTCCCGGATCCGCCCGGCGGTCTCATCGGTGACGCCGCACTACACCGGCGTCACCACGGTCGAGACCTCCCTGGACGACGTCGACACCCGCCACCCTGACCTCGCCCGGTTGATCGGCGACGGTTCCCTGGCTGTGTACGGCGTGAACCGAGCGCTCGTCGCCCAGCGCAACAGCGGCGGAAACGTCAAGGTGTACGCCCAGTTCCGCGCGTCCCTGGACTGGCACACGGACCTGGACCTGGCCGATGTCGAGCCCGTGCGATCGAGCCTGCTGGCTCTGTTCGACGGCTGGGCCGCTCCCGTGCTCGACCTCCTCCGCCACGGCACCGCTTTCGTCCACCGCCCCCTCTACGTCCTGCCCGTGTCCCACACCTGGACCCACGTCTCCGGGGTGACGCTCCTGGGCGACGCCGCCCATCTGATGCCCCCCTTGGGGGCGGGCGCGAACCTCGCGATGCTGGACGGCGCCGAACTCGCCGAGTCCATCGCCACCGGCTCCGGAGATCTGGACGAGGCCGTCCGCGCCTTCGAGGAACGGATGTGGGCACGGGCCGGCAGGTGGGCGAAGATCACGATGGCCGGTCTGGAACGCCTTGTGAGCCCGGACCCCGCGGAAGCCCTCGCCCTCTTCGACCAGGTCCAGCCATCCTGACCGCCGAGCGCGCCAGCACTCCGATCCTCCTCGTGGCCCGCGCCTACGCTCGCGTGAACCCGTGGCTCCGCTCCACTTTCGCCACGTGCAGCGTGTAGTTCTGGTACCACTCGGCCTGCCCGCGCTTCTGCGCCGCGCGGTGCTCGGCGTTGCTCCGCCACTCCGTGAGGGCGTCGGCGTCGCGGAAGTACCCGACGGTGATGGACAGCCCGCCAGGGGTGTGGGCTTGGTCCATCCCCAGGAACCCAGGGACGTCCTTCACCAGGTCTTCCATGTGTGCGGCGGTCTCGCTGTAGCCGCTCTGGTCCTGGGTGCGCACCGCAGTGAAGACAGCGACGTAGTAGGGGGGTTCATAGGCCTCGACGGGCGTGACAGGTGCTTCGGAGTGATTGCTCATGGCGCCACTGTGGGGCGGGACGCGCCCAACGATCAAGGGTCTTTACCGAGCGGGATACATAACGGATCCGGCTCTTGGCCAAAGCTCTCCGAGCTTCAGTCGTGCCAGCTCGGCTCTTGGGCCATCAGCTGTTGCCAGGTGGGCCAGGGCGCGCCGGTTTTCTGGCGGAGGAGCTCGCCGGGCATGGTGAACACCGGGGCTTTGTGGGGTTTGGCGAGTGCCTGGTCGACGATCGTGTCGTCCCAGACGATGTCGACGCGGTCGGCGGCCATCCCCTGGTCGGTGAGAAAGCGGGCGGCCAGGTCGGCGCCGTCGAGGTTGAAGGTCTGGTCGCGGTCGCCTTCACGGCTGAGTCCGGCGTCGTGCAGTAAGCAGCCGAGGAACAGCAGCTCGTCGTCGTCGTCGTGGTCGGGCCGCAGTCCTCGACACTCGCCGAGGAAACGGCCGTAGAGATAGGTGCGCAGGCTGTGGTTGAAGATCGCCGGCGCTTCGATGCCGCGGGTGTGGTGCAGGGCCTTCAGGGCCAGGGCGGTGCGAGGGAACGGTAAGCCGGCGTACGGGTCGGTCATCTCAGGCCTCTCGGGGGTGGATTCGGCGGAGGACGAGCAGGCCGCCGATGCCGGGGATGACGGCGAGCCGGCGGGCTGCGGGGGTGGCGCCGGGGGTCATGAAGGTGCAGACGATGACGGTGAGGTAGCACAGGCCGTGCACGGGGCCGCCGAGGGCGGTGATGGCCTTGGTGTGGATGGTGACCAGGTTGATCAGCAGGGCCGCCAGGGAGGCCGCCTCGACAGCGGCCGCGATCCGCAGGGTGCGCATGGTGGTCACGCTCCGGTGGTGGAGCCGGGGCGGACGATCATCAGGACGACCACGATCGCCCACAGCAGATTGAAGATCCCGGTGAGCATGCCAAGCCGGGTGGCCGCCGCGCCGTCCGGCGTGGCCAGCAGGCGTTGTTGGGCGGGGAGGATGGTCAGCGCCAGCAGGGCGGCGGCGATCGCGGTCAGGGTGATCGAGATGATGAGCCAGGCGTCGCCCAGGACGCCGAGCTGGGCGCCGGTGGCGAGGCCGAAGACCGGGACGGCCAGGCCGAAGACGGCGTAGCCGCGGCAGACGCGATGCAGAAGCGCGGCTGTCGCGGGGCCTCGCCGCGCGCCCGGCTCCTGGTCGGCGTCGCCCGGGGTGCGGGCGAAGCGGGGGAACATCGAGGCGGCCACGGCGATCGGGCCGATGGCCAGGATCGCGGCCAGGACGTGTACGGACAACAGCAGCTTGGTCACTGCGACTCCGCTTGAGTGAGTAGCCTACATATTGGCTGCCAATATATAGCGCACCTACAGGTGGATGGGTAGGCTGCTCCCTCATGAAGGGCGATGCGGTGCGCGGGCACCTGGACGCGCTGCTGCTGGCCGCGCTGGAGCAGGGGCCGCTGCACGGCTACGCGATCATCACGGCCGTGCAGAAGCGCAGCGGCGGCGCCCTGGAACTGCGCACGGGCACCATGTATCCGGCGCTCAACCGGCTGGAGCGGCTCGGGCTGCTGCGCAGCGACTGGCAGTCGGCCGGGGAGCGCCGCCGCCGTTGCTACGAGCTGACGGACGCCGGACGGCGGAGCCTGGCCGAGGAGCGCACGGCCTGGCGCGAGCTCACCGCGGCGATCGGCGCCGTCCTGGACCCCTCGCCGGCGCCGAGGCCGGCCACGTGACGGCCCTCGGCCCCGACCCGATCGACGACCCGATCGACGGGCATGTCGCCGCTCTGGCGGCCGCGCTGCACGGCCCGACGCGGGTCAAGGAGCGGATGCTGACCGAGGCGCGCGACGCGCTCGTCGACGCCGCGGCGGACATCGGCGACGGGGGAAGCCCCGACGGCCGGGGAGCCGAGCGCGCCGCCCGCCAGGCGGTGGACGACTTCGGGAGCGTCGAGGACGTCGCGCCCGCCTTCCAGCGGGAACTCACCATCGCCCAGGCCCGTCAGACCGCGCGCGTCGTCGCGCTCACCGTCCCGTTCCTGATCGTCTGCTGGTACCTGACGGCAATCGTGGGCCATGGCCGGCAGCTGCCCCACTCCGCTCAGATCCTGGCCGCCCATGTGGGCGGCGTCGCGGCCGCCGCCGCGCTGCTGGCGGGGGTGGCGCTGGCCGCCACCGGCGCGCCGGCCCGCCGGCTGCCCACCCCGCCCCGGCTCCCGCTGATGGTCGCCTGGACCGGCACCACCGCCGGTACGGCCCTGGCGGTCAGCGCGCTGACCCTCACCACCGCGTCGGTCCTCGCCGGGAACTGGCCGCTGAGCGCGCTCATGGGCGCCGTCACCATCGCCTCGCACATCAGGGTCGCGGCCTCCGCCCGCGCCTGCCGCGAGTGCGCCCGGCTGCCCGTCGTCGCCCCGCGCGCGATCTCCCCCCAGCGGGGCTGACGGGCGTACGGGCCCCTAGCCGACGCGCTCGATGACGGCTCGTCGGATGAGGAACTTCCCGGGCTCGCGCACCTGCTCGAACGCGGCGTTGTTCAGCAGGGCGCAGCTGCCCGAGGTCGAGGTCACGCTGACCGTGGTGGACTTGTTGTTGTCCAGATTGGTGACCTTGAGCCGGGTGCCGACCGGGAACTGGTTGCTGGAGGCGGCGGGCGCGCCCTCCTCGCCGGAGAGGGTGACCGTGGAGCCGGCGCAGACCACCTCGCCTTCGCCGGAGGCGCCGCCGGTGGGCTGGGCGGTGGGCGGGGCGGTGGTCTCGGGGGCCGCCGTCGCCGGGGCTGAGTCCGTCGGGGCTGAGTCCGCCGGGGCTGAGGGCGTGACGGTCTCGGTGCAGCCCGCCACCTGGCGGCGCTGCTGAATCTGTTTCACCACCTCTTCGCGGTTGGCGATCCTGGCCTCGGACTGGGCGTCGGGGCTGGCCTGTTGGGCGGCGATGAAGTTCAGATTGTTCCGCAGCGCGGTGTCGAGCCCGGCGCAGTTCTCCGTGGGCGCCTTGGCCTGGGTGGTCTCCGAGGCCTGGCTGACCCCGACGCCGACGGCGAGGCCGCCGCCCACGAGACCTGCCGCGCCGATGGTCAGGGCGATCTTCTGGGGCCGGGTCACACGACGCTTCCGGGACATGCGGAACTCCTCGCTCGATCGGTCCGTGCTGTGCGGTGCCTTTCGCAGCCCAGATACGGTCTCGCGCGACGGACCGTTCAATGAGGTCCAGACCTTTGACGTCGGTGCAGGTCAGAGCCTCGGCGTAGGAGGGGCGGCGAGCGGCCCCGGCCGGTCGGCCGGACCGGCGTCCTCCATGACCAGGTCCGGGAGGACGGCCAGGGCCAGCTGCCGGGGAGCGGCGTGGGGCGTGGCCGTCCGCTCCGCGATGGCGGGGCGCCAGGAGGTCAGCCGGCGCAGGGCGGTGGCGAGACCGGGCTCGTCGTCGGCCAGGAGCGCGGCGATCAGGGCGACGGTGTCGGCGCGGGGTGAGCCGGCCGGGGCGGGGAGATCCTTCAGACGGGGGACGAGCCCGGCCGCGGCGCCGTCCGAGGCCGCGGCGGCCAGCGCGGCGAGTACGAACCGGGCCGCGTCGCCCTCCTCGTCCCAGCGGGCCAGGAGGCGCGGCAGCGCGCGGCCGATCGCCCGCCGCGTCATGTGTACGTCGGCGCGCTCCTGCCAGACGTCGCCGAGCGCGGCGACGCGGTCGGCCGCGAGGACGGCGAGCGAGGCGCCGGTCGCGGCGAGCCGGAGGAGGTCGCCGAGCACGGCCACCCGGACCGCGGGCGGAACGCCGCCGTCGCGCGCCAACTCGGCCAGGAAGGGGACGGCATCGACGGTGTCGTCGGTGCAGTCGCCCTGGTGGGCCACGGCATCGGCCAGGTCGCCCAGGAACTCGCCCGTCGACTCGTACGGCTCCCTGAACGCGAAGTCCTCCTCCAGCAGCCACCCGACGGCGTCGGGCGCGTCGTCCGCGCCGCCGTACATCCGCTCCGCCACGGCCACCACCGCCCGGACGACGTCCTCGGGCCGGATGGGCAGGGGGGACGCCGGGCCGGGCCACCGCGGCCCCCAGCCGGGCGGCGGGGCCGGGTCGGTGGGCAGCGGGGCGGGCGGGGCGACCTCGGCCGAGGCGCGCTCGTGCACCAGGCCGTCCCGGGTGAAGATCGCCTGGAGGGTGGAGGCGTGACCCTCGGCGCAGCCCTGGTGGAATCCGCCGTGGGACCGGGCGAGCCCGGCCATCCGTATGCGCTCGTGTCTGAGGAACGGCTCCAGCGCCAAGCGGTCATGACCGGTGTGGACCGCGAGCGAGAACACCTGCCACCAGCCGGTCAGCGCGGGGTCCGGCGCGTGGCCATGGGCCCGTATCGCGGCCAGCCGGTGCCCGGCCGCGGCCAGCTCCGCCGCGGCCCGCCGCGCCGCGTCCTCGGTGGGCAGACACAGCGTGTACTGGACGCCCCACGGGGGTGGGGAGGAGCCGATCGAGCCGGTGCGTGCCATGCGATCGATGATGCACCGGGCCACTGACACTGAGAGCTGAGATGCTTGCCCCGTGGCGAGCGGGGCGATACGGGACTTCCTCGGCGGGCTTCGGCCGGGCGGGATCGTGACCGGTGCAGTGGAGAGCATCCACACCTTCGGTGTGTTCGTGCGCATCGACGGCGAGCCGGACGGCCGGTGCACCGGATTCATCCGGATCCCCGAACTGGCCTGGACGCGCTACGAACACCCCTCCGACATCGTCCGGGTGGGAGAGCGGCTCTCCCTCGAAGTCCTTCACGCGGACCTCGACCGCGGACAGGCGTCGCTGTCATTGCGGGCGCTGCGGGAGGACCCGATGGTGGCGTTCGCGGACACGGTCGGGCAGGTGGTCACAGGACCGGTCACCAAACTGGTCCCGTTCGGCCTCTTCGTCCGGGTCGCCGACGGCATCGAGGGGCTCGTGCCGCTCCCCGAACCGCAGCAGGTGGTGGGCGAGGGCGATGAGCTCACAGTGCAGATCGTCGAGGTGGACCTGGAACGCCGCCGCGTCCTGCTGTCCGCCGTGTCCGCCGGGTCCGCCGGGTCCGCGCGCTGAAGCGGGCGGCGTCGAAATCCTGTTGAGGCGGCGGGCGCGAGGCCGCAGACTGCGGGCATGGCCGGTCAGCGATTTGTCTTCCTCGACCCCGACGGGTCGTCGGAGGAATGGCTCTATGTGGTGGTCCAGGCGGCCACCGGGGTGTTTTACCAGCAGCAGTACGGGGGGACGGCCTGTCGGCAGGGGAAGGTCGAGGGATATCTGGTGCCGTTGTTCGGGCCCGATGCGCTCGACGGGCTGTGCGAGCTGTTCGAGGGGCACTTCCGGGGGGCCGGTACCCGGAATCATCCGTGGACGGCCGACGAGTCGGCCAAGCTGCGGGAGATCGTCGAGGGCGTGCCTTTCTGGGTCTGCGACGGTGACAACGAGGAGCCGCATCAGCTGCGACTCGACGAGGACCGGCTCGCCGAGGCCGACGAGGCGTGGATCCCCGTGACCACGCCGGACGGGCCGGGCGTGCTGCTGTGGTGCAACTCCGACTGAGCCGACCGAGCCGACGGACCCCGTTGTGATCGTCATGGACGCCGCCCTGGAGACGTACCAGGCCCGCGACTTCGCCCTGTGGCCCGTGGCCGCCCCGTCGGCCGACGGCGTGCTGCTCCTCTCCGGCGGGCTGTCGCCGCTGGAGGTCGGCACGGCGATGGCGGTCTGGGTCGGCTACAACCACGACCTCGACCCCGGCGACCCCCTCGCGGCCGACGGCCTCGAGCTGGTGCGGCGGACGGTCGAGGCCGAGTGCACCATCGCCCCGGGCGGGCTGTGCGTCGGGGACACGGTCAGCGGCGCCCTCGTACGCTCCGGGTGCTGCTGCGGTCTGGAGACCTGGCGCGAGTGGCTGGACCTGGCGGACGGGGCGGAGCCGTGGCTGGGCCATGACCCGTCCCCGCGGGTGGAGCACCTGGGGCCGGTCGTAGGGATCTGGCCGGATGGGCGTGACGGGCGTGACGGGTGTGAGGGGCGTGACGGGCGGCCCGTCGAGCTGGCCGTCGCCGAGCTGGACGGGTTGCTGGAGGACGTACGGGGCAAGCTGCGCGGGTTTCTGGGGCTCGCCGGACAGTGGGCCGAGCGCTACGCGCCGTCCCTGGCCCGGGCCCTGGTCGAGCGGCTCGACACGGATTGGGAGATCAGCGCGCCGTTGCGCGGATGATCGCCTCGGCGGTCTGCCAGAGGCGGGGGAGGAACCGGGTGACCTCCTGTGCGCGGAGGCGGAGGTCGGCGGGCCCGGTGATGCCGAGGTCGGCGACGGCGGCGCGGAAGGGCGGGGTGAGCGCCCGGTGGGTCTCGGCGGCGTCGGCGGCCAGGATGGTGTGACAGCGGGCGAAGGTCGCGATGATCCAGAAGACCGCCTCGTGGTGGCGGCCGCGGTCGATGAGGTCCCGACTGCCGTCGATCGCGATGGGCCGCGCTGCCGGGGTGATGTCGCTGGAGAAGAAGAACGGGGTCCTCGCCACGGCGGCGGTGGCGTCGAACGTCGCGGCGAGCGCGTCCAGATGGTGCCGGACGCGCTCGGCGGGCAGGTCGGCGCAGCCGAGGAGGCAGAGGAGTTCGGGGTAGAGGCCGAGATGGCCGTGGTCGGCGAGGACATCGCGGGCGGCCAGATAGCGCAGCCGTACGGTGGGGTTGCGCAGGGCGGCGGCGAGCAGCACGTGGGTGGTCACGCCGGTGGGGAACAGCCAGGACGTGACCTGCTGGTGGAACGGCGCCGAGGCGTCGATCGCCGCCAGCCCGCTCTCGATCCTGTGGCGGGCGTCCTCGCATCTGCGGCGCACCCAGGGCCGGGCGGCGAAGTCGCGCGAGACGCGGGCGTGCAGGGCGCGCAGCCCGCCGGTGGGGTCGTCGATGACCGTGTCGGTACGGAAGCTGCCGGCCAGGTGGTACGAGGCGAGCACGGCGTCGGGCGAGGCGAGCCCCGCCCAGGGCAGATAGCTGATCTCCAGCAGGGCGCCGTGGTGGCGGAGTTTGCCGGGCTTGGCGGGCGGGTTGTCCTCGGCGGTCACGACCACGACGTCGACGTCGGAGGTCGGCGGCAGCTCGGCGTCGTCGGGCAGGCCGACCGTCGAGCCGCTGAAGTACGCCCCGCGGAAGCCGGGTTCGGGGCGGGCGTACCTCTCCACCCACCCGGCCGCGGCGGCACGTGCCGAGCCGACCTTCATCTCGCGTCCTCCTGTTGTTGTCGGACCCACGTGGCACAGTCGACCACATGGACACGGATCGTTTCCGGAGCCTCATCGAATCCGCGCGGGCGGGCGGCGGCCGCTGCCGCGCCTGGCCGCGCTGTATCTGGACGAGCTGGTGGCCTGAGTCCGTCGAGGTCCGTCACGCCGGGGACATCACCTCGTACAGATTCCCCGCCGTGTCCTGGAAGAACAGGCCCCGGGGGCACAGGGGGTGGTCGATCCGGCCGTTGTCGGGCTCGGTGGGGTCGCTGCCGTAGGAGATGTCCGCGGCGCGGATCCGGGACAGGATCGCGTCGAAGGTGGCCGGGTCCACGTCGAAGGCCAGATGGTGCCCTTCGGGGTCGGCCACCGTCATGAAGTCAAGGGTGAGCGTGTCGTTCACCCGCACGGGGGCGAAGTGGCCGTTGCGGCCCGCGGGCGGAAGCTCCTCCAGGCCCATCACGGAGGCGAAGAACCGGGCCGCCTCGCGGTGGTCCACGGCGGGGACGATGGTGTGGTTCAGCGTGATGGTCATGTGCCGCTCCCTGGTTGGTTGAGGGTGCCGTGCAGGAGGACGTCGACGAACTCGACCGGATCGGCGTCGGCGCCCTCGGCGCCGAAGTGCAGCTGGGTGAAGAGCATGCCGAGGAAGATCGAGGCGACTCTTTCGGGGGGCAGGCGGAGGGCCGCCCGGTCGGGCTCGACGAGTTCGGTCAGGGCGTCGCGGGTCGCCCGCATCGATGTCTCCCGCGAGTCGGAGGTCCGGGCGGCGGGGGAGCGTTCGCGGCGGTGGCCCGAGGCATGCAGGGCCCCGGCCACCGCGCCCATCCGCGCCAGGTGGGCCCGCATCGCCTCGGCCGCCTCGGTGAGCCGGTCGGCGAGCGGCTGGTCGACGGAGATCGAGGCCAGCTCGCGCAGCACATGACTCGGGTCCATGGCCTCGGCCGTGCACGCGCCCAGCACCTCCTCCTTGTCCTTGAAGGCGCGGAAGATCGTCGCCTCGCCGATGCCGGCGGCGCGCGCGATCTGCGCCGTGGTCACCGCGGCGCCGTACTCGGCGACCAGTGGCAGCGCCGCCGCGACGATCATCGCCCGGCGCTGTTCGGTGCTCATGCCCGGCGCACGCCGCCGGGCCGGTGGTTCCGCCATGCCTTCCACCGTACGGAGTGAGTACTCACTCCGTCAATGTCGGCAGCGCAGCCCGGCGATGTCATGGATTCGTGCTGACGCGGTTCGTGTTGTGTGCGGGCTGTGGGCCGGGCAGGGGGCTGTGGACGGGGGCGCGGGCATAGTGGGTGCCTGTTCCGGAAGGGGCGCGCGCTACGCGTGGGGAAGTGCCACACGGCGCAGCAGCACACAGCACCACACAGCACCACTCAGGGGGCAAGCTCCATGCCATCGATACGCCGCTCCGCCGTGGCTGCCGCGGCCCTGGCCGCGCTGCTCACGGTCTCCGCCACGGCCTGCGGGCCGAGCGACGACAACGCCGGGTCCGAGCCGAGCGCTTCGGCCACCGCCGGGGACAAGGCCAAGGCCAAGGACGGGCTGAGGATTCCGGACGGGGTGCCGACCAGCCTTGACGACCTGAAGAAGTGGAAGGACGGCGCCTGGAGGGACTGGGACAACTGGGCCCGCAAGGCCTCCGACTTCGCCAACCCCGTCATCAAGGGCTTCTGGCAGCCGTCCAGGATGGCCAAGGCCAAGGACGCGCCGAACACCGTCAGCACGCAGAGCGCCGGTGAGGGCCGGCCGGCCACCGACCCCGAGCCGCCCGCGACCCGCGCCAAGCAGGTCTCGCGGCCGTACCACCTGAACATGGCGCCGGTGGGCAAGGTCTTCTTCGACAGCCCCGAGGGGCCGATGGTGTGCTCGGGCACGGTCGTCGACGACCCGGCCCACCCGGGCAAGTCCAACCTGGTGTGGACGGCGGGCCACTGTGTGCACTCCGGCAAGAAGGGCGGCTGGATGCGGAACATCGTCTTCGTGCCGTCGTACAACGACAACGGGCTGCCGGCCGACCGGACCCAGACCGCCGCGAGCCGGGAGGTCGCCCCGTACGGCGTGTGGTGGGCGGACTGGTCGCAGACCTCCTCGCAGTGGATCGACGAGGGCGCCCACACCGGCAACGTCGGCTCGGCGTACGACTTCGCGGTGTTGCATGTGAAGCCGGAGAACGGTGGCGGCAAGTCGCTGGAGGAGACCGTGGGGGCCTCGGTGCCGGTCTGGTTCGGGGCGCCGTCGGCGGACCGGGTCAGCTCGATCAGCGCTTACGGCTACCCGGCCGCGTCGCCGTACGACGGGGCGCTGATGTTCAACTGCCTGGACCGGCCCGGCCGGCTGTCGTTCTCGCCCTCCGCGCCGACCATGTACCGGATCGGGTGCACGATGACCGGCGGTTCCTCCGGCGGCGGGTGGTTTGTGAACCGTGGCGGCAAGACCGTGCTGGTGTCCAACAGCTCCATCGGCTCCAACGCGCACACCTGGCTCGCGGGGCCGCGTCTGGGCAGCGAGGCCAAGGGTGTGTTCGACGCGATCAGCCGGAAGTTCGCGGCTGGCGGCTGAGCGTGAGCGTGAGCGCATGGGGGCTACGGGGTGCGCGGGGGGCCGGCTGCGGCAAGAGTGGGGGTATGGGTGAGAGTGTTCTGTTCATGGACCTCGCCGGGCCGGAGGCGGGCCCCCGGGCGCTTGACGCGCTGCTCCGCGCCGACGACGAGGGCGCGCTGTCGCTGTGCGAAGGCGCGGTGATCGCGCGGGCCATGGACGGGACGATCGATCTGCCGGACTGCGTGGACGGCGCCGGGGCCCGCTGCTTCACCGTCGACGGCCTGATGGGCGGGCTCGTGGGGCTTCTGGGCGGGCCGCTGGGGATCATGATCGGCTTTGGTGAGGGCGGCTTCATCGGTGCGGCGCGGGATGCGCGGGAGGGTACGGGTGCGGCGGAGAGGTCTACGGGGGTGGGCGCGGTCCTGGAGATGCTGGCCGCCGAGGTGCCGCCGGGTACGACGGTGCTGTTCGCGGATGTGCGGGAGCCGTCGCCCGGGGCGGCCGACCGGGCCCTGGCGCCGTACGGGCGCCCGGTGGCCCGGTATCCGGCGGACCAGGTGCGCAAGGAGATCGCTTCTGCGGTCGCGGATGCGTTCTAGTCCCGCGGCGGGCCCACGCGGCGGAGCCGCATATCGGACACTGCCCCTCCCCGCCCCTTCCCGGCCCCTGTCCATATGCGGCTCCGCCGCGTGGGGGGCTCCGCCCCAGACCCCGCATCGGGGGCTGTCTCGGGCCCAGGGGGCCCGCCCCTCGTCCCCGCCGGGGCCCGGACCCTGCCGCGGAGCCGCGTGTCGGGCCGTGGCCTACGTCAGCGGCTTGGCGTAGCAGCGGCTGGACTCCTCGAAGCGGTACAGGCCGAACTTGGGGACCGGTGCGTAGCCGGAGGAGGTGTACAGCGCGATGGCCTCCGGCTGCTCGGTGCCCGTCTCCAGGACCATCCGGACCCGCCCCGCCGCGCGGGCGCTGTCCTCCAGGGCGGCCAGGATCCGGCGGGCCAGGCCCTGCCCCCGGGCGTCCCGGATCACGAACATCCGCTTGATCTCGGCATCCCCGTCCGAGTAGCCCGTCTCGCTCTGCTTCTGGCTGCGCCAGCCGCCGCTGGCCACCGGGCGGCCCTGGGCGTTGTACGCGAGGAGGTACAGGCCGTGGGGCGGCTCGAAGTGGGCCGGGTCCATGGTGGTCAGGTCGCCCTCGCCGTAGCGCTCGACGTATTCGGCCTGCACCTCGTCGTTGAGCTTGACGGCGTCCGGGTGGTCATAGGGGATGGGGCGAATATCCATGCGAAGGATCGTACATTCATGCGGGATCGTTGGGGTACTCGGTTTTTTCTGGCGTATCGTGCCGGAATGCTCACCGTGACCTCCGTGAATGTAAACGGGCTGCGCGCTGCGGCCAAGAAGGGCTTTCTGCCCTGGCTCGAGGGAACCGCCGCCGACGTGGTGTGCCTCCAGGAGGTGCGCGCCGAGCCCGGTGAGCTGACCGCGCCGGTCCGCGAGCCCGACGGCTGGCACACCGTGCACGCCTCGGCGGCGGCCAAGGGCCGGGCCGGGGTCGCCGTCTACACCCGGCGCGAGCCGGAGGGCGTACGGGTCGGATTCGGCTCCGCGGAGTTCGACGACAGCGGCCGCTATCTGGAGGTCGACCTGCCCGGGGTCACGGTCGCCAGCCTCTATCTGCCGTCGGGGGAGGTCGGCACGGAGCGGCAGGAGGAGAAGGAGCGCTTCATGGGGGAGTTCCTGCCGTATCTGAAGGAGCTGCGGGAGCGGGCCGCGGCCGGTGGGCGCGAGGTGCTGGTGTGCGGCGACTGGAACATCGCGCACCGGGAGGCCGACCTCAAGAACTGGAAGGCCAACCGCAAGAAGGCCGGGTTCCTCCCCGAGGAGCGCGCGTGGCTGAGCCAGGTGTACGACGAGGCGGCGTACGTGGACGTGATGCGCAAGCTGCACCCGGACGTCGAGGGGCCGTACTCGTGGTGGTCGTACCGGGGGAAGGCGTTCGACAACGACGCGGGGTGGCGCATCGACCTGCTGGTCGCCACGAAGGGGCTGGCCGAGCGGGCTGCGAAGGCGTACGTGGAGCGCGCGGCGAGCTATGACCAGCGGTGGAGCGACCACGCCCCGGTGACCGCGGTCTTCAGCGGGTGACACCGGCGGTCCCGGGCTGAGATGCTGCGCCGATGAGCACGGTGGCAACTGACTGGGAAGAGCGCGTCGCGGACCTGTGGACCGCCTTCGACGACCACGCCCCCGCCGACTTCCTGGCGGCCATGACGGCGCTGACGGCCGAACTCCCCGACGGCGACCCGGTCGCGTCCTTCGAGCTGGCCTCCGCGTACGACGCCACCGACCGCGAGGAGGACGCCGCCCCGCTGTACCGCGCGGCCCTGGACGCCGGTCTGGCCGGCCCGCGCCGCCGCCAGGCGGTGATCCAGCTGGCCAGCACGGTGCGCAACCTCGGCCGGCCCGAGGAGGGCATCGCGCTGCTCACCGCGGAGCGGGACGCGGGGTCCGATGAACTCGACGACGCCGTGGCCGCGTTTCTCGCACTCGCGCTGGTCGACGCCGGGCGGGAGCGGGAGGCGGTGGCCCTCGCGCTGTCCGCGCTGTCCCGCCACCTGCCGATGTACAGCCGCTCGCTGACGCACTACGCCGACGAACTCGCGAGCGGAGCCGGTCGCTGAGCGCGGCGGCGCACGGGCCGCGCGTCCACCGCTGGCCGGAGGGGTCCGGCCGGGCCGGCGCCCCCGCGTTCGCCCTGGCCGACTCCGACGACGCGAGTGTCTGGGGCGTCTGCGCCGATGTCTCGGGCCTGTTCGTCGCGCCGCCCCTCCACCCCTACCAGCTCCTGGGCTGCGCCCCCGCGGGCCCGCTGCGCGACATCCTGCGTGAGCGCGGCACTGCGCCGTACGAGCTGGGCCACCTTTGGCTGCGGCCGATCGGCGACGACCGGTGCCCCGAGGACTCGGAGCGGCTCGACGCCTGGCGGCTGGAGGACGTACGGGTCACCGGCCATCGCCCGCACCCCGGCGACCCCTCCCTGATCGACGTGTTCATCGAGGGCGCCGACGGCTACCCGGACCCGCCCGACGATCCGTACCTCGCGGCGGGCCTGCTGCTGCACAACGGCCGTGAACACCTCGGCACCTGCGCGGACTTCTCCGACGTCGTCGCGCCCGACGACGAGTCGCCGGACACTTCGCTGCACCTCCTCGGCTGTGCACCCGGCGACCGGCTCCAGTCGGCCCTCGCGGCCGGGACCCGCCGCCGGCTGGGGCTGGGGGAGGCCCTGCTGCTGGTCCTCGACCGGAACGGCGCGGAGTCCACGGACCTGTATGTGACCGCCGAGATCGCCGACTGGAAGCCGTCGTCCCTCGGCCCCGGCCTCCTCGACATCCGCCTCACCGACCGCCTCTGGGACCCGCCGCCCCCGCGGGCCCGCCCCTTCTGGCAGCGGTGGTACGACGGTCCGCCGACGGCCCCGAACCTATGGGCCGGGTACGGGACCCGCGACCGCGAGATCTGGCTCGACTGTGTGCGCGAGCGGGGGACCCGCCGGTCCGTCCCGGCCGCGCCGCCGGGGCGCGTGTACGAGCTGGACGGGCGGTACGTCACGGATGAGCCCGGTCTCTGTCTCGCGCTCGGCGAGGCCATGCGCGGCCCCGGCGGCTACTTCGGCGGCAACGCCGACGCGCTGGCCGACTGCCTCTGCGGAGGCTTCGGGGTGACCACACCGTGCACGCTGATCTGGCACGACGCACGGATCGCGCGGCAGAGCCTCGGGCGGGTCCTCGACTGGAAGGGGGAGCCGTACAGCTATTTCGACCTGGTACTCGAGGTCTTGAGGGAGCGCCGGGTCGAGGTGCGGCTGCGGGACTGAGCGCCCCTCAGCACTCTTCGGTGACGTCCCAGCAGGTCTCCTCCGGGAAGGGGTCGCCACCACCGGACGGCGGCGGGGTGTCCGTCGAGGGCGGCGGATCGTCGGGGACCGCCGGCGGGTCGTACGTCCACTCCGGCGTCGGCGAACTCCGCGTGGGCTTCGTCTTCTTGGGCGTCGTCGTCTGCTGGGACGGGGTCGGTGACGAGGTCTCCCGCGTCGCGCCGCGCGAGGGTTCGTCGCTGACGGGTTCGGCGTCGGCGGCGTCGGTGGTGGCGTCGTCCGCGGGACGGCTCTTCGTGCTGGACGGGGTGGTGGCCGCCGGTGCCTCCGTCCGGCTGCTCTCACGCGGCTTATCGGGTTTGTCGCCGGGGTGCAGAATCGCCGTGGCCGCGGCCGTCAGGATCACGATCGCCGCGGTGGCCGTGATGACCACGCCCGGCCGCCGAAGCCGACCCCCGGCCGCCTTCAGTCTCTTCCTCTTCGGCCGCTTGGGCTCTTTTGGTACCTGGTCCGGATCCGGGTCCGGGGTCTCGGCCACCGGCTCGGTGGCCGGCACCGCCGGGCTCTCGGGGGCGTCTTCGCCCTCCGGCTCCACCGGCTCGGAGGAGTCCTGCCCCTGCTCCTGTTCCTGTTCCTGTCCGAGCTCGACGGCCAGGCGCTTGCGGGCCCCCACCCACGCCTCGACCGCGGCTTTGTCGCCGCCGCAGGCGCGGACAAAGGCCGCCACCAGCTCCTCCCGGGGCAGCTCCTGTCTGTTCAGTGCCCCGGCGAGCGTGGCGCGCGGGAGTACGTCCCCCACCGCACCGGCCCGGCGTTCCAACTCGCGATAACTCAGATCCGACCATTGCCGCAACCGGCGCATCTCCGCCACGAACTGCGTGGAGTCCTTGACGTCATGCGGCAGTGGAATAGTTCCGTCCACCTCGGTCCCCGTCCCCCGTATGTTCTGTTTGGAGCTCAGTCCTCCCCGGGCAGCTTAAGGGCTCGCGGGTGATCAGGGTCACTCGCCGCGCATGTGCCGTTCGACGACGTCTCGGACCCTGGGCCGCAGCCCGGATTCGGCCGGGTCCAGCCCCTCCGCCCTGAAGACGGCATCGGTGAACTCGTCCGCGTCGGCGGGCGGCGCCTCGCGCAGCCGGCGCTGCTCGTGCGGCGGAAGGCAGAAACCGAGGTCGACGCACAGCTCGTAGAGGAGCTCGTGGACCGCGCTCGGCGACAGCTGATTCGTCATGCCTGGTGACGGTACCGGCGATTCCCTGCCCGGGCGCCCGGGTTCTCGAACCGCTCCTGCGCGGCCAGCACGTCGTCCGTGTGGCGCTTCGCCCACGCGCCCATCGCGCGCATGGGAACGAGCAGGGCGGTGCCGGCCTCGGTGAGCGCGTAGTCGACGCGCGGCGGCGCCTCCGCGTACGTACGGCGCTCGACGAGGCCGTTGTACTCCAGGCGCCGCAGCGCGTCGTTGAGGACCTTGGCGCTGATCCCGCCGATGCTCGCGATCAGCGCCCGGGGCCGCATCGGGCCGCCCGCGCCGAGGGTGTAGACCACGACGCTGTCCCAGCGGTTCGCGAGCACCTCGAACGCGAGGCGGGCGTGGCAGTCCGCGGTGTACACGTCCGACGTGGCGTCCGATACGGCCCTGGTGTTTTCGCGCGCGGCGGCTCGCGGGCAGGTCGGCTGCTCCATGTCCGCATCCTGCCCGATCCGATGCACACCGTGCGGTGTGCATCGGATCCGTCGGCCCTCGAGTGCCGCGTCAGGCCATGACCACCGTCAGTCCCTCCGGTGCCGCCACGCTCACCGTCCCGTCCGCCGCCACCGCGACGTCCAGCTGGTCCCCGCCGACCTGGAGCCCCGTCACCGTCAGCGGGGCGTACGTCCGGGCGAAGGTGGGGGCGACGGTGACCGTGCCGCCGGGGACGTCCGCGTCCAGGCCCAGGGACGCGCCGAGCACCGAGACCGCGGAGGCGGCCGCCCACGCCTGGGGGCGGCAGGACGCCGGGTACGGGGCGGGGTGCGGGCCCGCCTCGGCGCCGTGGCCCGCGAACAGCTCGGGCAGCCGGGCCGCGAACCCCGCCGACGCCGTCAGCAGGCCCGCCGCCAGCGGCGCGGCCGCGTCCGGGAACCCGGCCTTGACCAGGCCGTGCACGGCGATCGCGGTGTCGTGCGGCCAGATCGAACCGATGTGGTAGCCGAACGGGTTGAAGCCCACCGAGTCGCTGCTCAGCGTGCGCAGGCCGTGGCCCGAGTCGAGGTCGGGGCCGGTCAGCCGGGCCGCCAGCGCCGCGCTCTCCTCCCGGTTCAGCAGGCCCGTGCCGAGGAGGTGGCCGAAGCCCGAGGTGACGGAGTCCACCGGCCGGCCGTCGCGGTCCAGCGCGACCGCCGGGTACGGGCCCCGCTCGTCCTCCACCCAGAAGCGGTTCCGGAAGCGGGTGGCGAGCCCGTCGGCCCACTCCTCCCAACCGTCCGCGCCCGGCCGCCCGAACTCGCGCAGCAGCGCCGCTCCGCCCCGCGCGGCCTCGTACGCGTACGCCTGTACCTCGCACAGCGCGATCGGCGCGTCGGCGAGGCGGCCGTCGCGGTGGCGGATGGAGTCGCCGGAGTCCTTCCAGCCCTGGTTGGCCAGGCCGCGGCCGGTCCGGTCGACGTACTTGAGGAAGCCGTCGCCGCCCGCCTCCGCCTGGTCGCGCAGCCACCCGAGCGCCGACTCGGCGTGCGGCAGCAGCTGTTCCACCTGCTCCGGGGCCATGCCCCAGCGCCAGGCGTCGTGGAGCAGGGTGAGCCACAGGGGCGTGGCGTCCACCGTGCCGTAGTAGACCGGCGGGAGGGAGAACGTCTCCGCGAAGTTCTGGGTGCCGCGCCGCACTTCGTGCAGGATCTTGCCCGGCTGCTCCTCCGTGGTCGGGTCGACCACCCCGCCCTGGCGGCGGGCGAGGGTGCGCAGGGTGCCGGCCGCGAGGTCGGTGCCGAGCGGGAGCAGCATGCGGGCGGCCCAGAGCGAGTCGCGGCCGAAGAGGGTCAGGAACCAGGGGGCGCCCGCGGCCAGGAACTGATCCACGCCGCCCACCCCGACCCTGAGCCCTTCGTCGGACTGCGGGTCCACCAGGCGCAGCCGGTCCGCGTCGGCGACCGACTGGTCCAGCCACTGGTCGAAGCGGCGGTCCGCGCTGCGCAGGGTCGGGGTGCGCCACGGCACGGAGTCCGCGGGGCCCGCGGGGAACTGGTCGCCGTCCGCGTACCCCGCCGTGCAGCGCAGGGTCACCGTCCACGAGGTGCCGGGGTCCAGTTCGACGTCGTACGACAGCCGGCCCTCGGACGCGTCCAGCGCGTCCGGCGCGGGCTCGCTGACCAGGCGTACGGCGAACTCGTCGCGGGACCAGGCGAGACCTGCGGCGCCTTCGGCCTGCGCCGGTACCTCGTCCACGGTGTGGCCCGACTTCACCCGCTCCATCAGGGCGAGGTCGGTGGCGGCCGTGATCGTCAGCCGGAAGCCGACCCGCTGGGTGCCCGCGTTGCTGACCTCGAAGTTCTCCTCCAGCCGGCCGGACGCGACGGTCCGGCGGCGCTCCAGGGCGACCGCCGGGTCGGGCGTCACCTCGCCGAGCCCCCGCAGGATCGCCCGGAAGTCCGCCCGGTCGGCCCCCCTGAGCCCGCCGACGACCGGGGCCAGCGGGATGGACCCGGTGGTGACGGTCAGCCGGGACAGCGCCCTGCTGTCGCCGTGGTAGAAGCCGTCCGCACCCCCGTCGAGCTGCCCGTCCGCACGCGAGATCACAAAGCTCGGCGCGTACAGCGTGACAACCGCGTCGTGCAGGAACGGCTGTAGGTCCTGGGCCACGGAGGTGGGGGCCGTGACCGAGCTGTTGGTGTCCTGGGCCTTGACAGTGGTGTCCAAAAGAGTAGAACCTCTCAACGTTTGATCGTTCCAAAGACAGTAACGACCTCTTCAGAGGACTGACAATGCCTTTGGAACGCTCAAATCAAGCTTGTGAGAATCTGCTAGGACCCCAGGACCTCGTACGTCGGAGGCCGTATGCCCCGCTCCACCAGCAGTCCCTCGTCGAAGGGCGGCCCCGTGACCCTTGCCATGGTCGCCCGCAGGGCCGGAGTCTCGACGCAGACGGTGTCCAACGCGATCAACTCGCCGGACCTGCTGCGCGCCGAGACCCTGGAGCGGGTCCGCCAGGCGATCGACGAGATGGGCTACCGCCCGAGCCGCGCCGCGCAGACGCTGCGCACGCGCTCCAGCAAGCTCATCGGCTACGGCATCCAGCCCACCCCGCCCGGGGTCACGGCCCCGGTCATGGACCGTTTTCTGCACGCCCTGTCCGAGGCCGCCGACGAGGCCGGCTACCGGATGCTGCTGTTCGCCAGCGCGCCCGGCGGCCCGAGCCTGGCGGGGTACGAGGAGCTGCTCGACCAGTACGACGTCGACGGCTTCGTGCTCAGCGACACCGGCCGCCAGGACCCGCGCCAGGCGTGGCTCGCCAAGCGGGGCGTGCCGTTCGTCGGCTTCGGCCGGATGTGGTCGGGGCGGCAGATCGGCGACTGGGTCGACGTCGACGGCGCCTCGGGCACGGACGCCGCCGTGCAGCACCTGATCGCCCTCGGGCACCGCAGGATCGCCTTCCTGGGCTGGCCGCGCGGCTCCGGCGTCGGTGACGACCGTGCCGACGGCTGGCGGCGGGCCATGCGCTGGCACGGGCTGCCGACGCGCGGTCTGCGCGCGCAGAGCCTGGGGGACATCGAGGCGGCCAGGATCGCCGTGAAGCCCTTACTGGACGCGGGTGCCACGGCCGTGGTCGCGGCCAGCGACGTCCTGGCGCTCGGCTGCTACCACGCGCTGCGCGACCGGGGCGCCGTCCCGGGCCGGGATGTCGCGGTGGTCGGCTTCGACGACTCGCCGACCGCCGGGATTCTCTCGCCCTCCCTGGCCACGGTCGCCCAGCCGCTGGAGGCGGTCGGGCGGGAGTGCGTACGGCTGCTGCTGGCGCGGATAGCCGCCCCGGCCGGGCCGCCGGAGCGCGTCCTGCTGGAGCCGTCCCTCGTCGTCCGCGACAGCGCCTCCAGGCCCGGCCCGGAGGCGCCGGGTCCGGAGGAGCCGGGCCCCGACACGACAAGTCCCGACGCGCCGGGCCCCGACACCGCGGCGCTCTGACGCGTCGCGCCCCCAAACCTCACCCTCTCCTCCACCCCCCATAGAGCCGCCCGTACCATCCCGAATCCACGGAGGAATCATGGTCCCCCGCACGGCCGCCGCCGCCCTCGTCACCTGCGCGGCACTCCTGGCAGCCACCGGCTGTTCGTCGAGTTTCAGCGACGACAAGGAGACGAAGCAGGACACCAGCGCCAAGCAGAACCTCAAGGTGTTGATCGCCACCTCGGGTGACGCCGAGACCAAGGCAGTCAAGGACGCTGCGGCCGCGTACGAGAAGCAGTCCGGCAACAAGGTCACCGTAGAGACCGCCAAGGACATGAACCAGCAGCTGGCCCAGGGCTTCGCCGGGCACAAGGCGCCGGACGTCTTCTACGTCAACTCCGACATGTTCGCCAACTACGCCAAGGCCGGCTCCCTGTACGCCTACGGCGACAAGATCAAGGACAAGGACGACTTCGCCGAGCAGCTGCGCGCCTCCTTCTCCTACGACGGCAAGCTGGTGTGTCTGCCGAAGGACACCTCCACCCTTGCCCTCGCCATCAACACCGACCTGTGGAAGAAGGCCGGGCTGACCGAGAAGGACTACCCGACCTCCTGGGAGGAGCTGCGGAAGGTCGCGGGCAAGCTGACCGGGGACGGCGTCACCGGCCTGGTCACCAGCGACGAGTACCAGCGGCTCGGCGTCTTCATGAAGCAGGCGGGCGGCTGGATAACCGACGCCGGGCAGACCAAGATGACCGCCGACGGCGCGAAGAACGCCGAGGGGCTCGGCTTTGTGAAGTCCCTGCTGAAGTCCGGCTCGATGAAGTACGCCAAGCAGGTCGACACCAGCTGGGGCGGCGAGGCCCTCGGCAAGGGCAAGGCCGCCATGACCATCGAGGGCAACTGGCTGACCGGCGCCATGAAGCTCGACTACCCGGACGTCAAGTACAAGGTGGTCGAGCTGCCCGCGGGCCCGGCCGGGAAGGGCACGCTGGCCTTCAGCAACTGCTGGGGCGTGGCCGCCGAGAGCGCCCACCGGTCGGCCGCGGTGGACCTGGTGAAGTACCTGAGCTCCGGTGAGCAGCAGCTGAAGTTCGCCGAGGGCTTCGGCGTGATGCCCTCGCGCACCAGCGCCCTCGCCGAGTACGCGAAGCAGGAGCCGGACTCCAAGGCCTGGGTCGACGCCAACGCCTACGCGCAGGGCCCGGTGACCATCGCCGGATTCGACAAGGTGCTCAGCCAGTTCAACACCGAACTCCAGTCGCTGCCCACCACCGACCCGAAGAAGATCCTCGCCGACCTCCAGCGCAACGGCGAACAGGCCCTCGCGAAGGGCAACTGAGCCGTCATGCCGTTCCGTACCACCCCCCGCACGGCGCGCCGCACCTCCGGCGGCGCGTCGACCGGCCCCCGCCCGGCCCCCGCGGCCGGCGGCGGGGGTCCCCGTACGGCCGGTTCGCCGGGCGCGCCTGACGCGCCCGGCGGGTCCGGCCCCGCGCCGGCGCCCCGCACCCCAAACACCCCGTCCGCGGGGCGCCGCCGCGGTGAAGGCGCCTGGGGCTGGCTGTTCGTCAGCCCCATGGTGCTGATCCTCGGCCTGTTCCTGGTGCTGCCGATCCTGATGGCCGCGTGGGTCTCGCTGCTCGACTGGAACGGTCAGTCCAACCCGTTCAGCGGGCAGGCGAAGTTCGTCGGCCTGGACAACTACCGGGCGCTGCTCACCGAGGACGGCCTCGACCGCACCCTGTTCGCGACCTCGCTGCGCAACAACGTCTACTACGTGGCGCTGACCGTGCCGCTCCAGACGGGGCTGGCGCTGGTGCTGGCGCTGATCGTCAACCAGAAGCTGCTGCGCGCGCGGGGCGCCCTGCGCACCACGTTCTTCTTCCCGTCGGTCACCAGCTCGATCGCGGTCTCCACCGTCTTTCTCTTCCTCTTCCAGGGCAGCGGGGCGGTCAACACGCTGCTGTCCTGGATCGGGGTGAAGGGCCCGAACTGGTTCTCCGACTCGCGCGGGGTGCTCTCGCTGCTGCTCGGCGCCCTGGGGATCGTCGACCCCGAGCACGCCACGGGTGTGCTGGCCGACCACTCCTTCATGGGTCTTTCCTGGTACGAGTGGCTGTCCGGGCCGTCCGTCGCGATGTGCACGATCATCCTGCTCGCCGTGTGGACGACCTCCGGCACCTTCATGCTGATCTTCCTCGCGGCCCTCCAGGACATCCCGCGCGAGCTGGAGGAGGCGGCCGCCATCGAGGGCGTGAACCGCCGCCAGATGCTGCGCTATGTCACGCTGCCCGCGCTGCGGCCGGTGTTCTTCCTCGTCCTCACCCTGGGCACGATCTCCACCTGGCAGGTCTTCGACCAGGTGTATGTGATGGGCCAGGGCGCCCCGGGCAACACCACGCTGACGCCGGCCTTCCTGTCGTACTCGGCCGCCTTCGACGGCTCCGACTTCGGGCAGGGCGCGGCCATCGCCTTCATCCTGCTCGCGCTGATCCTGTGCATCACCGCCCTCCAGCGCTGGGCGCTGCGGGAGCGCGGCCCCCGCCCCGGGAGGAATCGATGAACGCCAAGTCCGCGGCCGCCCGGGCGCAGGCGCGCCCGGTGCTCGGCCGGTTCCCGCTGCCGCTGCGGGTGCTGGGGTACTCGCTGGTGGTGGGGGTCGGGCTGCTGTATCTGCTGCCGTTCGTACTCCAGCTGGTGACCGGGTTCAAGACGGACCCGGACGCGGCGGCGAACCCCCTCGGGCTGGTGCCCACCACCCCGACGACCGCCGCCTACCAGCGGCTGTTCGGGCTGAGCCAGGCGGCCGGGGACGGGGTGCCGTTCCTGCGCTGGCTGGGCAACTCGGCCTTCGTCGCGGTCGTGGTTACCGCCGGGCGGGTGCTGTTCGACTCGATGGCGGGGTACGCGCTGGCGCGGCTGCGCTTCCGGGGCCGTTCGCTGCTCTTCGGCTTCGTCCTCGCGGTGATGGCGGTGCCCGGAGTGGCGCTGCTGATCCCGAAGTTCCTGGTGCTGAACACCTTCGGGCTGTTCGACTCCTACACCGGCATGATCCTTCCGCTGATGGTGGACGCGGCCGGGATCTTCATCATGAAGCAGTTCTTCGAGTCGATCCCCCGGGAGGTCGAGGAGGCCGCGCGGGTGGACGGCGCCGGGGTGATCCGGACGTTCTGGTCGGTGGTGCTGCCGATGGCCCGGCCCGCGCTGATCACCCTGACGATCCTGTCCTTCCAGGGCTCGTGGAACGAGTTCACGCACTTCCTGGTGTCCACTCAGTCCGGCCAGTACGAGACGCTGACGACCGGGCTCGCGCGGTTCATCTCCGGCGGCCTCGGCGGCGGTACGCAGTACCCGCTGAAGCTGGCGGCGGCCCTGCTGGCGACGCTGCCGGTGGCGGCGCTGTTCTTCTGCTTCCAGCGCTACTTCGTGCAGGGGGCGAACTCGGGGGCGGTCAAGGAATAGCGCGCGGACTTCGGGGGCTGCCTGAGTGGCATAAGGGGTGAATGCCGCGCACGCTGGAAATATGGCACAGGATCCACGGGAAAAGGTTTTCAACGGGGATTTCAGTGAAGGCACCAGCGGCTGGTTCACCGTGCAGGCGGCCCCCGTTTCCGTCGCGGGCGGGAAACTGTGCGTCGACGTACCGGGAGGCACCCAGCTCCCGGCCGACGTCATCGTGGGGCAGAGCGACATCTGGCTGCAACAGGGCAGGTCGTACACCTTCTCGTTCACCGCTTCGGCGAATCCGCCGTCGGCGGTGACGGCCCGGGTCCAGCTCGACCAGGCCCCGAATTACCCCGGTACGTTCTCACAGGACATCGCCCTCGGTCCGGAACAGCCGTACACGTTCACCTTCACGTCCTCCCTCGACACCGACCGTGGCCAGGTCCTCTTCCTGCTCGGCGGAGAGCCCGCGCCCTGGGTGTGCTGTGTGGGCGGGGTGTCCCTCATAGGCGGCGATCCGGTGCCCCGCTATGTGCCGGACACCGGCCCGAGGGTGCGGGTCAACCAGGTCGGCTACCTGCCGTTCGGACCGAAACACGCGACCGTCGTGACGGACGCGCCCGGACCGATCCCCTGGCAGGTGAACGACAGCGCCGGGGCCACCGTCGCGTCCGGCACCTCGACGCCGGCCGGGATGGACACCTCCTCCGGGCAGCAGGTGCACACGCTGGACTTCGGCGCGGTGACGCAGTCCGGCACCGGGTACACGCTGAGCGTCGACGGGCAGACCAGCTACCCGTTCGACATCACCGCCACCGCCTATGACCAGTTGCACTCCGACGCCCTGCGCTTCTTCTACGTCCAGCGCAGCGGCATCCCCATCACCGACGCGCTGGCGCCCGGATACGCGCGCCCGGCCGGACACATCGGCGTCACCCCCAACCAGGGCGACACCAGCGTGCCCTGCCAGCCGGGTGTCGGCGACTATCAGCTGGACGTGAGCGGCGGCTGGTACGACGCCGGGGACGAGGGCAAGTACGTGGTCAACGGCGGCATCGCCACCTACCAGCTCCTCAGCCTGTACGAGCGGACGCTGACCGTGCCCCGGGGGCGCCTGGGGCCGCCGGGCGACGGCGACCTGCACATTCCCGAGAGCGGCAACGGCGTACCTGACGTCCTCGACGAGGCGCGCTGGGAGCTTGAGTTCCTGCTGCGCATGCAGGTCCCCGCCGGAGCGCCCCTCGCGGGGATGGCCCACCACAAAGTGCACGACGACAACTGGACCGGGCTGCCGATGCCTCCGGACCAGGACCCGCAGCCACGCCATCTGCACCCGCCGTCCACGGCGGCGACGCTCAACCTGGTCGCGACCGCCGCGCAGGGCGCCCGGCTGTACGCGCCCTTCGACCAGGCCTTCGCCCAGCGCTGCCTGACCGCCGCCCGTACCGCCTGGGCCGCCGCGCAGGCGCACCAGAACCTCTACGCCAGCAAGGCCGACGCGACCGGGGGCGGCCCGTACGACGACACGGATGTCACCGACGAGTTCTACTGGGCGGCCGCCGAACTGTTCATCACCACCGGCGAGCAGCCGTTCCTCGACGCCCTGCGGGCCTCGCCCTATGCGACCGGTGATCCGTTCCCGCCGTCCGGGTTCGGCTGGCAGCAGGTCGCCGCGCTCGGCCGGCTCGACCTGGCGACCGTGCAAAGCCAACTGCCGGACGCCGACCGGAACGCCGCCCGCGCCTCGGTGGTGGCCGCCGCCGACCGGTACCTCCAGACGGCGCAGGGCCAGGCATACGGCGTGCCGCTCGCGGACAGCGAGTTCGTCTGGGGCTCCAACAGCATGGTGCTCGACAAGCTCGCCGTCATCGCGACCGCCTTCGACCTGACCGGCGACCAGCGCTACCGCGACGGCGTACTGGAAGGGCTGGACTACATCCTCGGCCGCAACGCCCTCAACGAGTCCTATGTGACCGGATACGGCCGGCACAACTCCCACAACCAGCACAGCCGCCTCTACAGCCACGAGCTCGATCCGACGCTGCCGGAACCCCCGGCCGGTGCGATCGCCGGCGGCGCGAACGTGAACCTTGAGGATCCGAAGGCGAGCAGGGTGCTGATCGACCGCACGGTCGATCCGCCCCAGCGGCCCGCGCCGCAGTTCTGCTACCTCGACGACATCCAGTCGTGGTCGACCAACGAGGTCGCCATCAACTGGAACGCGGCGCTGTCGTGGGTCGTCTCGTTCGCGGCCGACGACCAGAGCGTCGGCGCGTAGGCCCTGCGCGATACACACCGGGCGGTGTGCGTCGGCCTCCCTAAAGTCCCCGTCGTCACCACGGTTTCTCACGACGGGAGAACTCATGCGCATCGGCATTCTGGGCACGGGCGGGATGGCCACGACGCTGGGCGGGGCGTGGGTACGCGCCGGACACGACGTCCTGATCGGCGGGCGCGACCGCGCGGCGGCCGCGGCGACCGCCGCGCGGACCGGCGCCGCCGGGCACGGCACGCTCGCCGACGCGGCGGCGCACGGCGAGGCCGTCCTGGCGGCGGTCCCGGCGGAGGTGGCGCCCGAGCTGGTCAAGGGGCTCGCGGACACCCTCGCCGGCCGCACGGTGATCGACTGCTCGAACCCCCTGGTCCCGACCGACGACGGCCTGACGCTGTCCACCGGCGGCACGACCTCCATCGCCCGGCGGATGGCGGACGCCGCGCCCGGCGCCCATGTGGTCAAGGCGTTCAACCTCTGCCACGACAGCATCTGGACCCTGCCCCGTCCGGCGTTCGAGGGCGCCCCGCTGGCCGTCCCGTTCTGCGGCGACGACCCCGCCGCCCTCGACCGGACCGCCGAACTCATCACCTCCATGGGCTGCGCCCCCATCCCCTGCGGCGGGCTCGCCCGCGCGGTGTACATCGAGGCGGCGGCGGCCTTCGCGATCGGCGCGTGGCTGTCGGGCGCGGAGCCCCGGTTCGCGTTCCCGGTGCCCATGGCGGCGCCGGACGCGCCCGCCTCATAGGCCGCGAGCGCCCCCGCGTAGGCTGCTGCGCCGAGACTGGTGAACGGGGAGCGGAGCAGTGCGGATAGAGCGGCACCAGGTGGGCGAGGCGGCGGTTTCGGCGGCCCGTGACGACTTCGCCAACAGGATCGGTTCGACGGTCCACTCCATGTCGAAGGCCGGCCCGATCGCCACCTACGAGTGGCAGCTGATCTCGGAGGAGTTCCTCGACTACCTGGGGGCGCTCTCCGTCGAGACGCCCGACCTCGACACCCCGGAGGCCAAGGCCGTCCTCGACGACGCCACCGAGGCCGCCGCCGGTGCCGTGGCGTACGCCGCGTACTACCCGACCAACGACTTCCAGGTCTTCCTCAACTACGCGAACTTCGGGATCAACTACGACCGCGGGGCGGAGGGCGATCCGGAGTCCGTGACCCCGGGGGAGTGGCTCGACGCCTTCTGCCTGGCGGTCCTCTCCGACAAGGCCTCCTGGCACGGCGAGGCGTTCCACTTCGCCCGCAAGCCGTTCGACGAGGGCGGGGCCGGGCAGCCCGCCGTCGAGCTCACCCGCGGCTTCATGGCGTATGTCATCGGGGACACGGGAGACGACGACGCGGACTACCCGCCGACCAGGGAACAGAAGCTCGCCGCGCTCGACGCCGCGCTCGCCCGGATACGAACCCTCGACGCCGAGGGCGGCCTGCTCGACCGGCCGCAGTCCATCGGGCTGCACGCGCTGCGCGCCCTGACCACCGGGGACCAGGACTCCTTCCGCACCGCGCTGGCCAACCTGCTGCTCCCGCACAGCGCCATCCCCGGCCCCGGTGCCAGGCCCCGCACGCTACTGCCGCTCCTTCCGCTGGCGCTGGCCGCGCTCGCGTACCGCCGCGAGGGCTGGCAGCCGCCCATCGACACCGGGTATCTCCCGCGGGCGCTGGTGACCGGGTTCGAGACCGCGGGGCCACGGGTCCAGGCGTACGGCCGCGTCCGGCGCCCGGACGCGGTCGCCGCGCTGGCCGCCGGGCCGGTGGTGGTCGAACGGCCCGAAGCCCCTCGCGAGATGCACCCGGAGAGCGAGGCCCTGTTCGAGCAGTACACCAGGGAGGCCCTGACGTCGGAGGACGGAAAGCCGCTCTCCGCCTGGGACCTGTCGGATGCCGTGCGCTACCAGGACCTCCTCTTCAAGGCCCGCGCCTCGCTCACCGCCGACGTCACGGACCAGCAGCTGCAAAACCTGCGCCTCGCCGCCGAACTGGGCGCGGCGCTGTTCCGTACCACGCTCGCCGAGCCCGGTACGGACGTCGAGGTGACGATCGGCGGCAGCACGCTCGGCTACCCCGCCTACCACGGTGATCAGGCCGGGCCCGGCGCCTGGCACACCGCCCTGAACTTCGCCCTGATCGGCGGCCGGCGCGAGGACATCGCCGCGCTCGTCCTCAGCGGCTCCGCCCGCCTGGAGGGCGACGGCTCCGCGTTCGCCTCGTACCGCCGGGCGCTCCATGACTATTTCCGGGGCGTGGACCCGGAACCCGCCACGGACCGTGCGCTCGAGGACTGCGAGAAGGCCAGGAACTGGGGGTTCTTCCCGCCGCCCGGCGTTCTCTTCTCCCAGCTCGTCGAGGGCGACGAGGAGAGCTTCAACCTCGCCCTCATCGACGCCCTCGAAGCCCACCGCGACCACTACCGGGTCGCCGACCGCGCGGGCGACTCCGACGCCGCCATCAACCTCGACATCCTGGCCCTGGCCTGCCACGCCCGCCGCCGGGGCTGGAACATCCGGGTCAGCTCCGCCTACCTGCCGCCGCGCCTGCTCGCGGGCTGAAGCCGGCGATACCGTCACTCCGATGTCTCGGCCCAGGCCGCGAGTTCGGCGCGGATGCGGCGGTCCATGGCCATCGACAGCTCCGCGTCCACCACGCCCTTGGCGATCGGCCGCAGCTGCTCAACCGTTTCGCCAATGCGCGATGTGGGCTCGGCCAGGACCGTGGTGCGCAGGAGGGCCGCGAAGATCTCGGCGATCGCGTCCACATGGCGGCGCATCTCACGGGCCGCTTCCAGGACGGCGTCGAGCGGGACGCCCCGGTCGACCAGCTCGCTGGAGGTGTCCAGGAGACGGCGGCTGACGTGGACCAACTGGTCGCCGTCGACCGCGAGATAGCCGAGGTCGAGGGAGGTGGCGAGGTTTTCCGCGGTCACCTGGCCCTTGAAGTAGTCGGCCAGGGCTTCGGGCGCCAGCCGGACCGGTGTCTCCTGTGACCAGGCCGGGACGGAGACGGGGGCCGGGTGCAGGCCGAGGAGGTCGGCGACGTCGCGGCGGCCGCTCTCGAAGGCGGCGAAGAGTTCGGCGATACCGCCGAGGGTGTGGCCGCGCTCCAGCAGCGCCGCGATCGTCCGGAGCCGGGCGAGATGGTGGTCGTCGTACCAGGCTATGCGGCCCTCGCGGCGCGGCGGCGGGAGGAGCTTGCGCTCCCGGTAGAAGCGCAGGGTGCGCACGGTGATCCCGGCCTTCTCGGCCAGCTCCGCGACGCGGTATTCGCGGATCTCCTCCGGGCCGTCCGGAGCCTGGGGTGCTTCGCTCGTCGCCACGTCAGCACCCTATGCCCGCACCCGGGAGGGCGAACCGCCGGTAACTTCCCTTCGCCCGGCCCCTACCGCCCGGTAGCCCGCTGTCCTACGCTCAAACCGTGCCAGTAATCGCTGGCGCGGTTCCGAGTGTTGCGGGAGGCGGCCCCATGACCGGTGCTGAAGTGACGCGGGAACACGTACGGGTGGCGGTGATCGGGGCCGGATTCGGCGGGCTGGGGGCGGCCGTGCGGCTGCGCCGGGCGGGGATCACCGACGTCGTCGTCCTGGAGCGGGCCGGGGCGGTCGGGGGCACCTGGCGGGACAACACCTATCCGGGCTGCGCCTGTGACGTACCGTCCCATCTGTACTCCTTCTCCTTCGCGCCCAACCCCGAGTGGCCGCGCAACTTCTCCGGGCAGCCGCATATCCGGGCGTATCTGGAGCGGGTCACCGACACGTTCGGGCTGCGGCCGCACCTGCGCTTCGACGCCGAGGTGCGGGCCATGCGCTGGGACCCGCGCGCGCTGCACTGGGAGATCGACACCGCGGCCGGTCCGCTGACCGCCGATGTCGTGGTCAGCGCCACCGGACCGCTGTCGGACCCGAAGATCCCGGACATCCCCGGCCTGGCCGGCTTCCCCGGCGAGGTCTTCCACTCCTCGCGCTGGGACCACGGCTACGACCTGCGCGGCAAGCGCGTCGCGGTGATCGGCACCGGCGCCTCGGCCGTCCAGATCGTGCCCGCCATCCACCGCGAGGTGGACCGGCTCACCCTCTTCCAGCGCACCCCGGCCTGGGTGCTGCCGCGCATGGACCGCCGTATCTCGGCCGCCGAGCACTGGCTGCACACCAAGGTCCCGGCGACCCGCGCGCTGCGGCGGGCGGTGCTGTGGGGGGTGCGGGAGCTACAGACCGGCTCGTTCACCCGGTGGCCCGACTCGCTGCGGCTGGTGGAGCGGGTCGCCCTCGGCCATATGCGGCGGGCCATCGGAGACCCAGCCCTGCGGGCCCGGCTGACGCCCGACTACCGCATCGGCTGCAAGCGCATCCTGCTGTCCAGCGAGTACTACCCGGCCCTCGCCCAGCCCCATGTCGATGTCGTCGCCGGGCTGAAGGAGGTGCGCGGCGCCACGCTCGTCGCCGCCGACGGCACCGAGGCCGAGGCCGACGCGATCATCTTCGGGACGGGCTTCCAGGTGACCGACATGCCGATCGCGCACCGGGTGACCGGGGCGTACGGGACGACGCTCGCGGAGGAGTGGCGGGACGGCATGGAGGCGCTGCGCGGCACCAGCGCGGCGGGCTTCCCCAACCTCCTGACGATCATCGGGCCCAACACCGGGGTCGGGACCACCTCGATGATCCTCATCATCGAGGCCCAGCTTGCGTATCTGGTCGACTTCATGCGGCAGTTGGACGTGCTGGGCGGCGCCGCGGGCCGAAAGGTGGCGCTGGACGCCCGGCCCTCGGCGGTGCGGGCGTGGACCGACCGGGTGCAGGAGCGGCTGAGCCGTACGGTGTGGAACGTGGGCGGCTGCGACAGCTGGTACTTGCAGAACGGGCGCAACACGACCGTGTGGCCCGGGTCGACGTCGGAGTTCCGCTGGGTGACGCGGAAGGTGGACGCCACGGAGTACCGGGTGCTGCGACCGGAGCGGGGCGCCGACCCGGACGTGGTGGGCGCGGGCGCGGGGCGGGGGGAGCGGTGAGCCGCCGTCCGGCGCGGCTCGCCGCGGGGCCGTACGCGCCGCCCGTCGCCGTGAGCGAACTGTCCGTCATCTCCGCCGACGGCTCCCGCCTCCACGCAGAGCTGCACGGGCCCGAGGGCGCCCCCGCCGTGGTGCTGGCGCACGGCTGGACATGCTCGACCGCCTTCTGGGCGCCGATCGTGCGCGAACTGGCCGCCGACCACCGCGTCGTGCTGTACGACCAGCGCGGCCACGGCCGCAGCCCCGCCGCCGGCCCCGGCGGCTACAGCACCCACGCGCTCGCCGACGACCTCGCGGCGGTGCTCCAGCAGACCCTCGTGCCCGGGGAACGGGCCGTCGTGGTGGGCCACTCCATGGGCGGCATGACGCTCATGGCGGCCGCCGACCGGCCGCAGCTGCGCGAGCGCGCGGCGGCCGTGCTGCTGTGCAACACCGGCTCCTCGCGGCTGATCGAGCGGGGCCGCGTCGTACCGCTGCGCGGGGAGCGCCTGCGGGTGCGGGTGCAGCGCGCGCTGCTGTGCTCGAGGGCGCCGCTCGGGCCGGTGACGCCGCTCTCCAGACGCCTGCTGAAGTACGTGACGATGGGCCCGGAGGCGGGCCCCGCCGTGGTGGACGCGTGCGCGAGCATCGTGCACGACTGCCCGCGGGCGGTGCGGGCCGCGTGGGCGCGGGTCATCGGCGACCTCGACCTCGACGCGGAGGTCGGCCGGCTGGCCGTCCCCACCGCCGTCCTCGCCGGCACGGCCGACCGGCTGACCCCCCTGGAGCACGCCCGGGCGCTGGCCGACCGGCTCCCCCGGTGCGTCGGCGTGACCGAGCTGGACGGGCTCGGGCACATGGCGCCGGTGGAGGATCCGGCGGCGGTGAGCGGGGTGATCCGCGGGCTGGTGGCGACCTACGGAGCCGTGGGCGGGGCGAGGGCGGCGGTTCCCGAGAGCGGACGAGTACGAGGAGCGGAGGAGTCATGAGCGGTCTGCGCGGAAGTCTGGAGGGCCGGGTCGCCGTGGTGACCGGGGCGGCCCGGGGCGTGGGGGAGTTGCTGGCCCGGAAGCTGTCGGCGCGGGGCGCCAGGGTGGCGCTGGTGGGGCTTGAGCCCGAGGGGCTGCGGCGGGTGGCGGAGGGGCTGCTGACGGACGCCGCCTCCTGGCACGCCGATGTCAGCGACCACGAGGCGATGGCCCGGGTGGCCGGGGAGGTCGCGACGCGCTTCGGGCGGGTGGACATCGTCGTGGCCAACGCCGGTGTGGCCCAGGGCGGTCCGTTCCTCGACACCGACGAGACGGCCTGGCGGCGGGTCATCGAGGTCAATCTGCTGGGCAGCGTCACCACGGCCCGCGCGTTCCTGCCCGCGCTCGTCGCGAGCCGCGGCTATCTGCTCCAGATCTCCTCGCTCGCCGCGCTCTCACCGGCGCCGATGATGACCGCGTACTGCGCGTCCAAGTCCGGGGTCGAGGCGTTCGCGCACTGTCTGCGTGCTGAGGTGGGCCATCGCGGCGTACGGGTCGGGGTGGCCTATCTCAGCTGGACCGACACGGACATGGTGCGCGGCGCCGACCAGGACGACGTGGCGCGGGAGCTGCGGCGGCGGCTGCCCTGGCCCGCGAACCGCACCAATCCGCTCGGCCCGGCCGTGGACCGGCTGGTGGACGGGATCGAGCGGCGCTCGGCGCATGTGTACGGACAGTGGTGGCTGCGCGGCATGCAGTCCGTACGGGGTGTGCTGCCTGCGCTGGTCGGGACCGTCGGCCCGCGCGAGATGCGCCGCGTCGAGCCCCGGCTCGCGGCGACGCGCGGGCTGCGGGGCGGGCTGGTGGGCGCGGGAGGCGAGGCGGACGAGAAGGCGCGGGCGGAGGGCGACCGGCGGAAACCGTGACGCCCGACATGCGGGGCGTGTTTCCGCATGTGACGCTGGTTGCGACATCGACATGCGGCCACGCCGCGTGGCACCTCTGCCACCCCTTGAGGAGTGACATCGATGGCCAGCAAGGACCAGTTCAACGAGAAGGCCCGGCAGACCAAGCGCAAAGCGCAGGGCGAACAGAGCCAGCAGCAGCGGCGCGAGCAGCCGCCGCGCGAGAGCCGCGAGAGCCGCGAGAGCCGCGAGAGCCGCGAGAGCCGTGGGCCTGCGATGCGGGACCGGGAGGAAGGCGTCGAGGACCAGGAGCCCTTCGAGGAGATGTGACCTCGAAGGCGTGATCTCGGTACCTCGGTGGGGCGCATCCGAGCCCGGGTGCGCCCCACCACCTCAGCCGCTTCTCGGCGGCAGCTCCGGGCGCCGCAGGTCCGGCACGTCCGAGTAGTCCGGGGGAGTCGCCGCCGAGTGGCGTTCCAGCAGGTCGAGCGCGGTGCGCACCGCGACGCCCAGTTGCGGATGGCGGCCCTCGGCCCAGTCGAGCGGCGAGCGCGGCGCCTCGATGTCCGGCTCCACGCCGTAGTTCTCGACCCCCCACCCGTACGCGTCGAACCACGCGGCGTTCATCGGCACGGTGATGGCCGTGCCGTCCCCGAGCCGGTGGCGGCCGGTCATGCCGACCACCCCGCCCCAGGTGCGCAGCCCCACCACCGGGCCGATGCCCTGGATCTTGAACGCGGCCGTGATCATGTCGCCGTCGGAGGAGGTCATCTCGTCGGCGACCGCGACGATCGGGCCGCGCGGCGCGTTGCTGGTGTACGAGACGGGCTCGGCGTGGCGGGTCAGGTCCCAGCCCATGATGGTGCGGGTGAGCTTCTCGACGACCAGCTCGCTGATGTTGCCGCCCGCGTTGCCCCGTACGTCCACGATCAGCGCGGGCAGCGACACCTCGCTGCGCACATCGCGGTTGAACTGGGCCCAGCCGGAGCCGCCCATGTCGGGGATGTGCAGATAGCCGCACCGCCCGTCGCTCAACTCGCGCACCACCGCGCGCCGTTTGGCCACCCAGTCCTGGTAGCGCAGCGGCCGGTCGTCGATGAGCGGCTGGACCGCGACGCGGCGCGGCGGGGGACTCTCCCCATCGGCACTGCCGGCGGGCTGGAAGGTGAGCTCGACGGTCGTGCCCCCGGCGGCGGTGAGCAGCGGGTAGGGGCCGGCGACCGGGTCCACGGGGCGGCCGTCGACATGGGTGAGCGTGGCGCCGTCGCGGATGCCGGTGCCGGCGAGCGGCGAACGCGCCCGGGAGTCGGAGGACTCGCCCGGCAGGATGCGGGAGACGGTCCAGCGCCCGTCCTTGGCGCGCGTGAAGTTGGCGCCGAGCAGGCCGATGGGCCGCTGGTAGTGGGCCGGGCCCTCGTTGCGGCGGGCCGGGATGACATACGCGTGCGAGGTGCCGAGCTCGCCCTGCACCTCGCGCAGCAGGTCGGCGAACTCGTCGGGGGAGGCGACCCGTTCGACCAGCGGACGGTACTGGGCGAGCGCCCCGTCCCAGTCGACGCCGCACATCCGCGGCTCCCAGTAGTAGGCGCGGGTGATCCGGCCCGCCTCGTCGTACGCCTGCCGCCACTCGGCGGCCGGGTCGACGGTGTGCTGGATCCGCCGCATGTCGATGTGGACGGTGGCGTCGCTGTCGGCGGTCTCCGTGGCGGGCACCGCCCGCAGATCGCCGTCGTCGTTGACGACCAGCCGGGTGCCGTCGCCGCTGACCGCGAACCAGTCCAGGTCGTCGGTGAGTTCGGTGCGCTTGGCCTTGACCAGGTCGAAGTGTTCGAGGGTGGGGCGGGAGGAGGTCTCGGCCGGGTTGGCGAAGGTCTCGCCGAGCGCGCCGGAGATCGGCCAGCGCAGCCACACCAGGCCCCCGCCGCTGACCGGGTAGAGCGCCGAGTACTTCGAGGCGGCCACCGGGAAGGCGGTGACCCGGCTGGGCAGCCCCTCCACCTCGATCGTGACCGTGCCCTCGGCCTCGCCGTCGCCGCCTCCCGCCTGCGCGCCGTCCCGGTCGAGGCCGCCCGCCGCCGGGCGGCCCTCGGGGGAGAGCGCGAAGGGGGAGGGGGTCGCCGAGGACAGCGGTACGAGGTAGGGGCGGCAGCCGAGCGGGAACGACAGATCGCCGGTGTGCACGTCGTAGACGGGGTCGAAGCCGCGCCAGGACAGGAACGCCAGATACCGGCCGTCGCGGGTGAACACCGGCTCCTCGTCCTCGAATCGGCCGCTGGTCACGTCCACGACCGTGCGGTCCGCGAGCCGCGCGATCTTTATCTGGCGCAGCGAGCGGCCGATGCCGGGGTGCGACCAGGCCAGCCAGGCGGAGTCGGGGGAGAAGGCGAGGTCGCGTACCGGGCCGTTCGTCGACCGGATCAACTCGCCGACCTCGTCGACGGGGTCGGTGTCGGGTGAGGCGGCGGGGTTCGGCTCCGCGCCGTCCGGCTCCGTCGCCGGTGCGGCGTCGGGCGACGCGTCCGGCGGGGTGTCGGGCGACGCGTCCGGCGACGCGTCCGTCGATGTGTCGAGCAGCAGCAGCCGCCCGTCGTGCGCGGCCACCGCGAGCCGCTTGCCGTCCGGCGACGCCACCATCTCGCGCACCCGCCCGAGCCGGCCGGCCGCCAGCCGCCGCCGCTCCTCCGGGCCCGTCGCGCGCGGCAGATACGCGATCTCGATGGCGTCCTCGCCCTCGGCGTCCGTCACATACGCCACCCGCCCGGTGTCGCCCAGCATCTCCGGCAGCCGGACCCGGACGCCGGGGGTGTCGGCGAGGGTGCGGGCGGGGCCGTCGCGGTGGGTCAGCCAGTACAGGCTGCCCCGTACGCAGACCGCGCTGGCCCGGCCCGTGGTGTCCACGGACAGCGAGTTGACGTGCGAGGCGGCCGGGACCTGGTACGGCCGCCGCCCGGTGCGCGCCCCGCCGAGACGTACGTCCAGCCGGCGCGGCTCGGCGCGCGGGCTCAGGTCGTCGACGAGCCACAGGTCGCCGGCGCACTGGTAGACGACGCGCGAGCCGTCGGTCGAGGCGTGGCGGGCGTAGAAGTCGGCGTGGTCGGTGTGGCGCCGCAGATCGGTGCCGTCGGGCAGACAGGAGTAGAGGTTGCCGATGCCCTCGTGGTCGGAGAGGAAGGCGATCCGGCCCGCGACGAACATCGCCGAGTCCAGGTGTCCGTTCAACTCCGGCACCAGGCGGGTGCCGTGCAGCCACAGCCGGCCCGTCGCGCCGCCCCGGTAGCGCTTCCAGGAGGCGGGCTCGTGCGGGGGCTTGCCGGTCAGCAGGAGGGTGCGGCGCTCGCCGTCGGTGTCGGCGACCGCGATGTCGGAGACCGGGCCCCAGGGCAGCCGCCCGCCGGGGCTGCCGTCGGTGGGCAGGCTGTAGGCCCAGGAGAAGTAGGAGAAGGGCTGGTCGTGGGAGGAGACGGCCAGGATGTGGGAGGTGCCGTCCTGGTCGGGGGGCGTCCAGCCGCAGACGCGGGCGTCCGTGCCGCCCCAGTACGTCAGCCGGCGCGCCGGGCCGCCGTCGACCGGGGCGAGATGGATCTCGGGGTCGAGGCTGCGCCAGGTCGTGAACGCGATGTGCGAGCCGTCGGGGGAGAAGCGGGGGTGTCCCACGCGGGTGCGGTCGACCGTCAGCCGCCAGGCCCGGCCGGGGGGCTCGCCGGCCGCGGCCAGGGGTGCGACCCATAGGTCGTCCTCGGCGGCGAAGCAGAGCAAGTCGTCGTGCAGGTGCGGAAACCGGAGGTACGCGCGGCCGCCCGGGCCCGGCGCGTTCGACAGACCATCGCTCACCCGACCATCCTTCCGGGGCGGCCCCTTCAGGGCAACTCGGTCTTGTGACGCATACCACGAGCGATACGGGGTGGTTTCGTGAAGCGCCGGGCGGATCTGGGCTTACTCTGGAGGTGTACGAAACCGTTTCGTTCGCAGCGCTCGAATGCGTCGGAAGGAGGGCATGGTGCAGGCATTGGATAAACGCCGCAGCAGGCTGTCCCCCGAGCGGGAGAGCGAGCTGTACCAGGCCGTCATGGAACTGCTGACGGAGGTCGGCTACGACGCGCTGACCATGGACGCGATCGCGGCCCGCACCCACTCCAGCAAGGCCACGCTCTACCGGCAGTGGAAGAGCAAGCCGGCGCTGGTCGCCACCGCCCTGCGGCACACCAAGCCCGTCTCGCTCGAGGACATCGACACCGGCTCGCTGCGCGGCGATCTGCGCGAGATGGTGCAGTGCGGCGACGAGGCCCGGGAGCGGGACGCGGCGCTGATGCGGGGGCTGGCTCTGGCCGCCCACCAGAACCCGGATCTGCTCGAGGCGCTGCGCGAACTCCTGATCACCCATGAGCTCGGCGCGTTCGACATGCTGCTCAAGCGCGCCGTCGACCGCGGTGAGGTCGCCCCGGACCGCCCCGCCCTCAAATACACCGTGCACCTGCTGCTCGGCGCCTTCACCACCCGGTCTCTGGTCGAGGCCAAGGAGCCGGACGCCGACTACCTCTTCGACTACATCGACGCCGTGATCCTCCCCGCCCTCGGTGTTCTGTCCCCCGCCTCCCCCTGAGGCAGCCCTCTCCCCCCTCCCCAGAACCCGGCACCCGCAACGCCGCACCCCCACAACCCCATAGAGCTCCAGCCGGCGCGCCGCTCTCGTCGCCGTCTGGTTCCCCATCCCTGCCCAGTCACGCCTACTCGACGGGAGCACCTCTCCTCGTGGCCACGTTCCTCTATAAACTCGGCCGATTCGCCTTCCGGCGACGTCGGTTCGTCGCCCTGATCTGGGTGGCGCTCCTGGCGGTCGCCGGGGTCGGCGCCGCCACCGCCTCGCAACCCACCAACGACAGCTTCTCCATCCCGGGGACGGAGGCCCAGAAGGCCTTCGACGTACTGGAGCAGCGCTTCCCGGGCGGCAACGCGCAGGGCGCCACCGCCCGCGTGGTCTTCCGGGCACCGGCCGGCGAGAAGATGACCGACGCGGCCAACAAGGCCACCGTCGAGAAGACCGTTCGCGAGCTCCAGTCGGGCTCGGACGAGGTCGCCTCGGTCACCGACCCGTACAAGGCGGGCGGGGTCAGCAAGGACGGCACCACGGCGTACGTCTCGACCTCGTACAAGGTCAGCGCCATGGAGCTGGAGGACAAGACGCGGGACGCGCTGAAGGAGGCGGGCCAGGACGCCCGCGCCTCGGGGCTGACGGTCGAGATCGGCGGTGACGCGCTGGAGCAGATGCCGGAGACCGGCGCCACCGAGATCATCGGCATCGCGATCTCGGCGGTCGTTCTGCTGATCACTTTCGGCTCGCTGGTCGCCGCCGGACTGCCGCTGCTCACCGCGATCATCGGGGTCGGCATCGGCATCTCCGGGATCACCGCGCTGGCCACCACGCTGGGGCTGTCCAGCACGACCTCGACGCTGGCGATGATGATCGGCCTCGCGGTCGGCATCGACTACGCGCTGTTCATCGTCTCCCGCTACCGGGCCGAACTGGCCGAGGGACGGGAGCGGGAGGAGGCCGCCGGGCGCGCGGTGGGCACCGCGGGGTCCGCGGTCGTCTTCGCCGGGCTCACGGTCGTCATCGCCCTCGCCGGCCTCGCGGTCGTCAACATCCCGATGCTGTCCAAGATGGGCTTCGCCGCGGCGGGCACGGTGGTCATCGCCGTTCTGATCGCGATCAGCCTCATCCCGGCGCTGCTGGGGTTCGCGGGCGCCAGGGTGCTGCCCCGCAAGGTCCGCAAGGCCGCCAAGAAGGGCGAGGAGGGCCAGGCACAGGGCGAGGAGAAGCCCAACGCGGGCACCCGCTGGGCCCGCTTCGTGCTGCGCCGCCCGGTGGCGGTGCTGCTGCTGGGCGTGCTCGGCCTGGGCGCCGCCGCCGTCCCCGTGGCCAGCCTGGAGCTCGGCCTGCCCGACGACGGCTCGCAGCCGACCGACACCACCAAGCGCAAGGCGTACGACCTGATGTCCGACGGCTTCGGCCCGGGCTTCAACGGGCCGCTGATGGTGGTCATCGACGCCAAGGGCAGCGACGACCCCGAGGGCGCCGCGGAGCAGGCCCGCCAGACCATCCACGACGTCAAGGGCGTCGCGTCGGTCAGCAAGCCCATGTTCAACAAGGACAAAGACACCGCCACGCTGACGGTCATCTCCAAGTACAAGCCGAGCAGCGTGGACACCGAGCATGTGGTGAACGACATCCGGGACGAGGCCAAGTCCCTCAAGTCCGGGACCGGCGCCGAGGTGCTGGTGACCGGGCAGACGGCGATGAACATCGACATCTCGAAGAAGCTGAACGACGCGCTCGTGCCCTACCTGGGCCTCGTCGTCGGGCTGGCCTTCCTGCTGCTGATGGTGGTCTTCCGGTCGCTGCTGGTGCCGCTCAAGGCGGCCCTCGGCTTCCTGCTGTCCGTCGTGGCGGCGCTGGGCGCGGTCGTCGCGGTCTTCCAGTGGGGCTGGGGCGGGAGCCTGTTCAACGTCGAGGAGCCCGGCCCGATCATGAGCATGATGCCGATCTTCATGATCGGTGTCGTCTTCGGCCTGGCGATGGACTACGAGGTCTTCCTCGTGACCCGGATGCGCGAGGCGTTCGTCCACGGCGAGCGGCCGGGCCAGGCCGTGGTCACCGGCTTCAAGCACGGCGCCCGGGTGGTGACCGCGGCCGCGGTCATCATGATCAGCGTCTTCGCCGGGTTCATCGGCTCGTCCGAGTCGATGGTGAAGATGATCGGCTTCGGTCTCGCCATCGCGGTGTTCTTCGACGCGTTCATCGTGCGTATGGCCATCGTTCCGGCGGTGCTCGCCCTGCTCGGCAAGTCTGCGTGGTGGCTGCCGCGCTGGCTGGACAAGGCGCTGCCCAACGTGGACGTGGAGGGCGAGGGGCTGCGCAAGCAGCTCGACCCCGGCCCCGCGGCGCGCGAGGCGCGGGACGAAGAGCGGGATCCCGACGCGGATCTGACCCGGGTTTAAGCAGCCCCGTTGTGCAGTGCGGCGGCCCTTCGCGAGTGCGCGGAGGGCCGCCGCCGTTGTGTGGGCGGGGGTTTTCGCGGGTACAGCGCTCTTGCGAATAGGTTGCAATAGCGGGTTACCATCATCGGGCGGATAACCGGATTGGCGGATTCCGTGGATGTATCGGACACCCCCGGCGCAGAAGCGGAGCCCCGCCATGCATGTCCCCGACGGATTCATCGACGCCCCGGTGTCCGTGGCGACCGGCGTGGTCGCCGCCGCCGCGGTCGGCGTCAGCCTGCGCGGCGCCCGGCGGGAGCTGGGGG
Source organism: Streptomyces sp. NPDC028305 (assembly GCF_055569495.1). Taxonomy (NCBI): domain Bacteria; kingdom Bacillati; phylum Actinomycetota; class Actinomycetes; order Kitasatosporales; family Streptomycetaceae; genus Streptomyces; species Streptomyces sp. NPDC028305. Next base: position 47,401 of record NZ_JBVHTN010000004.1, read on the forward strand.
AGGGCGGGGGCTCGGGTGGCCTGGGCGGCTCGGGCGGTGAGCGCACCGCTCCGCTGGCCGGGCTCGTCGCCGCGTTCATCTTCGCCGTACAGATGCTGAACTTCCCGGTCGCGGCCGGGACCAGCGGGCATCTGCTCGGCGGGGCGCTGGCCGCGATACTCGTCGGCCCGTACACGGGGGTGCTGTGCGTCTCCGTGGTGCTGCTCATGCAGGGCGTGCTCTTCGCCGACGGCGGCCTCACCGCGCTCGGCGTCAACATCACGGACATGGCGGTGGTCACCACGGTGGTGGCGTACGCCGTCTTCCGCGGCCTGCTCAAACTGGCGCCCAAGCGGCGCCGTTCGGTGACCGTCGCCTCCTTCGTCGCGGCCCTGGTGTCCGTACCGGCCGCGGCCGTCGCCTTCACCGGGATCTACGCGCTCGGCGGCACGGCCCATGTCTCGCTCGACAAGGTGTTCACCGCGATGGTCGGGGTGCATGTGCTGATCGGCATCGGCGAGGCCGCGATCACGGCCCTGACCGTCGGCGCGGTGGTGGCCGTACGCCCCGACCTGGTGTACGGCGCGCGGGGGCTGACCCGAACCCTGGAGATCCGCACGGTCGCCGTGGCCGCCCCGGGCGCCCCGGCGCGGGCCGGTGCGGCCGCACCGGCAGGGGGTGCGGCGTCGGGGGGCGCCGCAGCTCCGGTGGCCGCCGCGGCCGCGGCCCCGGCGGCGGCGCCCGCCGCGCGGCGGTCCGCGCGCCGGGTGTGGGCGGTCGGCGTCGCGGCCGCGCTGCTGTGCGCCGGTGTGGTCAGCTTCTACGCGTCCGCCAACCCCGACGGCCTGGAGAAGGTCGCCGCCGACAACGGCATCGACAAGAAGACCGAGGACCACGCCGCCCAGGACTCCCCGCTCGCCGACTACGGCGTCAAGGACGTCACCGACGCCCGGCTCTCCGGCGGCCTGGCCGGGGTGATCGGGGTCGGGGCGACCCTCGCCGTCGGCTCCGGGCTGTTCGTGGTCGTACGCCGCCGCACCAGGAAGGCCGCCGCCGGGCCCGCCGCCGTACCCGCCGCCCACCACCCGGAAGGGGTCTGACATGGGCGCGGGCCACGCCCACAAGCTCTACCGGGAGGGCCACTCGCCGCTGCACGCCCTCCCGCCGCAGTGCAAGCTCGCCGCGGTGCTCTGCTTCGTCCTGGTCGTCGTCTCCACCCCGCGCGAGGCGGTGTGGGCCTTCGGGGCGTACGCGGCGGTGCTGGCGGCGGTCGCGGCGGTGGCGCGGATCCCGGCGGGGTTTCTCCTCCGGCGGCTGCTGATCGAGATCCCCTTCGTGGCCTTCGCCGTGCTGATGCCGTTCGTCGCGGACGGCGAGCGCGTGGCGGTGCTCGGGATGGAGCTCAGCCGCCCCGGCCTGTGGGGCGCCTGGAACATCCTGGCCAAGGGCACGCTCGGGGTCGCCGCGTCCGTGCTGCTGGCCTCCACCACCGAGCTGCGCGCCCTGCTGCTGGGGCTTCAGCGGCTGCGGATGCCGCCGCTGCTGGTCCAGATCGCGTCGTTCATGATCCGCTACGGGGACGTCATCACGGACGAGATGCGCCGCATGCGCATCGCCCGCCAGTCGCGCGGCTTCGAGGCGCGCGGGGTGCGTCAGTGGGGCGTGCTCGCCAAGTCGGCCGGGGCGCTGTTCATCCGCTCCTACGAGCGCGGCGAGCGCGTCCACCTGGCGATGATCAGCCGGGGCTACGCGGGCACGATGCCGGTGATCGACGACATGACCGCGACCCGGGCCCAGTGGCTGTCCGCCGCGACCCTCCCGCTGACCGCGCTGGTGGTCTGCCTGACCGGATGGATATCGATATGACCGTCCCGCCCTCCCTCCAGGTGTCCGGCCTGGCCTATGCCTACCCCGACGGCCACCAGGCCCTCTTCGGCGTCGAGCTGGCCGTCGCCCGCGGCGAGCGGGTCGCGCTGCTCGGGCCCAACGGCGCGGGCAAGACCACCCTGGTCCTGCACCTCAACGGCATCCTGGACGCGGGCGCCGGGACGGTCACGGTGGCCGGGCTGCCGGTCTCCAAGGCCAACCTGGCCGAGATCCGCCGCCGCGTCGGCATCGTCTTCCAGGACCCCGACGACCAGCTGTTCATGCCGACCGTGCGCGAGGACGTCGCCTTCGGCCCGGCCGCGGCCGGGCTGCGCGGCGCGGAGCTGGAGCGGCGGGTCGTGGACGCCCTGGAGCGGGTCGGCATGGCGGAGTTCGCCGACCGCCCGCCGCACCACCTCTCCTTCGGGCAGCGGCGGCGGGTGGCGGTCGCGACCGTCCTGGCCATGGAGCCGGAGATCCTGGTGCTGGACGAGCCCTCGTCCAACCTGGACCCCGCCTCGCGCCGCGAACTGGCCGATATCCTGCGCTCCTTGGACGTCACGGTGCTGATGGTCACGCACGACCTGCCGTACGCGCTGGAGCTGTGCCCGCGCTCCGTGGTGCTCAGCGGCGGGGTGATCGCCGCCGACGGCCGTACCCAGGACCTGCTGTGCGACGAGGCCCTGATGCGGGAACATCGACTGGAGTTGCCCTTCGGCTTCGACCCCCGCTCGGTGACCGCCCCGGTCTGAGGTATCCGGCGGGGGCGATGCACCATGGGGGGTGCACGCATCGCCCTCGGCATGGTGGGAGTACGGATCAGTGGTGGACGTCCAGGTCCAGGGCACGGTGGCCGACGGATTCGAACCGGTCCGGGACGCCTTCGTGGACAACTTCGCCCGGCGCGGCGAGCGGGGTGCGGCCGTGACCGTGTACCGGGACGGCGACAAGGTCGTCGATCTGTGGGGCGGCGTCAAAGATGTCGAGGGAGGTGTGGACGGCGAGCCGTGGGCCCAGGACACCGCGCAGGTCGTCCGGTCCGTCACCAAGGGTGTCGCCGCCGCCGTGCCGCTGCTGCTCCACCAGCGGGGCCAGCTCGACCTCGACGGCCGGGTCGGCACGTACTGGCCGGAGTTCAAGGCGAACGGCAAGGAGCGGGTCCTCGTACGGCATCTGCTCGCGCACCGCGCCGGGGTGCCCGTGCTGGACACCCCGCTGACCCCCGTCCAGGCCATCGACGGCTTCCACGGCCCGCGGGCGGTCGCCGCCCAGCAGCCCGTATGGGAGCCGGGCACCGCGCACGGCTACCACGCGCAGACCTACAGCTGGCTGCTGGGCGAGCTGGTGCGGCGGGTCAGCGGGCGCACCATCGGGCGCTGGATAGCCGAGGAGATAGCCCGGCCGCTCGGCCTCGACCTGTGGCTCGGGCTGCCGGACGGGCAGCGCGGCCGCGTGGGCCGGATCGGGCCCGTGGAGGCCCCGCCGGTGGCCGCCGCGCAGGGCCCGCGGCTGCGGCCCAAGCGGTCGGTGGCCGAGGCGTACCAGAACCCCGACTCGCTCACCCGGCGCGCCTTCGGGGCGATCAGCCCGATGCCCGACGAGAACGACCCGGCCTACCTCGCCGCCGAGCTGCCCGCCTCCGGCGGCGTCGCCACCGCCGACGCGCTGGCCCGCTTCTACGCGGCGCTGATCGGCGCGCTGCCCTCGGGCCCCGCCGCGCGCCCCCTGCGGTCCGGCGGCCGCCTCTTCGCCCCGGCGACGGTGACCCTGGCCCGTACGGAGGAGTCCGCGGGGCCGGATCAGGTGCTGGTCGTCGGCACCCGCTTCGGGCTCGGCTACATGCTGCACGGCCCGGCCTCCCCGCTCCTCACCCCCGGCTCCTTCGGCCACCCGGGCCGCGGCGGCTCCCTCGCCTTCGCCGACCCCGACGCGGGCATCGGCTTCGGCTATGTCACCAACGGCATGCAGCGCGGCGTCACGGCCGACCCGCGGGCCCAGGCGCTGGTGCGGGCGTTGCGGGCCGCTCTCCAGTGACGCCGCTCTCCAGTGACACCGGAAGCGGCCCGGTTCAGCGGCGCAGGGCGGTCTCCCGCTCCATGCGCGACAGCTTCTCGGGGTTGCGCACGGCGTAGAGCCCGGTGATGAGGCCGTCGTCGAGGCGTACCGCGATGACGGTGTCGATCCCGTCGCCGAGGCGGAGGATCAGCGCCGGGTAGCCGTTGACCTGTGCCGGTTCCAGCGCGGCCGAGGCGGCGACCCTGCCCAGCACACGGGCCACCTGGTCGGCCCCCACGACCGGCGCCAGCGCGGCCTGTACGACACCGCCACCGTCGCCCAGCAGGACGACGTCCGGCGCGAGAAGGTCGAGCAGGTGCCGCAGATCGCCGGTCCTGACCGCCTGCTGGAACGCCTGGAGCGCGTCACGCGTCTCGGCCGCGGACACCGCTCCGCGCGGTCGGCGGGCCGCGACGTGGCTCCGCGCCCGGTGGGCGATCTGGCGGACCGCGGCGGGGCTCTTGTCGACGGCTTCGGCGATCTCGTCATAGTCCACGTCGAACACCTCGCGCAGCACGAACACCGCCCGCTCGGTCGGGGTGAGCGTCTCCAGCACCAGCAGCATCGCCATCGAGACGCTGTCGGCCAACTCGACGTCCTCGGCCACATCCGGGGCGGTCAGCAGCGGCTCGGGCAGCCAGGGGCCGACGTAGGACTCCTTGCGCCGGCGGAGCGTACGCAGCCGGCCGAGCGCCTGGCGGGTGGTGATGCGAACCAGGAAGGCACGCTGATTCCGCACGGTGCCGAGGTCCACGTCCGCCCACCGCAGCCAGGTCTCCTGGAGGACGTCCTCGGTGTCGGCGACCGAGCCGAGCATCTCGTAGGCGATGGTGAACAGCAGGTTGCGGTGGGCGACGAACGCCTTGGTCGCCGACTCCACGGAGGAGTCCGCCGTGTCCGCCGTCGGCTCGCTGCGCTCGCTCAAGGTCGGCTCCCGCCTGTTCGTTCTCGACTGTTCCACACGCACGAGACGCCGGTCACCACCGTTTTGTGACACCCCGATGTGGTGGCACAGGTCACACGGCCGGGGCGTCACAGGGATGGGGGCGGCGGCATCTCGTTTGCGTCGGACGCCGCGCGAACGATCCGCGTGGCGAGCCATACAACAGATGAGGACCAAGCCATGGAACCCCGTTTCGACCTGATGGCCAACGAGCTCGGCGCCAAGATCAGCAAGCGGTTCTACAACGTGAGCCTGGCGATCCAGCAGTCGTCGCTGCCCCGGGCCACCCAGGAGCTGGTGATGATGCGCGCCAGCCAGATCAACGGCTGCGGCTTCTGCCTGGACTTCCACACCAAGGACGCCACGGCCGCCGGGGAGACCGCGGTGCGGCTCAACCTGGTCGCCGCCTGGCGCGAGTCCACCGTGTTCACCGAGGCCGAGCGCGCCGCGCTGGCCCTCGCCGAAGAGGGCACCCGCCTCGCCGACGCCCACCTCGGCGTCTCGGACCAGACCTGGGCCCAGGTGCGCGAGCACTACGACGACGACCAGACCGCGGCCCTGGTCTACCTGGTCGCCATGATCAACGCGGCCAACCGGCTCGGCGTGATCCTGCGCAACCCGGGCGGCTCCTACCAGCCCGGCGTGTTCGCCGACATGGCGAACTGACCGGCAGACGCATCACGGCCCGGCCCGGACCCTTCGCTCCGGGCCGGGGCCGACGCGGCACTGGGACCCGGCGGGCCGTTACCGGGAAGCCGCCGCCGCTCGGCTCCTGGCTCACTTGCCGGCTTCGGGGCCGTACCACTGGAGTGCCTGGCCGGTGACGGCGGCGATGCACTCGAAGTCCCGGTCACGGTGCAGGAGAGTCAGCCCCTGCAGCTCGGCCGTGGCGGCCACCACGAGGTCGACGGCTCCGGCGCTGCGGTGCTGTCCGCGCTGGGTGAGGATCTCCTGGACCTGCCAGGCGCGGTCGTAGGCGCGGTCGTCGACCGGTACCCAGCCGAAGAGCAGGCGCATGTCCTCGATGCCTTGTGTGCGGTCGGCGGCGGACCGCGCGCTGTAGAAGAACTCCAGCTCGGTGATGGGGCAGGTGGCGATGAGTCCGGCTGCTGCTGCCTGGTCCCATCCGTACTGATCAGCGTCGCCGCGTAGCAGGCGGGCGAGCGCGCTGGTGTCGATCAGGAATTGCGCGGCGTTCACCGGCGGTAATTCCCCTTGTCCTCGAAGAGATCGAGGTCGAAAGCGCCCTCCGTAGCGGCGGCCCGCAGGCGAGTGAGAGCCAGGGCGCGTCGTCGGTTCTCCAACACCTCGCGCAGGGCGGTGTTCACCGTCTCCTTCTTGGTGCTGGTACCGAGGGCCTTGGCTACGTCCGCGACCAGCTGGTCGTCGAGATCGATGACAGTTCGGCTCATGGACTACACCTCCGCGGATATCATGTGTGCCATTGATTATATCTGACTCATGCATGAGGGGTAACCGGCTCGCAACGCGGCGACACCGGGACGGCTGGTTGGATGGTGGTCACCTTGTCACCGGGATAGTCCACCGCGGCGGTGATCACCGTCGGGACCGTGTGCCGACGCGGCCATGGCGAACTGACCGACAGTACGACAAACGTCGCCGGCCAGGCGGTTGCGGCTGGTTACCACGACGAGGCTGTTTCCGCCGCCGGGGAGCAGCGGGCGCACTTGGCCGACCGTGGCGGCATTGTCGAGCAGGATGAGCATCCGGCGGTCGGCGAGAAGGGAACGGTAGAGGGCGGCCGCGTCGACCACGTCCTGCGGTATGTCGCCTGAGGCCACCCCGAGCGCGCCTCTTTGACCTGGTGAGCCCAGCGCAGGACCAGTGAGGTCTTGCCTGCCCCCGCCGTGCCGGCCACCACATGCACGGACACGAGTGCCTGGCCGCCGTCCCGGCTGGTCAGGATGGTGTGCAAGTGGGCTTGTTCGGCAGTCCGGTTGACGAATGTGTAGACGTCGGCAGGAAGCTGACGAGGGACGGTTCGCGGACGGTAGGACGCCTCCGGGGCCTGGTGGAAGTGGATGTCACCGGTGACATTCCCCGCCCGGACCACATCGCGGGACGAGCCGGATAGGTCATTGGCCGAGTCTCCGGGCGAACCGTTGGCGTCTGCCGACGTGCCGATGAGTGCGTCCTGGGCCTTCCGCACGTATTCCGTCCACGGCTCGACGATGTCCGGGTCGGTGAAGCGGATCGCGCCGTCCGGCACCCCGGTATCGGTGTACAGGACGCGGAAGAGCACCTTGCCGTCCTGAATGGTCAGTTCCGGGAGCAGTCCGTCGGTCTCCGCCACGGCGATCGCCCTGGCAGGCAGGATCCGCACCATGGGCCTCTTCGTCCGCTTGGATTCCGCGCAGGTTGTCACGGCCCTCTTCGAACAAGCGCAGCGCCATGTCCCAGCCGCCGCGTCGCAGTGCGCCACGGGATGGAACGTCTACCTCCTCGAAGTGCTGGAGCCGTTCAAGCTTCCATGAGTCGCCGTTGCGGATGGCGGCATCCCGAGCACGGAAATCCCGAAGGTACTCATCGCGCGTGAGCCGTTGGCCGCGCTCCTCGGGGAGCGCGGGAGCGTGAACGTCAAGCATCGGGAATGTCCGGCTTCGCCGCGCTGAGCATGTTGCCGGGAATGACGACGATTCGTTCGTCGGCCCCGACTGCCACACCTTCCGGCAGGCCCGAATGGTAGTGGGGGTCAGATCACGGCCGATGACGGCGATGTCGCCATTGCTGAGCTGCCAGATGTCCTGGCACTCTGTCTTACGAACCGCCCCAGACCAAGTTGGCGACGGCCACGAACATCGCGAGAGCGATCGCCACACCCTGGGCGACCTTCCCCCAGCCAGGCATCGGCTCGCTCCTCTTGGACGCCGAACGCGCGGCGAAGAAGGCGAACGCCAACGCGACGAGGACGATGGGACCGAGCAGCACGGACAGCCAATCGACTTGCACGGGCGTCATCGCGGATCTCCTTGTTCCACCTCGGTGACTGTCGGCACATCATCCGCGAGCGCCACCGGGACCCCTCCCGGACGTGATGTGCGCGCCTAGCCCCCCGACGGCGCCACCAGGCCCGCCTCGTAGGCGAGGATCACCAGCTGCACCCGGTCGCGGGCGTCGAGCTTGGCGAGCAGCCGGGTCAGATAGGTCTTGGCGGTGGCGACGCTGATGCACAGCCGGTCGGCGATCTCGGCGTTGGACAGGCCGCTGCCGACCAGGGTCAGCACCTCGCGCTCCCGGTCGGTGATGCCGCCGAGCTCCGCCCGCCGCGGCGGCGTGACCGTGGGGCGGGCGGCGAAGTCCTTGATCAGGCGGCGGGTGACGGCCGGGGCGATCAGCGCGTCCCCGGCGGCGACGACGCGGACCGCGGCGAGGATGTCGTCCAGGGCCATGTCCTTGACCAGGAACCCGGAGGCCCCGGCGCGCAGCGCCCCGTAGACGTAATCGTCGTCGTCGAAGGTCGTCAGGACGACCACGCGGGTCTCGCCGGGGCCCGTGGTGATCAGCCGGGTGGCCTCGATGCCGTCCGTGCCGGGCATCCGGATGTCCATCACCACGACGTCCGGGGCGAGTTCCGCGGTCAGCCGGACCGCTTCGGCGCCGTCCCCGGCCTCGGCGACGACCTCGAGGTCCGGGGTGTCGGTGATGACCATCCGGAGGGCGGCGCGGACAAGTGGCTGGTCGTCGGCGAGGAGGACTCGGACGGTCATCCGGCTGCGGCCTCCGCCTTCGTCTTGAGCGGCAGTCGGGCCGTCACCAGGAAGCCGCCGCCGCGCCGGGGCCCGGCGGTGAAGTCGCCGTGCAGCAGGGCGACCCGCTCGCGCATGCCGACCAGGCCGTACCCCGTGTCGTGCTCGGCGTCCGCGCCGGTGCCCGTGCCGCGGTCGCGGACCTCGATGGCCAGCTCGTCCTCGCCGTAGTCGACGCTCACCCGGCAGGAGCCGGCGCCCGAGTGCCGTACGACATTGGTCACCGACTCCTGGATGATCCGGAACGCCGCGAGGTCGATGTCCGCGGGCAGCGGGCGGCGCCTGCCCTGCCACCACACGTCGACGCGGACCCCGGCGGCCGTTGTGGTCGTCACCAGCCGCTCCACGTCCGCGAGGCCCGCGGCCGGCCGCAGCGGGAACGGCGCGGGCTCACGGTCCGCCTCGCGCAGCGCGCCCAGCATCCGCCGCAGCCCGGACAGCGTCTCGCGGCCCGTCTTCTCCACGGCGACCATCGCCTCGCGGGCCTTGCCCGGCTGGGTCTCGATGACCCGGGCGGCCGCGCCGGCCTGGAGGGCGATGATGCCGATGCTGTGGGCCACCGTGTCATGCATCTCGCGGGCGATCCGCAGCCGCTCGGCGGTGACGGCCTGGGCGGCGGCCTGGGCGTGCAACTCCTCGGTGTGGAGCCGGGACTGGCGCACCGAGTTGCCGAGGAGCCAGCCGATCACCACGGTCAGGGCGATGTACGGCTCGGGGGCGACACCGCCGTCGTGGACGCCGAGGCCCTGCCTCAGGAGGACGTAGCAGGGCAGCGTGGCCAGCGCCGCCGCGGCGGCGTTGAGCGAGGAGCGCCGGGGCCGGACGACCGCGACGTATGCGAGGGCGACGTCCGCCCCCAGGTACTGCATGGGCGGGATCTCGTCCTGGCGCCATGCCAGCGTCGAGGCGAGCGTGCCGGCCAGCAGTAGCCCGTACCCCAGAGAAGCCCTGCGGCGCAGCAGCGCACATCCGGCCAGGACGAGGGCGAAGGCGATGGCGAGCAGCAGCTTGGCGGACAGCGGGTCCAGGCCCTGCCGGGGGTAGCTGAGCGAGTACATCCGCCGCGGGGGCATCAGGACGTACTTCACGATGGGGTCCAGCGCCGCCGCGAACCACACCAGCCCCGCCCACAGGCCCGGCGGTATGCGCTTGAGCAGCGGCAGAGGCTGAGGCGGAGAGGCGGACATGGCGGGATCGTAACCGCGGGGCCCGAGGCCGGGCATCGGACCGTGGCTGTACAACCAGGGTCGACAACGGCGCCCGGCGATTGTCGGCGCTGGGCCGACGACGCGCGGGGCCGTCCACGGGCACCGTTGCCACCGTGATCGAAGTCAACCAACTCACCAAGCGATACGGCGGCACGACGGCCGTCAAGGACCTGACCTTCACCGTGGATCCCGGCCAGGTGACCGGGTTCCTGGGGCCGAACGGCGCGGGCAAGAGCACCACGCTGCGGATGATCCTCGGCCTGCACGAGCCCACCGGCGGCACCGTCACCGTCGAGGGCCGCCCCTTCGCCTCCCGCCCCCGCGGGCTGCGCCACGTCGGCTCGCTGCTGGACGCGCAGGAGGTGCACGGCGGACGCAGCGCGGTGGCGCATCTGTCCGCCCTGGCGCGCGGCAACCGCATCCCGCGGCGCCGGGTCGACGAGGTGCTGGAGCAGGTCGGCCTCGCCAAGGTCGCCCGGCGCCGCATCGGCGGCTTCTCGCTCGGCATGAAGCAGCGGCTCGGCATCGCGTCCGCGCTGCTCGGCGACGCGCCGGTGCTGCTCTTCGACGAGCCGCTCAACGGACTGGACCCGGAGGGCGTGAAGTGGGTGCGCGAGCTGTTCCGGGGGCTGGCCGCCGAGGGGCGCACCGTGTTCGTCTCCAGCCATCTGATGTCCGAGATGGAGCACACCGCCGATCAGTTGATCGTCATCGGCCGGGGCGAGCTGATCGCGGCGGAGAGCCTCGAGGAGTTCTCGGCCCGCGGCACCCGGCAGAGCGTCGAGGTGCGCACGCCCGCCGCGGGCGTCCTGCGGGACCTGCTCACGGCCGAGGGCGCGGCGGTGCGCACGGACGGCGAGCTGCTGACCGTGACCGGTCTGGGCGCGGCCCGGATCGGGGAGCTCGCGCAGGCCAACGGCGTTCCGCTGCACCACCTCAGCGCCCGGTCCGCCTCGCTGGAAGAGGCGTTCATGGAACTCACCGCAGACAGCGTCCAGTACCTCACGGGGGAGTCCCGATGACCGCGACCGCTGTGTACCTGCATGCCGCCGAGCCCCGCCCCCGGTTCGGCGATCTGATCGCCGCCGAGTGGATCAAGCTACGGTCGCTGCGCTCGACCTGGTTCGGCTACGGGGCGACCGCCCTGGCCGTCGTCGCGTTCAACGTCGGCACCGCCTATGACACCTACCGCTACTGGGGTCAGCAGAACCCGGACGGCCCGGAGGGCTTCGTCCGGGCCGGGATGCCGCTGGATGAGGCGTTCACCACCAATTCCGCCATCGTCATGATGCTCGCCCTCGGCGCCCTCGGTGCCATGGCGATCGTGGGGGAGTACGCGTCGGGCACCATCCGTACGACGTTCGCGGCCGTTCCGGCGCGGCGTTCGGTGATGGCGGCCAAGGCGGTGGTGGTCGCGGTGGTCGCGGCCGTGTTCGGCGCCTTCGTCGCGGGGGTCTCGTTCGCCGCGACCCAGGCGATCCTCGACCAGCGGGGCGCGGGCGTCTCGCTCGGCGACCCCGGCGCGCTGCGTGTCGTGGTGGCGTCCGCGCTCCTCGCGCCGCTGTGCGCGCTCGTCGGCCTGGCGCTGGGCACGGTCGTCCGGCAGACAGCGGGCACCATGATCGCCTCTGTCCTGGTTCTCCTGGTGCTGCCGATGGTGTTCACCGACGGCCGCCACTGGTCGGCGACCGCCTCCCACGACACGCTCTACCAGGCGTGGCGTCGGTTGGTGACCACTGATTACCGCCCGCTGCACTACCCGTGGACGGTCGGCGGAGCCTGGACCGTGTACGCGGTGTGGGCGGTGGCCGCGGCCGCCATCGCCGTCGTCGGTGTGCACCGGCGCGATCAGTGAGCGGAGGTGTCACCGGCGCGCGGTGAGCGCGCCGTACGCCCCCTGCTGACCCCATGCGCCGTCCAGCGCCCGCACAAGCGGGTTCCAGGGGCCAAGGGTCCCTATGCCAGCGGCTCTTGCATCCCCACACTGGAAGGCCTTCCGGCTGGTCGGCGCCCTCGCGGGCGGTGTGACCGCCGGGAGCAGGGGGGTTCGGGGGAAGCGGGGGAACCGCGTGGTTCAGCGACGGGGACGGTCGCCTTCGCGGCCGGAGGAGGGGCGTCGTGCGCCCGGTGTGAAGGTCTCGTACCGGCGGGCGCGGCCGGGCGCCGGGCCGTCGGTCCATCGGCACCGGCTGGCGTGGCGCGACATGGAATGGCAGATGCTCCGCATCCTGCTGATCTTCCGGCTGATGCACGGCATCCAGCTGGCCGTGACCGTGCCCGGCATCGCCGGGCACACCCGGCACGCCGGGCGGGCGCTGGTGCTGCTGCTCGCGGTGCTGGCCGAGTCCCTGTGGTTCGCCCAGCACATCTTCCGCAACCACCGGCGCCTGCTCACGCGGGACGCCGGAGGGGAACCGGACGCGGCACCGCCCGCCGGGACGGCGCCGCCCGGCGGAACGGCGGCGCAGGGGCCGACGGTGTACGACTCCACCGCGGCGGCCGTCGAACTGGGCTCCGCCGTCGTCTTCTTATGGGCCTGCGCCCTGGTCGTGGGGCAGAACCGGGCGGCCGACATGGCCCCGCTGCTGGTCCTGACCACCGAGCAGATCTCCGGCGCGGGCGTCGGCTCGGCCCTCGGCCAGCGGCTGCGCGTGCTCGTCGGGGGCACGGCCGCCATCGCCGCCTCGTACGCCGCGGTCATCGCGCTGGGCGACCCGTCGGCGCTGGGCCACCCCGATGTGCTGATCGGGCTCACCGGCTATGGGGCGCTGGCCTATCTCATCCGGCGCGGCGGCATCTTCCTGCTGCAACTCTCCGCCGACCTCGGCGACATGAGTCTCCAGCTGCACGAGCAGGAACAGCGGCGGCTGCTCGCCATCGAGCTGCACAACCACCTCGGGCACACCCTCAACGCCTTCCAGCGGGTCGACATCACCGACCCCGGGCAGCTCGACTCGCTGCGCAGGTCCGCGGTGGTGGCCCGGGAGCGGCTGGCCACCTTCATCGCCACCGGGCGGTTCAGCGAGTCGGTGCCGCTGATCGGCATGGTGCACCGGCAGGTCGCGCTGGCCACCAACGACCTGCTGACCGTGGAGCCCATCATCCCCGACCGCGTGGTCGAGGCGGCGGCCCGGATCCAGCCCGCCGAGGTGGAGCTGCTGGAGCCCGCCCTGCGGGCGCTGCTGATCAATGTGCCGCGCAGTGCGGGGGTGCACGACGCGGTGCTGCATGTGGATGTGATCCCCGCTCCGGAGCGCGTGGAGCTGGTGGTCACCGACCACGGCGCCGGGTTCCCGCCCGAGGTGCTGGCGGGCGGGGTCGCCCGGATGCGGTCGCTCGCGGTCCACGAGCGGCTGCTGCGGGAGCGGGGCGGGGCGCTGCGGGTGCGGTCGGTCAGCGGGCTCACGCAGGTGACGCTCACCCTCCCGATCGCGTCGCCCGCCCGGAAGAAGGCGTAGCGCACATGTCGAGCGAGCAGAACAAGGGGGCATCCGCATGGCGTTCGAAGCGGAACGGGACGACCGGCAGCCACTCCAGGTGGCGGTGGTCGAGGACCACGAGATGACCAGACGCGGCCTGGTGGAGGCGCTGAACGACGACCCCAGGCTCACCGTGGTCAGCGAGGTCGACTCGGTCAGAAAGCTGCGCATCAGCGGCGCGGAGTACGACGTGTGCGTGGCCGACCTGATGGGCGTGGCGACGGCCGAGGAGTTCGCCGAACTGGTGCGCCGCTCCGACGTCGTCGTCTGCACCGCCGCCGAGCAGTGGCGCCAGCGAGTGGCCCCCTGGGTGTGCGGGGCGAAGGCGGTGTTCGGCAAGACGGTGGGGCCCGCCGTGCTGGCCAACGCGGTCTGGGACGCCCGCTACCACCCGGACTGGCTCAAGCCCCACCTGGCCGACGCCCTGGAGACGGCGGTGCGCGAGTGCGGGCTGACCCTCCCGCCGTATCTCGCCGAGGTGCTGTTCAAGACGGCGCGGGGCGGGCGCGTGCCGTGGATCCTGGAGGAGCTGGGCGTCCAGGAGGACCAGTACTGCAAGGACCTGTCCGAGTTCCGGCAGCAGTGCGTCCAGGCCGGTCTCGGCCAGCTCACCCTGCTGGACGCGCTCTACATGGCCGCGTCGGCCGAACAGGCGCCGCCCCGCGAGCCCGTGGTGTTCTCCGACTGGGCGGCGGGCCTGAGCGAGGGCCAGGTCCGGGTGCTGGAGTGGTACGCGGACGGCTACTCGTACGAGGAGACCGCGGCCGCGCTGAACGTGAAGGTCTCGACGGTCAAGACGCAGATCGACCGGGCGATGACGGCCTGCGGGATCAGTTCGAAGCCCGCCGACGTCCGGATGATGTTCGCGATGTTCGTATGCTCCCGGCACACCAACCCCGACCTGCTGCTGCGCAGGCTCAACGCGCTGGGCGCGCACCCGCCCCGGAGGCTCACGGCCGAGCGGTGACCGGCCCGGCCGGCCCGGTGCGGCGCGTCGGATTCCGTCCCATCCGAGCCGGGCTCTGTCGTATCGGAGGACGACAAGGGAGGGCGCGATTACCCGCCCTCCCGGGGGACGAAGAGTGACAGGCGCGGCGAGGAGCATCGAGACAGGCCCCCGCGGGGTGCGGGGGTCCGGGGAGCCGGGGGGAGACACACATGTCCGACGATCAGGCGGTCCGGGGGACGCCGCGCGAGGTGAGGCGCGGGACGACGAGCAGGGCGCCCAGCGGGCTGACGGGCGCGGTGCCGGGCGGGGCCGCGGTCGGGGCGGCGGGCGCGGCCGCGGGCGGGGTGACAGGCGCGGCGGCGCAGGGCGACCGGCTGCTGGACACCGCCGACCGGATGCTCCGCCGGATCGTCCGGCTCGTGGAACTGGGCGACCAGGTCGACGAGGCCAGGAGCGGCCTCGTCGCCAAGCGGCTGCCGCGCCACCCGGTCCTCGGCTACTCCGACGTGGTGGCCTTCCTGGTGCGCAACCGCGCCACGGTGCCGGAGGCGGCGGGGGGCGCGGTGCTCCGGCGGCGCAGGGGCCGCGAATACCTCGTCCAGACCTTCTACCTGGACGCCGACGGCACCCCGCTGCACCGCGCCGAGCAGGCCGAGGCGCCGGTCTGGGTCTGCCGGGCCCAGCGCCTGGACGAGGAGCTGGCGGCCGCCTTCGGCGACGCGGACCTGATCGTCTTCCAGGGAGGGGCGTGACCGTGCTGAGTCTGCTGGCGACCGTCCTCCTCGGGCTCGGCGGGCTGGGCGCCGTCGCGGTGGTCTACGTCGTGATCGTGACCATCGAATACCTCGCCGACTGGTTCCGGGCCCGCAGCGAACGGCTCCAGCTCGACACCGACCTGCGCTGCGTCACCGTCGCGGAGTCCATCCGCGACGGCAAGGTCAGCTACATCCAGGGCGTGTTCGACACCGCTCGCGAGCAGTTCGTGGAGAGCCGCCGCGTCAAGGGCGAGCGGGCCGACGAGCGGGTGCGCGGCGCCCACCGGACGCACCAGGTCGCCGTGTGGGGCTGACCGCCGACCACATGCCGACCACCGCCGTCCACGCGGCGAGAGGAGGACCGCAGTGAAGTGGAACAGCAGGCCCGAGAGCCACCCCGGATGGCCCGGCGGGCCGACGCCGCGCCCCGCCTTCGCGGTCAGCGGCATCCCCGGCGGCACCGACGAGGTCGAGGCGGCCCTGCTGCGCAGCCGGCTGATCGCCGCCGTGGACGCCTTCGGCGGCCACCACGGACCGGAGCCGCTCACCGTCACCGTCACCAACCGGCCACCCGCACAGACCAGGACGGAGGCGGTGGCGGCGGACAGCCCCTCGGTGGCGGAGCGCGCGCAGGACTTCACGGCCGGCGCCCCGCTGTACACCTTCGACCGGCTGGTGCTCCCCGGCCGGACGATGGAGCAACTGCTGCGCGCGATCCACATCGTGGAGCGGCGCCGGACCCTGTTCGACGACTGGGGGCTGCGGACCATCCAGCCGCACCCCAGCTCGGCGGTGAACCTCGAAGGCCCGCCCGGCACGGGCAAGACGATGGCCGCCCACGCCATCGCGGACCGCCTGGGCCGCCCCCTGCTCGCCGCCCGCGCCTCGCAGCTGGAGAGCAAGTACCACGGGGAGGGCCCCAAGAACCTGGACGCGCTCTTCCACGCCGCCGCGGCCCAGGGCGCGGTGCTCTTCCTCGACGAGGCGGACGGGTTGATGTCCGCCCGCTTCGAGACCGCCGGCCACGGCTCCGAGCACGCGGTGAACGCCATGCGCAGCGAACTGCTCACCGCGCTCGACCGGTTCGAGGGGCTCGCGGTGTTCGCCACCAACCTGGTGTCCAGCTACGACACCGCCTTCGACAGCCGCGTCTGGCACGTCCGCTTCCCGCGCCCCGACGAGGCGGCCCGCGCCGCGATCTGGCGCCGCCATCTGCCCGGGACGCTGCCCCAGGCCGGCGACGTCTCCCCGGAGGCGCTCGCCGCGGTCGGCGAGGTCACCGGGCGGGACATCCGCCGCGCGGTGATCGACGCGGCGGCGGAGGCGCTGCTGACGGGGCGGGGGCGGGTCGGCCAGGCCGATCTGCTGGCCGCGCTGGAACGGGTCAGGGCGAGCCGCCCCGAGCGCCCGGCGCCGCCCCCGGCGCCACCGGGATGACTGCGCACGCCCCCGGCCGGGCAGTGACCATGACGGCGCCCCGCCACCGGGCGGGGCGCGTCGAGGTGCTCGGCGGAAGGAGCGGAAGTTGCGGCGGTTCGAGGGCTATTCGGTCGTACTCACCGGAGCGGGCCGCGGCATCGGCGAGGCCACCGCCCGCCGCTTCGCCGCCGAGGGCGCCCGGGTGCTGATCACCGATCTCGACGGCGAGCGGGCCGCGAAGGCGGCCGCGGCGATACGGGCCGACGGAGCCGAGGCCGAGTCGCTGGCCTGCGACGTCGCCGACCGTACGGCGGTGGAGGCCGCCGTCGCGCACGCCGTGGAGCGCTTCGGGGCGCTCGACGTACTCGTCAACAACGCCCTGTCCTGCACCCCCGACACCCCGCTGTTCGAGGACCAGCCGGACGACGGGTGGCACCAGGACCTCGACATCACCCTCACCGGCGCCTTCCGCTGCGCCCGCGCCGCGCTGCCCCACCTGGCGGCGGCGGGCGGCCGGGGCGCGATCGTCAACGTCGGCTCGGTCAACGGCGAGCAGGACTTCGGCAACCACGCCTACAGCGCCGCCAAGGCGGGCCTGGCCAGCCTCACCCGTACCCTCGCCGGGCACGCCGCCCGCCGCGGCGTCCGCGTCAACCTCGTCGCCCCCGGCACCGTCCGCACCCCCAACTGGGACGGCCGGGAGGACGTCCTCGACCGCGCCGCCCGCGTCTACCCCCTGGGCCGCGTCGGCGAACCCGCGGACATCGCCGCCGCCATCACCTTCCTGGCCTCCACCGACGCCGCCTGGATCACCGGCGTCACCCTCCCCGTGGACGGCGGCCTGCTGACCAGCAACCTGGGCCTGTGGGACGCCTTCACGGGGGAGTGACGGGGCTAACGCGCGACCCCCAGCGACGCGAAGTCGTAACTGCCCGCATAGATGTGGCTGGTGTAGACGTTGGTCAGCCGGGAGCCGCGCCAGGTGTAGTTCTTCTGGAAGACCAGGGGGACATAGCCGGCGGCGTCGGAGACCCTCCGGTTGATCTGACGGTAGGTGTCCCTGATCTCCTTGCGGTCCTGCTCGGCGATCGCCTTGTCGAAGAGGCCGTTGATGGATTCGTCATCCAGCTGGGCGAGGTTGACATTGCCCGAGCTCGGGATGAAGCGGCCGTCGACCAGGGGCTGGAGAAATCCCTGGCCGGACGGGAAGTCGGGCAGCCAGCGCCCGAGGATGATGCCGTAGCCCCTCTTCTTGACGGTCGAGGGCGTGCCCACGGCCGTGTAGTAGTTGCTGAGTTCGATCCGCTCGATGGTGATCGTGATCCCGACGGACGACAGCGACTGCTGGAGCGCCTCGGCGGCGGAGAGGTCGTCAGGGCTGCTGGCGCGCACCGGGATGGTGGTCCGGAAGCCGCCCGGCTTGCCGCAGGCCGCCAGCTCCTTCTTCGCCTCGGCGGCATCGGGCCTTCCGCCGTTTTTCAGGACGCCGTACGGATCGTCGGTGGGGTTCGCCCCCTCGATGCCCGGCGGGAGCATGTTCGTGGCGATCTCACCGGTGGCGGGGCCGCCGAGGGCTGTCTGCACGGACCGCCGGTCCGTGGCGTAGACGATCGCCTTGCGGCAGTGGATGTTGTTCAGCGGTTTGACGGTCCGTGGCAGGGCCAGATAGCGGATGCCCCAGGTGTACGGGTCGTCCAGGCGGTCCTTGAACGTGCTGGTCTGGGCCTTGGCGATGGCCGCCTTGGAGAGCGAGGCCGGTTCGAGGTCCAGGTCGTAGCTGCCCGCGAGGAGCCGCTGGCTCCTGGCGTTGTCGTCCGGGACGATGTCGACCGTGATCCGGTCGGGCAGGGCGGTGCGGACCGGGTCGGAGGTCTGGTTCCATTCCCCGTTGCGGACCAGCTCCAGCGACGCGCCCGGCTTGTACGAGCCGAACTTGTACGGCCCGGAGGAGAACGGGCGCTCCGTGTACTTGGCCTTGGTGTCCTTCGCACTCGGCACGGGTGAGCCGGTCGGCATCGCCAGCATCTGCTCGAAGTCGCTGTTCGGCTCGGCCAGATGGAAGACGATGGTTTTCGCGTCAGGGGTTTCGATGGTTTCGAGGCCCTTGTCGTCCTTGTAGGGGCCCTTGTACTTTCCGTCGGGGTCGAGGACCTGCCGGAGATAGCTCGGGCCGCCGGGGAGTACATCGGTGGCCCAGGCCCGCTCGATGCCGTATTTGATGTCCTCGGAGGTGATACCCGAGCCGTCTTCCCAGGTGAGCCCGGAGCGCAGGGTGTAGGTGTACGTCTTGCCGTCGTCGCTCACCTCGGCCCTGCTCGCCGCGAGGTCCGGGACCAGCTCGGTGCCGCCCTTGTCGGGCTTGGGGGCGTAGGTGACCAGCTGGCGGGTGAAGTAGCGGGAGAAGTTCCAGGCGTATCCGTAATAGGTGCGCTGCGGATCCCAGTAGTCGGCGTCGTTCCTGCCGACGAACTTCAGCGTGCCGCCCCTGGCCTTCGACGGGTTGACGACGCTCTTGGTCGCGGCGTTGTACACCGGGCCCGGGAGGGGCTTCGGGGAGCCCGTGGCCGTCGGCGACGGCTTCGCGTCGTCCTTCTTGGGGGAGTCGTCCTCCAGCCAGCCGTTCACCAGCGGGATGCCGGCGGCCAGCAGGCCGCCGACGACCACCGCCGCCACCGCGGAGCGCACCAGGATCCGGCGGTTTCCCGGCCCGCCGCCGCCGGGGACCGGGGCGGCCGCCGGGGGCCAGCCGGGCGGTGGCGGGGGCGGGGCGGACGGCGGCGGGGGAGCGCCGGCGGGCGCGTACGACGGGGGCGTCGGGCCGTAGACGGGCTGGGCGGGGGCCGCGTTGCGCGCCAGGGCCAGGCCGCCCGCCATGCCGCGGCGGTCGCGCCTGTGCGGCAGCGGGCGCCCCTTCGCGCCCAGCGCCGCGTACACCTGCCCGTAGACCGTGTCCAGGTCGAGCAGCTCCGGCCCGCCCGGCACCCCGTCGCCCAGCAGCCTGAGCAGCTCGCCGGTGAAGGCGGTGTGGGTCTCGCCGGGCGGGGCGAACGCGAAGCTGCTGTCGGGGACGGCGGCCAGCAGACAGGCGCCGTCGACCGCGGCGCGTTCCATGACCGCCTCGACGCCGTCGACGTAGCCGGGCGTCTCACCGCTGAGGCAGCAGTCGAGCAGCATCACCCGCCGGCCCGCCGGGCCGTCGGACATGACATCGCGCAGCGTGCCGTACGGCAGCCCCGTGTAGGACCGCTGCCGCAGCGACCCGGCGAGGCTGAGCACCAGCTCCCCGCGGCGCGGCTCCACCAGGCCGTGGCCCGCGAAGTACACCAGCAGCGTGTCGGTGGCCTCCTCGGCCGCGGCCCGGACGGCGTCCAGGACCTCGACCGCGTCCTGGGGGTTCTCGATCACGGTGCAGTGTTCGGCGGCCAGCCCCCAGGACTGCGGGGCGCACAGGGTGGCGGCCAGCGCGCGGAGATTGTGCGCCACCTGCGGGAGCTGCTCCAGGTGGTCGTAGCGGCTGGTGCCGATGAGCACCGCCCGTGAGGCGCCCGCGGCGGGCAGGAGTGTCACGGCCGCCGCCCCTCTTCCGCTCCGGCGGGCGCCTGGGCGGCGCCCGGCCGCCGCGCTCCCCGCACATCACCGCACACGTCAACGTCGATCCGCAACGAGCCCCCCTTGAGTGACGACGGTCTCATATTCTGCCTCAACCCAAGGGAGGCCGGGGTGGCTGGACCGTCCGTACCGTCAGTAGTCCCTGACCGCGTAGGAGTTGGTGACGTCCTCGCCCGCCCCGAGCTCGTCGGCGAACTCCCGCGCCTCCGCCTCGCCCAGCTCCGCCGCGTCCCGGGCGTCCATCACGGCCTTGTTGGTCAGCGCGAGGTCCTGGTTGGCGGTCACGTACGCGCGCAGTTCCCGCTCGTACGCCGCGAACGCGGCCTCGTGGTCGCCGTCCGCGGCCCTGAGCTCGCCCGCCAGGACGTACGCGCCGACCAGGGCCATGCTGGTGCCCTGGCCGGACAAGGGCGAGCCGCAGTAGCCCGCGTCGCCGAGCAGCGCCACCCGGCCGAGGGACCAGGAGTCCATGCGGATCTGGGCCATGGAGTCGTAGTGGAAGTCCGGGGCGCCCCACATGTACTCCAGCAGCCGCGGCAGCTCCCACCCGGACCCCTCGAACTGCCCGGCGATCAGGCGCTTCTGCTCCCGCGGGTCGCGGGCCACGGACTCGGCCGGGGGCTTGTCCCAGTCGAAGCCGACGTGGACGCGGACCTCTTGGTTGCAGCGCACGCTCATCACGAGCGCGCCCCACAGCCTGCCCGGCATCCGGTGGACGATCTGCCAGCGGTCCAGGTCCAGGTAGTTGGGCGCCGTCCACACGGCCGTGGAGGTCCCGAGGTGGTGGAGAAAGTCCTCCTCGGGTCCGAAGACCAGCCCGCGGGTGTGGGAGTGCACCCCGTCGGCGCCCACGACCAGGTCGAAGGCGCGCCGCGCCCCGCCGCGGAAGACGACCCGCACCGCCTCCGCGTCCTGCTCCAGCCGGTCGATGGAGTCGCCGTGGACGTACTCGATCCCGGCGCCGCCCGCGTCGGTGACGATCGCGGCGAGTTCGTCGCGCAGGATCTCGATGTCGGGGCTGTCGAGGTCGCCGCCGCTGAGGGTGCGCTCGGTGGTGCGGAACAGCTCCCGGCCCTCGGCGTCGACCGCCGACATCCCGCGCAGTCCGGTGCGGCGGTCGCGGATCCGGTCCAGGACGCCCATGCGGCGGGCCACCTCGAGCGCGGGGCCGCGGACGTCGACCGCGTGCCCGCCGGGACGCGGCCCGGCGAACTGCTCGACGACGGTGACCTCGTACCCGTACCGGTCCAGCCAGTAGGCGAGCGCGGGCCCGGCGATGCCGGCCCCCGAGATCAGCACGCTCTGGCGACGCTTCTCGTGGCGCATGGTGACTCCCCATCAGTGGTGATCGGACAGCCCCGATGCTGGTCCGGGCCGCCGACGCACCACCGACGCACCACCGACACGCGCCGGACACCCCCGGGCAAACGCCGACGCGGCGCCGACACGGGCCCGAAGGCCCTGCCGACGCCGCGTCCGGTCGTCCGTTGCGGTCTCAGCCCGCGCGCAGCACCGAGGCCACGATCGGCCCCGCGGAGTCACCGCCGTGGCCGCCCGCCGGGACCACGGCCGCCGCCGCGAGGTCGCCGCTGTAGGCGGTGAACCAGCCGTTGGGCTCCTTCTGTCCGTCGACCTCGGCCGAGCCGGTCTTGGCGCCGAAGTCACCGCTCATCCCGGACATCGCCTGGGCGGCGGTGCCCGCGGTGGCGGTCAGCTTCATCAGGCTCTTGAGCTGCTGCCGGGTGCCCGGCTTCAGGGCGCGGGGGGCCTTGGCCAGGGTCCGGTTGTCCAGCGAGGGGGAGACCAGGTAGGGCTGGCGGAAGGTGCCGCTGGCGACGGTCGCCGAGACCGACGCCATGTTGAGCGGGTTCATCCGCACCCCGCCCTGCCCGATCAGCGAGGCGCCCTTGGAGGCGGCGGTCTGCACCGGCACCGCGCCGTCGAAGGAGGCGATGCCGGTCTGCCAGTTCAGCCCGATGCCGAAGACGTCCCGGGCCTCCTTGGTGAGGTCGTCGTCGGCCAGCTCGGGGGCCTGGCTGATGAAGGCCGTGTTGCAGGAGCGGGCGAAGCTCTGCTCGAACCGGCCGCCCTTGATCTCGAACTTTTTGTCGTTCTGGAACTTCCAGCCGCCGTACGAGAAGTACTTCGGGCACGGGTGCGGCTTGCCGTAGCCCGCGAGGCCCTTGTCGATCAGCAGCGCCGAGGTGATGACCTTCATGGTCGAGCCCGGCGCGTACGACCCCTGGAAGGCGGTGTTGAACCCCTGGGCGGGGGAGTTGGCGACCGCGAGCACCTCGCCGGTGCTCGGCTTGACCGCCACCACCGAGGCCTTGGGCCGCTTGTTCACCGCCTGCTCCGCCGTGGCCTGAAGCTTCGCGTCGATCGTCGTGTGGAGCGTGCCGGCCTTGCCCTTGGAGAGCACCTTCAGCGTCTCGTCGGCGGACTTGGAGCCCTTGGCGCGGGAGATCCAGGTCTCCACGCCCGGCGTGCCGCCGGCCTTCTTGCCGTACCGCTCCCGCAGGCCGTCCAGGATCGCCTTGAGCGTCGGGTGGTCGGCGGCCGTCAGCTCGGCGCCGTCGCGGTCGACGGCCTTGATCGGGGGCGTGCCGGCCGGGCCCGTCTTGAGGGCGTCCCCGGCCCCCAGCTTCGGGTGCACCACCGAGGGTTTCCAGTCGACGACCGCCGCCCCGGTGGTGGTGTCGCGGGTCACGGTGAGCGCGGATTCATACGTCCAGGGGACCTGCCGCCCGCCGTAGGAGATCTGGGCGTTGACCGTGAACGGCACCGTACGGTCGGTGCGCTGCCCCGCGGCCAGCGTCACCTTTCCGATGTGGGCCTTGTCACGGTAGGCGGTGAGCGCGGCGGTGGCGGCCTTGTCGTCGTCCGTGAGGGCGGCGGCCTTCGCGGTCTGTCCGGCGGACCAGGCGGCCAGGAAGTCCTCGGCCGTGGTCTTGACCTCGGCCGCGCTGGGCGGGCCGGTCTTCACCTTCTTGACCACCGGCTTCTCGTCCCCGGCCCCGGTGTCCGCGCCCTCCTTCGAACCGGTCGAGCCGCTCTCACCGCTGCCGCAACCGGCGACCCCGACCATGGCGGCGAACACCGCACCGATGACCGCGGCTCTCGCGCCACTCCGCATTGCAGAACCCCCACAGTCCTTCGAAGCCCTCCACCGCTCGATGGCGGGCGTGGTCCGGGGCACTCTACCGGCATCGCGGACGCGGCCCCGGCCCCCGACTGGCCCGTCAGATCCAGGTGTCGAGCCAGATTCTGGCCCGCCATTGGTCCATCGGCAGCGTCTGACCTGTGTAGAGGGGGAAGAAGTAGATGAAATTCCAGATGATGAGCAGCACCAGCACACCCGCGCCGACCGTGCCGATCACCCGCCGGTTCTCCGTCGCTCCCGGCGGCCCCAGGATCGCGCCGACCATCATCGCCACCGCCAGGCACAGGAACGGCACGAAGACCACGGCGTAGAAAGAGAAGATCGTGCGCTCCTGGTACAGGAACCACGGCAGATAGCCCGCGGCCAGGCCGCACAGGATCGCGCCCGCCCGCCAGTCCCGCCGCAGCGCCCAGCGGAACAGCAGATACGCCACCGCGAAGCAGGCCGCCCACCACAGCAGCGGGGTGCCCAGCGCCAGCACCTCGCGCGCGCACTTCTCGGTCGCGTCCTTGGGGCAGCCGGCCTCCCCGGCGGACGGGGACTCGTAGAAGTAGGAGACCGGGCGGGACTGGACCAGCCAGCTCCACGGGTTGGACTGGTAGATGTGCGGGTCGTGCAGGCCCACGTGGAACTTGTAGACCTCGGTCTCGTAGTGCCACAGGCTGCGCAGCGGGTTCAGCCAGGCCCAGAAGTCGTGGTCGCTGTAGCCGCCGCCGCCCTGCGACTTCGGCGTCTCGGCCCAGTGCCGGAAGTAGCCGCTGCGGGTCCAGCCGGTCTTGGGGCTGTAGCGGCCGGTGGAGGTGAACCAGCCCCACCAGGTGGCGAGGTAGGTGACCAGCGCCACAGGGACGGTCGCCAGGAAGGCCCACAGGGTGTCGCGGCGCAGCACCGAGCGGAAGGGCTTGCGCGCGCCGGCCGTGCGGCGGGCGCCCATGTCCCACAGGACCGTCATCACACCGAAGGCCGCCAGCACGTACAGGCCGTTCCACTTGGTGCCGGCCGCGAGCCCCAGGCACACCCCGGCCGCGATCCGCCACGGCCGCAGGCCCAGCTTCAGCCGCGCCGCGACCTCCGCGTCGGGGCGGGCGGTGCCGTCGGGGTCGACCGGCAGGGCGGCGGCGAGCCGCGCCCGTGCCTGGTCGCGGTCGACCAGCAGACAGCCGAAGGCGGCCAGCACGAAGAACATGACGACGAGGTCGAGCAGCGCGGTGCGGCTCATCACGAAGTGCAGGCCGTCCACCGCCAGCAGCACGCCCGCCAGGCACCCCAGGAAGGTGGACCGGAACAGCCGCCGTCCGATCCGGCACAGCATGAGCACCGACGCCGTGCCGAGCAGGGCGACCATGAACCGCCAGCCGAAGGGCGTCAGGCCGAAGAGCTGCTCGCCGACCGCGATGACCCACTTGCCCACCGGCGGGTGGACGACATACCCGGCGGCGTCGCTCAGCGGGATCTGCTGGGGATCCCCGATGATCTTGGCGTTGGCGTTTTTCGGCCAGGTGCCCTCGTAGCCGAGCCGGAGCAGGGCCCAGGCGTCCTTGGCGTAGTACGTCTCGTCGAATATGACCTTGCGCGGGCTGTCGAGGCGCCAGAAACGCAGCAGCCCGGCGAACAGCGCGACCAGCAGCGGACCGCCCCAGCCGGTCCAGCGGGCGATCCGCGCCGCCGCCGGCGGGGCCGCGCCCAGGGCCTCCCACAGCCGCGTCCCCGGCTGTGCGTATGGGGGCACCAGCCGCTCCCGTACGTCCGACCGCGGACGGCCCGCGTATCCGAAGCGGCGCAGCCGCCGCTGCCAGGCAGGCGGATGCTGGCCGGCGGCTCGGCCCGGCTGGGCGTGGGTCGCGGTGTCACTCGTCACCCGGCCCATCGTAGGGAAGGGGACTGTGGGAGTGGCGAGCCAAGTCGTCCGGCCGGGGACGCGGGGCCTGACGACGGGGCCGCGGACGGGGCTGCGGTCGGGGTTCGCCGTCAAGTTTTCCGGGGCCCGGCGGGCGGGCTGCGAGGATGGAACGCGTGACAGGAACGCTGGTACTGGCAGGGACCCCCATCGGCGACACGCGGGACGCGCCCCCGCGGCTGGTCGCCGAGCTCGCGGCCGCCGACGTGGTGGCCGCCGAGGACACCCGGCGGCTGCGCCGCCTCACCCAGGCGCTGGACGTGCAGCCGCGCGGCCGGGTGGTGTCCTACTTCGAGGGCAACGAGGCGGCCCGTACGCCCGAACTGGTGGAGGCGCTGGCGGGCGGCGCGCGGGTGCTGCTGGTCACCGACGCGGGCATGCCCTCCGTCTCCGACCCCGGCTTCCGCCTGGTCGCCGCCGCCGTCGAGCAGGGCATCACGGTCACCGCGGTGCCCGGGCCCTCCGCCGTGCTCACCGCGCTCGCGCTCTCCGGGCTGCCGGTGGACCGCTTCTGCTTCGAGGGCTTTCTGCCGCGCAAGCCGGGCGAGCGGCTGGGGCGGCTGCGCGAGGTCGCGGCCGAGCGCCGCACGCTGGTGTACTTCGAGGCCCCGCACCGCCTGGACGCCACGCTGGCCGCCATGGCCGAGGTGTTCGGCGCGGACCGGCGGGCCGCCGTGTGCCGCGAGCTGACCAAGACCTACGAGGAGGTCAGGCGCGGCCCGCTGAAGGAGCTGGCGGCCTGGGCGGCCGAGGGCGTACGCGGCGAGATCACGGTGGTGGTCGAGGGCGCCGCCGAGGCGGGTCCTGACGAGGCCGATCCGGCCGAGCTGGCCCGCCGGGTCGCGGTCCGCGAGGAGGCCGGGGAGCGCCGCAAGGAGGCCATCGCGGCGGTCGCGCAGGAGGCCGGGGTGCCCAAGAGGGATGTGTTCGACGCCGTCGTGGCGGCAAAGAACGCGGCACGATCGGATCCCGGCGAAGGTAAAGGGAAAGGCTGAAAAGCAAAGGTTAGGCCGGGTGGCGGGGGCTTTGGGGCATCCGGCCGCCAAATCTCATTCAAGAGGTGGAAGGGCAGCTGCGCTCGGGCTCTTAAAGGCGTCCACTAGAGGTGGGACGTCCAGTCCCGGAAGACTTGTCCTGCGGACAAGAGGAGTTGCCATGAGCGAAATTGCGGGTACCTCGAGCGGCGTTCGCCCGATAGCCCACACCACCACCGACGCGACGGACGGGGAGGTCGCCCATGAGGCGTACGCCTTCGCGTGCATGAAGTGCGGGCACGGCTGGGAGCAGTCGTACGACATCGAGCACCACGTGGACGCCGAGGGGAGGGCGTTTGTCGTCTACTTCACCGACGGCCTGCGCGTACGGTCCCCGCTGACCAGCCCCAACTGCCACAACTGCGGCGCCGACCTCGTGCGCATCATGAGGTCGGGCCAGGTGTCGACGGCCCTGCGGAGCCTGACCGGGCAGCCCCGGCGGCGCGGCCGGCGGGCGGCCGGCGCGGACGGCGAGGCGTCCGACGGCGCGTCGGCCGCGCAGGCCCCACGGGAGGAGCGGCAGCGCCGTGGGCACCACTGGCATCTGTCGGATCTGCTGCACCCGTTCCAGAATCACCGGAAGTGAATCGCCGGTGGTGAGTCCGGTCACACGCATATGAGCCGGACCATATTCGAATGAGCGCCTCCGGGGCGCGATTCTTTGGATTCCCCCGGATTTCCGGATTTTCCTGGCTCCCCCGAGCATTCATAGAATCGCGCTCATGGCGCAGAACACAACGACCCCCGGCGGCAACGCCACCAAGAACAGTGCACAAAGCGCACAAAAGGAAAAGGACGCCCCGCCGCCGCTCCCCGAGCCGCTGCGGGTGCCGGTCGCCGATTCGCACACCCACCTGGACATGCAGTCCGGCACCGTCGAGGAGGCACTGGCCAAGGCCGCCTCGGTCGGCGTGACCACCCTCATCCAGGTGGGCTGCGACCTCGCCGGGTCGCGCTGGGCGGCGGAGACGGCCGAGGCCCACGAGAACGTATGGGCCACCGTGGCCCTGCACCCCAACGAGGCGCCGCGCATCGTCCACGGGACCCCTCCTTCTGGGGGGCAAGCCCCCCAGGCCCCCCGCGACGGCCGGTCCCGGCAGGGCGCGCGGGAGCCCGGCGGCGAGGCGGCCCTGGACGCCGCCCTCGAGGAGATCGCGGCCCTCGCCGCGCTGCCGCAGGTGCGGGGCGTCGGCGAGACCGGCCTCGACTACTTCCGCACCGGCCCCGAGGGCATCGCCGCCCAGGAACGGTCCTTCCGCGGTCACATCGCCATCGCCAAGCGGTACGGCAAGGCGCTGGTCATCCACGACCGGGAGGCGCACGAGGACGTGCTGCGGGTGCTGGCCGAGGAGGGCCCGCCCGAGACCGTCGTCTTCCACTGCTACTCCGGCGACGCCGCCATGGCGAAGATCTGCGCGGCCCATGGCTACTACATGTCCTTCGCGGGCAACGTCACCTTCAAGAACGCCACCCCGCTGCGCAAGGCCCTCGCCGTCGCCCCGCTCGACCTGCTGCTGGTGGAGACCGACGCGCCCTTCCTCACCCCGGCCCCGTACCGCGGACGGCCTAACGCCCCGTACCTCATTCCGCTCACCCTGCGGGCCATGGCGGAGGTCAAGGGCGTCCCCGAGGACACCCTCGCGGCCGCCGTCGCGGCCAATACCGCGCGGGTTTTCGGCTAT
This sequence comes from Streptomyces sp. NPDC028305, assembly GCF_055569495.1. Lineage (NCBI taxonomy): Bacteria > Bacillati > Actinomycetota > Actinomycetes > Kitasatosporales > Streptomycetaceae > Streptomyces > Streptomyces sp. NPDC028305. The sequence continues at coordinate 75,206 of NZ_JBVHTN010000004.1, forward strand.
CGCGCGCCGGTTTCCGGGGCCGGAGAGCCCGGGGAAGGGCGTCACGTACAGTAATCGTACCGCTTTGGAGAGTCGTCGCGGCTCCGCTACAGTCCCGGAACTCATGCCCTGACCAGTGGACTTGTGGAGTGTTTCCGGAGTGTTGTCGTGAGCCGTACGCAGGGAGGCCGCCGCCGGGCCGCGGGCGGCCACCGCGGCGCGGGCGGCCGGGCCGCCGCCCGCCGGGCCGGGCGCCGCAGGCAGCGGGCCGCCCGGCCCGAGCAGCTGCGCCGGCTGCTGCCCCAGGCGCTGGTCGTCGCCGCGCTGGCGGGCGGCACCTCCGCCTTCGTGGCCCAGGACAAGGCGGTACGGCTCAGCGTCGACGGCCGCCCCCGCACCCTGCACACCTACGCCGAGGACGTCGAGGAGCTGCTCGCCGACGAGGGCGTGGAGATCGGCGCCCACGACCTCGTCGCCCCCGAGCCCGGGCAGGACCTCGTCAGCGGCGACCGGATCGCCGTCCGCTACGGCCGCCCGGTCACCCTCACCCTCGACGGCGAGCGCCGCCGGGTGTGGACCACGGCCGGCACCGTGGACGGCGCGCTGCGCCAGCTCGGGGTGCGCGCCGAGGGCGCCCATCTGTCCGCGTCGCGCTCCGCCGCGATCTCGCGGCGCGGCCTGGACCTGGACGTACGGACCGAACGCACCGTCACCTTCATGGCCGACGGGCGCGAGCACACCGTCCGCACCAACGCGGCCACCGTCGCCGACGCCCTCGCGGAGACCGCGATCGCCCTCCGCGGCCAGGACACCACCTCCGTGGCCCTGGAGAGCTTTCCGCGCGACGGGCAGACCGTCTCGGTCATGCGGATCAGCGGCCGCGAGGAGGTACGCGAACGGGACATCCCCTTCCCGACCGTCCGGCGCGCGGACCCCACCGTCCTCCAGGGCGCCGAGCTGGTGGCCGTAGCGGGCGAGCCCGGCCTCGAGCGGACCACCTACCTGGTGCGCACCGTCAACGGCGTCCGGCAGCGGCCCCGGAAGCTGAAGACCCGCGTGGTGCGGGAGCCCGTGGCGCGCGTCGTCCGCGTCGGCACCAAGCCCCGGCTGCCGCAGTCCGTGGCCGGCGCGGAGGGGCTGAACTGGCAGGCCATGGCGCGCTGCGAGTCCGGCGGCCGGGCGGACGCGGTCGACGGCACGGGCCGCTACGGCGGGCTCTACCAGCTCGACCAGGGCACCTGGCACGACCTGGGCGGGCAGGGGAGCCCGCAGAACGCGCCCGCGGACGAGCAGACCTACCGCGCGAAGAAGCTGTACGTCCAGCGGGGCGCAAGCCCCTGGCCGCAGTGCGGCCAGCGGCTGAACCAATAGCCCCCGCAAGGGGCCGTAAGCTTCACCGGTGAGCTCCACCCACTCCGATGTCCTGCTCGGCCCCGCCGACATCCGCGAACTGGCCGCCCGGCTCGGCGTGCGCCCCACCAAACAGCGCGGTCAGAACTTCGTCATCGACGCCAACACCGTCCGCCGGATCGTCCGGACCGCCGACGTCCGGCCCGACGACGTGGTCGTCGAGGTCGGCCCCGGGCTCGGCTCGCTGACCCTGGCCCTGCTGGAGGCCGCGGACCGGGTCACGGCCGTCGAGATCGACGACGTCCTCGCGGCCGCGCTCCCCGCGACCGTCCAGGCCCGGCTGCCCGGCCGCGCGGACCGCTTCGCGCTCGTCCACTCCGACGCCCTGCGCGTCACGGAGCTGCCCGGCCCCGCGCCCACCGCGCTGGTCGCCAACCTCCCGTACAACGTCGCGGTCCCGGTGCTGCTGCACATGCTCGACCGCTTCCCCACCATCGAGCGGACCCTCGTCATGGTCCAGGCGGAGGTCGCCGACCGGCTGGCGGCGGCGCCCGGCTCCAAGGTGTACGGCGTGCCGTCGGTCAAGGCCGCCTGGTACGCGGACGTCAAGCGCGCCGGGGCGATCGGCCGCAACGTCTTCTGGCCCGCGCCGAACGTCGACTCCGGCCTCGTCTCCCTCGTCCGCCGCCCCGCGCCGCGCACCACCGCCACCAAGGAGCAGGTCTTCGCGGTGATCGACGCGGCCTTCGCGCAGCGCCGCAAGACGCTCCGCGCGGCCCTCGCGGGCTGGGCCGGCTCCGCGGCGGCGGCCGAGGCCGCCCTCACATCGGCCGGCGTATCCCCCCAGGCCCGGGGCGAGGCCCTCACGGTCGAGCAGTTCGCGGCGATCGCGGAGCGGGGCCCGGCGGCGGCGTAATTCCCCCACCCCGCCCCTCCCCGATCCCCGGTCTGCGCCCCGGACCCCGCTGCCGGGGCTGTGCCCCGGGGCCCGCGCACGGGGTGGCGCACCCAGCCCGGCGAGCCACCCCCCGGCCCCGGCCCCGGCCCCTGCCGGGCCTCCCTGCCCCGGCCCCGCCCCTGTCGGGTCCCCCGGCCTGGCGCCGCGGCCCCGCTCGGGGTGGTGCCCGGGGCACCGGAGGCTGCGCCCGGACCCGCTGAGTCGTGCCCCGGATTCCCTCCCGGGCGCTGCGCCCCGGACCCGCCGGGGCTGTGCCCGGCCCCTGCTGCCCCCGCGGGGCGGCGCCCCGGCCCGGTGCCCCGCCCCCCGCCGGGCCGGGGGTTGTGCCCCGAGCACTGCGGGCTGCGTCCCGGCCCCGCAGGGGGCCGCGCCACGCCCCTGCGGGGGTGCGGTCCCGGGGTCCTGCCCCCGAACCGTCCGCCGGGGTGCGGCCCGGAGTTCGGATTCGGGTTCTCGGTCGCCCCGGACGCCTCCGGGGTCCAGGGGGCGGAGCCCCATGGTTCGGGAAGGGGCGGGTAGGGGACGGGCTCGCCGCAGGCGCGACAATGGGGGCGCCGTCGTAGCCGGACCCGCCGAGGAGAAACCAGCCGTGACCCGATCCGTGACCGCCCGCGTGCCCGCGAAGGTCAATGTCCAGCTCGCGGTGGGCGGCCTCAGGCCGGACGGCTTCCACGACCTGGCGAATGTCTTCCTGGCCGTGGGGCTGTACGACGAGGTGACGGCCACCCCGGCCGACGAGCTGCGGATCACCGTCTCCGGCGCGGACGCGCACCACGTGCCGCTGGACCGCACCAACCTCGCCACCCGCGCCGCCCTCGCGCTGGCCGCGCGCCACGGCGTCGAGCCGCGGGTCCATCTGCACATCGCCAAGGACATCCCCGTCGCGGGCGGCATGGCGGGCGGCAGCGCGGACGCCGCCGGGGCGCTGGTGGCGTGCGACGCGCTGTGGGGGACGGCGGCGTCGCACGCCGAGCTGCTGGAGATCTGCGCCGAGCTGGGCAGCGACGTGCCGTTCAGCCTGGTGGGCGGCGCGGCCCTGGGCCGCGGGCGGGGTGAGCTGCTGACCCCGCTGGAGACCGGCTCCACGTTCCACTGGGCGTTCGCCGTCGCCGAGGGCGGCCTGTCCACCCCCGCCGTCTACCGCGAGTGCGACCGGCTGCGCGCCGCCGACGGCCAGGGGGCCACGGTGGACGACGTACCGGACCCCGAGCCGTCCGCGGCGCTCCTGGAGGCGCTGCGCACCGCGGACGCGAGCGCGCTCGCCGCCGCCGTGACCAACGACCTCCAGGCCGCCGCGCTGTCGCTGCGGCCCGCCCTGGCCGACACGCTGCGCGCGGGCACCGACGCGGGCGCGCTCGCCGCGCTGGTGTCCGGCTCGGGCCCGACCTGCGCCTTTCTCGCCGAGGACGCGGAGGCGGCGGCCGCCGTCGCGAAGGCCCTGGCCGCCTCCGGCACCTGCCGTGCCGTACGGGTGGCCACGGGGCCCGCGGCGGGGGCGACCGTCGTCCCCGCCACCGCGTGACGCGCGCTACCCGCCGATGATCAGCAGGTTGATCAGCCAGGCGATGCCGAGCGCCACGAGCGCGGCGCCCCACACCACGCGGCCGAGCACGCGCTGGGAGAAGGCGCCCCAGGTGCCGGCCAGCGCGGCGACCAGCGAGGTGTAGACGGCGAGGTAGACGATCGTGTCCTGACCGGCGTCGGTGCAGATGAAGCGGGTGTCGCCCATGCCGCACTCGGACCCGGCGGACATCGTGATCATGGGGAGGAACATCAGGGTCAGCCCGGCGCCCAGCCACACCGCACCGACCGCCACCGCCCTGATGGCCCTCAGTCTGCGCTCCGCCCCCCGCTGGACGGCGGCCCGCGCCGCCTCGGCCAGCCTCGCCTCGGCCAGCTCCTGCTCCAGGTCCGCCTCGACCGTCCCCGCAGCCGTCCCCGCACCGGCCCACAGGCTCCTCGCGTGATCCATGGCAGAGGACGCTAGGAGCGAGATCATCCGCGGGACATCCGTACAGATACTCAAGCGCGGTACTTACCGCGGACGGCTGCGTGCCCGGACCGCTTCGCGCGGCGACTACCCTGGGACGCTGATCGATCCGCGTACAGGAGTGTGATGGCCACCAACTTGGTCAACGTCGAAGCCGTCGGCAAGGTGTACGGCACCCGGGCGCTGCTGGACGGCGTCTCCCTCGGGGTGAACGAGGGCGACCGGATCGGCGTCGTCGGCCGCAACGGTGACGGCAAGACCACCCTGATCCGGATCCTCGCCAAGCTGGAGCCCGCCGACACCGGCCGCGTCACCCACGCCGGGGACCTGCGGCTCGGCGTGCTCACCCAGCACGACTCGCTCGACCCCGCCGCCACCGTCCGCCACGAGGTCATCGGCGATCTCGCCGACCACGAGTGGGCGGGCAACGCCAAGATCCGGGACGTGCTGACCGGGCTGTTCGGCGGGCTCGACCTGCCGGGCTTCCCGCAGGGCCTGGACACCGTCATCGGCCCGCTCTCCGGCGGCGAGCGCCGCCGGATCGCGCTCGCCAAGCTGCTCATCGCCGAGCAGGACATGGTCGTCCTGGACGAGCCGACCAACCACCTCGACGTCGAGGGCATCTCCTGGCTGGCCGGCCATCTGCGGGCGCGCCGCTCGGCGTTGGTGGTGGTCACCCACGACCGCTGGTTCCTGGACCAGGTCTGCACCCGGATGTGGGATGTGCAGCGCGGTGCGGTGCACGAGTACGAGGGCGGCTACAGCGACTACGTGTTCGCGCGGGCCGAGCGGGAGCGCATCGCCGCCACCGAGGAGGCCAAGCGGCAGAACCTGGTCCGCAAGGAGCTGGCCTGGCTGCGCCGCGGCGCCCCGGCCCGCACCAGTAAGCCGCGGTTCCGGATCGAGGCCGCGAACGCGCTGATCTCGGATGTACCGCCGCCCCGCGACTCCGCGGAGCTGATGAAGTTCGCGAACTCGCGCCTGGGCAAGACCGTCTTCGACCTGGAGAACGTGACCGTCCAGGCCGGTCCGAAGGTGCTGCTCAAGCATCTGACCTGGCAGCTGGGCCCCGGCGACCGGATCGGCCTGGTGGGGGTGAACGGCGCGGGCAAGACCTCGCTGCTGCGGGCCATGGCCGAGGCGGCCGCCAGCGACGGCGAGCGGCAGCCGGCCGCCGGCCGGGTGGTGGTCGGCCGGACGGTCAAGCTGGCGTATCTCTCGCAGGAGGTCGCGGAGCTGGACCCGTCCTGGCGGGTGCTGGAGGCCGTGGAGCAGGTGCGGCAGCGCGTCGACCTGGGCAAGGGGCGGGAGATGACCGCCTCGCAGCTGTGCGAGAAGTTCGGCTTCACCAAGGAGAAGCAGTGGACGCCGGTCGGCGACCTCTCCGGCGGTGAGCGGCGCCGGCTCCAGATTCTGCGGCTGCTCATGGACGAGCCGAATGTGCTGTTCCTCGACGAGCCGACCAACGACCTCGACATCGAGACGCTGACCCAGCTGGAGGATCTGCTCGACGGGTGGCCGGGCTCGCTCGTGGTGATCAGCCACGACCGGTACTTCATCGAGCGGACGACGGACCGGGTCCTCGCGCTGCTGGGCGACGCGGCCCTGCGGATGCTGCCGCGCGGCGTCGACGAGTACCTGGAGCGGCGGCAGCGCGCCCAGGCCGCCGCCGCGGCACCGGCGGCCGCGGCGATTTCCCGCCAGAAGGCCGCGGAACAGTCGGGCGCGGCGCAGAAGTCGGCGGCCGAGCAGCGCGCCGCGAAGAAGGAGCTCCAGAAGATCGAGCGGCGTCTGGACCGCATCGGTGAGCAGGAGTCGGAGCTGCACGAGCGGATCGCCGAGCACGCCACGGACTTCGCGAAGGTCGCGGAGCTCGACGCGCGGCTGCGGGAGTTGACGGCGGAGCGGGAGGAGCTGGAGACCAGCTGGCTGGAACTCGCCGAGGACGTCTAGCGAACGTCTCGCGGACGTCCGGCGGGGCGCACGGCCGACGCCGCCCCGCGGCGGTGTGTGAAGGCGGTGTGGACAAGGGCAACGGTCGCGTCACGGGCCGGTCTCAGCTGTTCGATGAGGCTGAGACCGGCCCTTGGCCTGATAGCACCGGGTGATAGAAAGAACTCCCGCTTGCCTGCCGCTCACTGGCGGGTTGCGTGTCCGATTCGCTCCTTCCTGGTGGGCTTTGAACCCCGGGATCGCGGGGGAGGCCGATCGGCTCACGGACCCGCGCTCTAAGGACAATCCGATGTCACAGCCGCCTCCGCCGCCCAATCAGCCGCCGCAGGGTGGCTTCGGCGCACCGCAGAACCCGTCGTACGGCTATCCGCAGCAGCCCCCGGGCACCCCGCCCGCCCCGGGCTACGGCTATCCGCAGGCGCCGGGCCAGCCGCCGCAGGCTCCCCAGGCCCCGCCGCCGCCCCCGCCCGGACCGCCCCAGACTCCTCCGCCGTCGGCCATGCCGCAGACGCCCCCACAGGGCGCCGGGGGTTACGGCTATCCGCAGCCGCAGTCCGTGCACGCGCAGCCGACGCAGGTCGGCATGCCCGCGCCGCAGTTCCCCTCCGGGCAGCAGCCGCAGTACGGATACCCGCCCCAGGCCCCGTACCCGGGCGGCATGCCGGGCGCGCCGGGCGGCCAGGGCGGCGGCAACCAGTCCAAGCAGCGCATGATGATCATCATCAGCGCGGTGGTCGCGGTCGCGCTGATCGTCGTCGGTGGCATCTTCTTCGCCACCAAGGGCGACGGCGGTGGCGACGACCAGGCCAAGGACAAGGACAAGGACAAGAAGACCAGCCAGGGCAGCAGTTCGGGGACGACGGGCGGCAAGGACGTGCCCGCGCCCGAGACCGTCCAGGGGAAGCTGATCAACAAGATCGACATGCCGAAGGTGAAGGACCAGATCACCACCGAGGGCATGTGGGTCACCGACGACACCTTCGTGAAGGCCGATGTCTACAAGATCGTCGGCTATCCGCTGGACGGCGGGGACCCGAAGTGGACCATCCCGCTGGCGGGTCAGATCTGCTGGTCCTCGGCCCACCTCACCGAGGACGGCCTGACCACGGTCCTCTTCCAGGAAGCCAAGCCCTCCAAGGCGGACAAGTACCCCTCCTGCACGGAGGTCGGGCTGTTCGACCTGAAGAACGGCAAGATGGTCTGGCAGCGGCATGTGAACGACGGCGACCGGAAGATGCGCTTCGATGAGGTGACCCTCGGCGGCGGCACCGTCGCCGCGGGCGGCACCAGCGGCGGCGCGGCCTGGTCGGTCGAGGGCAAGGAGCTGTGGAAGCCGCAGCCCGGCGAGGAGTGCTCGGACGACGGCTACGCGGGCGGCGGCGACAAGCTGATCGCGGTGCGGCGCTGCGGTCAGTACGACAACCCGGAGCTGACGGTGCAGACGCTGAACCCGAAGACGGGCACGGTGAAGTCCACCTACAAGGTCTCCTCGGGCCTGGACTACGTCCATGTGGCGTCCACCGACCCGCTGGTCATCGGCCTCGACGCGGGTGACTCCACGGGCGCCTCGGTCTCCGACTTCCTGACGATCGACGACAGCGCCAAGGTGGGCAAGGTCGTCAGCAAGATCTCCACGGAGGGCGGCAAGTACGTCGCCGACTGCGAGACGACCGACGTCGAGGGCTGCAAGTTGATCGCCATCAGCAAGTCGGCGAACGCGCTGTTCATGGGGTCGGAGGACCGCCGCAGCGCGGCGGAGGGCACCACGGCGAACGAGGTCGTCGCCTTCAGCCTGGAGACCGGCAAGGCGATCGGCAAGGCCGACGGGGTCGAGCGCGCGGCGCTGACCCCGCTGGGCCTGGACAAGGACGGCTTCGTCATCGCCTACCAGGAGTCCACCTACTCCGCGGGCGGCGCGGTCTGGCGGATCGACCCCAAGTCCTACAAGAAGGACAAGCTGCTTCAGAACGAGGCCACCGCGCACGACATGGAGTCCAACTTCAGCGCGGAGTACGACGAGATCGCCTACGCGAACCAGCGGCTCTACATGAGCGACCGCTACGCCACCAAGCCCAGCAGCAGCTATGACGCGAACGACCCGCTCGCCGTGATCTTCGGCGCGGGCAGCTGATCGGCACCCAGGCCCCAGGCCCAGTCGCGGCCGGCCACGGCGGCCCCGCCCGTACGCAGCGTACGGGCGGGGCCGCCGCCGTTGTCGGCGGACGCCCGCATCGGTCCGATTCGGACGCCAACTAGATGTCAAGTAGGCGCGAATGGCCGGGATTTCGGCATTCCGGGGGGCTTCTTCCGGGTAAGGGGCGCACAACGTCGAACAAGCGTGTAGCTTCCCGGGGGCAAGGGAATTCCAGGGCCCCGGCGCGGGGCCTGACGGGCGAGGGGGTGCTTGGCGCGGACGGTGGCATTAGGGGGTGTCCGGTGGATCAGGCTGGATCAGCGAGCGGCGTCTGGTGCGTCCAGGCGCAAGGCGGAGGAGGAGAGCGCAGCGGCGCTGCGTGCGACGACGACAACGCAGCGGATGGGCGTGCCAGGCGTCGGGAGCCCAGCATGATCCATCGGGCACCCCCTAAGCGGTCCGGGAGCGGCCGGGACTTCGTTCCGACGCGGATGGGGGGAGCCCATGGGCGTGCGACTCATGGTGGTCGATGACCACCGGCTGCTCGCCGAGGCGCTCGCCTCGGCGCTGAAGCTGCGCGGGCACCGGGTGCTCGCGGCGGCCGCGCCGAGCGCGGGGGCGGCGGAACTGGTGGTGAGCCGGGCACCGGAGGTGTGTCTGCTGGGCACGGCTGCGCCCGCCGAGCCCGGCGCCTTCGAACCGGTCGTACGGATAAAGAAGGAGCGGCCGCAGGTGGCCGTGGTGGTGCTGGGCCCGGTGCCGAGCCCGCGCGGCATCGCGGCCGCGTTCGCGGCCGGGGCGTCCGGCTATGTGCGCCATGACGAGCGCATCGAGGGCGTCGAGCGGGCGATGGCGAAGGCGCGGGCGGGGGAGGCAGCCGTGGCGCCGCAGCTGTTACAGGGCGCGTTCGCCGAACTGCTCAACCCGGCGGCGCAGCCGGACGACGAGGGCTCCCGGCTGCTGCGGATGCTGACCCCCCGCGAGGTCGAGGTGCTGATGCGGGTCGCGGACGGCGAGGACACCAGGCTGATCGCCGCGGGCATGGGGATCGCGCCCAGCACGGCGCGCACCCATGTCCAGCGGGTGCTGATGAAGCTGGGGGTGGGGTCCCGGCTGGAGGCGGCGGCCCTGGCGGCGCGCACGGGGCTGCTGGAGCGGGCGGCGACGCACCAGCACCAGACGCCGCCGTCGCCGTAGCTCCCGTGCCGCCGTGGCTCTCGTGCCGTCGTAGCGCCCGTGCCGCCGGGGCTCAGCTGCCGCCCGCGTCCGGCCCCTCCCCCGGCGCCGCCTCGGGCGTGGTGTGCGGCGCGGCGGTCGGCCGCAGCCTCAGCCAGAGCAGGAAGAGCAGCCCGACGACGAGCATGCTCACGCCCGTCCAGAGGTTGATGTTGATGTTCTGGGCCTTCTTCAGGTCCGCCTCCGAGACGGTGATCCCGGCGATGGTGACCAGGATTCCGTAGATCACGAACAGCCCGCCGATGATCCTCCGTACGTCGAAGAGCCGGGCCGCGGTCGCGGACTTCTCCTCCAACTCCTCGACCCGGCGCTGGTACTCGTACTCGTCACTCATGACGTATGAGGCTCCGATCGGCGAGTCGTATCGGGGGTCAGAGGGAGAACGGGACGTAGCACAGCGCCGCCAGCACGATCGCGCCCCAGCCCAGCAGGGCCGGCCGGCGGTACCAGGCCTCGTCGCCGGCCGCCGGGGGCTCGGCCATGCCGGGGGAGGTGGTTCCGTAGACCAGCCCGGCCAGCGACTCCACCGGCTTGGGCGCGGTGAACAGCGAGACGGTCACCATCACCACCCCGCCGAACACGAACGCCACGATCGCCGAGACGAAGTTGGCCCCCTGGTCGCTGGGGATCGAGATCACATGCCCCTTGTAGAGCCAGAAGTAGTTGATCATCGCGGCCACGGTCCCGGACAGCAGCCCCCAGAACCCGGCCGCGGGCGTGGCCCGCCGCCAGAACATGCCGATGATGAAGACGCAGAACAGCGGCACGTTGAAGAACGAGAACAGGGTCTGGAGATAGTTCATGATGTTGCTGAACGAGGAGGCGATGAACGCCGTCCCCATGCCGCCCAGCACGCCGATCGCCGTCACCACGCGCCCGGTGAGCAGGTAGTACCCGTCAGGGCGGCCCTTCTTCACATACGCCGCCCAGATGTCGTTGGTGAAGACGGTGTTGAAGGACGAGACATTGGCCGCCATGCCCGCCATGAACGCGGCGAGCAGCCCGGTCACCGCGACGCCCAGCACGCCGTTGGGCAGCAGATCGCGCATCAGCAGCGGGATCGCGTCGTTGTACTGGAGCCCGCTCTTCTCGGTGCCCAGGCCCGGCTCGACGACCAGCGCGATCAGCCCGGGGACGACCACGATCAGCGGGATGAACATCTTGGGGTAGGCGGCGATCAGCGGGGTGCGCTGGGCGGCCGAGAGGTTTCTGGCGGACAGCGCGCGCTGCACCTCGGCGAAGTTGGTGGTCCAGTAGCCGAAGCTGAGGCAGAAGCCGAGGCCGAGCACGATGGTCAGCCAGTTGGCGCCCAGCGGGTTCTGGGAGCCGATGCCGGTGCCGCCCCAGGCGGAGGTGAAGTTCGGCCCGTATCGGTCGGTGAGCGCGTCGTTCAGCCCGCTCCAGCCGCCGACCCGCTTGAGACCGACGACGGTGAGCGGGATCAGGGCGGCCAGGATGACGAAGAACTGGAGCACCTCGTTGTAGATCGCCGAAGAGAGCCCGCCGAGGGTGATGTACGCCAGCACGAACAGGCCCGCGACCACGATGGCCACCCACTGCGGCCAGCCCAGCAGCGCCTCCACCACGATCGCCATCGCATAGAGGTTGACGCCCGCGATCAGCACGGACGCCACCGAGAAGATGATCGAGCTGAGCAGGTGCGAGGAGCGTCCGTAGCGGTGCAGCAGGAACTCCGGGACCGACCGCACCTTCGAGCCGTAGTAGAAGGGCATCATCACCAGGCCGAGGAAGACCATGGCGGGGATCGCGCCGACCCAGTACCAGTGCACCGTGTACACGCCGTACTGCGCGCCGTTGGCCGCCATGCCGAGGATCTCCAGGGCGCCCAGATTGGCGGCGACGAACGCGAGACCGGTGACCCAGGCGGGCAGCGACCGGCCGGACAGAAAGAAGTCGAGGCTGGTTCTGACGCTCGCTCTGGCGGCGAATCCGACGCCCAGGACGACCGCGAAGTAGAGGACGAGAATGGAGTAGTCGAGTGCGTTGGTGGGGAGCCGGAGCCCTTCGGCCAGATCGGTCATGAGTCACTCGCTTCATCGCCAGAACGGAACGCACCGGAAACGTGCGGCGAAGGTATCCGAATTCTCCTGCTTTGTCCGGCCGCCTTCGCGCTCATTGACGCCGCTGTTGAGTTGTGGTTCATTGTGTTTGGTTGTGTTGAATGCAGTCGTCGAATGACAACTGGCAGTGACAGGAGTTGGCGGAGTGAAGAAGACGGCGACGCGGCTCGCGGACGGACGCGAGCTGATCTACTACGACGCGCACGACGACGCGGTGCGCGACGCCGTCGACCCGCGCCCCCTGGACCCCATCGCCACCAGCTCCGAGATCCGCCACGACCGCCTGCTCGGCGACCGGGTCGCGGTCGCCTCGCACCGCCAGGGCCGCACCTACCACCCCCCGGCCGACGAGTGCCCGCTGTGCCCCTCCCGAGAGGGTCGGCACAGCGAGATCCCCGCCGCCGACTACGACGTGGTGGTCTTCGAGAACCGCTTCCCCTCGCTGGCCGGGGACTCGGGCCGCTGCGAGGTCGTCTGCTTCACCTCCGACCACGACGCGTCCTTCGCCGACCTCACCCCCGAGCAGGCCGCCCTGGTACTGGAGGCCTGGACCGACCGGACGGCCGAGCTGGCCGGGCTGCCCTCCGTCGAGCAGGTCTTCTGCTTCGAGAACCGGGGCAAGGAGATCGGCGTCACCCTCGGCCATCCGCACGGGCAGATCTACGGGTATCCCTTCGTCACGCCCCGTACGCAGCTGATGCTGCGCTCGCTCGCCGAGCACCGGGAGCGCACCGGCCGGAACCTCGTCGACGACGTGGTCGCCGACGAGGTGGCCGACGGGCGGCGCATCGTGCTGGAGGGCGAGCACTGGATCGCGTTCGTGCCGTACGCGGCGCACTGGCCGTACGAGGTGCACCTGTACCCCAAGCGGCGCGTCCCCGACCTCCGCGACCTCGATGAAGGCGCGCGCACAGAGTTTCCACAGATGTATCTGGAACTCTTGAAGCGCTTCGACCGGATTTTCGGTGAGGGAGAGCCGCCGACGCCGTACATCGCCGCCTGGCACCAGGCGCCGTTCAGCGTGGCGGACCGCGGTGAGTTCGCACTTCACCTCGAGCTTTTCACCATCCGCCGCACTTCCGGCAAGCTGAAGTTTCTCGCGGGTTCCGAATCCGGCATGAATGTGTTCATCAACGATGTGCCGCCGGAGGCCGCGGCCGAGCGACTGCGAGAGGTAGCGAGCGAGTGAGCAATGCGCAGCAGAAGAAGTACCTGGTCACCGGCGGTGCCGGCTATGTCGGCAGCGTGGTTGCGGCGCATCTGCTGGAGGCCGGTCACCGGGTGACTGTCCTGGACGACCTGTCCACCGGGCACCGCGTGGGGGTGCCGGAGGGCGCGGAGTTCATCGAGGGGCGCATCCAGGACGCGGCCAAGTGGCTCGACCCCTCCTACGACGGCGTGCTGCACTTCGCGGCCTTCTCGCAGGTCGGCGAGTCCGTCGTGAACCCGGAGAAGTACTGGGTCAACAACGTCGGCGGGACCACCGAGCTGCTCGCGGCGATGCGCGAGGCCGGCGTGCGCAAGCTCGTCTTCTCCTCCACGGCCGCCACCTACGGCGAGCCGGAGACGGTCCCGATCACCGAGGACGCCCCGACCTCGCCGACCAACCCGTACGGGGCCACCAAGCTCGCCGTCGACCACATGATCAGCGGGGAGTGTGCCGCGCACGGCCTGGCCGCGGTGAGCCTGCGGTACTTCAACGTCGCGGGCGCCTACGGGGCCAACGGCGAGCGGCACGACCCCGAGTCGCACCTCATCCCGCTCGTCCTCCAGGTTGCCCAGGGGCGCCGCGAGGCGATCTCCGTCTACGGCGACGACTACCCCACCCCCGACGGCACCTGCGTGCGCGACTACATCCACGTCGCCGACCTGGCCGAGGCCCATCTGCTGGCCCTGGGCGCCGCCGCCGAGGGCGAGCATCTGATCTGCAACCTCGGCAACGGCAACGGCTTCTCGGTCCGCGAGGTCATCGAGACCGTCCGCCAGGTCACCGGGCACCCGATCCCCGAGGTGACCGCCCCGCGCCGGGGCGGCGACCCGGCGGTCCTGGTGGCCTCGGCCGAGCGGGCCAAGGAGCGTCTCGGCTGGTCGCCGAGGAGCGCCGACCTGGCGGGAATCGTCGCGGACGCCTGGCGGTTCGCACAGCACATCGCACAGTAGAAGGAGAGCTGGCAAGTGAACGACAGCGTGAGCGGCCCGGACCGCGCGGTGGAGGGTTTCCGCAAGGTGTTCGGGGTCGAGCCCGAGGGCGTCTGGGCGGCCCCGGGCCGGGTCAATCTGATCGGTGAACACACCGACTACAACGACGGCTTCGTCATGCCGCTCGCGCTGCCGCACACCTGTCTGGCCGCCGCCCGCGCGCGCACCGACGGGGTGCTGCGGCTGCATTCCGGGGACGCGCCCGGCGGCGTCGTCGAGCTGCGCGTGGACGACCTCGCGCCGGTCGCCGACGACGCGGGCGGCGACCGCGGCGGCTGGGCGGCCTACCCGGCGGGCGTGGTGTGGGCGCTGCGCGACGCGGGGGTGCTGTCGGGGGACGGGGCCGGCGGGGCGGATCTGCACTACACCAGCACGGTGCCGACCGGCGCGGGCCTGTCCTCGTCGGCGGCGCTCGAGGTGGTGACGGCCACCGCGCTGAACGAGCTGTACGGGCTGGGTCTCGAGCCGATGCGCATCGCCCAGCTGTGCCAGCGCGCGGAGAACGTCTTCGTGGGCGTGCCCTGCGGGATCATGGACCAGACCGCGTCCGCCTGCTGCGCCGAGGGGCACGCGCTGTTCCTGGACACCCGTGAGATGGCGCTGCGCCAGGTGCCGTTCGACCTGGCGGCCGAGGGGCTGCGGCTGCTGGTCGTGGACACCCAGGTCAAGCACGAGTTGGGCGACGGCGCGTACGCCAACCGGCGCGCCTCCTGCGAGGCGGGCGCGCGGGCGCTCGGGGTGAACGCCCTGCGCGATGTGGCGTACGAACACCTGGATGAGGCCCTCGGCACCCTCGCGGGCGACGAGATTCTGGTCAAGCGGGTGCGCCATGTGGTGACCGAGAACCACCGGGTGGAGGAGGTCATCGAGCGCCTGGACGCGGGCGCCACCCGGTCCATCGGCCCGGTCCTGACCGACGGACACGCCTCCTGCCGCGACGACTTCGAGATCTCCTGCGCGGAGCTCGACCTGGTCGTGGAGACGGCGAACGCGGCGGGCGCGCTCGGGGCCCGGATGACCGGCGGCGGCTTCGGCGGATCGGCGATCGTGCTGGTGGAGGAGGCGGACGCGGAGTCCGTGGGCAAGGCGGTGACCGAGGCGTTCGCGGCGGCCGGGTACCGGGCCCCGCGGATCTTCCCGGCGGTGCCGAGCGCGGGGGCTCGGCGTCTGGCCTAACTGCCGTACCAAATGGGTCGGTTGATCGCTCCGCCGATCAAATCCCGTACCGTTTCGTTGACTTACTCCTCACAACGGAACACGATCCTCACAGGAGCAGGTCAACGTCGGTGCGCCGACGGTCAGTTTTGCCGAAAATCACCCCCGGTGTCGGACTCGGGCCGTACGCTGAGCACAGCGTCGGTGGGGGCCGACGTGTATCAGGGGGCGAGACAGGCAGGTACGACGCCCGGGGTGGGGTAGTGATCAGCACGGCGGCGGCCGTGCGGTTGCGGCGACCCCGCACCGGGCGCCGTACCCGCACTGGGTTTTTCCGTATCCGGAGTCGTGGGGGGTTCCGTGGCACGTATTCGGGTTCTTGTGGTCGATGACCATCGCATCTTCGCCGAGTCGCTGGCGGCCGCCCTCGCGGCCGAGCAGGACGTGGAGGTCGCGGCGGCCGGGAGCGGTCCAGCGGCGCTGCGCTGCCTGGAGCGCGGGGCGTCGGAGGGGCGCCGCTTCGATGTGATGCTGGTCGACGCGGATCTGGGCAGAGGGGCGGGAGGTGCCGTCGGCATTCCGCCGCAGCCCCTGCCCTCGCCCGCCGAGTCGCTGATGGGCGGTGGGGCCGTCGGCGCCGTCGGGGCCGTCGGGTCCGTCAACGGCGGTGGCGCGAACGGCCGGGCGGTGCCCGCCCGGCTGGCGCCCGGCCGGGCGGCGGACGGCATCTCGCTGGTCGGCGGGGTCCGCTCGGCGCAGCCGGGCGTGCGCACCGTGGTGCTGGCCGAGCGGGACGACCCGCGCCGCGCGGCGGCGGCCCTTCAGGCCGGGGCGTGCGGCTGGGTCGCCAAGGACTGCTCGCTCTCCCGGCTGCTCGCGGTTATCCGTGGCGTGCTGCGCGACGAGACACATCTGCCGCCCGCCCTGCTCACCGGCGTGCTGCGGGAGCTGACGGCCGCCCGTAAGCACCGCACCGAGAGCGAGCGGCTGGTGGAGTCGCTGACCCCGCGCGAGCGCGAGGTGCTGCGCTGCATGGTGGCCGGCCTGGGCCGCAAGGCGGTCGCCGAGCGGCTGTATCTCTCCCCGCACACGGTCCGCACGCATATGCAGAACGTGCTGGGCAAGCTCGGCGTGCACTCCACCCTGGCGGCCGTGGCCCTGGCCCGCCGCGCCGGGGTCGGCCCGGTCGACCTAACCGGGGAGATTGTCGAACGGGGCGGTCAGCTGGCGTAGCAGCGCGGCCAGTTCGGCCCGCTGCGCCTGGGACAGCTCGGCGAGGATGGCGTGCTCCTGGTCGAGCAGTCCGGCGAGCGCCTGGTCGGCGCGGTCGCGCCCTTCGACGGTCAGCCGCACCAGCACCCCGCGCCGGTCGCTGGGGTCGGGCAGCCGCTCGACGAGGCCCTTCTTCGCCAGCCGGTCGATCCGGTTGGTCATCGTGCCCGAGGTGACCAGGGTCTGGGTGAGCAGCTGCCCCGGCGAGAGCTGATACGGCGTCCCGGCCCGGCGCAGCGACGTCAGCACGTCGAACTCCCAGGGCTCCAGATTGTGCTCGGCGAAGGCGATCCGCCGCGCCCGGTCGAGGTGGCGGGCCAGCCTGCTGACGCGGCTGAGCACTTCCAGCGGCTCCACGTCGAGGTCGGGGCGCTCCCGGCGCCACGCCGCGACCAGCCGATCGACCTCGTCCTCCATGGAGATCAGTGTAGTAGGTCTGTCGACATGAAGTCTCTTGACATCAAGATACCTCCTGGAGCACGGTAGGCCCGGACAGCGTGGATCGCACCGCGCACCATGTGCACCTGTCAGGGAGCTTCGTCATGCAGTCTTCACCCACCTGGGATCCGGGCCAGTACCTCCGCCATGCCGGCCATCGCACTCGCCCCTTCCTCGACCTCCTGGCCCGCGTGCCCGACCTCCCCACCGCCCCCGGCCGCCCGCCCCGCATCGCCGACCTCGGCTGCGGCGCCGGCAATGTCACCGTCCTGCTCTTCGACCGCTGGTCCGACGCCCATGTCACCGGCTTCGACAACTCCCCGGAGATGCTGGAGGCGGCCCGCGCCCACCAGGCCCCCGCCGAGGGCGGCGGCCTGCTCGACTTCCGCCCCGCCGACGCCGGGCGCTGGGTGCCCGAGGAGACCTTCGACCTGATCGTCTCCAACGCGCTGCTCCAGTGGGTCCCCGGCCACCCCGAGTCCTTCCCGGCCTGGATCTCCGCCCTCCGCCCCGGCGGCACCTTCGCCTTCCAGGTCCCGGGCAACTTCACCGCGCCCAGCCACACCCTGCTGGCCGGCCTGTGCGAGTCCCCCCGCTGGCGAGACCGCCTCTCCGCCCACGGCAGCCGCCCCGCCCCGGTCCTCGACCCGGCCGCCTACCTGGAGCGGCTGGCCGCCCTCGGCTGCGAGGTCGACGCCTGGGAGACCACCTATATCCAGATGCTGACCGGCCCCGACCCGGTGCTCGACTGGGTCAAGGGCACCGCCCTGCGCCCCGTCCTCACCGCCCTCCAGGACGACCCGACGGCCCGCGACGCCTTCCTGGCCGAATACGCCGAACTCCTCCGCAAGGCCTACCCGCCCGGCCCGCACGGCACGGCCTTCCCCTTCCGCCGCATCTTCGTCGTCGCCCGGAAGGCGGAATGAGGCTCGCCGCGATCGACCATGTGCAGCTGGCCGCCCCGCCAGGCGCCGAGGGCGCGCTCCGCACGTATTACGGCGAAGCGCTCGGCATGACCGAGATCCCCAAGCCCCCCGTCCTGGCGGCGCGCGGCGGTCTGTGGTTCCGATGCGGCCCGGTTCAGCTCCACCTCGGCGTCGAGGAGGACTTCCGGCCGTCGAAGAAGGCCCACCCGGGCATCCGGGTAACGGGTATCGATGCCCTCGCGGCGCGGCTGGCGGAGGGAGGCGTCGAGGTCGTCTGGGACGAGAACCTGCCGGGTCACCGCCGCTTTTACTCCCACGACCCGGTCGACGACCGCGGCTCGCCGTAGCGGCTGACTTTGCGGTGAGTATCGGACAGCGACACGCCGTGGTGTCGGCGTGTCGCTGTCCGATACTCACCACAACTCAGGAAGTCACCGGCAGTGCGGCTTGGCTGACGCCACCTCGGTCCGTTCCAGCGGTGGCGTGCGCCAGAGGACGCGTTCCGCCGACCTTTGCCCACACGGTCAGCCCCTGCGGGGTGCGGCATTGCCCCCAGTGTTCGGCCACTGCGGCAACGATCAGCAGGCCCCGGCCATGCTCGCTGTCCTGGCCCGGACAGCACCCGGCTGCGGTCCCGTCTACGCCTTCGTCGGTCACGGCAATGACGGTCGACTGTCCCGCCAGGGCAAGCGTGACTGTGATGGTGCTGCTTTTCGTATGCTCCAGCGCGTTGGCGGCGAGCTCGCCCACCACCGCCTCCAGCGCTTCGGTGACCTCCACCAGCAGGCCCCAGACGTGAGCCGTTCCCCGCACGTGCCGACGGGCCACACCGGCGGACGCCAGATCGCGGCCCGGCAGCGTCAGCAGGCTCAGCCCATCCGGGCTGGTGCCTCCGAGGGCGGTGCTGATCGCCTCAAGAGACGCGACGTACTGGTCCACGACCGACCTCCTGAGTGGGGCGGTCCGCGAGCCACGCTCGGGCAAAACGCGCGAGGGTCGCGGCGACCGCCTCGCACAGCTCATCGTCGTCAGTGGTCAGCACGTCGGCCGCGTTCGGCTCCACGATCCAACGACGGCCGCAGGCGGCGCGTACGCCGGTGCGCAGGTTCGCGCCGGGCGATGGCCAGCGCATCATGCCGGAGGCGACGCAGCGAGTCCCGGTCAGCGGTGGCCAGCTTGCGGAGCAGCCTGGCGGCGCGAGGAATTCGACCGTTGCCCGCGGTGGCACTTCCAGGACGAGGCCGATGGGCGTGCCCCGGGCCCGTAGCTGGTGCAGGACTGCCGTCCCGATCGTCCGGGTTACGCGGGCCACGTCCCACGTCGGGCCGATTGGTACCTCGGCTGCTCGTCCGGCCTGCCAAGCCCACTGGATATCGGCGAGCCGGGCTCCGGTGGTGACGGCCAATTCGGCGGGGGTGTGCGGTGTCATGGCGGCTCCTCAGCAGTTCGACACGTGCCTGCGACGCCTAACGAGAAGCTAGTCATTGGATTCCAATAACTGGCCTCATCTTCAGTAGAGTTCATCAATGTGGGTGACTGGCCGCCTGGATCGTCAACCTGACGTCGGCTGCGGCCATACGATCGGCGACGCGTTCAACGGACAGCCGACGGCGACTCTCGGCTGACTCGAAGGAGGAAGCTGGGGATGACTGCCACGATGACGGGGCCGGCTGGGCGCATGCAGATCGCCCGGGGCTTGATCTCCTTGCGGGAGCGTTGCGGCCTGACACAAACTCAGGTCGCGGAGCGCGCGGGCGTGAGCAAAGCGACGGTGAGTCGGTACGAAGCTTGGCAGGACCGTGCCCGCATTCGCTGGGCCACGGTCAAGGCACTGGCCGATGCCTGCGATGCGTCGGCAGAGGAGCGGGACGCGCTGGTGAAGGTGGCCAGGTCCCAATCCGAAGGATGGTGGGTCGGCAACAGCGCGGTGCCGGAGTGGATGGATCCCCTGGTCTCCTTCGAGCAAGAGGCCGCGTACGAGCACGTGTACGCGAACAACGTCGTCCCCGGCCTCCTTCAGACTCGCGCTTACGCCACCGCGATCCACAATGCGACCGAATTGCGAACGCCCAATGAGAAGGTCGAGCGCTTGGTTGATGCCCGCATGCAGCGTCAGGGCATCCTCGACCGGGACAGCGCCCTGCATTTGTGGGTGATCCTGGACGAAGCCGTACTCCGGCGCATCGTGGGTGACGACAGGGTGATGGCTGAGCAGTTGGACCACCTCTACGAGACGGCGCATCGGCCCAACATCGACATTCAGCTTCTCCCGTTCACTGCCGGAGCCCACGCCGCAGGGTCCGGCCACTTCGTCATCCTTGGCCGGGACGACGCACGCAACCCCCTCAACTCCATGGCAGTCGTCTACATCGAGATGCGCCGCCGTGGCCTGTACCTCGATGACGCCGAAGAAGTCGGTGCTTATAAGTTGACCTTCGATTACCTTCGTTCTCAGGCGGCCGACACCTCGGCCTCGCTGCGGCGGTTGGCAAAAACCCGACAGGAGCTGACCTCATGACCGACCGAATATCGCCCGCGACCGTCTGGTTCAAGAGCACTTACAGCGGTCCAGAAGGCAACGAGTGCGTTGAGGTGGCAGACCTCCGCGCCCACGTCGGGGTTCGTGACTCCAAGAACACGGACGGTCCCGTGCTGGCCTTCTCCGCCGATGCCTTCGCGTCGTTCCTCGCCGAGGTCAAAGCGGGCCGGTGGGACCTTCCCACCTGAACGGCCAGCCCCACACGCGGGTGCTTCCGGTCGGCTGAGGTTTTCCACAATCCGTACATTGCTGATGCGACAGCGTGTATACATCCTGTAGCAGCGAGAAAGGGTGAGTCGGTGTACGTGGCGGGGTTACGGCTCGACGGTGTCCGTGGGTTCCACGGGCCGCGCACCGTGGATCTCGACTTCACCCGGCCCGACGGCGGCTACGCCGGGTGGACGGTGCTGGCCGGGCGCAATGGCTCGGGCAAGACCACGTTACTGCGTGCCATCGCGCTGTGCCTCGCGGGAAACCGGCGGGCCGCCCAGTTGGATGCGGAGCTGGAGGGCTGGTTGTCGGACGGCCGGGAGCATGCCTCGCTCACGGCGGTACTGATGGCCGACCGCACAGAAGATCCAGGGGGCGGCAAGGCGATGGGGCACGGGTCTCGGACCTCTGAATTCCAGGTTCGGCTCCAGTGGAAGCCCGAGGACGCGCTGTTTCCGGAATCGGGCGATGTCATGCCCACTGAGGTGAAGTTCAGCGGGAGTCGGCAGGCCGGCTCACTGTGGTCTTCGTCGCCGATGGGCTGGTTCCACGCCGGGTACGGCCCGTTCCGCAGGTTGTCCGGGGCCGGGATGTACCACGAGCGCCAATCCCGTGCCGCCCAGCGCGGCGCCGCGAGCCGCGCTGCCGCGCTGCGCACCCTCTTCCAAGAGGGGGCCGCGTTGACCGAGGCTGTCGACTGGCTGGTCTCCGCGCATCTCTACCGCATGGAGGGGCGCGCCGGAGCCCAGGAACTTCTGGACACCGTATTCGCACTGCTCAACGATGATCTCCTGCCCGATGGCTACCGCATCGTTGATGTCGATTCCGATGGGCCATGGCTTCGCCGGGATGACGGTGCGAGCGTGAAATTTCCACTGCACCAAATGAGTGATGGGTTTCGCACCGTAATCGCACTGGTCCTCGACATCGTCTGGCGGATGCATTCCGCATATGGACACCTGGATCTCAAGTGGCGTGGCGGCGAGCAGGGCCCCGAGCCGTATCTGCCCCATTCGGGCGTGGTCCTCATCGACGAGATCGACGCACACCTCCACGTCTCCTGGCAGCGGCGCATCGGGGAGTGGCTCAAGGCGCATTTTCCGGCCATCCAGTTCATCGTGACGACGCACAGCCCCTACATCTGCCAGGCCGCTGACGAGCGCGGTCTGATCAGGCTGCCGGGACCGGATGAGCCAAGGCCACCGGAGGTCGTATCCGAGGCATTGTGGAAGCGCATCGTTTACGGCACAGGTGACGACGCGGCGCTTTCGGACCTGTTCGGCCTTGACACCCCGTATTCGGATGAGGCCCAGGAGCTGCGACGGGAACTGGTGGCGCTGGAGGCTCGTGTGGTCACGGGCCACGCCACACATGAAGAGGAAGCCCGCCACGGAGCGCTGAGGGAGAAGCTGAAGAGCTCGCCACGCACCAGGGTCTCGGAGGTGGAGGCCCGCTTAAGGCGTCTCGGGGCCTTTGACGAATGATCCGGATACAGCGCATCGAGCTGCCGCGACAGCTGGCGGCTCACGCGGCGGAACTGACCGAACGAGTGACGAAGGCCGGCCCGGAGGAGCGGTATGACATCGCGCGCGGGCTGTGGAGCCACACCACCCATCGACGCAGGCTCGTCACCCCGCTGCGCGAGTTATTGGGCCAGATGGCGCATGGCAACCGCTGTTGCATGTACTGCTGTGACGACCTCAGCACGGACGTCGACCACTTCGAGCCGTTGGCGATCAACCCCCTGCGGACCTTCGATTGGTTGAACCACCTCCTCGCCTGTACGGCATGCAACAGCCACCACAAGGGGGATCGCTTTCCCCTGGACAGTCTGGGTGAGCCGCTGCTCATCGATCCCACTCGGGAAGATCCTTTCGAGCATCTGTACCTGGGTCTGGCGAACGGCGAGTACACCGGGCTGACGGACAAGGGACGGACGACGCTGGAGGTGTGCGGGCTGAACAGGGACGACCTGCCCAACGCCCGATGTGGTGCACGGGATGTAGTGAGCATGTGCCTGGATACCTGGCAGCGCGGCTGGGAGCAGGCGAACGAAGGCAAGATGACAGTGGCCGTCCGCACCATCCGTGAACAGCCCTTCGCCGATGTTGCCCAGTTCATGCTTCGCCAGGCGGTGTTACCGAAGGCCAGGACGGTCTTCGCCTTTGAGGTCGGGGACGAGACGCTGGAGCGATTACAACGCCCGGAGCTGCGCGCGGCCCTGCTTGCCTGACACCGGCACAGTCGGTCAAGGTCACATGCCAGGCACGCTTTGCCGCAGCGTTCCCCTTGGGCCGTGCGTCATGAGACCGTGGATGTGCTGAACAACACAGGGTGGGCCAAGGCTTATGTTCTCGGGGGAGAGCCATGGACAGCGCGTCGGGCGGGGCTGGTTCGGGTACGAACGGGGGCAGCAGCGAGGAGCAGCGGCAGCGCGGCGTGTGGATTCTGGTCGCCGCCGCCCTCGCCTTCGCGGTCCTGGTGCTTCCGCAGGTCGTCGAGGACGACGACAAGACCTCTTTCGCGGGCGCCCTCCCGTCCAGCGGCTCCTCGCGCCTGCCGTCGCTGCCCAGTGGGATACCCAGCGGTGTGCCCAGTGGTCTGCCGAGCGGCCTGCCCACCTCATCGCCGCCCAGCTATGGCTCCGGAGGCGGCGGGCAGCAGACGGGCGGCGGCAGTGGCGGCGGCAGCGGGGGAGGGGGCGGGTCGGTGCGGACGCAGCAGCCCGCCGCGCCCACCCCGGCGCCGGACCCCACCGCGGAGGCGTTCCGGGCGGTGAGCCCCGGTGACTGTCTCGCCGTCTACGACACCGGCCGCGGCGACTACAACACCGGGATTCCCTACCGGGTCGGGTGCGGCGCGGGCAACGCCTATATGTGGGTGACCGGGGTCCGCTCCAGCAGCAGCGGCTGCACCCAGGGGTCGGGCCGCGGCTATATGTCGTACACCTCGCGGGGGCAGACCATCGCCCTGTGCCTGACCCGTCAGTTCAAGGTGGGCTACTGCCTGTTGGCGAAGCAGTCGGGCAGCGGGCAGTCGACGCAGATGCGGGCCGGGCTGATGACCGCGGTGGACTGTGACGCGAAGCGGGTCCCCTCCCGGTACAACCAGGTCCTGCACATCACCGGCGTCTACAAGGCCCCGGCGACCCGCTCCGCGTACGACTGCGCCCGGGTCCAGGGCGACCGTACGTACTACTGGTCGTGGCTGGTCAACGGCGGCCGGACGCTGCTGTGCACCATGGTGTACCGGGGCTGACTCAGAGCGTCGCCACGCTCACCACGCCCGCGCTCACCGCGAGCAGCAGGATGAGCCCGCCGCCGCCCGGGGCGGCGAGGTACGGCAGGAGGGCCACCGTGGCCAGCAGACAGTACGCGGCGGTCACCCAGGACAGCACCTGCTGGGCCTCTTCCGGGCCGTGCCGGTTGAGCCGCACCGCCAGCGCCATGAAGACGGCCGCCCACAGGGCGGCGCGCGGCTGACCGAAGGAGAGATTGTCGTAGAGATCCACGGCGGGCTTGTACCAGTCCGTCTCGGACAGCTCGGCCGCGAACTGGATCATGTCTTTCAGATACGAGCCCGAAGCGAGCGAGGTCGCGTCCTTCAGATCGGCCCGCACCCACTCCGAGATCACCAGCACCATCAGGCCCAGCGCATGACAGAAGCCCGGCCCCGCCCCGACCGTCTTCTTACGCGCCTCGGACCGTTCCCCCGTGGACATATGCAGCCCCCTCCCCCGTAGCTCACATCATCCACCGGGGGGAGGGGCGCGGACCAGCCCTCAGCCGGTGAGGAAGTCGGTCAGGACTTGCGGTGACCGATCAGCCGGGGCTTGGGCTCCAGCCCGTCCAGGCCGTGCCAGGCCAGATTCACCAGATGGGCCGCCACCTCGGCCTTCTTCGGCCGGCGCGCGTCCAGCCACCACTGGCCGGTGAGCGCGACCATGCCCACCAGCGCCTGGGCGTAGAGCGGGGCGAGCTTCGGGTCGAAGCCGCGGGCCTTGAACTCCAGGCCCAGGATGTCCTCGACCTGGGTGGCGATATCGCTGATCAGTGAGGAGAAGGTGCCCGTCGACTGGGCGACGGGGGAGTCGCGCACCAGGATGCGGAAGCCGTCGGTGTAGGTGTCGATGTAGTCGAGCAGGGCGAAGGCCGCCTGTTCCAGCAGCTCGCGGGGGTGGCCCGCGGTCAGCGCCCCGGTCACCATGTCCAGCAGCCGGCGCATCTCGCGGTCCACCACGACCGCGTACAGCCCCTCCTTGCCGCCGAAGTGCTCGTAGACCACCGGCTTGGAGACCCCGGCCTTGGCCGCGATCTCCTCCACCGACGTGGCTTCGAAGCCGCGCTCGGCGAAGAGCGTGCGACCGATGTCCAGCAGCTGCTCCCGGCGCTCCTTGCCGGTCATCCGCACCCGGCGGGTGCGCCGGGATCCGGATCCGGAGGCGCGGGCCGCCCGGTCCTTGTTACCGCTGGTATTACTGTCGGTCGCCACGCCCCCCATCATGCCGCTTCGGCGGTTTCCTCTTTACGGCGGGCGTCGATACGGGCCTCATTGGGCCAGCGCACGTCATAGGCCCAGCCGGCCTTCTCGAACCAGCGGATGATCCGGGCGCTGGAGTCCAGCTGGCCCTTCATCACGCCATGGCGGGCGGAGGTCGGGTCGGCGTGGTGCAGATTGTGCCAGGACTCGCCGCACGAGAGCACCGCCAGCCACCACACGTTGCCGGACCGGTCGCGCGACTTGAAGGGCCGCTTGCCGACCGCGTGGCAGATCGAGTTGATCGACCAGGTGACATGGTGCAGCAGCGCCACCCGGACGAGCGACCCCCAGAAGAACGCGGTCGCCGCGCCCTGCCATGACCAGGTCGCCAGCCCGCCGATCAGCGCGGGCAGCAGCAGCGAGACCAGCGTCCAGACCACGAACTGCCGGGAGACGCGGCGGATCGCGTCGTCCTTGATCAGGTCGGGCGCGTACTTGTGCTGCGGGGTCTGCTCCTCGTCGAACATCCAGCCGATGTGCGCCCACCACAGGCCCTTCATCAGCGCCGGGACGCTCTCCCCGTACCGCCAGGGGGAGTGCGGGTCGCCCTCGGCGTCGGAGAACTTGTGGTGCTTGCGGTGGTCGGCCACCCAGCGCACCAGCGGCCCCTCCACCGCCAGCGACCCGGCGATCGCCAGCGCGATCCGCAGCGGCCGCTTGGCCTTGAAGGAGCCGTGGGTGAAGTAGCGGTGGAAGCCGATGGTGATGCCGTGGCAGCCGATGTAGTAGAAGGCGACCATCAGGGCCAGATCGAGCCAGCTGACTCCCCATCCCCAGGCCAGCGGGATGGCCGCGGCCAGGGCGAGGAAGGGGACGGTGATGAACAGCAGCAGGGTGATCTGTTCGATGGAGCGCTTGCTGTCCCCGCCGAGCGTGGCGGAGGGAAGTGGGTGCTCCTGGGCCTTCGGCGCGTCTTGGATCACGTCGGGGCTTGCAGTCATGGGATCCCTCGTGGGGCTCGGGGGTACGGCTACGGGACCGTAACCTACGGCGACGTAAGTATGGCAGGGCCCCGAAGCGGGGCAATAGGGCTATGGATTCCCCCGAGGGTGTGCCGCCTATCCTGGTGGCGTCGGACAGCGTGGTCCGCACATCGCCGATAGCTCGGGGGTCCCGGGGCCGCGCCACGCGGTGGAGCCGCATCACGTCCGGAGCAGCCGTGCCACGGCGTTTTCGGCCCCGTCGTTCCCCCGACCAGTGCCCGATCACTGCAAGGAGCCCGCACCTGTGAGCAGTGCCGACAACACCAACGCCGCCCTGCGCGCCGATATCCGCCGTCTGGGTGACCTACTCGGCGAAACCCTGGTCCGTCAGGAGGGCCCCGACCTCCTCGACCTCGTCGAGCGCGTCCGCGCTCTCACCCGTAGCGACGGCGAGGCCGCCGCGGAGCTGCTCGGCTCCACGGATCTTGAGACGGCGGCCAAGCTCGTACGCGCATTCTCCACCTACTTCCATCTGGCGAACATCACCGAGCAGGTCCACCGCGGCCGCGAGCTGCGCGCCAAGCGCGCCGCCGAGGGCGGCCTGCTCTCCCGCACCGCCGACCAGCTCAAGGACGCCGACCCCGAGCATCTGCGGGAGACGGTCCGCCACCTCAACGTCCGCCCCGTCTTCACCGCCCACCCCACCGAGGCCGCGCGGCGCACCGTCCTGAACAAGCTGCGCCGGATCGCCGAGCTGCTCGACACCCTCGCCGTCGGGGGCGACAAGCGCCGCACCGACCTGCGCCTGGCCGAGAACATCGACCTCCTCTGGCAGACCGACGAGCTGCGCGTCGCCCGCCCCGAGCCCGCCGACGAGGCGCGCAACGCGATCTACTACCTGGACGAGCTGCACGCCAACGCCGTCGGCGATGTGCTGGAGGACCTGTCCGCCGAGCTGGAGCGGGTCGGCGCCCCGCTGCCCGCCGGCACCCGCCCGCTCACCTTCGGCACCTGGATCGGCGGCGACCGCGACGGCAACCCCAACGTCACCCCCCAGGTGACCTGGGACGTGCTGATCCTCCAGCACGAGCACGGGATCACCGACGCCCTCGCCGTCGTCGACGACCTGCGGGCCGCCCTCTCCAGCTCCATCCGCAACTCCGACGCCTCCGAGGAGCTGCTGGACTCCCTCCAGCGCGACCTGGAGTTGCTCCCCGAGATCAGCCCCCGCTACAAGCGGCTGAACGCCGAGGAGCCCTACCGCCTCAAGGCCACCTGCGTCCGGCAGAAGCTCCTCAACACCCGCGCCCGCCTGGCCGGCGGCACCCCCCACCAGCCGGGGCGCGACTACCTGGGCACCGCCGAGCTCCTGGCCGACCTGCACCTCATCCAGGAGTCCCTGCGCGCCCACCGCGGCCAGCTGATCGCCGACGGCCGCATGGAGCGCGCCATCCGCACCCTTGCCGCGTTCGGGCTCCAGCTGGCCACCATGGACGTGCGCGAGCACGCCGACGCCCACCACCACGCGCTCGGCCAGCTCTTCGACCGCCTCGGCGAGGAGTCCTGGCGGTACGCCGACATGCCGCGCGACTACCGCCGCAAGCTGCTCGCCAAGGAGCTGCGCTCGCGCCGACCGCTCGCCCCCACCCCCGCCCCGCTGGACGCCGCCGGGGCCAAGACCCTCGGCGTCTTCCACACCATCAGCGAGGCCTTCGAGCGGTTCGGCCCCGAGATCGTCGAGTCGTACATCATCTCCATGTGCCAGGGCTCGGACGACGTCTTCGCCGCCGCGGTCCTCGCCCGCGAGGCCGGGCTGGTCGATCTGCACGCCGGCTGGGCCAAGATCGGCATCGTGCCGCTGCTGGAGACCACCGAAGAGCTCAAGATCGCCGACCAGCTCCTCGACGACATGCTCTCCGACCCCTCCTACCGGCGGCTGGTCGCCCTGCGCGGCGATGTCCAGGAGGTCATGCTCGGCTACTCCGACTCCTCCAAGTTCGGCGGCATCACCACCTCCCAGTGGGAGATCCACCGCGCCCAGCGGCTGCTCCGCGACGTCGCCCACCGGCACGGCGTACGGCTGCGCCTCTTCCACGGCCGCGGCGGCACCGTCGGCCGCGGCGGCGGCCCCACCCACGACGCGATCCTCGCCCAGCCCTGGGGCACGCTGGAGGGCGAGATCAAGGTCACCGAGCAGGGCGAGGTCATCTCCGACAAGTACCTGGTGCCGTCGCTCGCCCGGGAGAACCTGGAGCTGACCGTCGCCGCCACGCTCCAGGCCTCCGCCCTGCACACCGCCCCGCGCCAGTCCGACGAGGCCCTGGCCCGCTGGGACGCCGCGATGGACACCGTCTCGGACGCCGCCCACGGCGCCTACCGGGCGCTGGTGGAGGACCCGGACCTGCCCGCGTACTTCTTCGCCTCCACCCCCGTCGACCAGCTCGCCGAGCTCCACCTCGGCTCCCGCCCCTCCCGGCGCCCGGACTCCGGCGCCGGCCTGGACGGGCTGCGGGCCATCCCCTGGGTCTTCGGCTGGACGCAGTCGCGGCAGATCGTGCCCGGCTGGTTCGGCGTCGGCTCCGGGCTCAAGGCCGCCCGCGAGGCGGGGCTCGACGCGGCCCTGGACGAGATGCACCAGCACTGGCACTTCTTCCGGAACTTCCTGTCCAACGTGGAGATGACGCTCGCCAAGACCGATCTGCGGATCGCCCGGCACTACGTCGACACGCTGGTGCCGGACGAGCTGAAGCACGTCTTCGACACCATCCGGGCGGAGCACGAGCTCACCGTGCGGGAGGTGCTGCGGATCACTGGCGAGACGGAGCTCCTGGACTCCAACCCGGTGCTGAAGCAGACCTTCCATGTCCGTGACGCCTACCTGGACCCGATCTCCTACCTCCAGGTCTCGCTGCTGCGCCGCCAGCGCACCGCCCACGAGCGCGGCGAGGACGCCGACCCGCTGCTCGCCCGGGCCCTGCTGCTGACGGTCAACGGCGTCGCGGCGGGCCTGCGCAACACGGGGTGACCTGCGGTCCGCCCCCGAGATGACCGCGGCCTGGGCCGCTCCTCGCGGAGTGGCCCAGGCCGCGGTCTTTGCCTTGGGGGCGGGGCGTCAGAACGTCAGGG
The DNA here is from genome assembly GCF_055569495.1 of Streptomyces sp. NPDC028305. NCBI lineage: Bacteria > Bacillati > Actinomycetota > Actinomycetes > Kitasatosporales > Streptomycetaceae > Streptomyces > Streptomyces sp. NPDC028305. Next base: position 104,214 of record NZ_JBVHTN010000004.1, read on the forward strand.
TGGCGAAGGACGCGGCGAGGAGGGCCGCGCCGGTGAGGCCCAGGGCCCACGCGGTGCGGCGGAGGCGGAGGCCGCCGGCGACCATGAGCGCGGCCAGCAGGAGGGAGCCCGCGAAGGGCACCCAGGCGTGCAGGATTCCGGTCATGCCGGTCCGTACCGCTTCGTCCGAGCCGGGCTTGAGAGCCACCAGCAGGCGCTCGCCCCGGCCGTCGGTGACCGCCTTGTCGATCCGCACCTTCGCACGGGCACGGCCGGAGCCGTCCATGGGCGTGAAGGCGCCCGTGCACCAGTCGTCGTCGCAGGCGGCGACCGTGATCGTGCCGCGTTCGAGGTTCTTGGTGAACATCGCCGGCTTGGCGGTCGCCCACGAGTACCAGACCCCCGCGACCAGAACGAACAGCGCGAGGAGCGCCATCACCACGTTCTTGGTGACGAGCAGCAGCCCGTATGCGCTCTCGCTCGCCCGCCGCTTACGGCTGCGTTTGATCGTGCCGGTGGAAGACATGGCCGCGATCCTGGCGACACCCTGGCCCGCCGGTCAACCTCCGCCGAGGGCCGCGCGGGCGGATTCTCAGGAGTTGTACGTGGACTGCGCGCGCTCCAGACCGTCGACGATCAGCGTCTCCACCGCGTCCGCCGCGCGGTCCACGAAATAGTCCAACTCCTTGCGCTCAGATGCGGAGAAGTCCTTCAGCACAAAGGCCGCGACGTCCATCCGGCCGGGGGGCCGGCCGATCCCGAAGCGGACGCGGAAGTAGTCGGGGCCGAGCGATTTGGTGATCGACTTCAGGCCGTTGTGGCCATTGTCACCCCCGCCGAGTTTGAGCCGGAGCGCGCCGTGGTCGATGTCCAGTTCGTCGTGGATGGCGATGACATGCCCGACCGGCACCTTGTAGAAGTCGCGCAGCGCGGTGGTGGGGCCGCCCGAGAGGTTCATGAACGACATGGGCTTGGCGACGATCACCCGGCGGCTCGCCGGGCCGGGCGCGCCGAGGCGCCCCTCGACGACCTGGGCGCGGGACTTGTGCGCCTTGAACCGGCCGCCCATGCGGTCGGCCAGCAGGTCGGCCACCATGAAGCCGACGTTGTGGCGGTTGCCGGCGTACTCGGGCCCGGGGTTGCCGAGGCCCACGACGAGCCAGGGGCTAGCTTCGTCCGTCATCTGACCTCTCTCCTGGAGGTGAAGGACCGGCCGCCGCCCCGGGCCCGGCCCCGGGAGGGGCGGGGGCGGGACGGCGGCCGGAACGGGCAGGGGGTGGCGTGGCGCCTCGGCCTCAGGCCTCGGCGCGTGACGCCTCCTCGGGCGTTGTTACGCCTCCTCGCCCTCGGCCTCGCCCTCGGCGGCCGGGGCCTCGGCCTGGGCGGAGACGACCTGGATCACGACGGCGTCCTCCTCCACGGCCAGGGTGGTGCCGGCCGGCAGGGTGATGTCCTTGGCGAGGACGGAGTGACCGGCGTCCAGGCCCGCGATCGAGACGGTGACCGCCTGCGGGATGTGGGTGGCCTCGGCCTCGACCGGCAGCGCGTTCAGCACGTGCTCGAGCAGGTTGCCGCCCGGGGCCAGCTCGCCCTCGGTCTGGACCGGGACCTCGACGGTGACCTTCTCGCCACGCTTCACCAGGAGCAGGTCCACGTGCTTGAGGAAGCCCTTGATGGCGTCGCGCTGGACCGCCTTGGGGATGACGAGCTCCTTCTTGCCCTCGACGTCGAGGCTGAGCAGCACGTTCGGGGTCTTGAGCGCGAGCATCAGGTCGTGGCCCGGCAGGTTGACGTGGACGGGCTCGGAGCCGTGGCCGTACACCACACCCGGGACCAGGCCCTCGCGGCGGGCGCGGCGGGCGGCACCCTTGCCGAACTCGGTACGGTTCTTGGCGGAAATCTTGACCTCAGCCATGGCTGCACTCCTCGTAGTCGTTGTATGCCGCTGTGTCCGCTGAAAGCGGATCTGACGGCAAGCGGATCTGACGGCCGTCACCCGGCCCACGACAGACCATCTCTACGAAGAGCGCGTCGATAACGGACGAGCCGCGTACATCACCGCACACAGCTTCCCTCGCCGAGCAACCCGGCAATTCTACCGTCCCGGGACTCGTGCCTCGGCACATGGCTGAGGCCACCCCTCGCGGGGTGGCCTCAGATCGGTCGGCGAGCGCTCGGGGCGCCGGGTCCTAACTCGCCGGCGGCCATCACTGCTCCTCGAAGAGGCTGGTCACCGAGCCGTCCTCGAAGACCTCCTGGACCGCGCGGGCGATGGTCGGCGCCATCGACAGCACGGTGATTTTGTCGAGCTCGACCTCGTTCGGGGTGGGCAGGGTGTTGGTGAAGACGAACTCGCTCACCTTCGAGTTCTTCAGCCGGTCCGCGGCCGGGCCGGACAGCACGCCGTGGGTGGCCGTCACGATGACGTCCTCCGCGCCGTTGGCGAACAGCGCGTCCGCCGCGGCGCAGATGGTGCCACCGGTGTCGATCATGTCGTCGACCAGGACGCAGACCCGGCCCCGCACATCGCCCACGACCTCGTGGACGGTGACCTGGTTGGCCACGTCCGGGAAGCGGCGCTTGTGCACGATGGCCAGCGGGGCGCCGAGCCGGTCGCACCAGCGGTCGGCGACGCGCACCCGGCCCGCGTCCGGGGAGACCACGGTCAGCTTGTCGCGGTCGACCTTGGCGCCCACGTAGTCCGCGAGCACCGGCAGCGCGAAGAGGTGGTCGACCGGGCCGTCGAAGAAGCCCTGGATCTGGTCGGTGTGCAGATCGACCGTGAGGATCCGGTCGGCGCCCGCGGTCTTGAGCATGTCGGCGATCAGCCGGGCCGAGATGGGCTCACGGCCGCGGTGCTTCTTGTCCTGGCGGGCATAGCCGTAGAACGGCACGATCACGGTGATGGAGCGCGCGGAAGCCCGCTTCAGCGCATCGACCATGATGAGCTGCTCCATGATCCATTTATTGATCGGAGCCGTGTGGCTCTGGATCAAAAAGCAGTCGGCGCCTCGCGCGGACTCCTGGAAACGGACGTAGATCTCGCCGTTCGCGAAGTCGAATGCCTTGGTCGGGACCAAGCTGACGCCCAGCTCGTGGGCGACCTCCTCGGCCAGCTCGGGGTGGGCGCGGCCGGAGAAGAGCATGAGCTTCTTCTCGCCGGTCGTCTTGATCCCGGTCACAGCAAGTCTCCTTGGATGTCACTTTGATGCGCTTATCACCGTACGCCCCGCACGGCGCACCCGTGCGCGGGTCATCCCTCGCCCGCGGCCTCCTCGTGGGCCGACTCGGCGGCCCTCGCGGCGGCGCTTCCGGGACGCTTGCGGGCGACCCAACCCTCGATATTCCGCTGCTGGCCGCGTGCGACAGCGAGCGAGCCCGGGGGCACATCCTTGGTGATGACCGAGCCGGCGGCGGTGTAGGCGCCGTCCCCGATCGTGACCGGAGCCACAAGCATGTTGTCCGCTCCGGTACGGCAGTGGCTGCCGATGGTGGTGTGGTGCTTGTTGACGCCGTCGTAGTTCACGAACACGCTGGCGGCACCGATGTTGGTGTACTCGCCGATGGTCGCGTCGCCTACGTAGGAGAGGTGCGGCACCTTGGTGCCCTCGCCGATCCGGGCGTTCTTCATCTCCACGTACGTACCCGCCTTGGCCTTGGCGCCCAGCCGGGTGCCCGGGCGCAGATACGCGTACGGGCCGACGCTCGCGGCCGCGCCGATCTCCGCGCCCTCGGCGACGGTGAAGCTCGCGGTCGCGCCCTCGCCGACGGTGGTGTCGGTGAGCCGGGAGTTCGGGCCGACCTGGGCGTGCGCCGCGAGGTGGGTGGCGCCAAGCAGCTGGGTGCCGGGGTGCACCACGGCGTCCGGCTCGAAGGTGACGGTGGCGTCCACCCAGGTGGTGGCCGGGTCGACGACGGTCACCCCGTCGAGCATGGCCCGGGTCAGCAGCCGGTCGTTGAGCAGCCGGCGCGCCTCGGCGAGCTGCACCCGGTTGTTGATGCCGACGATCTCGCGGTGGTCGCCCGCCACACAGGCGCCGACGCGGTGCCCGGCCTCGCGCAGGATGCCCAGCACATCGGTGAGGTATTCCTCACCCTGGCTGTTGTCGGTCCGCACCTTGCCCAGGGCGTCGATCAGCAGTTGGGCGTCGAACGCGAAGACCCCGGAGTTGATCTCGCGGATCGCGCGCTGGGCGTCGGTGGCGTCCTTGTGCTCCACGATCGCGGTGACCGCGCCGCTCGCCCCGTCGCGCACGATGCGGCCGTAGCCGGTCGCGTCGGGGACCTCGGCGGTGAGGACGGTCACAGCGTTGCCCTCGGTGGCGTGGGTCTCGGAGAGGCGGCCCAGGGTCTCGCCGGTCAGCAGCGGGGTGTCCCCGCAGACGACGACCACGGTGCCGTCCAGGGCGACCCCGCTGTTGGAGAGCTGCTCGAGCCCCATCCGGACGGCGTGCCCGGTGCCGTTCTGTTCGTGCTGCACGGCGGTGCACACCTCGGCGTCGATCTCCGCGAGATGGGCGGTGACCTGCTCGCGGGCGTGGCCGACGACGACCACCAGGTGCTCGGGGGACAGCTCGCGGGAGGCGGCGACGACATGCCCGACGAGGGACCGGCCGCAGATCGCATGCAGGACCTTGGGAGTCGCCGACTTCATGCGGGTGCCCTCACCCGCTGCGAGGACGACGACGGCTGCCGGGCGGTTGACGCTCACGGATGTGCCCTTCGGGCTCGGCTCGGGGTGGACACCCGCAGGATACCGAGAGGTTTCGGGGCGGAAACGAGGGTGGGTCCCCGGTCGGAAGATCGGGGGGCGGAATGCGAGCTCCCCTGCAAGGATTCGAACCTTGACAAACGGTACCAAAAACCGGTGTGCTGCCTGATTACACCACAGGGGATGGTAAATCGGTCAAAGTCGGACACCTGGTGGGGGTGGCCGACTTGGCCTCCACCACTATGCCGTACCGAGCGCCCTCGACGCGACGGTAGAGCCCCCCCGCTGCGCCGGACAGATCACAAGCCGCGTCGCGCGAATCACATACCGGCGATCCCCGGGCCGAGCGCGCTCCGGCCCTCGTGTCCCGGGTCAAACCGCCCGCATCCGGCCGTAGTCTGTCGGTATGACTTCGACGGGGGATACGGGGGAAGCCGAAACGGCGGGCGCGCGGGGCGCGCCCGCCGGGCCGTGGTGGTGGCCGCGGCGGCGGAGCATGGTGCTGGACATCGTGATCGCCGTCCTGTCCGCGGTCGAGTGCGCCGCGGAGGGCGTCGCCTTCGCCCATGACGCGCGCATCCCGGTCGCCGCCGGAGTGGCGACGGGGCTGGTCGTCGGCGCCACGCTGCTGCTGCGGCGGCGCTGGGCGATCGCCGTGGTGCTCATATCGATCGCGGTCACCCCCGCGGAGATGGGCCTCATGCTCAGCATCGTCGGCCTCTACACCCTGGCCTCCTCCGAGGTGCCGCGCCGGATCACGGCCGTGCTGGCCGGGATGTCGGGCGTGGGCACGCTCATCATCTCCACCATCCGCTTCCAGGAGGACATGCACCGCACCGGCGGCAGCGGCGCGGATTCCACCGTGTGGGTGATCCCGCTGGTCGCGGTGGTGATGTCCCTGGGTCTTACCGCGCCGCCCATCCTGCTCGGGCTGTACGTACGGGCCAGGCGCCGGCTCGTGGAGAGCCTGCGGGAGCGGGCGGACGGCCTGGAGCGCGAGCTGTCGCTGCTGGCGGACCGCGCGGAGGAACGGGCCGAGTGGGCCCGTAACGAGGAGCGCACCCGCATCGCGCGGGAGATGCACGACGTGGTGGCCCACCGGGTGAGCCTGATGGTGGTGCACGCGGCGGCCCTCCAGGCGGTCGCCCTCAAGGACCCGGAGAAGGCCGCGAAGAACGCGGCGCTGGTGGGCGACATGGGCCGCCAGGCCCTGACCGAGCTGCGGCAGATGCTCGGCGTGCTGCGCTCCCAGGACGTCGGCCAGCGGGCCCCGGCCTCGGCCGGCGCCCGCCGGGACGCGCAGCCGGTGCCGCTGGCGGCGGTGGCCGCCGCGGCGTCGGCCGCGGCGGAGGCGGCCGGGGCGTCGGCCGCGGAGGGCGCGGGGAGCGCGCGTGCGGCCGGGGGCGCGGGGCCGGCCGGGGCGCCCGCCGGCGTCGCGGGCGGGCCGCGGCTGGCGGAGCTGGAGACCCTGGTCGGGCAGTCGCGGGCGGCCGGGATGGTCGTCGAGCTGTCGGTCGAGGGGGAGGAGCGCGGCTACGCCCCCCGGGTCGAGCAGACCGCGTACCGCGTGGTGCAGGAGGCCCTGACCAACGTCCACAAGCACGCGCCGGGCGCGAAGGCGCGGGTCCGGCTCGCCCGCCGGCCCTCGGAGGTCGCGGTGCTGGTGGAGAACGGCCCCTCGGAGCGGGGCGCGGCGGACGCGGGGCTGCCGAGCGGCGGCAACGGCCTGCTGGGGATGAAGGAGCGGGTGACGACGCTCGGCGGCGGTTTTGTGTCGGGGGCCACGGAGTCGGGCGGCTTCCGGGTCTCGGCGGTCATCCCGGACCGTACGGCGGATGGCGCACCGGATCGTGCGGGCAACGGCCGGGTGGATCTCCCGGTGTGGGACCGGGACGCCGAGCGGGCGAAGAGCGCATAGGGCGGAGCGCATAGCGGGGCAGGGGTGAATGTGGGTTTTTTGCCCTATTCATCCCTGCTCGAAATTGGCTCGAAAGTGTGGGTGATTCCTCAGAGTCGCCGCCCGTCGAGCCGCTACCCGCGCGGCAGGCGCTGCGGCTGTACCCCCGTCACCAACGCCGTCAGCGCCGCGTCGATGTCCGGGCCCAGGAACCAGTCCCCGGTGTGGTCCAGGCTGTACACCCGGCCCTCCGCGTCGATGGTCAGCAACGCCTGTCCGTCGGCCTCCTCGCCCAGCGGGCAGAGCTCCGTGCCCAGTGCCCGCCCCAGGTCGCCCAGGGTCCGGGCCAGATGCAGACCGTGCAGCGGATCGAGGTGAAACGGCGTCGGCGCGATGTGCCGCCCGGCCCCGGGCGGGATGACCCGCAGGCCCCCGAACTCCGCCCACGCCTCGACGGCCGCCGGGAAGATGGCGTGCAGATGCCCGGCCGGGGAGGTGTGGGCGCGCAGGGTGTCCGCCCAGACCTCGGCCTGGTGGACGTTACGGCGTCCCGGCTGCCAGCCCGCCTCGCGCAGGGCGGCGTCGACGGGGACGGCGAAGCGGGTCGAGTCCATGCTTCGTACGCGTCTGGATGTGTCCAACGTCAGCCCCTCACCGGGCCCGCCGCGGCCCCGGCCCCGGGCTCGTGCCCCACGGTCCGTACGCCGAAGTGGGCCAGCAGCGGCACACAGGACCGGCACGGCGGGGCGTAGCCGCCGTGCCGTGGATCGCCGGCCTCGCGGATCCGGCGTGTGGTGATCTTGGCGTGTTTGAAGGCGCGGCGGGCCTCGCCGTGGGTGAGCGGCTTGCGGGCGGCGCGCTTGGAGCGGTTCGCCTCGACGCCGGTCAGATGGCGGGACAGCAGGATCGCCTCCGGGCAGCGGCCGGTGAACCGCTCGCGCTGCGCGCTGGTGAGCGTGTCCAGGAAGTCCTGGACCAGCGGGTGCAGCGGGGGCGGCTGGTCGCCCTTGCTCGCGGTCGAGGTGAGAGTCTGGCCGCGGACGGAGAGCGCGGCGGCGACGGTCGGCAGGATGCCGTCGCGGCGGTGCAGAAGCGGTGGCGGCCCGTCGGTGCCGTCGGTCTCGCTCCAGCTGAGCCGTGGGTCGCCGAGCGGCCCCGGGGAAGTGGGGGTGGGTTCCCGCGTCGTCTGGTGCGGTGGATCGCAAGGCGGAGGATCGTCCTCGTACTGGGCGCTGCGGTCGATATGCCGCTGACGCGGCGTGGCGGGCGACTCCGACAACGCAGCCGGGGGTACCCCCAGCGGTAGCTGGGGGCGCCGTGCCAGGCGGCGTGGGGGCCCGCCTCGACTTCCTCGGGGTCGCTCAGGCCCGGGCGCGGCGCCGTCGTGGCCGTTCGGAGTGGTGTGCATCTTCTGTGTTCCCTCCCCTTTCCTCCCTGCGCAATCCGCGCGCAATTCCCGCGCAATCCCCCCGGTTGCGAAGATCAGCCTGCCAAATGTGGCGCGTGGTGCGAAAGTCCGGGGAGACCGGTGCAGGTCGGGCCGGAGGTCGGCGGTCCGCCCGTTGGCCGGGGCCGGTCATGCGGTCCGGGCGCGACGGGGTCCGGGGTCGCGGTACCGCATAGTCTGTCCGTACCAGCCAGCAGCAGCAGGGGGCATCCGCCATGACGACAGGTCGGCTCGGGCAGCACGCCGCGCCACCGAACACGGCCTACGCCGGGCAGGTCGTGCACTTCCCGGACCCGGTGAGGGCCGCCCGGCACCCCAAGGGCGTGCGAGTGGACGAAAGCGGCTATCCGGACTTTACGCCCTATGCGCGCGCGGCGGTCGAAATAGCCGAGCCGCCCGAGGGGTTCGGCGTCGACGAACTGCGGCTGACCGACTTCGTGTCCGCCAACGCCGCACAGCACGCCGTCGGCCACGACCTGTGGGACGGCGCGTCGAGCGTGGCCACCCCGCACGGCTGGACCTGGCACCACGTCGTCGGCACCCGCCGCCTGGAGCTGATCCCGGTGGAGGTGAAGGCGCTGCTGCGGCACCACGCCGGGCTCGCCACGGCCGCCGTCGACCAGGACAAGCGCGGCACCCGGCCGCTCCAGGAGACCCGTCCGGTCCACTTCACGCTGCCCAAGCGCGGCCTGTCGGTCACCGAGGAGCAGGTGCTCGGCGTCGAGGAGGACCTCGGCTACCGGCTGCCCGGCGCGTACCGCGCCTTCCTGAAGGCGGCGGGCGGCTGCGCGCCCGTCGGCGCCGCGCTGGACCCGGAGCTCGGGCTCCTGGTCGACCAGCCGTTCTTCACGGTGCGCGACGAGGCCGCGGTCAACGACCTCGTCTACGTCAACAAGTGCCTGCGCGACCACTTCACCAAGGACTTCCTCGGAGTCGGCTTCGTCCAGGGCGGAGTGATCGCGGTGAAGGTGAAGGGCGACGCGGCCGGCTCGGCGTGGTTCTGCGCGTACGACGACGCGCGGGACCGCGACGGCTGGACGGTGCAGGAGCGGGTCGAGCACCTGATGCTCCCGTGCGGCGACGACTTCGACGCCTTCCTGCTGCGGCTCGCGGGGAACCCGCCGGAGCTGGAGACCGTGGCCAACCTGATGGTGGAGGGCGGCTTCGCGTACGCCGTCCCGGTGGAGGGGTGAGCGCGATGGTGACCTTCGCTCAGGCGCAGGAGCGCGCGGAGCTCTGGATCAACGGTGATGTGCCCGGCTACCAGCAGCGCGAGGTGCGGGTGCGGGAGTTCGACCTGGGCTTTGTGGCCTGGGCCGAGGACCGCGCGGACGGCCCCGTCTCGGACGCGCCCGCCGACGGCGCCCGGCTGGTCATCGCCCGCGACAGCGGGGACACGTCCCTGTGGCCCGCGCTGCCGGTGGGCGAGGTCATCCGCCGGTACGAGGAGGAGTACGGGGCCTCGGCCGGCCGCCAGGAGAACACGGGCGCGCGGCCCCAGCGCATCGACCTGAACGCGACGTCCTTCCTGCTGACCCCGCCCGACTGGCTTCAGGAGGCGGCGGACGCGAGGGGCATCCCCGATCAGCGGTCGAGCGGCGGCAGCGGCGCTTCCACGGCGGACTCCGGGACGGGGGCAGGGGCCGGGGCGGACTCCGGCACGGACGCGAGTGCGGCGGCCTCGGCGGGCGGCTCCGCGGACCGTGAGCCGGCAGCGGTGGACGACTGGCCGGGGTCGCAGGCCTCGGGCGGGCCCGCCGACCGCGAGCCGGGAACGGGAACGGACGACTGGCCGGGGTCGCAGGCGCCGGCGGCGTCGGCCTCGGCGGCATCTGGTTCGTACGGTGGTGGTTCGGCCGACCGCGGGGCGGACGACTGGCCGGGTTCTGGCGCGGCTGGTTCCAGCGCGGGGGCGGCTGCGGGTTCGGGCCCGGGTTCGGGTTCGTACGGTGGTGGTTCGGTCGGCGGCGGGGCGGATGACTGGCCGGGTTCTGGCGCGGCGGGCTCCGGAGCCGGAGCGTCCGCGGCGGGCGGCTCGGCCGGTCGTGACCCGGAGCCGGTCGACGACTGGCCGGGGTCGCAGGCGCCGGCGGCGTCGGCCTCGGCGGCATCTGCTTCGTACGGCGGTGGTTCGACCGACCGCGGGGTGGACGACTGGCCGGGGTCCGGTTCGAGCGTCCCCGGCGCCGGAGCGGGCGCGCGGCCCTCGGACGACGCTTCTCACGGTGGGCAGCCCGGCACCGGAAGCCCCTGGGCCACCCCCGCGGGCTCCGCGGCCCCCGGCGCCCCGGCGACACCGGCCGGCGGCACGCCGTGGGCGGGCGCCGACACCAACTCCCGGGGCGACGACAGCGACCGCTCGGTCGCCCCGCCCGTTACGGTCTTTGCCCCGCCGCTCGCGGGCTCGGACGACGAGGACACCCCGGCGCCGGGCGTGCGGCCGGACGCCAAGACCGAGTTGATGTCGGCGGGCAGCGCGCTGCCGCCCACCGCCCTCGCGCCGGCCCTCGACATGCCGCCCCCGACGGGCGCGCCGGCCGCGGGCCCGGGCGTCCCCGGGGCGCCCTCCGCGCCTCCCGGGGCGATGCCTGGCGGTCCGCCGCCCCCGCCGCCCGGTGCGCCGGGCGCTCCCGGCGCCGGTCCGGCCCCGGGGCCGCGGACCCCGACTCCGCCGCCGTCCGGCCCGGGTGCCCCGGGCGCGCCGGCCGGAGGGTACGTACCGACCCAACTGGTCTCGGCGCTCGACTCCGAGAGCCTCGCGATGCCGCCCGGCGCCCCTGGCGCCCCAGGTGCCCCGGGCGTTCCCGGTGCCCCGGGCGTTCCTGGTGCCCCTGGTGGCGCGCAGACGCCGCCTCCGCCGCTGGCCCCGGGCGCCCCGGGCGCGGGCGCGATGCCTCCGCCGAGCGCCCCGGGTGCTCCTGCTGCACCTGGTGCTCCTGGTGCTCCTGGTGGGGTGCATGCGGCGGCGACGATGCTGGCCGGTGGTCCTGGCGCGCCTGGCGTGCCCGGCGCGCCGGGGGCGGGCGGCCCGCAGCCGCCCGGCCCGCCCGGTGCTCCCGGCGTCCCGGGCCAGCCCGGTGTGTCGGGTCCGCAGCCGCCCGGTCCGCCGGGCGTGCCCGGAGCCGGGGGCGCACAGACGCCGCCTCCGCCCGGTCCCGCCGCCAACTTCCCCGGTCCGCCCGGTGCCCCGGGTGCGCCCGGCGCTCCTGGTGCCCCGGGGGCTCCTGGTGTGCCTGGTGCTCCTGGTGGGGTGCATGCGGCGGCGACGATGCTGGCCGGCAGCCCTGGCGCGCCCGGCGTCCCTGGCGCGCCGGGCCCCGGCGGCCCGCAGCCGCCCGGTCCGCCCGGTGCCCCGGGTGTCCCCGGTGCCCCGGGCCGGCCCGGCGTGCCCGGCCCCGGCGGTGCGCCGACGCCGCCCCCGCCGCCCCCGCCGCCCGGCCCCGGCTACCCCGGCGGCCCCGGCCCGGGTCCCGGCCCTGGCCCCGGTCAGCCCGGCGCTCCCGGTGGGGTGCACGCGGCCGCGACGATGCTCGCGGGCGGCACGCCCCCGCCCGGCATGCCCGGTCCGGGTACGCCCCCGCCCGGGATGCCCGGCCCCGGCGTGCCCCCGCCCGGTGGCGCGTACGCCTACCCCACGCCGCCGGCCGGTCAGCCGACCGTCGGCCCCGGCTACATGGCGGTGCTGCGCTACCGCGCGCAGGACGGCTCCGAGCAGCAGCTCATCCGCCGTTCCGCGCCGGGCACCCCGCACCCCGAGTGGCAGATCCTGCACGAGCTACGCGGGATGAACGTCCCGCCGCAGCAAGTGCTGGAGCTCCACACCGAGCTGGAGTCCTGCGATCTGCCCGGCGGCTACTGCGCGCGGATGATCAAGGAGACCTGGCCGCAGGTGCGGATCAGCCACACGGCGGCGTACGGGCGTGACCACGCGACCCGTCAGCAGGGCGTGCGCCACCTGATCGAGCATCAGGGCGAGTTGCACCAGGTGGCGGATGGCCCGGCTCGCCCGGCTCCCAACCGGGTGCCGCTGCCGCACCCCAGCCAGGTGCAGCGGGTGCCCCCGGTGCCGCCGGAGCTGCTCGCGCAGGAACTGCTCCAGTCGTTCGGCCCGCAGGGCATCTTCCGCTTCGACCAGCGGGCGGTGTCGCGGATGGGCGTGCCGGACGTGGTCGCGCAGACGCTGGTCTGGTCCGGGCTGCCGATGGACTTCGGGCCGTTCTTCTGGGCGCAGGCCCACCAGGGCCGCCCGGTGCCGACGCTGGCCGAGCTGGCCGCCGAGCGCGGGGTGCAGCCCGCGCCGGACTCGGGCTCGTACCTGGTCATGGGCAATGACTTCGGCCGTCAGCTCTGCGTGCAGTACGGCACCGCGCACATCGTGGCGGTGCCGGTGGAGGCGGGCCCCGGCGGCACGTCCGTGCCGCCGCAGTTCGTCAACTCCTCGCTGCCGGACTTCGTCCGCTGCCTGGCCCTGCTGGGCCGGATGTGGCGGCTGCGGTTCGGGCTGACGCCGGAGCAGGCCGGCCGCTGGACGGTCGACTTCCAGGCGCAGCTGGCCTGCCTGGACCCGGCGGCGCTGTCGTCGCCGGACACCTGGTGGTCGGTGCTGCTGGAGCAGATGTGGGACGGATTGCTCTGAGCGAACTCTGAGGCGAACAGCGCCAGAACATCAGGACCGAGGCGCCCGACCCCCGTGACGGGGGCGGGCGCCTCGTCGTTGTGTTGTCCGGGTCCGCTGGCGACGACATCGGGCGACATCTGGGGGACACGACATCTCCGACCGAAGGAGATGGGCGGAGTGTCGCGTTATGGGCGATTAGCCGCGATCTATAAAGATGTGCGCCGGAGCGGTTGCATGCCGGACAAAAGGGGTTCCAAGGATGGGCGCATCGGTGTCACGTCAAGGTTTCACCATCGGCGGACGGGGCCGCGGCTACCGCCCCGAGCAGGTTGACCGCGCTCTCGCGGAGCTGTCCGACGCGCGCGACGCGGCGTGGGAACGGGCCGCGCGGCTGACGGTCCTGGGCAATGAGCTGGCCGCCGACGCCGAGCGGCTGCGCGAGGCGGTCGTCCAGCTGGCCCCCCAGACGTATGAATCGCTGGGCGACCGCGCCCGGCTGATTCTGTTCGCCTCCGAGGAGGAGGCCGCGAGCCTGCGGGCGCGGGCCGAGGGCTCGGCCCAGGAGCTGTGGGACGCCGCGCGGGCCGCGGCCCGTACGGTCGAGGAGGCCGCCCGCGAGGAGGCCGGGCGGGTGCGGGCCGCCGCCGAGGCGTCCGCGCGCTCGACGCTGGAGGCGTGCCAGGCGGACGTGGACGAACTGCGCGCCGCCTCGCGGCAGGACGCCAAGGAGTGGCGGGCCGAGGCCCTGTCGGCGCTGAAGGAGACGCGGCAGCGCAGCGCCGCCGTACTGGCAGAGCTGGAGCGGGACCACGGCGATCGGTGGGAGGCGGCGGGCCGGGAGATCGCCGAGCGGGAGGCCGCGGTGGCCGCGGGCATCGACCGGTTGGAGGAGCGCGTGCAGCAGAAGCTCGCCGAGGCCAAGCGGGAGTACGCGATGGCCGAGCAGGCGGCGCGGCTACGGCAGGAGGACGCCCAGGGACAGGCGGCGGAGATCATCGCGCAGGCCCGGGCCCGGGAGGAGCGCCTGGAGCGGGAGACGGAGCGGACGCTGCGCGAGCACGTGGAGCGGCGTGAGGAGCTCAAGTCGCACCTGGAGCACGTACGGGGCAGCCTGGCGGCGCTGACGGGGCGGCCGGTCGCCGAGGACGCCGGCTCCACGCCGCTGCCGGAGGCCTGACCGGCTTTCCCGGCGGGGCTCCCTACCCGGCCGTCCGCGTCTGCTCGTCGGCTCCCTCAGCTCCCTCGGCCCCTCCGGTGCCCGCCGTGCCGTGTTCGCCGTCCGGCCCGGCGGCGGCCCGGCGCGGGGCGAGGAACAGCAGGACCAGTACGGCCAGTACGGCGGCCCCCGCCGAGCCGACGTACACATGGTCGACGGCGGTGTCGACCGCGCGCCGCAGATAGTCGGCGGCCTGGTCGGTGAGCGTGGCCGGGTGCTCCAGCGCGCGGGAGACCCCGTCGAGGTTGTCGGGCAGGCCGGGGCGGATCGCGGCGGGCGCCTCGTCGAGGCGGGCGGCCAGCGTGGAGTTGGCGACGGCGCCGAAGACGGCCGCTCCCACACTCTGGCCGACCAGTCGGCAGAAGAGGATGGAGGCGGTCGCGGTGCCGCGCTCCGCCCAGCGGACGGACGACTGGACCCAGATGATCAGCGGTAGCTGGAAGAGGCCGAGGGCCGCGCCGAGCAGCAGCATGATCAGCGCGGGCTGCCAGGCGGCGCCGGGATCCGCCCCCGGGTAGGGGAGGAGCGGGAAGGCGAACAGGGCCAGCGCGGCCAGCCCGATGCCGGTGATCGCACAGCGCCGGAAGCCGACCCGGTTGTAGACGCGGCTGCTCAGCGCGGCGGATATCGGCCAGCTGAGCGTCATGGCCGACAGCACGAACCCGGCCGCGATCGGGCCGAGCCCCAGGACCGACTGGCCGTAGGTGGGCAGAAAGACGGTCGGGGCGATCATCACCAGGCCCAGCGCGCCGAGCGCGAGATTGACCGCCGAGATCGTACGGCGCCGCCAGACCCAGCCCGGGATGATCGGTTCGGCGGCATGGCGCTCGATCCACACCGTCCCGGCCGCGCACACCGCGCTGCCCGCGAACAGCGCGAGCGACGGCGCGGACAGCCAGGCCCAGGCCACCCCGCCCTGCACGAGCGCGGTCAGCAGCAGCCCACCGGTCGCGAAGATCGCGAGCGCGCCCGCCCAGTCCACCCGGGATCCGCGCGCGACCTCCCGGGCCGGCTCGTGCAGATGACGGACGATCAGCAGCAGCGCCACCGCGCCGACCGGCAGGTTGATCAGGAAGATCCAGCGCCAGTCGGCGTATCCGGCCAGCAGACCGCCGATGACCGGGCCCGCCACGGAGGACAGGGCCCACACCGAGGAGAGCCTGGCCTGGATCTTCGGGCGCTCCTTGAGCGGGTAGAGATCGGCGGCGATGACCTGCACGGTGCCCTGGAGCGCGCCGCCGCCCAGGCCCTGGACGATACGGAAGGCGATCAGGGAGCCCATGTTCCAGGCGCCCGCGCACAGCAGCGAGCCCAGCAGGAAGAGCACGATCCCGAAGAGCAGGACGGGCTTGCGGCCGAAGGTGTCGGAGATCTTGCCGTACACCGGAAGGCTGACGGTGACGGCGAGCAGATAGCCGGAGAACAGCCAGGAGAAGACGGAGAAGCCGCCGAGGTCGCCCACGATCTGCGGGATCGCGGTCGAGATGATGGTGGAGTCGAGCGCGGCGAGCGCCATGCCGAGCATCAGCGCGGCGGCGACGGGGCGGCGGCGTACGGGGGGTGACGGCGTGGTTCCCGGGGTAGGGGGTCCGGTGTCCGGGTCCGTCCGCCGTCGTGCGGTGCCGCCCACCGTGCGCACTCCCTCCCCGGCCGAGCCGGCCGGCTGCCGTGCTGCGCTGCCCGTCACACTCGCTGCCCGCAAATACTGTTGTACTACCCACCATTTCATGCGGGATCGCGGGAGGGAAGCGGGCGTCCAGGCCGTGGAACAGCGGACTTGAACCTCCCGTGACGTGAGGGAACAGTCTTGACCCCGAGACGGGATCCGTCTCAGGTCTCACACCCCTAGGGGACATCCACCCCTTCCTCCTACCCGGGGTTCGTACCGCCGGAGGAGGTGTCCGACCTGGGACGCTTCTAGTGTTGCTCTGGCCGACCGGACCGAGGGGGTATGGCTAGCACCCCCATGGACAGGGAGCCAGGCACCATCGTGCCACCCCCCGCGCCTGGCTCATCCTTGAACTGGGCGGCCGGGAGAACCGGGCTCGTGGAAGAACCGTCTGAAGAGCCGAAGAAGAAGACGACTGAGGAGAGTCACCGTGACAACCGCTGTATCGATTCCCAAGACCGGGGGCAGTGGAGGACATACGGCTGTTGCCGCCCGCGCACGCCAGGTGGTCAAGTCCTATGGCTCCGGCGAGACCCGCGTGGTCGCGCTCGACCATGTGGATGTCGACATAGCCCGCGGCCAGTTCACCGCGATCATGGGCCCCTCGGGCTCCGGCAAGTCGACCCTGATGCACTGCCTCGCCGGTCTCGACACCGTGACCTCCGGCCAGATCTTCATCGACGAGACCGAGATCACGGGGCTCAAGGACAAGAAGCTCACCCAGCTGCGCCGCGACCGGATCGGCTTTATCTTCCAGGCGTTCAACCTCCTCCCGACGCTCAACGCGATCGAGAACATCACGCTGCCCATGGACATCGCGGGCCGTAAGCCGGACCGCGCCTGGCTGGACCGGGTGGTGGAGACCGTCGGCCTGGCCGAGCGGCTCAAGCACCGGCCGAACCAGCTCTCCGGCGGTCAGCAGCAGCGCGTCGCCGTGGCGCGCGCCCTCGCCGCCCGCCCCGAGATCATCTTCGGTGACGAGCCCACCGGAAACCTGGACTCCCGGGCCGGCGCCGAGGTGCTGGGCTTCCTGCGGCGCTCGGTGGAGGAGCTGGGCCAGACCATCGTGATGGTCACCCATGACCCGGTCGCCGCCGCGTACGCCAACCGGGTGCTGTATCTGGCGGACGGCCGGATCGTCGACGAGATGCACAACCCCACCGCCGAGCTGGTGCTGGAGCGGATGAAGAGCTTCGACGCGCGCGGGCGGGTGTCATGACCGTCGTCAAGACCTCGATGCGCAATTTCTTCGCGCACAAGGGACGCATGGCGCTGTCGGCCATCGCCGTCCTGCTGTCGGTGGCCTTCGTCTGCGGCACGCTGGTCTTCACCGACACCACCAACGCCACCTTCGACCAGCTCTTCGCGAGCACCAGCTCCGATGTCTCGGTCAAGGCCAAGGAGAAGAGCGCCAGTCACAACGGCCCGCAGAGCGGCAAGATCGAGACGGTCCCCGGGTCGCGGCTCGCCGAGCTGAAGAAGGTCCAGGGCGTCAAGTCCGTGGTCGGTGAGATCAGCACCGAGACCGTCACCGTCGTCGACAAGAACAACGACGACATCGGTCCGAAGTCCGGCGCCCCGACGGTCGCCACCAACTGGGACCCGACCGAGCTGCTCGCGGTGGACCTCACCTCCGGCCATGAGCCGCGCGGCCCCACCGAGGTGATGCTCGACGCGGACACGGCCAAGAACAAGCACCTGAAGATCGGTGACGAGCTGCGGCTCATCGCCGTGCCCGGCGACTTCAGCGCCAAGATCGTCGGCCTGACGACCTTCAAGGTGACCAACCCCGGCGCCACCATCGTCTACACGGACAACGAGACCGCGCAGCGCAAGCTGCTCGGCCGCTCCGACGCGTACACCAGCTTCGCCCTGACCGCCCAGCCCGGCGTCAGCAACGAGCAGCTGAAGAAGAACGTGGTCGCGGCCCTCGGCGACGGCTTCAAGGTGCAGACGAAGGCCGAGGCCGCCGAGGAGGGCAAGGACGACGTCGGCTCGTTCCTCGACATCATGAAGTACGCGATGCTCGGCTTCGCCGGGATCGCCGTGCTGGTCGGCATCTTCCTCATCGTCAACACCTTCTCGATGCTGGTCGCCCAGCGCACCCGCGAGATCGGCCTGATGCGGGCCATCGGCTCCAGCCGCCGGCAGATCAACCGCTCGGTGCTCATCGAGGCGCTGCTGCTCGGCGTCATCGGCTCGGTGCTCGGCGTGCTGGCCGGCGTGGGCCTCGCCATCGGGCTGATGAAGATCATGGGCAGCCAGGGCCTGAACATCAGCACCGACCAGCTGACGGTGAAGCCGGCCACACCCATCATCGGCCTCACCATCGGCATCGTCGTCACCCTCATCTCCGCGTACATCCCCGCCCGCCGCGCCGGGAAGATCTCCCCGATGGCGGCCCTGCGGGACGCGGGCACCCCGGCCGACGCCAAGGCCGGCCGGATCCGGGGCGTGATCGGCCTGGTGCTCACGGCGGCGGGCACGGCGGGCCTGGTCGCCGCGGCGAACGCGGACAAGGCCACCGAAGGGTCGATGTTCCTGGGCCTGGGCGTGGTGCTGACCCTGATCGGCTTCATCGTCATCGGCCCGCTGCTGGCCGGCCTGGTGGTCCGGGTGCTGGCCGCCGTCATCCTGCGGATCTTCGGCCCGGTCGGCCGCTTGGCCGAGCGGAACGCGCTGCGCAACCCCCGGCGCACCGGCGCCACCGGCGCCGCCCTGATGATCGGCCTCGCGCTGGTCGCCTGTCTGTCGGTGGTCGGCTCCTCGATGGTCGCCTCGGCCAGCGATGAGCTCGACAAGTCGGTCGGCGCGGACTTCATCGTCCAGTCCGACACGGGCAAGCCGATCACCGAGAAGGTCGTGAAGGCCGTACACGCGGCGAAGGGCCTGGACCACGTCACCGACGTCAAGAACCTCAACGACACCAAGATCACCACGCCCGACGGCAAGACCAGCACCGACAACCTGGTCGCCGCCGACCCGAAGTTCGCGGACGACCTGCGCACCCCCGTGGTCGACGGCACGCTCTCCGACGCCTACGGCAAGGACGCCATGTCGGTGAACGAGGGCTTCGCCGAGGACCACAAGGTGAAGATGGGCGACACCCTCACCGTCGCCTTCGCGGGCGGCAAGCCGGCCAAGCTCAAGGTCGCCGCCATCACCTCGGACGACACCTCGCTCAACAAGGGCGCCAAGTACGTCAACATCACCACCGCCGAGCGCTATATCCCGGCCGACAAGATGCCGGTGAACGCGATGATGCTCGCGGCCGCCAAGGACGGCCAGGAGAAGGCGGCCTACGCCTCCCTCCAGGCCCAGCTGGATGACTTCCCGCAGGTCAAGGTCCGGGACCAGACCGACTACAAGAAGATGATGAAGGATCAGATCGGGCAGCTGCTCAACCTGGTCTACGGCCTGCTGGCGCTCGCGATCATCGTCGCCGTCCTCGGTGTGGTGAACACCCTGGCGCTGTCGGTCGTCGAACGGACCCGGGAGATCGGCCTGATGCGCGCCATCGGCCTGTCGCGCCGTCAGCTGCGCCGCATGATCCGCCTGGAGTCGGTCGTGATCGCGCTGTTCGGCGCCCTGCTGGGCCTCGGCCTCGGCATGGGCTGGGGGGCGACGGCGCAGAAGCTGCTGGCGCTCGAGGGCCTGAAGACCCTTGAGATCCCGTGGCCGACGATCATCACCGTCTTCATCGGCTCGGCCGTGGTGGGCCTGGTCGCCGCCCTGCTCCCGGCGTTCCGGGCGGGCCGGATGAATGTGCTGAACGCCATCGCCAGCGAATAAATGGCTGCCGGAGAACAGCTGACAGTCGAATAATGAAGCCGCTGCCCCTTCGTGGGGGTGAGGGGCAGAGGGCCGGCCCGGCGCACTCCCAGCGAGCGCGCCGGGCCGGGCGTTTACGCCCCCGGACACACGACATCGAACGGGGGAGAGACGAGATGGGGACGCATTCACAGCGCGTGATCTGCTGGCGGGGCAGGAATGTCCGCTTCGCATATCTGGAGGCGGACGACGCGGAGCTGATCCACCGATGGCAGTCCGATCCGGTGATCGCCCATGAGGCCGGCTTCCTGCCGAGGGCCCTGTCCGCGTGCCGGGAGCGGATCCACAGGGACATCGACAACCAGTCCCGGGACGACTTCCTGGTGCTGCTGGAGGATGGCACGCCCATCGGCCATATCGCCCTCATCGAGCAGGAATTCGTCGACGGCTGGGGCGAGGTCTGCCTGGTGCTGGACCCGGCCTGGCGCGGTCAGGGGTACGGCACCGACGCCGTCGACGCACTGGTCGACTTTGCCCTCGGTGAGCTGCCGCTCTACCGCGTGGAGGCGTTCACGCACCTCACCAACGCCGCCGCTCTCGGCGCACTCGCCAAGTCGGGCTTCGTCCAGGAGGGGGTGCGGCGCGGTGCGTGCGCGCACCGGGGGAGCCGTCACGACCTCGCGGCTCTGTCCCTGCTCAGGCCCGAGTGGGAGGCCCTGACCCGGCCCCGGGCCTGGGACCACGGCTGAGGCCGACCGGCTTCAGCCGGCGGCGGGGGTGGTGCGCACCGGCATGACCAGGGTGGTGAAGCTCCCCTGGTCGGCGGAGCGGACGACGACGGGCTGCGCCGCGGACGCGATCTCCAGCAGCACATCGGGCCCGACGCTCGCGTCGAGCGCCGGGAGCAGTACGGCGGGGTCGAAGGCGATCCGCGGCGGCGGCCCGGTGCAGATGGCGCGCAGCGCGGTCGCGTCGGGCCCGCCGGGCCCGGGGCCCGAGATCAGGAGGTCGTCTCCGGCGGTGGTCAGGACGACCGCCCGGTGGCCGGCGTCCAGGCGGTCCGCGACGGCCCGCCGCAGTGCGGCGCGGTCGGTGAGCACCCGGTGCCGGGCGGCCCCGAGGCCGTCCAGCACCATCCGGTAGGCGGGGAACACCTCGTCGGAGCCCGGCAGTTCCCGGCACTCGCCGCCGCCCCGTAGCCGGGTGTGCCGCCCCTCGATCTCGACGGTGACCTCGGGCAGGCGCCGGGCCCAGGCGGCCACCTCGGCCAACTCGTCCATGTCCCAGAGCAGTTCGCACGGCTCGCCCGCGCTCGACAGCGGCCGGAGCGCTCGTACGGCCAGCCGGTAGCGGTCCGTGGCCACCAGCCGGAGTTCCTCGCCGTCGAGCTCGACCAGGACGCGGCCGAGCACCGGAAACTTCTCCCGGGCCGCGCCCGAGGCCACCGCCGAGCCCACCTGCCGCACCGCGCCCGCCAGTTCGGCCCCGCCGACGCGGGCCTCCGCGCGGCGCGTGCCCCCCGGCAGCTCGCGCAGGATCTCCTCGATCGCCGCGCGGGCGGCCGCGGCCGTCTCCCGGGTCCGGCCCAGATGCGCCCGCAGCACCTCGCGGGCCTCGTCATGCGGCCCGTCCAGGACGGCCGCCGCGTCGACCAGCGGCAGCTCGGCCTCCCGCAGCCGGCGCAGCAGCGCGGCGCGCGGCCGCTGGTCCGCGGCGTAGTAGCGGTAGCCGGTCGCCGTGTCCACGCGGGCGGGGCGCAGCACCGCGCAGTCGTCGTAGAACCGCAGCGCGCTCGGCGCCAGCCCCACCTGCCGGGCGAACGCTCCGATGCTCAGCAGGGCCTCGGTGCCGTCGGTGCTCCCGGTGGTGTCGTGGTCGTCCATGGGCGCGATTGTCGGGCTTCATCCGGCTTGAAGGTCAAGAAATCTCCTCGCGCGGGAGGCGATGAGTTTCGCCGGGCCCGGCGGTCCTACAAGCAGAACCGATTCCCCCAGGGAGAGCAGCATGACCGAGAGCAGCAAGGGCACCAAGGGCACCAAGGGCACCCGCATCACCGAGCTGGGCAGGGTGGCCGTCCCGGTCGCCGACCAGGACCGGGCGCTGGACTTCTACGTCGGCACGCTCGGCTTCGAGAAGCGCGCGGACATCCCCATGGGCGAAGGCCTCCGCTGGATCGAGGTGGCGCCGACCGGCGGCGCGGCCGCGATCTCGCTGATCCTGCCGATGGAGGGGCAGTCGCCGGGCGTCGAGACCGGCATCATCCTCACGAGCGAGGACATCGACGCCGACCACGCCGCGCTGCGGGACCGCGGCGTCGATGTGGACGCAGAGGTCAAGCGATG
The DNA here is from genome assembly GCF_055569495.1 of Streptomyces sp. NPDC028305. Classification (NCBI taxonomy): domain Bacteria; kingdom Bacillati; phylum Actinomycetota; class Actinomycetes; order Kitasatosporales; family Streptomycetaceae; genus Streptomyces; species Streptomyces sp. NPDC028305. The sequence goes on from NZ_JBVHTN010000004.1 coordinate 125,864, forward strand.
GGGCGACCCCGTGCCGCCCATGTTCGGCTTCCGCGACCCGGACGGCAACAAGTTCGTGATCGTGCAGTGATTCAGTCCCGGGGGAGCAGTGTGCCCAGCGGGCCGAGGTCCAGGTTGAGGTCTTCGGGGCGCAGGCCGTGCTGGGCGCACAGCTCCGCCATGCGCTGGTCCAGGAGCATCAGCGTGGTGCCGATGCGTTCGATCTGCTCGTCGCCGAGCCCGCCGGCGTCGATCCGGCGCAGCGCCTGGCGTTCCATCAGCTGCCGGAGGAGTTCGACGACGGTCAGGACGAGGGCGACCAGGTCGCGGCCCACCGTGTCGGTGTCGAGATCGAGCCTGCCGCCGTCGGTCACAGCGGGCCGCCGTCGGTCCAGGGGGCGGGGACGCGCTCGTTGACCGAGGAGAGCAGGGCGTGTAGGGAGAGGCGTACGAGGGGCACCTCGGCGATGGCGATGACCACGTCACCGCTGATGACGACACCGGTTGCCAGCACCCGGTCGAGCAGGTCCACAAGCGGCACACCGATCGGCCCGTGCGCTTCCGCCGGGGCGTTTCCCCAGGTGGCGACGGTCATCGGGGGACGCTCCCGCCGGACGCGTCGGCGAACGAGTACGGGGCCCACGGGCCCGAGAGCTCGATCTGGACGGCAGTCTCCTCGCGGCGCAGGGTCTCCAGCGCGGTGCGCAGTTCGCTCTCGCGGGCGCTGTCGATCAGATAGGCGGCGTTGAGCACGTGGGTGCGGTGCGCCCCGGTGACCTCGACCCCGTGCGGGCGCAGCCGCCGGGCGGCCACGGCGAGGCCCCGCACGACCGCGTCCACCCGCTCCGCGGCCTGGAGCGCCTCGTTCTGGCGCTGTTCGCGGCCTTGGTGGCGGCTGCGTACCCGGTCGAGATAGGCCCGGCCACTGCCCGTCGCGGCGCCCGTCGCGGCGCCGGGCCCGGCGCCGGGCCCGGCGCCGGGTGGCGGGGCGGGGGAGGAGGTCGGGGGCGCGGGGGCGGTGTAGACCTTCACCCCCCACTCCACGCGGCCGGTCAACCGGCCGAGGGCGGCGAGGAAGGACACCTCCTTCTCGCGCAGGGCGGCGCGGACCCGTGCGTCGCCGAGATAGAGCGTGGCGAAGGGCAGCGGCACGGTCGGGGTGACGGCCGACGCCGCCATGATCACCTCATGGTGGGCGCGGGCGCAGCGCTCCAGCTCGTCGCGGTCGGTGAGCCGTTGCCGCAGCGCGTCCTCAGCGAAGTCGACGGCGGAGACGTCCTGGACGACGGCGGTGAGCGGGCCCGCGGCGAGCGTGCGGACCGGGGCGGCGGCGTCGAGCCCGGGGAGCCCGACCAGGGCGGCGGGGTCGCACCGGCGGCAGACGGCGAAGACGTAGGTGACCGTGGGGAGCTGACCGGGCGTCTGCTCGGGGGACTGCTCGTTGAGCTGCTCGGACGTCATCCGTCCCTCCTCTCCTCGCCGCCGACGGGGCTCAGCTGACCCACGTCGCCGCCGGATTCCAGCGCCTCCAGACGCTTGCGCAACTGTGCGTTCTCCTCGGCGAGGGCGTCGCGCGCGGCGCGGGAGGAGAGCGCCGGATCGGTCTCCCACCAGTCGATTCCGGCTCTGCGGGCGGTGTCGACCGACGCCACGAACAACCGGAGTCGGATGGTGAGCAGTTCGATGTCGAGCAGGTCGATCTTGATGTCGCCCGCGATGACGATGCCCTTGTCGAGCACCCGTTCCAGGATCTCGGCGAGGTTGGCGGTGGGCGGGGCGGTGCCCAGCGGGGTCCTGCCCGTCAGCTCGGGATCGATCACGGCCGCCTCACCGGTGCCTCACGGGTAGGGACGGAACCGACCGCTCCAACATTTCGAGCAGCTGGTCCTCTTCTCGCTCGAACTCCTCGGGGCTGATCGCCCCCGCCTCCAGGTCCTCGTTCAGCGCGGCGAGCCTGGCGCGCAGGACCGCCGGGTCGTGCAGCTCGTGCTCCGCGGCGTCCACCAGGCAGTCCGCGATCCAGACCACCCCCCGGACGGGCGCCATGGGGAGGAGGACGAGCCCGCTCAGCAATCCCATGTCACGCTCCGCTCGCCACGCGATTCCCCCGGGGGGTGCCCGAGGTGGGGTCAGCGAAGCTGTAGCAGGGCAGCGGCCCGGTGAGGCGCAGCTCGACGTGGGTGTCGTGGGCCGCCGCGAAGCGCTCCACCACGGCCCGGAACCGGTCCTCCGCATCCCGGGCGAGGAGGAAGGAGACGTTGAGCACGCACCCCGGCACCTCAGGCCCCCGCACCTGCTCCACCGTCACCGCGGACAGTTCGGCGACCACCGCGGCCGACGCGGCGGCGGCCCGGCCGGCCAGCCCCCGCGCCACGGCCTCGCCCAGCCGCACGCTGGCCTCGTACCCCGGGGACCGGCGCGCGGCCGCGCGCGCCCTGGCCACCTCGGGGTTCTCCCGGATCAGCGCGGGCAGCCCGGCCTGGACCGGCATGGCCTTGAGGTTCATCTCGATCCGGCCGTCGAGACGGTCGAGCGCGGCGAGATACGCACGCTCGGAGGCGGCCAACTGGCCCCGCACCGACTCCTCGTTCGGGGCGATCATCCCGAAGCGCATGGGCAGCACCGGGCCGTCCGCCGCCAGCGCCAGTGCCAGGCCCTGGTGCGCGAGGAGGTCGCGCCGCTTGGCGCGCAGACCGGGCGGCGCGTCGCTGACCACGGCGGCCAGCTCCCCGGCGCGGAGCGTACGGACCGGGGCCGGGCCGGCGCCCACACCGGTGTGGCCGGGCGGCACCGGGTGGGCGGCGCGGACGACGCCGTAGACGTACACGCCCTGTGCGGCCACGGGGTCAGTCCTCCTCGTCCTCGGTACGGCGGTGGCGGGGGCGGGCGGGCGCACGCCCCCGCGGGGGGCGCTCCTCGTACCGGTCCTCGTCCCGGCCCTCCTCCATGCCCTCGTCCTCCGCGTCCTCGTCCTCCTCGTCACGGCCGGTCACGGCCTTCTTGACCTTGCCGCCCACCGTCTCCACCGCCTTCTTGGCCGTCTTCTTGGCCACCTTCTTGCCGAGGCCGGCCTTGCCCGCGCCCAGCAGTTCGGGCACGGTCGTGCTGCTGCGGTCGAATTCCAGGTCCAGGCGGTTGCAGGCCTCGGCGAAGCGGAGGTACGTGTCCACGCTCGCCACGACGATCCGGGCGTCGACCTTCAGGATCTCGATGCCGACCAGGGAGACCCGGAGGAAGACGTCGATCACCATGCCGCGGTCGAGGATGAGTTCGAGGACGTCGTAGAGGTTGCCCGAGCGGGAGATGCAGACGACGTCGTCGGTGTGGGTGGGGGCGTAGGTGGGGGCCATGATCGGAGCGTCCTTTCGATGGCTCGGCCTGGACTCCGGCCGGATGCGCCCGGCCTGCCCGGGCCGGTCAGCAGTCGTCGGCTGAGCCGCGCCGGTAGCGGCGGACCCTCCGGTACTCCCGGAGCTCACCTCGCTCGTCGATGTCCACCTCGTAGGTGGCCAGCAGGCTGGTGGTGTCGGGGATCCGGGCGACCTCCACGACGTCCACGCTGACGCGCCAGCCGTCCTCGACCCGGCACACGGCGCTGACGCCCTCGGCGGGGTGGGTTATCAGAGCGGCGAGCCGCTCGCAGGCGCGGCCGGCCGCCTCCGCCGCGCCGGTCCTGCGGGGTGCGTGGTCCGCCTTCGGGGGAGCGGTACGCCGCTCTCGCTCTGCCATGTGCCTCAGTCTGGTCACGTGGTGCGCCCGCCGCGCCTTGGGATGGGCCAATACGGTGGCTCAGCCCGAAGCGCCGCCCGGAGCGTTACCCCGAAGTGCCGCTCTCCTCCGTGCTCAGCGAGGACCACAGCCGCTCGCTCGCGCAGTGCATGTGCTCCGCCATGGCCCGCTCCGCCGCCTGCGGGTCGCGCTCGCGGATGGCCTGGAGGATCGCGCCGTGTTCCTTCAGCGTCCCGGCCACCGTGCCCTCGATGTCGCCCGCGCGCTCCATCCACACCTGAAGCAGCGAGCGGATGCTGTGGAGGATGTCGCTGAGGACGGTGTTCCGGGCGATGGAGGCGGTCTCCAGATGGAAGGCGATGTCGGCGTCGATGAACGCCGTGACGTCGCCGCCCGCCTCCCGCATCCGCTCCAGGTGCGCCTCGAGCCGTTCGACGTCCGCTTCCTCCGCGCGCTCGGCCGCCAGCCGGGCGGACATCGCCTCCATGAAGGTGCGCACCTCGACCAGGTCATGGGTGCGGCGCTGGCCGAGCATCAGGCCCCAGTTGATGGCCCGGGGCAGGAATTCCGAGGTCCCGGCGCGTACGTAGGAGCCGGAGCCGGGGCGGATCTCGATGATGCCGAGCACATCGAGCGCCGAGAGCGCACCCCGCACACTGGAACGGGCGACGTTGAGTGCCTCCGCCAGCTGGCGCTCGGCGGGCAGCCGGGTGCCGGGCTTCAGGTGGCCCTCGGAGAGGTGGTCCAGCAGCCGCTTGGCCACTTCGCTCACCGATGACTCCCGGACGACCGGGCGCAGCAGCGCGGTGAAGTTCGGCTGGTCGGGCTCGGCGCTCACGTGGCGTTTCCCCTCATGGACTCAGGTCCTCGGACATGGCTGCCCTAGTACATCACCAGGGCGGACGGCCCGGGGCGGCAGTGTTGCCGTAGGTGCTGGAGGTCCGCCCGTCAAGGGTTTCAAAAGCGACACACATCACTTTGGTTAATTGGTGACCAATTTTCGGAACGTGACCTAGCGTGTAGCCACCCCACAGGACAACGCCGTCCGCTCAGTCAGGAGCCGCCATGGGCACCGTCGCCCCAACCCCCGTCATCAGGGACGTAGAGAGATCGGCCGTGAAGAAGGTCTCGCGGCGTCTCGTCCCCTTCGTCGCCCTGATGTTCTTCGTGAACTTCCTGGACCGGACCGCGGTCTCCTTTGCCGAGCCCAACGGCATGGGTGACGCCCTCGGCCTCTCGGCGGCTCAGTTCGGACTCGCCTCCGGCATCTTCTTCATCGGCTACATCCTGCTGGAAGTACCCAGCAACATGGCCCTGCACCGGTTCGGCGCCCGCCGCTGGCTGGCCCGGATCATGGTCACCTGGGGGATCGTCTCCCTGCTGTTCACCTGGGTGCAGAGCACCGGGCAGCTGTACGGGCTGCGCTTTCTGCTCGGCGTCGCCGAGGCGGGCTTCTTCCCCGGGGCGATCCTCTACCTCAGCCAGTGGGTCCCGGCCCGCCACCGCACCAAGATCCTCGCGCTGTTCTACCTGGCCCAGCCGCTGACCACGGTGATCGGCGCCCCGCTGGCCGGGCTGCTGATCAACCAGCACGGGGTGCTCGGCCTGGACGGCTGGCGCTTCATGTTCCTCGGCGTATCCATCCCCGCGATCCTGCTCGGCGTCATCGCGTGGTTCTACCTGATCGACCGGCCGGCCGACGCGAAGTGGCTGACCCGGGAGGAGAAGGACTGGCTCACGGCCGAGCTGGCGCGCGAGAACGGCACGAAGACGGGCGGCGCGAAGGAAGCCTCCGGACACGGCGGGCGCGGCGCGCTCAAGGCCGCGTTCACCAACGGCCGGGTCTGGGTCCTCGCCCTCGTCTACTTCGGCTTCATCTACGGCCTCTACGCCCTGGCGTTCTTCCTCCCCACGATCATCAGCGGCTTCGAGGACCAGTACGGCACCCACTTCTCCGTGCTGGACAAGGGCCTGATCACCGCCATCCCGTACCTCCCGGCCGCCATCGCCCTCTTCTTCTGGTCCCGGCACGCCACCCGGCACGGCGTCCGCGCCTGGCATGTCGCGGGACCGGCGGCGCTCGGCGGGATCAGCATCCCGCTCGCCCTCTACATGGGGTCACCGAGCGCGACCATCGCGGTCATCACCGTCACCGCGTGCTCGATCTTCGCCGCGCTGCCCACCTTCTGGTCGCTGCCGTCCCAGTTCCTCACCGGAGCCGCCGCGGCCGCCGGCATCGCCCTGATCAACACCATGGGCAACGTCGCGGGCTTCGCCGCCAGCTACATCACCGGCTGGCTCAAGGACTTCAGCGGCTCCTACTACCTCCCGCTCTTCGTGGTCGGCGGCTTCATGCTCCTGTCGTCCGCCCTGATGCTCTGGCTCTCCACCCGGCCCCTCCCGCAGGCCGCGGACGCCGAACAGGAGCTGATCGCGACCGGGCACTGACCCACCGCCCGGCCTGCCGTCACCACCCCTCACCACCCCTCACCCGCGGCCCGGAGGCCGCCCGCCATGACTCGACTGTTCAACACCCCCGCCGCCTTCGCGGACGAGGCCCTGGAGGGCTTCGTCGCCGCCCACCGCAGATGGGTGCGGCGCGTCCCCGGCGGTGTCGTCCGCGCCACCCCCACGGCCCCGGGCCAGGTGGCGGTCGTCATCGGCGGCGGCTCCGGCCACTACCCCGCCTTCTCCGGCCTGGTCGGCCGGGGCCTGGCACACGGCGCGGCGGTCGGCAACGTCTTCGCCTCGCCCTCCGCCCAGCAGGTCCACCAGGTCGCCAAGGCCGCGCACAGCGGCGGCGGGGTGCTGCTGACCTTCGGCAATTACGCCGGTGACGTGCTGCACTTCGGCCAGGCCGAGGAGCGGCTGAACGCCGAGGGCATCGACTGCCGGACGGTCGTCGTCACCGACGACATCTCCAGCGCCGCCCCCGAGGAGTCCGCCAAGCGCCGCGGCGTCGCCGGGGACCTCGCGGTGTTCAAGACCGCCGCCGCGGCGGCCGAGGCGGGCCTGCCCCTGGACGAGGTGGTACGCCTCGCCCGGCTGGCCAACGCCCGCACCCGCTCGTTCGGCATCGCCTTCTCCGGCTGCACCCTGCCCGGCGCCGACGCCCCGCTGTTCACCGTCCCCGAGGGCCGGATGGCGGTGGGTCTGGGCATCCACGGCGAGCCCGGCCTGTCCGAGGCGGCGGTCCCGACCGCCGACGAGGCGGCCGAGCTGCTGGTCTCCACGCTGCTGGCCGAGCTGCCGGAGGGCGTGGACACCCCGCGCGGGCGGCGCGCGGGCGTGATCCTCAACGGCCTCGGCTCGGTCAAGTACGAAGAGCTGTTCGTGGTCTACCGCAGGGTCGCCCGGCTGCTCGACGAGGCGGGCGTGGAGGCCGTCGACCCGGAGGTCGGCGAGCTCGTCACCAGCTTCGACATGGCGGGCGTCTCCCTCACCCTCTTCTGGCTGGACGAGGAGCTGGAGCCGCTGTGGACGGCCCCGGCCGACGCCCCCGCGTACCGCAAGGGGGCACTGGAGCCGGCCAGTGTCAGCTCCGAGGGCTTTGCGGAGGAGCAGCCCGAGCAGACCACCGTCCCCGAGGCGAGCGAGGAGTCGCGCGCCGCGGCCCGTACGGCGCTGGACGCGCTGGCCGCGGTCGTACGGACCATCGACGCGCACGCCGACGAGCTCGGCCGCATCGACGCGGTCGCGGGCGACGGCGACCACGGCATCGGCATGCGGCGCGGCTCCGAGGCCGCGTACGAGGCCGGGCGCCGCGCCCAGGGCCTCGGCGCGGGCGCCGGCACCCTGCTGTGCCACGCCGCCGACGCCTGGGCCGACCGGGCCGGCGGCACCTCCGGCGCGCTGTGGGGCGTCATCCTGCGCCAGGTCGGCACCGCCCTCGGCGACACGGAACGGCCCGACGCGGCCGCCGTCAGCAGGGGCGTGACCGCCGCGGCCGACGGCGTCATGCGGCTCGGCAAGGCGGAAGTCGGCGACAAGACGATGGTCGACGTACTGGTCCCGCTGGCCGGCGCGCTCGGCGAGGCCGTGGCCGAGGGCCGGCCCCTCGCCGCCGCCTGGGACGCCGCGGCCACCGCCGCCGAGGCCGCCGCCAAGACCACCGCCGAACTCCTCCCGCGCCTGGGCCGCGCCCGCCCGCACGCGGAGAAGTCCCTGGGCACCCCGGACGCCGGTGCGGTGTCCCTGGCCCTGATCGCCCGCGCCGTGCACGGCGTACTCGCTGCGAAGAACGATTGAGATGGAAGCTGAGATGGCTCAGATGAACGACAAGCTCCGTATCGTCGTCGGCTCCGACGACGCCGGTTACGACTACAAGGAGATCCTGAAGGCGGACCTGGCGGCCAGCGAGCTGGTCGAGTCGGTCCAGGACGTGGGCGTGGACGCCGACGGCCACACCGCGTACCCCAAGGTCGCCATCGCCGCCGCCGAGCTGGTCGCGGCGGGCAAGGCGGACCGCGCGCTGCTGGTCTGCGGCACGGGCCTGGGCGTCGCCATCGCCGCCAACAAGGTCAAGGGCATCCGGGCGGTCACCGCCCACGACAGCTTCTCCGTCGAGCGCGCCATCCTCAGCAACAACGCCCAGGTCCTCACCTTCGGCCAGCGCGTGGTCGGCCTGGAGCTGGCCCGCCGCCTGGTGCGCGAGTGGCTCACCTACCGCTTCGACACCACCTCGGCGTCGGCCGCCAAGGTCGAGCTGATGTGCGCGTACGAAGAGGGCACGGCCGCCTGATGCCCCGACCCGCCTCCGTCACCATCGGCGTGAGTCTCAAGATGTACTTCGGCCACCACGAGACGCTCAACTGGTGCCGCCGCATCGCGGACATCGCCGACCGCCACCCGGCCGTCACCGGCGGCCTGGCCGAGGTCTTCGTCCTCCCCTCCTTCCCCACCCTCGTTCCGGCCGGCGGCCTGCTGGCCGGCACCGGGGTGCGGGTCGGCGCCCAGGACCTGTGCGCCCAGGACACCGGGGCGTACACCGGCGAGGTCAGCGGCGCCCAGCTCAAGGAGATCGGCTGCGGCTACGCCGAGGTGGGGCACGCCGAGCGGCGCCGCCTCTTCCACGAGGACGAGGCGGTCGTGGCTGCGAAGACCGCCGCCGCGCTGCGCAACGGGCTCACGCCCGTGCTGTGCGTCGGCGAGCCCGAGCGCACCGACGCCGAGCGGGCCGCCGCCCGCTGCGTCGCCGAGGTCGAGTCCGCTCTGGCTGACGCCGAGCGGGCGGGGGCGCTCGGCCCGCTGATCGTGGCGTACGAGCCCCAGTGGGCCATCGGCGCGCCCGAACCGGCCTCGCCCGAGCACATCCGCGCGGTGTGCGCGGCGTTGTCCGCATGGCTCGACGGGCGGGAGCCGCTGGCCGGCAGCCGCGTCGTGTACGGCGGCAGCGCGGGCCCGGGGCTCCTCACCCGGCTCGGCCGGGAGGTCGGCGGGCTCTTCCTGGGCCGCTTCGCGCACGACCCGGCGGCGTTCGAACAGATCCTGGACGAGGCGCTGGCCCTGCACGGGACGCCTGTGGCGGGGGGTGTGTGAGATGGCCCTCGGCCTGAGCACATACGCGTACTTCTGGCAGATCTCCAGCAAGGCGCCCAGGCGCCTGACGCTGCCGGACCTGCTGCACCGCACCCGGGAGCTGGGCGTCGGGGTCTTCCAGATCTGCGACTACCCGCTGATCGAGACGTTCGACGACGCGCAGCTCGCGGAGGTGCGCACCATGGCCGACGACCTCGGCATCCAGCTGGAACTCGGCACGCGCGGGGTCCGCCCGTCGCATCTGCTGAAGTACCTCGACCTGGCGGACAAGCTGGGCGCGACCTTCGTCCGCTCCATGCTCAACACCAACGACCACCGGCCGACCGTGGACGAGGCCGTCGCCCTGCTGCGCGAGGCGCTGCCCGCGTACGCCGAGCGCGGCGTGACTCTCGGGCTGGAAACGTACGAGCAGGTCTCCACGGACGACCTGCTGGCCGTTGTCACCGGGGTCGACAGCCCGCACCTCGGCGTCTGCCTGGACCCCGGCAACAGCGTGGCCCGCCTGGAGCGGCCCGCCGACGTCATCGACCGCACCGCCCCGTACGTGGTCAACATCCACGTCAAGGACTTCTCCTTCACCCGCCGCGACGGCTGGGTCGGCTTCACCTTCGCCGGCTGCCCCCTGGGTGAAGGCCTGCTCGACTACGGCCACATGGTCGGCGCGGTCCGCCCCGAGGAGCGGGGCGTCAACCAGATCGTGGAGCACTGGCTCCCGTGGCAGGGCGGTTTCGAGGAGACCGCCCGACTCGAAGACGCGTGGACCAAGCACAGCGTCACCACCCTGAACACCCTGATGAGGAGCGCCTCATGACCACCCCCACCGCCCACGAGCCCAAGACCGTCGCCGTCGTCGGCGCCGCCGGAAAGATGGGCCTGCGCGTCTCGGCGAACCTCGAGAAGAGCGACTTCCGCGTTCTGTTCAGCGAGAACTCCCCCAAGGGCCAGGAGATCCTGGCCGAGCTCGGCCGCGAGGTCGTCGACTCCGCCAAGGCCGCCGCCGAGGCGGACGTCGTCATCCTGGCCGTCCCCGACCGCGTCCTCGGCGCGGTGTCCGAGGCGCTGGTGCCGGTGATGAAGCCCGGTTCGGTCGTCCTCACCCTCGACCCGGCCGCCGCCTACGCCGGCCTGCTCGCCCGCCGCGATGACGTCTCCAACGCCTGCGCGCACCCCTGTCACCCCTCGGTCTTCCTGGAGCGCACCACCAAGGAGGAGTGGGCCGACACCTTCGGCGGCATCGCCGCGCCCCAGGAGGTCGTCGCCGCGTTCGAGTCCGACGACGAGGTGGCCCGCGAGCTGACCGAGACCGTCATCCGCACCATGTACGCGCCGGTCGTGGACGTCCACTGGGTCACCGTCAAGCAGCTGGCCGTGCTGGAGCCGACCCTCGTCGAGACCATCGCCTGCATGGTCGGCGCGCTGCTGACCGAGGCCCTCCACGAGACCGTCCACACGGTGGGCGTCCCGGAGTCCGCCGCCCGCGCGATGCTCCTGGGCCACACCCAGGTCGCCCTCGCCAACACCCTCAAGGGCGACAACCCGTTCTCGGACGCGTGCCTGATCGCGATGGACTACGGGCGTGAGTCGATCGTGCGCGACGACTGGAAGAAGGTCTTCCAGGACGACGAGCTCGACAAGGTCATCACGCGGATGCTGAAGATCAAGGAGATCCGCCGCGCGGCGTGAGTCTGTGCCCGCCCGGCAGGGACGGGAGGGGCGGCCAGCGGGCCCGGCGGGCTCGCTGGCTCAGCCCGACGCGAGCTGGTCGAAGGCGCCGGCCTTGACGGCGCGTATGAAGACGCCGAACGTGGCGGGGCGGGTGGTGAGTATGACGTCCGGCTCGTCGCTCTCCCGCAGCCGCACGGTGTGGCTTTCCCCTGTGGCCATGTAGACGCAGTTCCCCGCGTTCGGGCTGTACGACGACTTCCGCCAGTTGTCGGTGGGCATACCTGCTCCTTACGGGCTGAGATGCTCGAACTCGCCTGTCTTGGCCGCGCGTATGAAGGCACGGAAAGTGGCGGGGGCGACGGCGAGTTTGACGTCCGGTGCGTCGCTCTCGCGTATGTGGACCCAGCCGTTGCCATCGGCGCCGATGTTGACGCAGTTGCCCGCGTTGCCGCTGTAGGACGATTTCCGCCAGTTGTAGGTGGACACAGACGTTCCTTCGCTAGAGGCTCTGCGCGATGCGGCGAATCATGTCGCGTGACTGCGCGGGCTTCAACGCGAGGGCTTCCAGCCGGTCCAGCGTGCTGCGGTACCAGGTGAGTTGAGGTTGGGTGTCCAGGAACTCGGAGCCGTGGTCCGTATCAAGCTGCACAGTGTCCAGGCGCGTGACCTCTCCGCAGCAGTAGATGATTCCCTGCCCAGAGTTGGGGAAGGCGCCCGCCCCGAAGGGGATCACCAGCACGGTGATGTGTTCCCGCTCGCTCATCGTCAGCAGGTACTCAAGCTGTGCGCGGGCCACGCCAGGGCCACCGAATTCCATCCGCAGAGCAGCCTCGTGGATGGTCGCGGTCAGCGGGGTCGGCTGCTCGCCGTGCAACACCGCCTGCCGTTTGATCCGGTGGGAGATCCGGTGCTCCACCTCGTGTGGTGCGAGGGGCGGCTCGACCGCGCTGATGATCGCGTGAGCATGGTCCCTGGTCTGCAGGACACCCGGCATGTGGATGACGGATGCCACCCGCATGGCCTGGGCGTGATGCTCCAACTCGGCCATGTCGAGCATGCTCGGCGGGAGGATGTCGCGGTATTCGTCCCACCAGCCCCGGGTCCGGCCGCCGGTCATCTCCGCGAGCGCTTCGACCAGCGCCTGATCCGCGCAGCCGTACGCCCGCCCCATAGCGCGTACCCGGTCGGCGCTCACCGCGTAGCCCCCGGACTCGATACTGCTGACGCGCGACTGCGATGAACCGAGCAGTACGCCGGCCTGTGTGGCGTTGAGCTCTGCCTGTTCCCGTAGCCGACGCAGTTCGGCACCCAGCCGACGTTGCCGAATGGTCGGCGGAAGCTTGATCCGGGCCATCGTGCTTTCCCTCTCGCTCACGCGTGGTGCCGTTCACCCACACGAGGGGTGTTATGACGTATCCCATCGATTGAGTTCACTGGATCATAGCTCGTGGCTATGGTGTAACTCACACCCGGGGGCGGGGAATGGTCCCGTTAGTCGCGTACGCCCTGCCCAACTCCTCCTCGTGACGGGAGACTTCCATGGTCACCGTATCCCCCCAAAAACCCACCACCGCGTCGTTCGATTTCGACCAGGAGGTGTGCGCACTCGTGCTCGGCACCGCACCTCGTATGTTCGCCGTGGTCCAGGAGTATGACCTGGAGACGGAGCACGCGGACGGCCACGTCGCTGCCTGGGGCATGGCGTACGACGACGGCAGCGCGCACGTGATCGGTGTCGGCGGGGCGGTGACGATGTCGCTCGGCTCACCGGAGCGCGCGGTGTGGCACTGCGGGCGACGCAAGGGCGTCTCCGCCCGGCTGGTGTGGCTCGCACCGGGGGCGGGTGCCGCCTTCAATCGGGCCGAGGCCGCGTGACGGCATCGAACGGATCCGCCGCCTCCCGGTGCGAGATCTTCACACCGGGGGCGGCAGATCAGGTCTGTTCCAGCCCCAGTCGCCTGCGGACCTCTTCGTGCGGGATGCCTACGAACGTGCCGTTCGCCTGGCGGGCCCGGTAATCGGCCAACGCCAGAGCCTCCTCAGGCTCGGCCGGTTGTTGGAGGTCTGTTATCGCGGCGGTGGGTCGGCTGTGGTCGAGGGTCGGCGGCATATCGCTCATATGGTGAAACGTATACATCGAGTCTCTTGGGTCTGGCGGAATCGCGCCAAGGGCGCATCCGGCCCATCCGACACCCTCGCTTGTCGTACGGTGATCGGGGCACCCTTGGAGGGCGGAGGACACATGACCACGCAGCCGGTTCACGATGGTGGGGCGCTCATCCCCAGACCCGAGAAGACCTTCCCCGCACTGCGTGCCGCACTCGCGCAAGTCGCGCCCTCCCGTCTGGCGGAGATGACGTCCGAGCGGGACACGGTCTTCACGATGGCCACCCAGTCCAACAACTTCGGGCCCATCGCCATGTTTCAGCTCAAGTGGGCCACTGTGATCGAGGTCGAGCGGTTTCCCGACGTGGCACGGCGCCTGCACGCTGCCGAGCACGCCGCTCAGACGCTCGGCAAAGAGGACTCAAAGTGGCAGGCGGCCATGGATGAGATCCGGGAGATCATGCAGGCTGCACGCGCGCAGGTTGCCCATGGGTGACTGGGGCTGGGAGTACAACCCAGACGCCCACCATGTCATCGGCGAGACGCCGAATCTCGCCTTCGTCGCTCAGGTCGAAGCACGTGCGGATGAGCTGGTCCGCGCGGCAGCCGCTCTCTACCTGAACGGCACCGCCTACCAGGGGCAGTCGCCCGGTGTGCAGGAGGAAGTCCTGCCGGGAGGGATGTTCCAGTACCTGACGGTCGTAAGACAGGAGCGCTTGTACATCGTCCAGGTAACCCCCTGGCCTCTGTAAGGCCGGGCCCAGCAGCGGCGGCCAGTCGCAGGATCGGGATCCAAGGAGATGCCGGGACGTCTCAACGACCGGCCTGGGGTCGGTGCGCATGATGACCCAAGCGCGCTAGGGTTCCCGCGTGCCTGCTCGCCGAGGCTCTCCCAGCCCTTGGCCGAGGCCGCGTCCGCGAAGCGGACTTCCCAGTGGCCTTCCGGCGCCGGTGGTGCGGCCCGGTCTCCCCGACCCGCGCTCATTCGATGTCCCTCGGGTCCGGCACCGGGCCGTAGTCCTCGCCGTGGTCCCTGGTCAGGGCGGCCAGCAACTCCGGGTCGGAATGGACCTCGGCGGTGTGCTGCCATGCGATGAGCATCTGAGCCACGGGCGCACTGTCGCCGACCGAGTCGGCTGCCCGGATGGTGTCGGCCAGTTCGACGGTGAAGGCGTTGACGTCGGCCTCAGGCAGGAGATGGACCCAAGGGAAGGCGTCCGGCCGTGCAGCCGCTGCCGCATCGACAGAGCTGTGCGTCAACGTTGAGCGCGAGCGTTCTTCATGCGCGAGGGCGCGCAGCTGCTCCCAGCTCGCCCTCCGCACTTCGGGCCGCAACCCCTCGCCTTCCGCACTGGCGTCCTCCAGTGTGAACGGTCGGCTGCGCTGCGGGTGGTGAGTCGACATGGCGCCATCGTGCCGCAAGGGTGACCCGGCGTAGCTGTGAATGTGCGGATGGTTCGCCTGTGTGGTAGGGGTGGCGCCCGGGTCGTCGCCGGACCCGGCGGACGTTGTCGGCGGGGGGCCGTACTCTGGAAGACCCCCGGCCCGTGTGACGTGTCGGGCCATTCGCGTTGTTCGCCTCCGGGATGGAATAGCCCCTTATGAGCCTTACCGGTCTGCTCGACGCCGTCGTACGGGACCCCGCGCTCGCCGAGGCGGTCGAGGCCGCCGCGGGCGGCGGGCGGCACCATGTCGACCTGGTCGGCCCGCCCGCCGCCCGACCCTTCGCCGTCGCCGCGCTGGCGCGCTCCGCCGGGCGGCCGGTGCTGGCGGTGACGGCCACGGGGCGGGAAGCCGAGGATCTGGCGGCGGCGCTGCGGTCGCTGCTGCCGCCTGACAGGGTGGTGGAGTACCCGTCGTGGGAGACGCTGCCGCACGAGCGGCTGTCGCCGCGGTCCGACACGGTCGGCCGGCGGCTGGCGGTGCTGCGGCGGCTGGCGCACCCCAGCCAGGACGACCCGGCGGCAGGCCCCGTGTCGGTGGTGGTCGCGCCGGTGCGGTCCGTGTTGCAGCCGCAGGTCAAGGGGCTTGGCGACCTGGAGCCTGTGAGCCTGCGGTCGGGGCAGAGCGCCGATCTGGGGGAGATTGTCGACGGGCTGGCGGCCGCCGCGTACTCGCGGGTGGAGCTGGTCGAGAAGCGTGGCGAGTTCGCGGTGCGCGGCGGGATCCTGGATGTCTTCCCGCCGACCGAGGAGCATCCGCTCCGGATCGAGTTCTGGGGCGACGACGTCGAGGAGATCCGCTACTTCAAGGTCGCCGACCAGAGATCCCTGGAGGTCGCCGAGCACGGGCTGTGGGCCCCGCCCTGCCGTGAGCTGCTGCTGACCGAGGAGGTGCGGGAGCGGGCCGCTGCGCTCGCCGAGGACCACCCGGAGCTGGGCGAGCTGCTGGGCAAGATCGCCGAGGGGATCGCGGTCGAGGGCATGGAGTCGCTCGCGCCTGTGCTCGTGGACGACATGGAGCTGCTGCTGGACGTGCTGCCGGCGGGCAGCATGGCCGTGGTCTGCGACCCGGAGCGGGTGCGGACCAGAGCGGCGGATCTGGTGGCGACGAGCCAGGAGTTTCTCCAGGCGTCCTGGGCGGCCACCGCCGGTGGCGGCGAGGCGCCGATCGACGTGGGCGCCGCCTCGCTGTGGAGCATCGCCGACGTCCGCGACCGGGCCCGTGAGCTGGGCATGATGTGGTGGTCGGTGAGCCCCTTCGCGGCCACCGACGAGGACATCGAGGAAGACACCCTCAAGCTGGGCATGCGCGCCCCCGAGAGCTACCGGGGCGACACCGCCCGCGCGCTCGCCGACACCAAGGGGTGGCTGGCCGACGGCTGGCACACGGTGTACGTGACCGAGGCCCACGGCCCGGCCTCCCGCACCGTCGAGGTGCTGGGCGGCGAGGGGATCGCGGCGCGGCTGGACGGCGACCTCGCCGGGATCAAGCCGTCCGTGGTGCATGTGGCCTGCGGCTCGATCGAGTACGGCTTCATCGACCCCGCGCTCAAGCTGGCCGTGCTGACCGAGACCGATCTGTCCGGGCAGAAGGCGGCGGGCAAGGACGGGGCCCGGATGCCGGCCCGGCGCCGCAAGACCATCGACCCGCTGACCCTCCAGGCGGGCGACTTCATCGTCCATGAGCAGCACGGCGTCGGCCGCTATATCGAGATGGTGCAGCGCACCGTCCAGGGCGCAACCCGCGAGTACCTGGTCGTCGAGTACGCGCCCGCCAAGCGCGGCCAGCCCGGCGACCGGCTGTTCGTGCCGACGGACCAGCTGGAGCAGATCACCAAGTACGTGGGCGGCGAGGCCCCGAGCCTGCACCGCCTGGGCGGCGCCGACTGGACCAAGACCAAGGCGCGCGCGAAGAAGGCCGTGAAGGAGATCGCGGCCGATCTGATCAAGCTCTACTCGGCCCGCATGGCCGCGCCCGGCCACGCCTTCGGTGCCGACACCCCCTGGCAGCGTGAGCTGGAGGACGCCTTCCCGTATGCGGAGACCCCGGACCAGCTGACCACCATCGGCGAGGTCAAGGAGGACATGGAGAAGTCGGTCCCCATGGACCGGCTGATCTGCGGCGACGTCGGCTACGGCAAGACCGAGATCGCGGTGCGGGCGGCCTTCAAGGCGGTGCAGGACGGCAAGCAGGTCGCCGTGCTGGTGCCGACCACGCTGCTGGTGCAGCAGCACTTCGGCACCTTCAGCGAGCGGTACGGGCAGTTCCCGGTCGTCGTCAAGGCGCTGTCCCGGTTCCAGACCGACACCGAGGCGAAGGCGGTCCTGGAGGGCCTGCGGGACGGCTCGGTCGACATCGTCATCGGCACCCACCGCCTCTTCTCCTCCGAGACCAAGTTCAAGGACCTGGGCCTGGTCATCGTGGACGAGGAGCAGCGCTTCGGCGTCGAGCACAAGGAGCAGCTGAAGAAGCTCCGGGCCAATGTGGACGTGCTGACCATGTCCGCCACCCCCATCCCGCGCACCCTGGAGATGGCGGTCACCGGCATCCGCGAGATGTCCACGATCACCACCCCGCCGGAGGAGCGCCACCCGGTCCTCACCTTCGTGGGCCCGTACGAGCAGAAGCAGATCGGCGCGGCCATCCGGCGCGAGCTGCTGCGCGAGGGCCAGGTCTTCTACATCCACAACCGCGTCGAGTCCATCGACCGGGCGGCGGCGCGGCTGCGCGAGATCGTCCCCGAGGCGCGGATCGCCACCGCCCACGGCCAGATGGCGGAGAACGTGCTGGAGCAGGTCGTCGTCGACTTCTGGGAGAAGAAGTTCGACGTACTCGTCTCGACGACGATCGTCGAGTCCGGGATCGACATCTCCAACGCCAACACGCTGATCGTCGAGCGCGGCGACAACTTCGGCCTCTCCCAGCTGCACCAGCTGCGCGGCCGCGTCGGGCGCGGGCGCGAGCGCGGATACGCGTACTTCCTGTACCCGCCCGAGAAGCCCCTGACCGAGACCGCCCACGAGCGGCTGGCCACCATCGCCCAGCACACCGAGATGGGCGCGGGCATGTATGTGGCGATGAAGGACCTGGAGATCCGCGGCGCGGGCAATCTGCTCGGCGGCGAGCAGTCCGGCCATATCGCGGGCGTCGGCTTCGACCTTTACGTGCGCATGGTGGGCGAGGCCGTCGCCGACTACCGCGCCTCGCTGGAGGCGGGCGGCGGGGAGCCGGAGGAGGCCCCGCTCGAGGTCAAGATCGAGCTGCCGGTCGACGCGCATGTCCCGCACGACTACGCGCCGGGCGAGCGGCTGCGGCTCCAGGCCTACCGGGCCATCGCCTCTGCGTCGAACGAGGAGGACATCCGCCACGTCCGCGAGGAGCTGACCGACCGCTACGGCAAGCTGCCCGAGCCGGTGGAGAACCTCCTGCTGGTCGCGGGGTTGCGGCTGCTGGCGCGGGCCTGCGGGGTCGGCGACATCACGCTCCAGGGCTCCAACATCCGCTTCGGTCCGGTCGAGCTGCGCGAGTCGCAGGAGCTGCGGCTGGGGCGGCTCTATCCGCGGTCGGTGATCAAGTCCGCGACCAGGCAGGTGCTGGTGCCCCGGCCGGCGACGGCCAGGATCGGCGGGAAGCCGCTGGTCGGGCGGGAGCTGCTGGCGTGGACGGGGGAGTTCCTGACCACGATCCTGGGGGCGTAGCCGCCGGGCCCGCGTGTGTGGTGAGTATGAGACGGCGACACGCCGACACCACGGCGTGTCGCTGTCTCATACTCACCGCAACGTCACTGCGGGGGTGCCAGCTGCCGTGACGCCTCGACCGGGTCGCCGAGGGTCTCGCTCAGCTGGTGCGCCTTCCGGCTGAACGACCGGAAGGCGTACACGGCCTCGGCCGCGTCCACGATCTCGCAGTCGGCGCGGCCGAGCAGCTCGCGAGTGATCACGATGGCGTTCTTCGCGTGGATGTACCGATCGACCAGGCACTCCTGGAGCGCGTCCATGCCGGAGTCCGCCAGCAGCTTCCGGCAGTCCCGCGTCCACTGGGCCAGCCAGGCCGCCCGCTCCAGGTACTCGGCGGACTCACCGCTGTCGTCGTGGAGGGCGGCGAAGGTGGGGGCGAGGGCTTTGAGAAGGCGGGCTCGGTACTCGCCCTGGCGGCCCTTGATGTGCGGATAGTCCTTCTGAAGCTCGAACCAGTTCGCCTCGACGCTCCCGATCCACTCCAGGAGCACCGGATTCCGCTCGTAGTACCCGCCCTCCACGCCCTGGAACACATGGCGCAGCAGCGCGAAGTCCAACGCGGTGGACTCGGCCAGCAGGACCGCGTCGTACAGGTCCTTGCCCTCGGGGTGCATGTCCGTGATCAGCCAGAGGATCTTCCAGGCGAGGGAGAGCTCGGGCGTCGCCGCGTGGAGCCGGATCGGGGGCTCGGCGCCGGTGCAGTAGGGGATCGAGGTGAGGGCGGAGGGCGCGGGCAGCGGCTCGTTGAAGACGAAGTCGAGCTGGACCGTGCCCGGTGGCACCCCGTCCTCGCCGGGCGTCCACGGGATGACCAGGCGGCGGCCGGGGACGCGGTCGTACGTCCAGATCTCGTCGCTGACCGCGCCCCGGGAGTCGATGCGGACCGGCCCGGCCGCGCGCCGGGCGCGGAGGTCGGCGGCGCGCGCGATGCCGTCGAGCATCCGGTCCGTACGCTCGTCCTCCAGCTGCCACGAGTCGGGGACCACGACGAAGTCCAGGTCGCCGGGTTCGCGCGCGGCCTCGCCGTACCAGGCCTTGAGCAGCACGCTGCCGCGCAGCACCAGGTGCTCGGCCCACGGCGAGTCCGCGACAGCGGCGAGGACGAGGTCGGTGGCGCGGCGGCGGGCGGCGTACCAGCGGCGGCCGGCCTCCGCGTTCTCGAACTGCGGCTCGCCGGGCCGCATCGCCCGGGCGTGGTGGGCCATCGAGGGATCGAACACCGGGCGCTGAAGCACGCCTTCGCCGAGGACGGGCCGCAGCGACTTCGGCAGCCGCATCTGCTCGGCGGTCGCCTCGGTCAGCTCCTCCTGGGGGACGGTGCCGTCCTCCGGCCACGGGCCCCAGCCGAACGCGGTCCACGACGACGATGTCGGCTCTGTCTCTGTCATTGCGCTGCCGCCTCCTCGGGTATCCAGCCCGCGTCCAGGCCCTCGTCGCTGTCATACACGACGAATTCCCGTTCCATCGACACGATTTCGCGGCCGTCCGCGCGCAGGGCGGCGGCCAGCGCCTCAAGCCGGAGGCCCGCCGTGTCGCGGCCGACCAGGCGGCAGCGCTGGGTGACGAAACGCTCGGCGCGCCCGTCGGTTCGTATCCGGCGGGCGTTGCGGGAGAGGTGGGCCGTGTGCGCGGCGGCGAGCCGGGCGAGGGCGGGCGGTGCTCCGGCGGTGTCCAGGAGCAGCTTGATGTGGTGCTCGAAGTAGTAGCGCGGGCCGAGGGCCCGGCCGTCCTCGTCGGACACCGGCACCCCCTCCGCCCACGGCGCGGCCTCGACCTTCGTCCGTACGACCGGGAAGCCCGCGCCGGCCAGCCCGGCCGCCGCCGCGTCGGCGGCGGAGCGGGCCGCGGGCAGGGTGCCGTCGGCGCGCAGGGTCAGCATCGGCTGGGAGGGCACGCGGCCACGGTCGAGGACGATATGCGCGAACTTCCAGGCCCGCTCCGCCGCGTACCGCTCCAGCGCGCGGTACGCGACGGGGGAGTCCGCCCTCCCCGTGACAGGGCGGACCGTCAAATGGATCTCGAATTCGCCGGTGACCGTGCACACACCGGAGATGCTCTCAGGCGAGTGGTTCGAGTTTCGGGCCGGGCTGTCGCGGCTACCGCGGCGGCCGGGGCAGGGCGGTCAGTGCCGTGCCCCGGCCGCCGACAGGTAGGGGAAGACGTCGCCCGGCACCCCCGTGGCCGAGCTCGCGTCCAGCCCCAGCTTGACGGGCGCGCCGAGCACCAGTTCGAACATCACCTCCGGTACGCAGTCGGTCAGCCCGCGCCCGTTGCGCCGGTCGACCGCGAAGGCCGCCTCGCTGCCCACCTCGTAGCGCAGCACGTCGGGGAGGAACAGGTCCCGTACGCGGGCGGCGTGCGCCGCGGCGTCGGGCACCGCGCCCACGGCCGCCGCGGCCCGCTCGGCGGCCCGCAGGATCCCGGCTCCGTAGCGGCGCTGGTCCTCGGCGGGCTCGGTGGCGTTGAAGTCGATGTGCTGCTCGGCGTCTTCGAGGTCGAAGAGCGTGTTGAGCAGCGGGTTCGCACAGCGGTTGATCTGCCGCCAGCCGCCCGCGTCGGTGGCCAGCACGGTGGAGCCCCAGAAGCCGATGGCCGCTCCGGCGCCGCCGAGGGCTTCGTCCGGCACCTCCAGGACGATCGCCTGGACGTCGGTGCCCGCGAAGAGATTGGTGGCGTCGGCCGGGTCGAAGTCCGTCAGATCGGGCGCCGTGCCCTGCGCGATGGCGGTCTTCACGGCCGTGACGACCGTGCCCTCGATCCAGAACGGATCCCCGGCCGCGCCCGCCCACGCGCGCAGCCCGTCGGGCGTCCGCGCGGGCTCGCCGGTGGTGCCGGTGGTGCCGGTGGCGCCGGTGAGCAGCACGGGGCCGTCGGCGAAGCGGTCGCGGGCGGCCGGGCCGTCGAGGCGGCGCAGCTCCCAGCGCTGGCTGCCGTCGGCGGCCGGGGGCTGGAAGGTGAAGCGGTAGGTGATGTCCTCGACGGCGTCGCCGTCGGTGTCCATCTTGATCTCGTAGTGGCTCTCGTCGTCGTGGAAGCCGCCGCCGCCCGAGAGCGGGTTGACGTTGACGACGAAGACGGTGCCGGTGGTGCCGCGGAACAGGTAGGTGTCGCTGATGTCGAGCCGCGGGTCCTGGCGGGCGAGCTCGGAGTCGTGGTGATGGCTCATCAGCGGTCCTGTTCTGTGCATGAGGGGCTTGCCCAGGACATTAGGCGGGGGCGGCGGGCGCGGCGAGGAACACTGTGCACAGTCGTGGTGTGCGGCGGTTGCGCTTCGAACGGCGAACGGGCACAGGTCAGAGCGAGCCCGACGCCCGCAGCGCCAGCCACAGCTCGTACTTCGCGCTCGGCGCGCGCAACAGCGAGCGCTCCAGCACCTCTTCGGCCCTGGCCAGCCGCTTGCGCGCACCGGGCAGCGAGATACCGAGGGCGGTGGCCGCTGCGGGCAGCCGGGCGTCTGCGCGCAGCCAGGCCCGTACGGTTTCGGGCACGGCCGCGGGCCCGGCCTCGTCGAGGGGGCCGAACTGGGCACGGGCCCACAACTCGGCCGCGGGGGAGGACAGCAGGGCGTCGAGCGAAGCCGGGGCCGATGCCCGGGCCGGGGCGGGGAGCGCCGGCGTTTCGGCGGTGCTGGGCGGCACGCTGTGCAGCCGCAGCGCGAGCCAGGCCGTGGACTGGCCGGCCAGACTGCGGCCGATGTCCAGGCCGAGCAGGTCGCTGATGAGGCGGATGCGCGCGGCGAGCGTATTGCGGTGGATCTTGAGATGGCGGTTGGCGGCGCCGCCGAAACTGAGCCATGAACCGAGCGTGCCCAGCAACTCCTGCGGCCCCGGGTCGGCGCGGCGCGGCGGGACGTACCGCAGGCACGGCCCCAGCAACTCCTGCGCCCACAGCCGCCCCTCGGGGCTCACGAGCGCCGTGGTGTCGGTGTGTCTGCCGAAACCGGCGTACCGCAAGGGCGCGCCACGGGCCACGGCGAGGGCGTGGATCGCCTGCTCGTAGCCGGCCGCGGTGTCCCGCAGCGGGTGCTCGGCGCTCGTGCCGATCCGGCACTCGGGGACCCGCTGGACGATCAGCCGGGCGAGCCCGTCCGCGCGCTCCCTCTCCAGTTCCCCTTCCCCCGCCCCTTCCCCCTTCGGGCCTGGCGGTACGAGCGCGATGAGGTGGTTGGAGCGCACGGGGCAGGGCACGATCCACGCCCGGCCCCGTGCCGCCCGGTCGATTCGGGCCGCGATCTCCCGCCGCCGGCGGACCGGACACTCGATCACATATACGCGGGCGAGGGCGGGCAGGGCCGGGCCCAGCGCCCCGGCGATCCGTTGCGCGGCGGGCACGCTGCCGACCATGAGGAGATGCAGCGCCGCCTCGCGGCTGTGCGCCTCGGCCGATTCGACGCGCCGCCGGGCCCGCTCCGCCTCCTCCAGCCGCCAGCACAGCGCGAGGGTGCGGGCGGCGTCGGCGAGCAGCACCCCGCAGCGCGGGTCATCGGGCCCGATGACGGCGAGGTACGGCGGCTCGTCCCCGCCCGCGGCGTCGCCGTGGCCGAGCCGGACCAGGTGTACGGCGCGGCCACCCTCGCCGCCGAGCACCGCGGAGGGCGCGCCGCGGCGGCGCAGTTCGACGGCGGCAGAGGCGGCGGCCGAAACCGCGGTGACCAGCGTGTCCGGGCCCGGGTCCGGGTCCGGTGTGGCGAGGACCGTGCCCGTGGGGCCGATCAGCGCGGCGAGGCCGCCGGTGCGGCGGGTGAGCCAGGCGAGGATGGCGCGTACGGACTCCGGTTCCGCGGCGAGGCGGGCCAGGGCGAGCACGTCGTCGGCGCGGTCGGCCCGCGCTTCCGATGACGCTGGTCCCATGGGTGAAAACTGTAGTGCTGCGGCTTTCGGGTGGCGACGGTGGCGACGGCGATGTCGGCTAAGGTCGGCCGGGTGACCGCCGTCATAGCCGCGATGCTTACCGCCGTCGTCGGCGTTCTGGGCACGCTCTTCGCCCCCTTGCTCCAGCAACGCATGACCGCCCGGCAGCGCGCCGAAGAGGCGCGCGTCGAGGACCGGCGGCGCCACCTCGAGGAGCGCCGGACCGCCTACATCGCCATGAACCGCGCCTCCCGCCAGTTCCACACCCTGCTCAAGGACGCCCTGCACCGGATCAGGGACGGCGTCTACACGGAGGAGGACCGCACCGGGCTCGAGGAGGCCCGGCGCGAGTACCGGGACTGCTACGCCCAGGCGCAGATGACCGTCCCCGAGCGGGTCCTGGCGGCGTCCCGCGAGCTCAACACCGTGCTCGCCGGGATCGACGCTATGGCCAAGCGGATCGACCGCGGCCTGCCGGGCGAGGGGGAGACCGCCGCGGCGGCGCTGATCGAGCTCAAGGAGGCCGAGCCGAGGCTGTCGGCGATGCGCCGGGTGATGCGCGAGGACCTGGGCATCACGGATTGACGGGCGCCGCCCGTCGCCCGCTCACCCCTGCGCCGCCACCCGCGGCTCGCCGCGGAAGACCTGCGCCATGTGCCAGTCGATGTGCTCATCGGCGACCGGCGTGCTGCCCGCCCGCGGCCCGAGCACCGGCTGCCCGCCCAGCCGCAGCACATACGCGTGGGCGGCCTCGCTGCGGCCGGTGAACTGCCGCGACACCAGGATCCGTCGCTTCCCGTCGAGGCCCAGCACGCCCTTGTCGAACAGCTTGTGGTGGAGGGAGCACAGACACAGCCCGTTGGAGAGGTCGTCAGGTCCCGCGAAGGCCCACCACCGCACATGCGCGGCCTCCAGGCCCACCGGCGTACGACCGCCCGCCTCGCCGCGCGCCCGACCGCCCGTGCCCTCGATCGCCCCGTCGTAGCCGCAGAACGCACAGCGGCGTTCGTACGCCGTCAGCACCCGCTCCCGCATCTCGGCGGCCCCGTGGCGGATCCGGCGGCTGCCGCGCGCTCCGTCGTCGGCGGTCAGGTCGAGCCCGACGGCGTCGGCGAGGTCGGGGTGGAGGGAGGGCGCGAAGTGCTGGTCGAGGAGGAGTTGGGCGAGGCGGCCGAGCAGGGCGGGGTCGGTGGTCAGCGCGTCCCGCAGACCGGGGGCGAGCCGCCCGGCCGCCCCGCTGGCGCGCAGCGCGCCCAGCGCCGTGCCCGGGCTGCCCTCGCCCGTGTCGGTCCGCACCTCCCACACCCCGTCGTTCACCAGGTGGTGGAACGGATACGCGGCGCTGGTGGGGCGCCTGGGTCCGTACTCCGCCAACAGCCGTTTGAGATCCGCCTCGACCTCGGTGAACCGCAGCGCGTCGCCCGCGTCCTGCTGGAACCGGCCCAGTGCATACAGCATGAGCAGCGGCTTGTGCGGCGCCCGCTCCCCGTTCTGCGACCACTGCCGCAGCGTGCGTACGCGCTCGGCCCAGTCCATCCGTTCGATCCCCTCCATGCCGCCACGGTAGCGGGGGAGTTAGGGTGCGGCCGGCGCGGGTGCGGATCACGTTCCCCCGCTCCGCCCACGCCGCCTACCAGTGATCTTGGCCAGTGCCCCCGCCTTCAGACGGGGGGTTATGCAGGGCGTTGCTGGTTCTCGATGTACTGGCGTACGACGGCCGGCGGCGCCCCCACAGCTTCCAGCGAAGTACGAACGGGACCAGAAATGGCCGTGCGCGGTCTCTTCGCAGCGTTCCAGCATCTCGGGCGTGAACACTGTCGTGCACGACTGGTGGACGATGCTCCCCAAGGAGCGCCGGAACCTGGCCGCCGCAGACGCGGCGATCCGCCAGGGGCGTAAGGATCTTCCCTGGCTCGGCGTTCTCCCGGCCCAGGCGGCTCAGGCCGTGCTGAAGACGTATTTCCAGGCGTGGAAGAACTGCTGGGACGGCCGCGCTGACGCCCCGAACTTCAAGGGCCGCTTCCGGTCCCGCATGGCCGTCGACATCCCCCAGGGGCGCGATCTTCAGATCATGCGTCTGAACCGCCGGTGGGGTCGCATGTGGGCGCCGAAGATCGGGCACGTCCTGTTCCGCTGGAGCAAGGATCTTCCGGTCGGCAAGCGCGCTGACAAGGGGAACCGGGTCACCGGGGCCCGGCTCGTGAAGGAAGCCGACGGCTGGTATGTCGTCTTCCGTGTCCAGAGCGAGGTACCCGAGCCCGCACCCCCACCCCGGGCCCACCGTGGGTATGGACCGGGGCATCGCAAAGCCCCTCGCCCTCTCGGACGGCACCTTCCGCGACCATGCCCCGTGGCTGTCGAAGGGTGAGACCGAACGTCTGCGCCGCCTGGAGAAGTCCAAGGAGCGCAAGCGCCGCGCCCGCAAACCCGGCGAGGCCAACTCCAGGCGTCTGACCCGCACGTACGACCAGATCGCCCAGCTCCGCGCAACAGCCAAGCGCAGGGCCGTCGACTGGCAGCACAAGACCACCACCTCCCGACGATGCTCCGTCTGCGGATTCATCACTCCCGGCAGCCGGGAGAGTCAGGCCCGCTTCGTCTGCAAGAACCCCGACTGTGGGTACGAGACGAACGCGGACACCAACGCAGGACGCAACATCGATCACGCCGCCGGGCAGGCGGTGTCAGGACGTGGAGACTTCGGGGTTACCCGGTCGAAGAAGCGTCAACCACTCACTCAGCCGCACGCGGCCTGAGATGGGATTCCGCCCCGCTCACGGGGCGGAGGATGTCAAATTGGCCGGATGACCAACGACAACGACATGGTGACCAACGACCCCACGATCAGCGAGCCTTTGCCGCGCCCCCGCGTCGGCGTGATGTTCGACCGGGACGGCAAGCCGGAGGAACTGCCCGCGTTCGCGCGGGCGGTGGAGGAGTACGGGGCGGACGACCTGTGGGTCGTCGAGGACCTGGGCTGGACCGGGTCGATCGGCTCGGCGACGCTCGCGCTGGCGGCGACCGAGCGGCTGCGCGTCGGGATCGGGATCCTCCCGGCCCCGCTGCGCAACCCGGCGCTGCTGGCCATGGAGCTGGCCAACCTGGCCCGGGTGTTCCCGGGCCGGTTCATCGCGGGCGTCGGGCACGGCGTGCCGGAGTGGATGGCCCAGGTCGGCGCCGCGTCCCCGACCCCGCTCGCCCTGCTCGAAGAGACGATCACGGTGGTGCGCACCCTGCTGCGCGGTGAGACGGCCACGCTCGACGGCCGGACCGTGCACATCGACGGCGTACGGCTGGTCCACCCGCCCGCCGAGCCCCCGCGCATCGTCTCGGGCGTCGTACGCCCCCGCTCCCTGGAGCTGTCCGGCCGCGCGGCCGACGGCACGGTCATGGCCGAGGGCCAGGGGCCGGCCGCGATCGCCGCCGCGCTCGGCCATATCGCGAAGGGGCGCGCCGCCGCGGGCGCCGGCCGGCCGCATGAACTGATCGTCTTCACCCATCTGTGTGTGGCCGACGACCCCGAGCACGTGGCGACGGCCTCCGCGCCCGTACGCGACGAGTACTCCGAATGGCTCGGTATCCCGCGCGAGGAGGTGTTCCTCGCGGCGGGCGACGCCGCCACCGCGGCCGAGCGGGTCCGGGCCCTGTGGGACGCGGGCGCGGAGACGGTCGTGCTGCGCCCGGTGGGGGAGGACGCGCTGCCCCAGGTGCGCGCGGCGCTGGCCGCGTTGGAGCGCTGACCGCCGCTGACGGACCGTCTCCGATTGCGCACGCTCCGGACACCGACTTAGCGTAAATGTAACAAATAGGGCATGCGGGGCGTGTCGCCCCGGTGTCCTTCCTCGTCTATGTCGTCGTGTGGAGGATCCATGTCGGTGATGACTGGCGCCCAACCCCTGCAACAGACAGGGCCCCAGATGGGTCAGCAGCAGCTCGGCCAGATCGTGCAGCAGGCGATGCAGCAGGCATGCCAGCAGGCGAGTCAGCAGATCGCCCAGCGCATGCAGCACACCGTCCAGCAGCTCCAGCAGATGAACCAGCAGGGCATGGGGCAGCACGCGCACCCCTACATGGCCATGGCGCTGCACTACTCGCTGCGCAGCGGGATCCGGCAGGCGGTCGAGCAGGCCGTGCAGCAGGCTCTGCCGATCGCGGTCATGACGCTGATCCAGCAGCAGGGCATCGGCATGGGCCAGCAGGGCATGGGCCAGCAGGGCATGGGTCAGCAGGGCATGGGGATGCAGCCGGGCATGGGCCAGCCGGGGATGGGCATGGGCATGGGCCAGCCCGGGATGGGCCAACCGGGCATGGGCATGGGCATGCAGGGATTCGGCCAGCAGCCGTACCAGCAGTACCAGCAGCCCGGTTTCGGCTTCGGCCAGATGGGCCAGCAGCCGTACGGCATCGGCTGACGCAGCCCGGGTTGACGCGGTGCGGTGTGCCGGGAGCGGTTCCCGAGCACACCGCATCACCGTGGGGGCGCGGCCCCCGGTCGCCGGATCAGGAGCGCGAGGACGACGTGGGTGTGGTGAAGGTGGACGTGATGCTCAAGAACAGGTCCGAGAACGACAGCGACGGCGGATCCGGGAGCGCGAACCAGCCCGCCCGCGCGGGCAAGGAGGAGGGGCCGCGCAAGAAGAGCACGCGGCGCGCCGTCGCGGTGCGGCCGCGCCGCGAGCGGTACTTGGTGACGCCGCTGCCCCAGCACCTGCTCCCGCCCGGCGTGGCCGCGCTCGACATGGACACGGTGTGCGAGCGGCTGGGCCGGATGCCGGAGGTCGCGGTGGTGCGCCGGCTCCGGCCCTCGGGCAAGCCGGACCAGGCGGCGCCGCCCCTCTGCTGCCCGGAGATCGCGGTGGTCGAGGCGGCCGAGGAGCAGGTGCCGTCGATGCGGTCCGTGCACGTTCATGTGGAGCCCGACCTTCCGCTGAACGGCGCGGGCGCGGGGGCGGCCTCCGGTCCGGTGGCGGGGCTGATGCCGCTGGCCGACCCGGGGCTCATCGCCCCGCTGGACGCGCCCGTGGAGGTCACGCTGCGGGTCTGCGGCCCGGACGAGGAGCCGTTGGCCGGGGCCGGGGTGTTCCTCATCGGGGCGTCCTGGCCGGTCCAGGGCATCACCGGCGCCGACGGGACGGCGCGGCTGGCGCTGGCCACCGAGACCGCGCAGTCCCTCCAGGCCCTGTACGTCCGCCCCGCGAGCGGCTATGTCGACCGCTGGATCCACCGCCCCGACCTGTCCGCCACCCAGGAGAACCTGGTCACCCTCACCCCGCTGACCAAGGCATACCCGGGTCTTGAGGAGCGGCAGCAGTACGGCTGGGGCCAGCAGGCCATGCGGCTCGACCGACTGCCGCCCACGTTCCGCGGTTTCGGCGTGAAGGTCGCGGTCATCGGCTCCGGCGTGGCCGCCGAACACCCCGATCTGAAGGACCGGGTGCGCTCCGGGGTGGATCCGGTCGGCGGTACGGAACGGGGCTGGGCCCACGACGCCATCGGCACCGGCACCCACGCGGCGGGCGTGATCGCCGCCGCCGACACCGGCCCCGGCGTCATCGGCATCGCCGTCGACGCCCGCATCGAGGCCTGCCGGGTGCTGCCCGGCGGCCGCTTCAGCGACCTGATCGCCGCGCTCGACCACTGCATCGAGACCGAGGTCGACATCGCCCATATCGCGGTGGCCACCCCGTACTCCTCCGCGCTGGTCGCGCGCAAGCTCGCCGACGCCCACGCCGCGGGCGTCGCCTGCGTCGCCCCGGCGGGCGACTCCGGCGGGCCGGTCGCCTTCCCGGGCTCGCTGCCCACCGTGTTCACCGTCGGCGCGCTGGGCGCCTTCGGCTCGTACCCGCCCGACACCTCCCAGGCCACCCACGCGGGCCCGCCCCTGACCCCGGAGGGCCTGTTCGCGGCGCGGTTCAGCGCGTACGGCCCCGAGGTCGACGCCGCCGCGCCCGGTGTGGCGGTGCTGTCCTGCTCGGCGCGCGGCGACTACGCGGCGCTGGACGGCACCGGCCCGGCCTCGGCCCATGTCGCCGGGCTCGCGGCCCTCGTCCTGGCTCACCACGAGGATTTCCGGGGCCACTTGCCGCCCCGGGGACCGGGCCGGGTCCAGCGGCTGTTCGAGATCATCGCCGCGAGCTGCCGCCCGCTGGCGCTCCCCGGCACCTGGGAAGCGGCGCGCACCGGCCGCGGTCTGCCCGACGCGCTGGTCGCGCTGGGCCTGGCGCCCGGCGTGCAACTCGCCGCCACGGTCCCGTCCTACGCCTCGCCCATGGCCGGCTACGGCGCCACGCCCCAGTGACCTCGGCGGGTTCTGTCCCCTACCCGCCCCTTCCCTCAACTGGGGCTCCGCCCTCAGACCCCGGGAGTCCGGGGGGTGAGCACCCCCGCGGCGGAGCCGCACATCGGTGCCGTTCCCCACCCCGCCCCGCGGGGCTCCACTGCATGGCAGGGGCTTTGCCCCTGGACCCCCGGGGTCTGGGGCGGAGCCCCGGGGGAGCTGTACCCATGTGCGGCTCCGCCGCGGGGCAGCCGCAGGCGTCGAGATCCGCCGGACAGGGGCGGGGGGACGGGGTTGGACGCGGGGGACATGGTGCGACTGCGGCGTACCGGGCTGTCGGTGAGCCGCCTGGGGCTCGGGCTGGCCTCCATCGGCGGCCTCTTCGCCCCCGTACCCGCCGCGCAGGCCGCCGCCACCGTCGACCGCGCCTGGGAGCTCGGCGTACGGCTCTACGACACCGCTCCCGTCTACGGATACGGGCGCTCGGAAGCGCACGCCGGAGCTGCCCTCGCGCGGCGCCCGCGCGGGCAGTACGTCCTGTGCACCAAGGTGGGCCGGCTGATCGAGCCCGGCGGGCCCGACACCCAGCCCATCTGGGCCGACCCTCCGCCGGGCGTCGGGCCCCGCCTGGACCACACCTACCCGGCGGTGCTGCGCTCGGCGGCGGAGAGCCTGGACCGGCTCGGCCTCGACCGGGTCGACGTGCTCCACATTCACGACCCCGACGAGGACTACCCGACGGCCGTCACCGAGGCATACCGGGCCCTGGCCGAGCTGCGCCGCGACGGCGTCATCGGCGCGCTCTCGCTCGGGGTCAACCACGCCGACGTCGCGGCCCGCTTCCTGCGGGAGGCCCCGCCTCCGGGGCCCGACTGCGTGCTGCTCGCCGGCCGGTACACGCTGCTCGACCACTCGGGGCCGGCCGAGTTGCTGCCGCTGTGCGCCGAGCGCGGCGTCGCCGTCATGGCGGCCGGGGTCCACGGTGCGAAACGCCGTCGCATCACTCCGTAACGCATCTGATACGCTCAGTGCGTGGTCGGGGGCGACAGCCAAGTCCCCGACAACCCGAGCGAGTCCCGTACTTGCTCCGGCGGCCGGAAGGGCCGTCGTCGGACAGGCGTGACCTGTCAAACTCCCCGGAGCGATCCAGGGGAGAGTCTCCCGGATTCATCGGGGAGAGAACTTCAACAGTCCGGTCTGCTGGCCGACCGACCCCGGGGCGTCCATCATCGGGATCCCCGGGGTGGACCGGGCGGCGATGTTGACTGGTCGGCGCCTGCCTAGGCGCTGAACCGGGACACTCGCAGCGGGGTCAGCGGTCCCAGATCTTGCGGTACGCCTGGCGGTAGCCCTCGGAGTCCCAGGACAGCGCGCCACCGCTGTTGGCGGCGGTGGTGATGTGCACGGGGGCGACGTATCCGCTGGCCGGCTGGCCCGAGAAGGCGCGGTTGAACTCGTCGACGATCTGCCAGCCCTGCTCGGAGAGCGGCTCGGGCACCGTCGCGGCCTGGTACTGCTTGCGGTTCACGCGCTCGAAGGCCGACGGGTCGCCGTCACCCGCGCCGATGTTGAACGGGGCGCCGTCGCCGGCCTTCCCCGCGGCGCGCAGCGCGGGGGCGCCGTGGCGGAAGTACAGGTCGTTGATGGCGACGGAATAGGTCCACTGGTCCCCGAAGCGCTTGAGCAGCGCGGAGACCTCCTTGATGGAGCGGCTGTTGGCCTCGGGGATGGGGATGTTCCTGTAGTCAAGCAGCTTGACGTCGGAGCAGGTGGCCAGCTCCTTCTTGATCAGCTCGGACTTGTTCCTGGGGAAGTCGGACGTGGTGTCGGTGAACACGACCACGCCCGCGCGGCCGTTGGACCGGGCGATGATCCAGTCGGCGCTGATCTTCGCGACGTCCTCGACCCTGGACGTCACATTGCTGAAGAGTTCCGGATCCTTGCTGGGGCCGGGGGCGACGGTGGCGTGCCAGCCGATCACCGGGATGCCGGCCGCGTTGGCCCGCCGGACCTCCTTGGGGACGATCTCGGGGCCGAAGCCGCTGATGACGATGCCGTCCGCCTTGATCCGGAAGGCCTCCTCGAAGGCGGCCTTGACGCCGGCGGTGGTGCCCTTGCCGTTGATGGTCCGGGAGTGCCAGCCGACGACCTTGGCGGCCTCCTCGACGCCTTGGGCGACTCCGGCGGGGCCGGGGTTGGCCAGGGTGTGGGCGATGAAGACGATCGTCTTGCCGCGCACGGCCTTGGGTCCGGTGGTGGGTCCGGTCCAGGGGGCGTCCACGTCCTCGGCCTTCTCGACGGCCTTCTTGGCCTTGGCGAGCACGGTGGGGCAGCCGGGCTTGGAGGAGCCCGATCCGGACACACTGGTGTCGGAGTCCGGGTCGCAGCCGGCGGCGGTGGCCACGGCCAGGAGCGCGACGGCGGTCGCGACCGCCTTGCGGGTGGGGTGCACGGGTCTCCTCGCGGGCAAGAGGGGGCTACGACTTCGAGGTGGCGGAAAGCAGCGTATGGGTGGGGGGAAGACAGGTTACGGGTCACCCGCCCCCCGGGCGTCGGGACGTCCGGTGAAGGGTGTTCAAAGTGCCGTCAAGCGCGGCTTTTCGGTGGGCAAATGCCGCAGAAAGCCCATGTTTCCTGGTCTTAATCGCCTATGCCTTGCGCGCTTCCCTGCAAGCGGTAGTGTTCACCGCCGGTCGGACTGTGGCGCGATTCCATCGCTCGCACGCGGGCGTGTGCCGTCGTGCGCGCGCGTGAGCTGAGAGCGTCATGCTCCCCCGGACGTCGGCGGTCTGCACCAACCACACCTCGGTCACCGCTCAGAAGCCCTTGAAAGGAGGCCGGGTGTCTGTGGACACGGTGGACCCGTCGCCGGAAGCCGACTCGTCCGACTCGTCCGACAGCGCGCCGCCGACGCCGCGGTCCGGCCGGAGGGCCGGGGCCCTCCTCGACCGATGGCCGTTCCGGCGGAAGATCAACGCCCTGGTGATCGTGCCCGTCGCGGTCGTCGGCGTGCTGCTGGCCATCGGCGTCACCGGCCAGGTGAACGAGGCTCAGGACGCCGGGCGCCTTGCCGACCAGGTGCGTGACAGCGAGCGGGTCGCGGCGCTGATCAACGACGTCCAGGCCGAACACCGCCAGGCGCTGCTGCTGTCCGTGCAGCACGACGCCCTCCGGCCCGGCACCGCCCTGCCCTCGACCAACGCCTACCGCAAGGCGCAGCGCCGGACCGACGAGCAGGCCGCCGCCGTGCGTTCGGCGTTCGGGTCGGGCCTGCCGAAGGAGGAGGAGCAGGCGCTCGACTACGTCGGGGGCCTGTCCGTGCTGCGCGACAAGGTCGAGCGGGGCTCGCTCTCGGCCTCCAACATCAGCCCGGCGTACGCCTCCGCGGTCGACTACCTGATCGACGGCATCGGGCTCGACCACTCCTCCGCCGCCGCCTCGTCGTCCTCGGTCACCCGGCTGGTCGACGCGGCGCTGCGCGCCGACGCCGCCCACGCGGCCTTCGAGAGCGGGGTCTTCTCCGCGCAGACCCAGGACGCCAACGCCCTCACCGAGTACACCCGGGCGGTCGGTGCCCACGCGGAGTACGCGTACCAGGCGGAACGGTTCAGCAGGATCGCCACCCCGGCCCAGGTCCTGGCCCTGGGCGGCATCGAGCGCAACGCCGAGCAGAACGGCATCGCCGACCAGTTCGCGGAGCTCCAGATCGATCCGAGCTCCCTTCAGGGCCAGTCGCCCGAGCAGCTGCGCAAGGTGATGGCCACCGGAACCCGGCAGGCCGAGGCGCGTCTCGACATCACCCAGTCGCTCATCGGGCAGATCGCCGACCAGGCCGACAGCCTCTCCAAGAACGCCCTGGAGAAAGCGCTGGCCATGCTCGGGCTCGCCCTCCTCGGCTTCGTCGTCTGGCTGACCTTCGCCGTCCTGGTCCGCCGCTCGGTCGTACGCCCCCTGGAGCGGCTGACCGGCGCCGCGCGGGAGGTGGTCGACGTGGCGGGCGAGGAGCTCGCCCGGGTCGAGTACGACGAGTCGGCGGAGCGCGCCCCGCTGCGCCCGCACCCGATCCCCGTCCCGGTCCGCGACGAGATCGGCGACCTGGCCGAGGCCTTCAACCAGGTGCAGGTCACCGCCGCGGCGCTGCTGGAGCGGCAGGTTCTGAGTCGGCGCAACGTGGCCGAGATGTTCGGCAACGTCGGGCGCCGCGTCTCCAACCTGACCTCGCGCCAGCTCATGCTGATCGACTCCGTCGAGCGCGAGGAGACCGACCCCGAGGTCCTGGAGCGGCTCTACCGCATCGACCACATCGCCGTACGCCTCCAGCGCAACGCCGACAGCCTGATGCTGCTGGCCGGTATCCGGGAGGCCGACGTCGAGGCCCGGCCGACCACCCTCGCCAACGTCATCCGGGCCGGCCTCGGCCGGATCGAGGGATTCCAGCGGGTGTCCCTGCGGTCCGAGACGGAGATCACGGTCGCGCCCGACATCACCGGCGACCTGACGCTGATGCTCGCCGAACTGCTGGAGAACGCGGTCTCGTTCTCCCCGTCCCACACCCCCGTCGAGGTGGTCGTCCGGCCCGGTACCGACGTCACCTCGGCCGGCGGGGCGCTGATCGAGATCATCGACCACGGCCTCGGGATGAGCGCGGAGCGGCTCGCGGAGGAGAACGCCCGGCTGGTCCACCGGGAGCGGCTCGACCTCGTACCGAGCAAGGTGCTCGGCCTGTTCGTGGTCGGCACCCTGGCCCGGCGCTGGGGCGTACGGGTCGAGTTGAGCCGCACCCCCGGCGGCGGCGTCACCGGCACCGTCTGGATCCCGGCCCCGCTGCTGCTCACCGTCAGCCCGCTGGACCCGGCATTGCCCACGGACACGCCGGTGGTTGCGGGGAAGGCCGCGGGCGAGGGCGCGGGCAAGGACGCCGCCGCGGTCGGCACCGTGTGGGAACTCCCCGCCAGGCCGGACCCGCTGACCAAGCCCGTGCGGACCTCCGCCTCCGCCGCGCCGTCGGGGCCGGGCGGGCTGCCCCGGCGCATCCCGACCCGGAAGGCGACGGAACGGACCCCCGGGGCCGCCGCCGACGCCACACAGCCGACCTCCGCCGCACCTCTCTCCGCACCGTCCTCCCGGCCGCTGCGCAGGCGGGTGCGGGGAGCGACCCTCACCAAGACCACCCCGGCGGCCCAGGTCGTCCCGGCCGAGCTCCGGCCCGTCGACGCCGAGGCGGTCCGTACCGAACTCGACGAGTTCGAGGCCGCCGTACGCAAGGCCGAGCAGGACAGCGCCGCCACCCCGACGGAGCCGGCTCCGTCCCACCACCACAGCACCAGAAAGGAGTCGGGCAGTGACCACGCCGACAGATAACGGCAGTTCCGAGGAGCGGACGGAACCCACCGATCTGCGGGCCGCCGCGGCCGACTTCACCTGGCTGCTCGACCGGTTCGCCGGCGAGACCGCCGGTGTGGTGGACGCCATCGCGGTGTCCTCCGACGGGCTGCTGATCGCTGTCTCCCAACTGCGCGAGCAGGCCGACTCGGAGCGGCTCGCCGCGATCGTGTCCGGCATCACCAGCCTCGCCGCGGGCGCCTCCGGCAACTACGGCCTCGGCGGCCTCAACAAGGTCATCATCGACCTGGAGGGCGGCCATGTGCTGGTGTCGGCCATCGGCAGCGGCGCCGTGCTCGGCGTGGTGGCCTCGAAGGAGGCGAAGCTGGGCAATATCGCCTATGAGATGGCCCTGTTCGCCAACCGGGCCGGGGCCGCGCTCACTCCCCAGCTGGTGCTGGAGCTGAAGAAGAGCGCCGGCGCCACCCCGTCCGGCTGACCCGTCCCACCACACGGGGCACAGGGCACAGGCATGTCGGAAGGGGATCGTGATGGCCGCCGGTGAATCAGTACCGCACGAGTCAGCGGACGGCGCGTGGGACCGGCCGGAGTCGGCCGGGCGCCCCTCCGCGGTCCGGCCGTTCCTGCTGACCGCCGGCCGGGTGTCCGGGAGCGGCGCCGCGCCGTCGCTCCCGGTCGAGGCCCAGGTCGTGGCGACCTCGTCGGGGCTCTCCGCCCTGCACTCGCTCACCTTCGAACACCACGACCTCGTCGCCGCCTGCCGGCGCCCGCAGTCGGTGGCGGAACTGGCCGCCCGGCTGCGACTGCACCTCAACGTGGTCCGGGTGCTGGCGGGGGATCTGTGCACCGCCGGCCATCTGGCGGTCCATGTGCCGGACGCCAGGGCGACCCAGGACATCTCCGTACTGCGAAGGGTTATCGATGGGCTCCGTGCCGTCCCCGACTCCCGGGGCAAACTCCGCGACAGCAGCTGAACAGCCGCCGCTGCCGGTCAAGCTGGTCATCGCCGGCGGCTTCGGGGTCGGCAAGACCACGGCCGTGGGCTCGATCTCCGAGATCCGGCCGCTGACCACCGAGGCCGCGATCACGGAGGTCGCGGCGGGCGTGGACGATCTCACGCACACCCCCGGCAAGACCACCACCACGGTCGCCATGGACTTCGGCTGCATCACCATCGACCCCACGCTGAAGCTCTATCTGTTCGGCACCCCCGGCCAGGACCGCTTCGGCTTCATGTGGGACGACGTGGTCGAGGGCGCCCTGGGCGGCCTGGTGATCGTGGACACCCGCCGCCTGGACGACTGTTACGCGGCGGTGGACTACTTCGAGCACAAGGACATCCCCTTCGCCGTGGCCGTCAACGCCTTCGATGGCGAGGTGCAGCACGAGCTGGACGAGGTGCGGTGGGCGCTGGACGTCTCCGAGCACGTGCCGCTGATCGTCTTCGACGCCCGGGAGCGGGGCTCGGTCCGGGACGCGCTGCTGGTCGTCCTCGACATCGCCCTGTCGCGGGCGGAGAGCGCTGCCGCGAGCTGACGCCGGGCGTCGCGTCGGTGTGGTGGTGGGGGAGGAGGATGGACGGATGACCGCCGACTCGCGTGCCCATTCGTTCAACGCCGCCGCCGCCCAGTACGCCGCGAACCGCCCCTCCTACCCGCCCGCGCTCCTGGACACCGTCGAGCGGCTCATGGACCGCCCCCTCGCGGGCGCCCGCGTCGCCGACGTCGGCGCGGGCACCGGCATCGCGACGGTCCTGCTGCGCGAGCGCGGCGCGGAGGTGATCGCCGTCGAGCCCGGCGACGGCATGGCGGCCCAGTTCCGCCGCACGCTGCCCGACGTCCCGATCGTCCGGGGCGACGGCAACGCCCTGCCGCTCGCCGACGCGTCCCGCGACCTGATCACCTACGCGCAGTCCTGGCACTGGACCGACACCGGCCGCTCCGTCCCGGAGGCGCTGCGCGTGCTGCGTCCTGGCGGCACGCTCGCGCTCTGGTGGAACACCTCGGCCCTCGACGTGCCGTGGATCGCGGCGCAGCACGAGCGCGTCGCGCGCCACTGCGGGGTGAAGCCCCCCGCCTCCTCGCCCGGGGAGCGCCCCGACGACAGCCGCGCCATCGAACTCGCCGGCCTCGCAGGCCTTGCCGTCGTGCGCCGCCACCTGCGCTGGAGCCGCGTCGTCCCGCTCGACACGCACCTCGCCAACATCTCCAGCCACTCGGCATTCCTCGTCCTCGGCGAGAGCGGCACCCGCGCCTTCCTCACCGAGGAGCGCACCCGCCTGCGGGAGCTGTTCCCCGACGAGACGGTGGAGGAGACCTATGTGGTCGACCTCCTGGTGGCCACCCGTCCCTGAGCTACTCCGAGGCTTCCGTATCGGCGGTGGCGCGGCCGGCCAGCCGCTCGTAGCGCTGCCTGGCGGCCTGCGGGGTGCCGAGCCCGAGCCCAAAGGCGATCTCCTGCCAGGTCATGCCGCGGCCCCGCGCCATCTGGAGGAGCCCGGTCTCCAGCTCGTCCATCTCCCCGCGCACCAGCGGCACCAGGCTCAACGCGGCGGTGATATCGGCCTGATCCACCTCCGGCTCCCCGTCAACCGGCCGCGCGGCCCCGGAGAGCAGGAACGACACCAGCCGGACGGCCTCGTGCGGCCCGATGACCGAGGGATGGACCTGCCGGCGGCGTTGCTCGTCGGTCGCGGCGTGCCGCTCGGCGATGCGCAGCAGGGACGCGTACACACGGTGGGCTCGCGCCTGCTCGGGCCGCGGGGGCGTGAAGGGGTCGTCGGTGTGCTGATCAGGGGTCGCTGACATGAGATCAGGATGGGGTGACGCACAGGTTGATGTCAACTATCTGTTTTAAACGAATCGTTTATAGTGAGAGGGTGTTGTCATGGGCAACGCAACAGCACACACCCTCCGCGAATTCGCGGAAACCCTGGTCCGGCTCGGTATAGCGACGGAGGAACAGGCCGCGACCGGCCTGGCGGAGGCCGAGGCGATCGGCATGGACCTCGACGAGGAGTTCGAGGACACCGACGAGCTGACGTTCCTGGTCGGCGAGTGCGGCCTCGGCTTCCAGACGCCCGAAAAGGTCTCGGGCTACCTCGAGGACGGCTACGCGGAGCTGCTGTTCGACGCGGCCGCGTGCGCCGGCGGCTCGGTGGTCGTCGACGACGTCGCACTGGTGAAGGACGAGGACGGAGAGGAGTACCTGCACTTCCGCCGCAACGGCCGGTCGATATGGCACCCGACGGAACACCTCTCCGACAGCACCCGCTACATGGACTGGAACGCGGCCTTCGACGCCATAGGCGACCTTGTGCCCGGCAACGACGACCCGCGGAGCTTCCACCAGCTGGACGAGGACTCCTACGACGCATGGTGGCTCCTGCTGACCCCCGGACAGGCCAAGGGTCTGGAGGAGTTCGGCCTCCCGATGCCCGTGGAGCTCGGCCGCTGGGTGCGCGACGGGATGCCCGCGGCGGAACCCGAGACGCCCGCCTGGTACATGGAGGACGACCGCCTCCACGCGAGCGAGGAGTCCCGCCGGTGCCTCGACGCCTGGCTGGCCCCCATGGACGCCGCACTGGACCGCTGGCGAACGGCCTACCTGCCCGACGACTTCCCCTTCGACTACTCCCTGGACTCGCTCTCGGCGCTGGAACGGCTCGTACTCGCCCGCTTCGACGGCCCCGCCGCGCTGGAGGCGGCGGTCGGAGACGAGTTCTTCGCGGGCGCGGTCAGATACGTCGGAGAGACCGCGCTGCGGCTCTGGCCGTGCCGCTGGACGTACCAGCACTCCGACGACCCCTACTCGGTCTCGGCCAACGAACCGATGATCCGTTCCAACGCCCCGGACGGTTTCGCGGGGGAGTTCTCACCCGACTACGTACTGCGGACCCTTGTGAAGGAGCGCACATCCCATGACATGCGAGAGCGCATGAGCTGCGTCGGCGAAGCGGTCGACGACTACCACAAGGTGCTCCGCGCCCGCGCCCACGGCGGCTGACCGGGGGGCAGCTTTAGATCGTGTCCAGTTGGTCGGCCAGATCGGCCAGGTCGTCGGCGTACAGGTCGAACCGGTCCGAGGAGGTGGGCGGGTCTCCGACGGGGCGGGTGACGTAGGCGGTGCGCAGGCCGAGGCGCTGCGCTCCGCGCAGGTCCCAGGCGTGGGCGGCGACCATCAGCAGCCGCTCCGGCGGTCGTCCGGAGACGGTGACGGCCAGCTGGTAGACCGCCGGGTCCGGCTTGTAGGTCCGGGCGTCCTCGGCGGACAGGGCCTGGTGCCAGCGCAGCCCGGCGTGGGCGTTGAGCCCCAGCAGCGCCGTCCGGCTCGCGTTGGAGAGTCCGATCAGCGGGAACCGTTCGGCGAGCCGGGCGAGCCCTGCCACGGTGTCGGGCCACGGCGGGAGCCGGCGACCCGACAGCGCCAGCGCCGCTACGGCGGCCGGGTCGTCGACTCCGGCGGCGTCGGCGACGAGCCGGGCGGCTTCCCGGTCCAGGGCGTCGCCGGCGAGGTAGGGCCGGCCGCCGTCGAGGATGCGACGCTGCTCGCGGTCGATGTGCTGCTGCCACACTGACAAGAGCCGCTCGGTCCTGGGAGCGTCGAGCGACGGGTCGAGTTCACGAATGCCGGCGCGGAGTCCGGCGGGTTCGTCGACGAGCGTGCCGAGCACGTCGAACACGACGGCATCGATCTCCAGCACTGACATGGGCGAGCTCTCCCGGACGAAGCTATGTAAGGGCTAAAGTGGCTGTTAACCGAACGTAGCGAGAGGTTCGCCAAGGATGCAAGTCACGTTGGACGATTACGCCTGGGCGGCGGGGGTCGCGACCGACCTGGTCAACACCACCGCCGAGGTCTGGCGCGGCGACGACCACCTGCCCGACCTGGCCGCCCTCGTCGCGTTCACCGACCTGCACGGCGACCAGTCCACAGACGACGAGGTTCCCGGCGCACTGTCCGAACTCGCCCGCCGCGCACGCACCGCCGACCTCCATGCGGTCCACGCCCTCCGGGAGACCGTGCGCGACCTGATCGATCACCCCGACCGCGCCCGCCTCATCGCCGGCGCCACCACGCTCACCTCACCCGCCCAGGGCGCCACCCTGATCCCCGACCCCGCACACGGGAACCGCACACGCTGGGCCGTCCCACTCCGTGCCGGAGCAACGATCGCCGACGCCCTCTCGCTGATCTGCGGCATTGGCATCCTCGGGGTCGTACACACCCTCGGCGAGCAGCGATTCCGCCCGTGCACCGCGCCCACCTGCCGGGGAGCGTTCATCGACACCACCCGGCCCGGCAGCCGCCGCTACTGCATGCCCGGCCTGTGCGGCAACCGCGTCAACGTCGCCAACCACCGCGCCCGCACCCGCCAAGCCCCAATACGCGACCGGCGCCCCAGCTCCGAGTAGGCCCTGCTCGGCGATGGACGTCAGCCTGGAGCAGGCCAGTCCTTCGGTATCCGCACCTTCGCGGCCTGTCGCAGGGCCTCGCCGTAGTGACGCATCTCGACATGAGCGGACACCGTGTGAAGCCTCACGTTCGTGGGGCCGAAAGACAGCCAATGCACGTCCGTGGCCTCACCCACCCGTGTTGCGTAGGACTTGGCCTCTGCGAGGTGGGCTGTCACCGCGTCTGCATCCTCGGCACGGGCAGCGATCACGCTTGCCCCGAGGTGAAGTTGCCCGGCAACCGCCTGCCTCTCCCGGGTCTCAGGGGATAGCTCCAGCAGCCCATGACCGGAAGCGACCAACCTCTGTCCGATGGTGTACTCGCCCTCCCGGAAGTAGACGAGCGCACGCATGTACTGGCGTACTGCGGACAGCAGCGGGTCGGAAGCCCTGGACGCGGCCCAGTCCATACGATCCAGAGCCACCGTCGACACGTCGTAGTAGCCCAGTTTCACGGCCAGGTCATGCGCGGTGCGGTAGGTACTCGACAGCGCAGCCCACAATACGGACGACGGGGACCGATACGCGGCTGTGGTGATCTCCGCAATCGTGTCGGGGAGATCAACAGCAGCATCGTGGAGCCTTGTAGCTCGGACCAGCTGACACAGCCCCTCGGCAGCTGCGACGAGCTGCGGAGTGGGCCGAGGCGTGATCGTAGGGTCGGCCCCCAGATCGTAGAGGTCGAGGGCTTCACGGATCGGCCGGACCAGCGCGGCCAACCGGTCTTGCTGGAGCTCGGTCACGTAGGGCTGACCGGTCAACGCCCTGACGTCGATGCTCAGGGCCTTGGCGACAGCGGCCACCAGGGCAGGGCTGGCCGGCTTGTGCCCGGACTCAACCTGGGTGAGCAGGCTGTACGAACAGGGCACCTTCTGAGCCAGCCCGCGCTGAGTCAGTCCAGTCCGTTTCCGGTGATGTGCGATCCGAGTGCCTGTGTGTTCGTCGCCGGGGAGCGGCATGCATGCCTCCCTTTCGTGACTCACTCAACGGAAACGCTACCCGCCCGGCCACGGAAGGCTACGGTGAACGGTGATCTCGGCCCCGATCGAGCAGGGTTTGCGGGTAAGGGGTGCGACGCGGTGAACTGCCGCCATGACCGCGAACCGCGTCTTGTACCTGTTGGGAAGCGCCGCACCACCCGTGCTGAACATCGCCGGCGTCATCGAGCAAGCACAGGCCGCCGACTGGGATGTCTGCCTCGGATTGACCCCCACCGCCGCACGCTGGCTCGAAGACGAGCTGCCGGCGTTGGAGGAGCGGACCGGGCACCCGGTACGCAGCCAGTACAAGCTGCCCCGAGAGCCGGACGTCTGGCCCCCCGCAGACGTCGCCGTCGTAGCGCCCGCGACCTTCAACACGATCAACCAATGGGCGCTGGGGATCACCGACAAGTTCATCGTCGGGGCGTGGCCGAGGCCATCGGCAAGGGCATCCCCACCGTGACCATGCCGTGCGTGAACGCCGCCTTCGTGCAGCACACACAGTTCGACACCAGCATTGCCACGCTGCGCGCGATGGGCGTACGCGTCCTGTACGGCGACGGTGGGTTCGTACCCAACAAGCCGGGCCAGGGCCGACCGGAAAACTATCCGTGGCACTTGGCCCTAGAAGCCGCCGCGTCAGCCGTCGGTGGGCCCGATTCCCGTGGGACATGAGCCGCCGTCGGACAGGTCACTTGGCTTGACGGCCGTGCCGACGAGCCTGTGCTGCTCTCCGGGCGTCCCCTGGGAAGGGCGTCAAGCGGCGTGCGGCACGAACGAGACCCGAGTTTCTTCCGTGTCGATTGACACGTCCAGTGCGGCGTCCAGTGCCTTGGCCAAGGTGCGTAGGAGTGGGAGCGTGGGCATGGTGCCGCCTCCTTCGAGGCGGTCGATGTCCTCCGTGGAGAGCCCCGTCCGCTCGGCGAGCGATGCCTGGTCGATGCCCAAGGCCGTGCGACGGTCGTAGACGGCCTGCCCGGGAAGAACCAACCGCCCGCCGCGTCCATGCGACGCAGGCCGCCCGGTCGGGGACCGTTGCCGAAGTCGCCGACATCGACCCCCATC
The DNA here is from genome assembly GCF_055569495.1 of Streptomyces sp. NPDC028305. Lineage (NCBI taxonomy): Bacteria > Bacillati > Actinomycetota > Actinomycetes > Kitasatosporales > Streptomycetaceae > Streptomyces > Streptomyces sp. NPDC028305. The sequence continues at coordinate 168,029 of NZ_JBVHTN010000004.1, forward strand.
CCGGCCAGGTCGGTCAGCTGCCCCGCGAGGCGCTCCACTTCGGTCACCACGTGAGCGGGGATGCCACCTGCAACGTGGGCGTGATCGGGGTCGTACTCCCAGCGCCAACCAGTGCTCACCGCGGCGGGAGGCCGAGCGCGGCGTGTGCGTCGTCCAGGATCTTGCCGATCGCGGACGCGGCGCGTCGGGCCTGCGTCGCATCGCCGGTCTCGGCGGTGTCCTCCCAGTGACGGAACTCTTTCGCGAGATTCGGCTGCCGCTGAATGTGGACGTAGACGGCCCACTGGGCGATGAACCGCTGGAGGGGGGAAAGATCGGAAGCCTGACGGGACTGATCGGCGGCCTGATCCAGCTCCCGGGTGAAGGAGGGCAGTGCGGCGGGGGCGATCTGCGCGACGGCCTGGCGGAGGGCCGTGACGGTGGCGGAGGGCTGAGGGATGAGTGGCTGCCCGGCGCTGGAGGTGGTCATTGCTGCTCCCATGGGCGAGATTCTTATCCCTGGGAGCAGCGTATCGAGTGCGGGCTCGACCACATCGCCCGAACGAGTGAGGACGCGGCCCTTCAGCTCCCAGCGGGGGCCACCCCGATCGGGCAGGAAACACCCGTGCCGCCGATGCCGCAATAGCCGGCCGGGTTCTTGTCCAAGTACTGCTGGTGATATGCCTCCGCCGCGTAGAAGGGGCCGGCGGGGAGGATTTCGGTGGTGATGTCGCCGTAGCCGGACTTGGTGAGGACGGACTGGTAGGAGGCGCGCGAGGCCTCGGCCTCGGACTGCTGCTCGGGGGAGTGGGTGTAGATCGCCGAGCGGTACTGGGTGCCGACGTCGTTGCCCTGGCGGAAGCCCTGGGTGGGGTCGTGGGACTCCCAGAAGAGCTTCAGCAGGGCGGCGTACGAGGTGACGGAAGGGTCGTAGACGACGCGGACCGCTTCGGTGTGGGCGGTCAGGCCGCTGCACACCTCTTCGTAGGTGGGGTTCTGGGTGTGGCCGCCCTGGTAGCCGACGAGGGTGGTCCAGACGCCGGGGGCCTGCCAGAACTTGCGCTCGGCGCCCCAGAAACAGCCGAGGCCGAAGTCGGCGATCAGGAGGCCCTCGGGGTAGGGGCCGGACAGCGGGTTGCCGAGGACGGTGTGGCGCTCGGGGACGGGGAATCCGGGTTCGGCTCGGCCCTTGAGCGCTTCCTCGGCGGAGGGGAGGTGGGACTTCTGGCGGCTGAACAACATCAATGGCTCCTAGGCTCCACATCGGGGAAGCGGTGGGTCGAAGCGGTCGGTGGGTCGTGGCGGCGGGGGCGCACGTCCTATAACAGGGTGGGGCGGTGGGCCATTCCAGGCGCCCCCGCACCCCTCAGCGCGGCAGCGTCGCCGGCGTGCCGCCCCGGCCCTCCCAGCCGGCCACCGCCAGCGCCCGGTAGACCGCGTACTCGGCGGCCGGGTCCGCGCCGTACGACCACGGGATCGCGCCCACGTGGCCGTCCACATGGCGGAGCTGCTCCATTGCCTCCGCGTAGCGCTCGGCGCGCACCAGGAACCAGATCAGCAGGTGGCGGACGTGGGGCTGGACCGGGTGGTCGGCCGGGGCCTCGCCGACCGCGAAGAGGGCGCCCTCGATGGCGCGGCTGACCACCGCGCTCTGGTAGAGGGTGCGCACCAGGTTGGCCTCCGGGAGGTGCTCGAAGACCGCGAAGAGGGGGAGAGCGGGGAGGAGGGTCTTGGCCGGGGCGGAGCCGGCGGCTGCGTGGCTGAAGGAGTCGGCGAGCTCCTGCGAGCCGTGCCACTTCTCGCACCAGTAGTGGAGCGCGGCGAGGTGGGCGCCCATGTGGTGCGGGGCGCGCTCGGTGACCTTGGACCAGAGCTCTTCGAAGTCGGCCTGCCGGTACGCGAGGCCGCGGGCGACGCCGAGCTCGACGATGTACGGCACCGGGTCGCCGGGGGCCAGCAGCGCCGCCTCGCCGCAGACCGTACGCGCCTCCTCCAGGATCATCCGGAAGTCGTCCGACGACGGGTCGCGCAGCGCCCGGCGGACCAGGAACTCGGCGTGCACGGCGGCCGCGCCCGGGTCCTTGGGCGCCGAGACCCGCCAGGTGCGCAGCCACATGCCGCCCTGGCCCGGCGCGTGGGCCAGCTCGAAGGCGGCGGCGCCGGCCAGCGTCTGCACGCGCTGCCAGCGGAGCTCGGAGTCCGCGTCGGTGAGGGCCAGCAGCCGGGCGGCGGGCTGCCAGTCCTGGGTGCGCTGGACCTCCTCCAGCGCCTCCAGCAGCTCGCGGTCCGGGCCGGGCAGCCGTACGTCCAGCCGGTCCTGCGGCACGAAGCCGTACGCGCCCGGGTCCGTGGCGAGCACCCCGCCGCGTTTGGCCTCGTCGGTGCCGCGGATCCGGCGCAAGGCCGGCACGACGAGGACACCGCCGATCATGACGATCGCGATGAGGAAGATCAGATTCTCCATTGTTGTCCCCTGCTGTCCCCTGCTGCTCCGGTGCTGTCCCGGCTGTCCCGTGAGAAGTCGGGCCCGGTCCCCCTAGGAGGAACGCCTGAGCTCCAGACTATGTGCCCGCGGAGTGCTTGAACCCGGTAGCACCGCGGTGGGCATTACCCTCGGCCCCATGACCGACCAGCACACCCAGCAGCCCGCCCCGCGCGACGATGCGCAGCGCGGCACGCAGAGCTTCGAGACGCTCGCCATCCACGCGGGGCAGGAGGCGGACCCGCTCACGGGTGCCGTCGTCCCGCCGATCTACCAGGTCTCCACCTACAAGCAGGACGGAGTGGGCGGGCTCCGCGGCGGATACGAGTACAGCCGCTCCGCGAACCCCACCCGCACCGCCCTCGAGGAGAACCTGGCGGCGCTGGAGGGCGGGCGGCGCGGCCTGGCCTTCGCGTCCGGTCTCGCCGCCGAGGACTGCCTGCTGCGCGCGCTTCTGGTGCCCGGTGACCATGTCGTCATCCCGAACGACGCCTACGGCGGCACGTTCCGCCTGTTCTCGAAGGTCGCGGAGCGCTGGGGCGTGGAGTGGTCGGTCGCCGACACCTCCGACCCGGCCGCGGTGCGGGCCGAGCTCCGGCCCCGTACCAAGGTGATCTGGGTGGAGACGCCCAGCAACCCGCTGCTCGGCATCACCGACATCGCCGCCGTCGCCGACATCGCCCGCTCCGCCGGGGCCCGGCTCGTCGTCGACAACACCTTCGCCAGCCCCTATCTCCAGCAGCCGCTCGCGCTGGGCGCGGACATCGTGGTGCACTCGACGACCAAGTACATGGGCGGGCACTCGGACGTCGTCGGCGGCGCGCTGGTGGTCTCCGACCCCGCCCTCGGTGACGAACTGGCCTTCCACCAGAACGCGATGGGCGCCGTCGCCGGGCCGTTCGACTCCTGGCTGGTGCTGCGCGGCGTCAAGACCCTCGCCGTACGGATGGACCGGCACAGCGCGAACGCCACCCGCGTCGCGGAGCTGCTGGTCGCCCACCCCAGGGTGACCGAGGTCTTCTACCCGGGGCTGCCCGGGCACGCGGGGCACGAGGTGGCGGCCAAGCAGATGCGGGCCTTCGGCGGCATGGTCTCCTTCCGCGTCGCGGGCGGCGAGCAGGCGGCGGTCGACGTCTGCGACCGGGCGCGGCTGTTCACGCTCGGTGAGTCGCTGGGCGGTGTCGAGTCGCTGATCGAGCACCCGGGCCGGATGACGCACGCCTCGGCGGCGGGGTCGGCCCTGGAGGTGCCCGCCGACCTGGTGCGTCTCTCGGTGGGCATCGAGGCGGTGGACGATCTGCTGGCGGATCTCAGTCAGGCGCTGGCCTAGGGCTTGGATTCTGGCTGGATTTGGGCCCTCGCCAGGCTCTCAGCAGGCCCTCACCAGCCTTCGACCGGCGGGCTGGTGTCGGTCGGCGGCATCGTCCACGGCTGGACGATCGCCGCCCACACCGCGAAGGCGATCACCGCGGCGATCAGCAGGACCCAGCCGGCGGCCCGTACGGCGCGGAGGCGGCGCAGCATCCGCCGCCCCCGTGTCGCCGCCCGGCCGGGCAGGTCCGGGGGCACCGCCGGATAGGGGCCGTCCAGCATCCGGCGGACCTCGTCCTCCTTGCGGTCGGGGAAGCTCATGCCGGGGCCTTCGCGTCCCCGCGGCGCACCGCGGCCCCGGGCGCGGGCGCGGGCGCGGCCCCGGGCGCGGCCCCGGGCGCGGGCGCGCCCGGCGGGCGGCTGCGCATCAGCGTCACCGAGCGCGTACAGATCGCCCGTACCCGCTCGACCGGCAGCCCGAGGGCGGCCGCGGCCTGCTCCTCCGCCACGCCCTCATGCAGCCGTAACACCAGCACCAGGCGCTCCTGGGGGGTGAGCCGCCCCAGGAGGCCGCCGCGGGGGCGGCGGTAGCGCCAGGCGCGATGGGCGAAGAGGGCGGCGAGTTCCCCGCGGGTGCGGTCGTACGGGTCCTCCCCGCGCAGCCGGTCCCAGCGGGCGTAGGTGCGGGCGAGCGCGGTGGTCAGCAGGCGCTCGGCGTCCTTGGATTCCCCCGGTGGTTCCCCCGTCAGCAGTGTCGCCGCATGCAGCAGCCGACCGCCCGCCCCCGCGGCGAACGCCGCGAACTCCCGGGCCCGGCGGCTCTCCCGTGCTGCCCGCCTCTCGCGCACCAGCCCTCCGCCTCCTGCCCCCTTTGGGACACGGGTCCCTTTCAGGACACGGCAGTCACGGCCATCCGGTCAAGAGGCGTGACGTCAGGGCGCGTTGGGCCGGGAACCCCTAGGAGGCGGACGCCGCCTGGGGCACGGGGGCGTGCGCGGCGGCCAGCGCGACGTTGAAGCGGCCGAGCAGGTCGCAGAAGATGTCCCGCTCCTCCGCGGTCCACCCGTCGGTGACCTGCGCCATCAGCGCGCGCCGCGAGGACCGCACCTCCTCCAGGCGGGCCTTGCCGCGCGGGGAGAGCTGGAGCACGACCGCGCGGCCGTCCTCGGGGTGGGAGGTGCGCTTGACCAAGCCGGAGTCGACCAGCGGGGCGACCTGCCGGGTGACGGTGGACGAGTCGATGCCCATGCCCGCGGCGAGCGCCTTGACACCCATCGGCCCTTCCTGGTCGAGCCGGTTGAGCAGGAGATACGCGGCGCGGTCCATGGAGTTGCGGGCCTGTCCGACGCCGCCGAGGCGGGTCTGTTCGGCGCGCCGGGCGAAGACCGCGACCTGGTGTTGCAGGAGGTCGAGTACGCCGGTGTCGAGGTGGGTCGTCATGTCCGATTGGGTGGGCATGGACTAAGGCTCACTTCATGCGGTGGTCTGTGGGATGGGGCACAGAGTACGCGGCTGGGGGCCCGCCCGTACGGGGGCTGCAGAAACCTGCCGCCTCGATCCGGCCCTCCCTGGTGCACGTGGGGCGAGCTGCGAGACTTGGGACCATGGCCCCACGCACGACCCCCGCTTCCGGTACCTCTTCTTCCGGTATTCCGCAGTCCGCTTCCGGAGTCCCGGCTTCCGGTGTCCCGGCGTCCGCGATCACGCTCGACGAGGTGCGCGCGGCGCAGAAGATGTTGTCGGGGGTCTCCCGGGTCACCGCGCTCGAAGGCAGCCGCTATCTGTCCGGCCTGGTCGGTGCTCCGGTCCATCTGAAGTGCGAAAACCTCCAGCGCACGGGCTCCTTCAAGCTGCGCGGCGCCTATGTGCGGATCGCCGGGCTCAGCCCCGAGGAGCGGGCCGCGGGCGTGGTGGCGGCCAGCGCCGGGAACCACGCGCAGGGCGTCGCGCTGGCCGCCTCGCTGCTGGGCGTGCGCTCGACCGTCTTCATGCCGCAGGGCGCGCCGCTGCCGAAGATCGCGGCCACCCGGGACTACGGCGCGGACGTGCAATTGCATGGCCAGATCGTGGACGAGACGATGCGCGCCGCACAGGAGTACGCGCGGGAAACGGGCGCGGTCTTCATCCACCCCTTCGACCACCCGGACATCATCGCGGGGCAGGGCACGGTGGGCCTGGAGATCCTGGAGCAGTGCCCCGAGGTGCGCACGGTCGTGGTGGGCGTCGGTGGCGGCGGGCTCGCGGCGGGGGTGGCGGTGGCGGTGAAGGCGCTGCGGCCGGACGTGCGGGTGGTGGGGGTGCAGGCGGCGGGCGCCGCGGCGTATCCGCCCTCGCTGGCCGCCGGGCACCCGGTGTCGATCGAGTCGCCCACGACGATGGCGGACGGGATCAAGGTGGGGCGGCCGGGCGAGGTTCCGTTCCGGATCGTGGACGAGCTGGTGGACGAGGTCCGTACGGTCTCCGAGGACGCGCTGGCCGGCGCGCTGCTGCTGTGCCTGGAGCGGGCGAAGCTGGTGGTCGAGCCGGCCGGGGCCAGCCCGGTGGCCGCGCTGCTCATGGAGCCGGAGGCCTTCGAGGGGCCGGTGGTGGCGGTGCTCTCGGGCGGCAATGTGGACCCGCTGCTGATGCAGGGCATCCTGCGCCACGGCATGGCCGCGGCCGGGCGCTATCTCTCGCTGCGGCTGCGGCTGACCGACCGCCCGGGGGCGCTCGCCACGCTGCTGGCGGCGCTGTCGGCGGTCGACGCGAATGTGCTGGACGTGGGCCATGTACGGACCGATCCGCGGCTCGGGCTGGCCGAGGCGGAGGTCGAGCTGCGCCTCGAGACGAAGGGGTCGGAGCACTGTGACGAGGTGCGGGCGGCGCTGCGCGAGGCGGGCTACACGGTGATCTCGTAGAGGTTTTCCACAGGCATGGACAGGCGGGGTAATTCGGGCGAAAGTTAGATCCTTCTATGAACACGCCCGATGGGGGACGCATATGCCAGGCGCCATCTATGCCGAAGGTCTGGTGAAGACCTTCGGCGATGTAAGAGCTCTGGACGGGGTCGATCTCGATGTACCGGAAGGGACCGTGCTCGGGCTGCTCGGGCCCAACGGGGCGGGGAAGACCACCGCGGTGCGCGTGCTGACCACCCTGCTCCAGCCGGACAGCGGTGCGGCGCGGGTCGCGGGCGTGGACGTGTTGCGCTATCCGAACGAGGTGCGCCGCTCGATCGGGCTGTCCGGCCAGTTCGCGGCGGTGGACGAGTATCTGACCGGCCGTGAGAACCTGCGCATGGTGGGCCAGCTGTACCAGATGAGCGCGCGGGAGGCGAAGGCGCGCGCGAGCGAGTTGCTGGAGCGGTTCCATCTGAAGGACGCGGCGGACCGCGTCGCCAAGACATACTCCGGCGGGATGCGCCGCCGCCTGGACCTGGCGGCCGCCCTGGTCGTCAGCCCGCCGGTGATGTTCATGGACGAGCCGACCACCGGTCTCGACCCGCGCAACCGGCAGGCGCTGTGGGAGGTCATCCAGGAGCTGGTGGCGGGCGGCACGACGCTGCTGCTGACCACGCAGTATCTGGAGGAGGCCGATCACCTGGCGGACGACATCTGTGTGATCGACCACGGCCGGGTGATCGCGCGCGGCACCTCCGACCAGCTCAAGGCCCGCACGGGCGGGGAGCGGGTGGAGGTGGTGGTCCATGAGCGGCCCCATATCGAGGTCGCGGAGGAGGTGCTGCGGGGCTTCGGCAAGGGTGAGCCGGCCGTGCAGCGGCACACCCGTAAGGTCACCGTGCCGGTCGTCGGCGGGGCCAAGCTGCTCGCCGAGGTGATCCGGGAGCTGGATGCGCGCGGGGTGGAGATCGACGACATCGGGCTGCGCCGCCCGACGCTCGACGATGTCTTCATCTCGCTCACGGGCCATGGCGCCGAGGGCGACGGGGCCGAGGGTGACGCGTCCGATGAGGAGGTCCAGTGATGGCCCAGGGACATCGCCCAGCGCTGGCTGGGGGAGAGACAACACCGGAGGCGGCTCCGGCGCGGGGGACCCGCGTCGCCGTGTCCCCCCGGATCCGGAGCGGGCCCGTTCAGTCGGTCCGCGACTCGCTGGTCGTCGCCCGTCGGAATCTCATCCGTATGATGCGGATTCCCGAGGTGGTGGTGTTCGGCCTGGTGCAGCCGATCATGTTCGTGGTGCTGTTCAGCTATGTCTTCGGCGGCGCGATCATGGTGCCGGGGCAGACCAGTGCCGACGCGAATGTGTACCGGGAATTCCTGATGGCGGGGATCTTCGCGCAGACCGTCACCTTCGCGACGGCGGGCGCGGGCGCCGGGATCGCCGACGATATGCACAAGGGCCTGATCGACCGCTTCCGCTCGCTGCCGATGGCCCGCGGCGCGGTGCTCACCGGCCGTACGCTCGCGGATCTGGTGCAGACGGCGCTGACGCTGGTGGTGCTGGCGATCGTCGCGGTCATCGTGGGGTGGCGGGTCCACGACGGGGTGCTGAAGGCGCTGGCGGCCTTCGGGCTGCTGCTTCTGCTGGGATACGCCTTCTCCTGGATCGGCGCGCTGATCGGGCTGTCCGTGCGGACCCCCGAGGCGGCCACCTCCGGCGGGCTGATCTGGCTGTTCCCGCTGACGTTCATCTCGAACGCCTTTGTGCCCTCCAGCAAGATGCCCGCCTTCCTGGGGCACATCGCCGACTGGAATCCGTTCAGCGCCACGGTGCAGGCGAGCCGTGAGCTGTTCGGCAATCCCGAGGGGCTGGTCTCGGACGCCTGGCCGATGCAGCACCCGGTGCTCGCCTCGGTCCTCTGGTCGACCCTGATCATCCTGTTCTTCCGGACGCTGGCGGTCCGGAAATACCGCTCGGCGACCGCCTGAGGGAGGCGGCCGCCGAGATCGGGGCGGTTCAGCTCTGGTAGGGCTTGGCCTCAAGGATCTTCACCGACGCGGTGCGACCGTTGGGCAGCTCGTACGAGGCGTCCTGGCCGACCTTCTTACCGTTCACACCCGAGCCCAGCGGGGACTGCGGCGAGTAGGTCTCGACGTCCGAGCTCGCGTACTCGCGGGAGGCGAGGAGGAAGGTCAGGGTGTCGTCAGGGTCGCCGTCGAAGGCGATCGTGACGACCATGCCCGGGGCCACCACACCGGTGTCCGCGGGGGCCTCGCCGACCTTCGCCTGCTGGAGCAGCTGAGTGAGCTGGCGCACGCGGAGCTCCTGCTTGCCCTGCTCCTCCTTGGCCGCGTGGTACCCGCCGTTCTCCCGCAGGTCACCTTCCTCGCGGGCAGCCTCGATCTTCTTCGCGATCTCGACACGTGCGGGACCCGACAGGTACTCCAGCTCGGCCTTGAGCTGGTCGTACGCCTCCTGGGTCAGCCAGGTGACGTTCTCGCTGGTCTGGGTCACAGGTGCTCCTCGTCGGTGCTGGGAATACAAATGAACGCCCTACTCAGAAGGGTGCGCCTTCAAAGCCGGGCGAAACCACGAGCCTAACAATTCCGGGTCGAAACGGGGAGGAGGATTGTGGGCGTAATGCGTACGAAACGCGTCAGCGCAGGTCGGGCGGGGCTCAGCCGCCCGACACAGGGTCGCAGCCGACAAGCTCGGCGGTGGTAGCCCGTCCTGTGGTGCGGACCGTCACGACCTTGACCGTGTCTCCCTGGCCCTTGCCGAAGGTGAAGTCCTTGCGACCCACCTCGGCGTGATCCGCGTCCAGGGTGCGGAGGGTGCACACTCCGGTGGTGCCCGTGTCCTTGGTGATCTCCAGGCGCACCTCGACCGCGTCGTCGGAGACCACCTTGAAGGCGATCACCCGGCCGCTGATCTCCTGCTGGCCCGTAATGTATGAGTAGCCGAACCAGGCGATCATGGCGAGGAACCCGGCGCCGAGCACGGCACCCAGGATCTTCAGCTTGCGGTCGGCACGCTGGTCCGCCGACCGGCCGTAACGCCCGTCCGGCAGCCCCTCACGCACCGTGGCCATGATCGTTCCTCCTGGTTGGCGGACGCGGAATTATTCGCCCCCGGTTTGGGTCACTATAGAAGCCGTCTTCCACGACGAATCACCGAGGATCGAGAGTTGACTGATCAGCTGCGTTTGATGGCCGTCCATGCCCACCCCGACGACGAGTCGAGCAAGGGCGCGGCCACCATGGCCAAGTACGTGTCCGAGGGGGTGGACGTGCTGGTCGCGACCTGCACAGGCGGTGAGCGCGGGTCCATCCTCAACCCCAAGCTCCAGGGGGACCCCTACATCGAGGAGCACATCCACGAGGTACGCGCCAAGGAGATGGACGAGGCGCGCGAGATCCTCGGGGTCAAGCAGGAGTGGCTGGGCTATGTGGACTCCGGGCTGCCCGAGGGCGACCCGCTGCCGCCGCTGCCCGAGGGCTGCTTCGCGCTCCAGGACGTGGACGAGGCGGCGGGGACGCTGGTCAAGCTGATCCGCGAGTTCAAGCCCCATGTCATCACCACGTATGACGAGAACGGCGGTTATCCGCACCCCGACCACATCATGACCCACAAGATCTCGATGGTGGCCTTCGAGGCCGCGGGGGACCCGGAGAAGTACCCCGAGGCGGGCGAGCCGTGGCAGCCGCTGAAGCTCTACTACAACCAGGGCTTCAACCGGCCGCGCACCGTGGCGCTGCACGAGGCGCTGCTCGCGCGCGGCCTGGAGTCGCCGTACGGGGAGTGGCTGGAGCGCTGGAAGGAGTTCGAGCGGGCCGAGCGCACCCTGACCACCTACATCCCCTGCTCCGAATTCTTCGAGATCCGGGACAAGGCGCTGATCGCGCACCGCACCCAGATCGACCCCGACGGCGGCTGGTTCCGGGTGCCGATGGACATCCAGAAGGAGGTCTGGCCGACGGAGGAGTACGAGCTCGCCAAGTCGCTCGTCGACACTTCCCTCCCCGAGGACGACCTCTTCGCGGGCATCCGCAACAATTGAGCTCATGATGAGCGCGACCAGCACCCTCGCCGCAACACAACTCGTGTCGCTCGCCAAGGAGCTCGACGAGAACAAGGTGACGCCGGGCGTCCTCGGCTTCATCGTCTTCGCAGTGATCGGCGGCGCGGTGTGGCTGCTGATGAAGTCCATGAACAAGCACATGAAGAAGGTGGACTTCGAGGAGGAGCCGGAGGCCGGGGAGACCCCGGCCGCCGCATCCTCGAAGGGAGCCCGGGGCGGCACCACGGGCGAGCGCACGGCCTGACGGCCGCCCTCCGGACCCGCCGCCCCTGGAGTGGCACCGGTGACGCGCGTGGCACCTGTGACATAGGGCGCCTTGTGTCATGGATCACCGTGTCATAGGTCACCCCGGTCGCCCTGGTCGTCGTGGTCACCTCGGTCAGCGGAGCCGTACGGGGCGTCCTGAACCTCCGCCGCAGCCGGCAGGACCGCCATGATCTCGCGCGCGTGGCGGCTCGGCACCATGCCGAGCTGCCATGCCTGCCATCCCGTCTCCGGCTCCACGCCGCGCTCCAGCACCAGCGTGAACGCCTCCGCGCACCCCTGGAGCCGGGCGTCCCCCGCCCAGTCGGCCGACCGCACCTCGCCCAGCAGCTCCATCAGCTCCTCCTGGGCCACCGCCGTGCCCACGACCGAGCCGCCCGCCGAGGCGAACGGGAGCAGCGTGCAGCGCAGGAACCGGGCCCAGCTCTCGCCGCGCCGGTCGCCGTATCCCGCGAACAGCCGTGCCGCCTCGTCCACCAGATCCAGCGCCTGCGACGCCCGGCCGTTTCCCGCGTCGATCACCGCCAGCTCCACACAGGACCACGCCTCGCCATGGGCCACCCCCACCCGGTGGAAGTCCTGCCGCGCGTCCTGGAGCAGCTGCCGGGCGAATCCGCTGTTGCGCAGCGAGCCCGTCTGCGCCGCCCGCAGATCCCGGGTGACCCGCGCCGAGTGGTGACGGGCGCAGGCCAGCCCGTACACATCCCTCATCCGGCTGAACATGGTGCGGGCCCGCTCCAGGTCGCGCACCGCCGAGTCGTGGTCGCCCCGCTCCTCCAGCGCCTGGCCCAGGTAGTACAGCGTCCACGCCTCGCCCCGCGCGTCCTCGTTCTCCCGGTGGCGGGACAGGGCCTGGCGCAGCCGGTCGACGGCCGCCGACGCATCCCCGGCCACCAGCCGGGCGCGGGCCAGCTGCGTCAGCGCCCACGCCTCGCCGCGCTGGTCGTGGGTGCGGCCATACGCCTCCAGCGCCTCGCGCAGCTCCCGCTCCGCGCGCGGCACATCGCCCATGCGCAGACACGCCTGGCCGAGCTGGAAGTGCGCCCACGCCTGGCCGTGCACGCTCTCGCTCTCCCGGTGCAGCTCCAGGGCCTCGTCCAGCAGCGCCAGCGCCTCGGCGAGCCGCCCCCGGTCGCGCTCCACCGCGGCCAGCGCGTGCATCGTCCACGCCCGGTCCGCGCGCAGCTCGCCGGCCGCCTGAAGCTCCATCGCCTCGGTCAGCTTCGCCGCGGCCTCGGTGAGATTGCCCTGGTGGTGCAGGGTGATGCCCAGGCTGCACAGCGCCCGGGCCGCGCCCGCCTCGTGCTGCGCCTCGAAATACAGGTCGACCACCGAGGACAGGGTGGTGCGGGCCTGGTCGAGCTCGCCCAGCTGCCGGGCCGCGATGCCGGTGCGCCACTGCACCGAGCGCATCAGCAGCCCCTGGTCGACGGCCTGCGTCAGCTCGCTGATCTCGCCGAGCCGGTACAGGTCGCCGCGCAGCAGGCAGTAGTCGCACAGCGCGCCCAGCAGATGCAGCACCGCGGACTGGTCGACGCCCTCGGCATGGCGCAGGGCCGCCGTGATGAAGCTCGACTCGTCGTCCAGCCAGCGCAGCGCCGCGTCCAGGGAGGTGAAGCCGTGGCCTCCGGCCGCGCCCCGGGTGAACATGTCGGCGCGGGTGGAGGTCTTGCCGTCGACCATCCGGATCACCGAGTCGGCCAGCTCCGCGTAGCTGCGGATCAGCCGCTCCTGGGCGGCGGTGCGCCGGGCCGGCTCCTCCTCGTCCATCAGCCGGCCGTGGGCGAAGCCGCGCACCAGGTCGTGCAGCCGGTAGCGGGTGCCGCGGACGTGCTGGATCAGCCCGGCGCGGGCCAGCGCGTCCAGATGGCGGACCGCCTCCTGGTCGTCCGTCTCCAGCAGCGCGGCCGCGGCGGCGGCGCCCAGGCTGGCCCGCCCGGCCAGCGCGAGACGGCGCAGCAGCCGCCGGGCGCCCTCGGTCTGGTCGGTGTACCGCAGCCACAGCGCCCGCTCGACGGGGCCCACCGGGCCGTATGCCTCCAGCGCGGTGACCAGGGCGCCGGGGGTGCGGAGGCCGAGCGAGGAGCCCGTGATGCGCAGCGCCAGCGGCAGCCGGCCGCACAGCTCGGCGATCCGCTCCACGGACTGCCCGTCATAGGGGCCCGCGCCCGTGGGCTCCTCGGCGGAGGCGCGCAGCAGTTCCTCGGCGCCCGGCTCGTCCAGCGGGCCCACCTCCAGCCGGTGGACCCACGCGGCCAGCTCGGGCGGCAGCGCGAGCGGGGCGCGCGAGGTGACCAGCACCAGGCTGTCGGACCGCTCCGGGACCAGGGTGCGCACCTGCTCGGCGTCGCTGGCGTCGTCCAGCACGATGGTGACCGGCAGCCCGGTCAGATGCTGGTGGTAGAGCTCGGTGAGCCGCCTGATGTGCTGCTCCTGGGCCGACCGCTCCCGGAACAGCAGCTGGTCGCGGGGCGCGCCGAGCCGGTTGAGCAGGTGCAGCAGCGCGTCTCGGGTGGGCAGCGGGGCCTGGTCGTGGCTGTCGCCGCGCAGATCCACCAGACACGCGCCGCGGAACTGGTCGCGCAGATGGTGCGCCGCCCGCACCGCCAGCATCGTCCGGCCCGACCCGGGCGGGCCCTCCAGCAGCACCACCGTCGGTCTGGTCTCCGTGCTCGCCCGCGCCTGCTGGACCCACTGGGCGATCTGGGTGATCTGCGCCCGGCGCCCAGCGAACGGGCCGTCCGCCTCGGGGAGATGGCCGAAGGACTGCTCCAGCACGCTGCGCCTGCGGGCCGCCTGGCTGCGGTCGGCACCGCGCAGCCGGGGCGCCTTCCCGGCGCGGCCCCCGGAGCCCAGACGGCTCGCGCCGCCCCCGGCCGAACCCGAACCGCCGCTCGCCCCCGGGCCGCCGCCCGAGCCGGACCCGGCGCCCGCCGCGGAGCCGGAGACCCGGTCGGTCCCGCTGCTTCTCCGCGTGGCGGCCGTCGTCATCCGATGCCGGTCGATGAACGGCCGGATGCCGCGCACCTCCACGGCCGTGAGCCACTGGAGCCTCAGCTGCTCCGCCCCGCCCGGCTGGTTGCGCAGCGCGGCCCGGCGGTGGGCGGCCGGCCAGTGGCCCGCCGTGAGCCCCACGACCGCGGCCGCCGAACCGGCCACCGCCGCGGTCACGCCCGCGCCCAGCGCCGTGCCCACCGAGGTGCCCCAGGAGAGGTCCGCGCCGATGGCCCCGGCCGCCGCGGCCGCGGTGGCCAGCATCGGCGTGCCCAGCTGCCGGCGCGTCAGCCGCGACGACAGCGGCCTGCTCTCCGCCTCCGACTCCTCCAGCGCGCGCACATACGCCCCGTACTCCTCGGCCGCGGTGGCCGCCATGCCCTCCATCGCGGCCCGCGCACGGCCCAGCAGCACCCCGCCGTTCGTCCGCCCGCCGGAGCGCCGCACCTCCTCCTCGACGGCGCGCGCGAGCAGCCGCTCGATCTCTCCACGATGACTGTCCCGCAGCGCGGTCGGTGATCCCGGCATCTTCGTCCCCCTCCTGCCAGCACCAAGTGTTCCGTTTCTGGCTCATATCCGGCAGGCCTGTGGATAACTCGCTTCGGACGTGAGTTGAGGGAGGATGGAGGCATGCCGAACCGTCTGGCGCACGAGACATCTCCGTACCTTCTTCAGCACGCGGACAATCCGGTCGACTGGCGGCCGTGGTCCGACGAGGCGTTCGGGGAGGCCCGCAGCCGCGGGGTGCCCGTGCTGCTGAGCGTCGGCTATTCCAGCTGCCACTGGTGCCATGTGATGGCCCGCGAATCCTTCGAGGACGAGGCCACCGCCGACTATCTCAACGCCCACTTCGTGTCCGTGAAGGTCGACCGCGAGGAGCGGCCCGACGTCGACGCCGTCTACATGGAGGCCGTGCAGGCCGCCACCGGCCAGGGCGGCTGGCCGATGACGGTCTTCCTGACGCCCGAGGCCGAGCCGTTCTACTTCGGCACGTACTTCCCGCCGGCGCCGCGCCACGGCATGCCGTCCTTCCAGCAGGTGCTGGAGGGCGTCCGCGCCGCGTGGGCGGACCGCCGGGACGAGGTGAAGGACGTGGCCGCGCGCATCGTGCGGGACCTGGCCCAGCGCGGCGGGGCCTCTCTGGAGTACGGGGACGCCCGGCCGCCGGGGCCGGAGGATCAGCCCACCGCGCTGATGGCCCTGACCCGCGAATTCGACGCCGTACACGGCGGTTTCGGGGGCGCGCCGAAGTTCCCGCCGTCCATGGTGCTGGAGTTCCTGCTGCGCCACCACGCCCGCACGGGCTCCGAGGCCGCGCTCCAGATGGTCCAGGCGACCTGCGAGGCGATGGCCCGCGGCGGCATCTACGACCAACTGGGCGGGGGGTTCGCACGCTACGCGGTCGACGAGACCTGGACCGTGCCGCACTTCGAGAAGATGCTGTACGACAACGCGCTTTTGTGTCGCGTCTATGCGCATCTGTGGCGGGCCACGGGCTCCGACCTGGCGCGCCGTGTCGCCGTGGAGACCGCCGAGTTCATGGTCCGCGAGCTGCGCACCGAGCAGGGCGGGTTCGCCTCGGCCCTCGACGCCGACAGCGACGACGGCAAGGGCGGCCACGCCGAGGGCGCGTACTACGTCTGGACCCCGGAGCAGCTGCGCGAGGTGCTGGGGGAGAAGGACGCCGAGCTGGCCGCCGAGTACTTCGGTGTGACGGAGGAAGGCACCTTCGAGCAGGGCGCCTCCGTGCTGCGGCTCCCCGACCGCGAGGCGCTGGCCGACGCCGGGCGCGTCGCCTCCGTACGGGAGCGGCTGCTCGCGGCGCGCGGGCGGCGGCCGCGGCCGGGCCGCGACGACAAGGTGGTCGCCGCGTGGAACGGCCTGGCGATCGCCGCACTCGCCGAGACCGGGGCGTATTTCGACCGCCCCGACCTCGTCGAGGCCGCGGTGGCCGCCGCCGACCTGCTGGTCCGCGTCCACCTGGACGACCGCGCCCGGCTCGCCCGCACCTCGCTGGACGGCACGGCCGGATCCCACGCGGGCGTCCTGGAGGACTACGCGGATGTCGCCGAGGGCTTCCTCGCGCTGTCGTCCGTGACCGGCGAGGGCGCCTGGGTCGAGATCGCGGGGCTGCTGCTGGACACCGTGCTGCGCCACTTCACGGCCGAGGACGGCACGCTGTACGACACCGCGGACGACGCCGAGGAGCTCATCCGCCGCCCCCAGGACCCGACGGACAACGCCGCGCCGTCGGGCTGGACGGCCGCCGCCGGGGCGCTGCTGTCGTACGCGGCCGTCACCGGCGAGGACCGGCCCCGGGAGGCGGCCGAGCGCGCGCTGGGGGTGGTGCGGGCGCTCGGGGCGCGCGTGCCGCGGTTCATCGGGTGGGGGCTCGCGGTGGCCGAGGCGCTGCTGGACGGGCCGCGCGAGGTGGCCATCGTCGGCCAGGGCGACGACCCGGCGACGCGCGCCCTGCACCGGGCCGCGCTCCTGGGCACCGCGCCCGGGGCGGTGGTCGCGGTCGGCGAGCCCGGCTCCGGGGAGGTGCCGCTGCTGCTGGACCGCCCGCTGCTGGAGGGGCGGCCCGCGGCGTACGTGTGCCGCCGGTTCACGTGTGACGCGCCCACGGGGGATGCGGGGGTGCTGGCCGGGAAGCTGGGGTGAGGTTTCTTGGGGGTGCCGTCTCGCGGCCACCCGTCGTCACAGGGTCAGGCCGCGGGCCAGGATCTCCAGCGCGTGGTCGATCTCCTTCTCCACGTCCTCGATCCGCCCGCGGTCGAAGCAGTAGAAGATCGCTTCCTGCACCGCCCCGAGGACTGCCGCCACGACCACCCGCACGTCGAGGTCGTCCGCGGCCCGCCCGCTGCGCTCGGCCAGCACCCCGCCCAGCATGTCGCGGGTCTGGGTCATGCCCTCGCTCATCCGCCCGCGCAGCGCCGGGACCTGCCGGATCAGGGTCAGCCTGACCTCCAACTCCCCGCGGGCGTCGTCGGCGTACTGGCGGATCAGGCCGACGAGCGAGTGGCGCAGGGACGTCACCGGCGGCTCGTCGAGGGGCCGCGCGCGCAGCGTCTCCAGGATGAGCGGGTCGTACTCGTCGGTGAGGACGATGTCCTCTTTGGTGGGGAAGTAGCGGAAGACCGTGCTGGGGGAGACCTCGGCGGCCTCCGCGATCTGGTCGACCGGGGTGGCGTCGTACCCCTGTTCCTGGAAGAGCCGGTACGCGGCGCGCCGGATCGCCTGCCGGGTCTGGATCTTCTTGCGCTCACGCAGTCCGAGCTTGGGCGGGGCCGCGGGGGTGGTACGTGCCATGAATCTCATTGTCGGGCATCGCTGTGCTCCTGGGCCATGGGTGGGGCCTCGGTGGTCTGACCGTCGGGTGTGGCGCGGCCTGGCATGAAGCTTGCGGTCAGGGCGGCCGCGGCCAGCGAGACGGCGGCGGTGACCAGCAGGGTCAGGCCCATGCCGTGGACGAACGCGCGGTCGGCGGAGGCGGCGAGCTCGGGGCTGTGCAGGCGCTCGGCCAGCAGCCGGGCCGCGATCACCGAGTCGTCGGCGATCTCCGCCGTGCCCGGCGGCAGTCCGGTGGTGTCCAACCGGTCCTGGTACGCGCTCGCGAGCAGGCTGCCCAGCAGGGCGATCCCGATCGCGCCGCCGACCTGCCGCAGCGTCATGAGCAGCCCCGAGCCGGTGCCCTCGCGGTCCTTGGGCAGCGAGCCGAGGGCCGCGTCCATGGCCGGGACGACGCCGAGGCCGAAGCCGAAGCCGGTGAGCGTCAGCCAGAGCGCGGTCATGCCGTAGCCGTCGCCCACCTGGGTGCGCGAGCCCAGGAACGCGGCCGCGGCGAGCACCAGCAGCCCGCCGGCGATCACGGGCCGGGCCCCGAAGCGCGCGGCGAGCGGGGCGGCCGTGCGGGCTGAGATCAGCAGCCCGCCCATCATGGGCAGCAGCCGCAGCCCGGTGCCGAAGGCGTCGTAGCCGAGCACGGCCTGGAGGTACTGGGGCAGGACGAACAGCAGGCCCAGCAGGCAGAAGCTCACCAGCATGGCGGTGACGGCGCTCCACAGGAAGGCCGGACGGCGCAGCAGCGTCAGGTCGAGCACGGGGCGTACGGCCCGCCTCTCGCGCAGCACGAGTCCGGTGAGCAGCGCCGCCGACGCGGCGAGCGCGGTGCAGATGAGCGGATCGGACCAGCCCCGGTGCGGGGCCTCGATGATGCCGTAGACGAGGGCGCAGAGCCCGGTGGTGCTCAGCGCGGTGCTGACGAGGTCGACCCTGGGGGCGGCCGGGTCTCGGGTCTCGGGGAGCAGGAACAGGCAGACGACCATGGCGATCGCGGCCATGGGGATGTTGATCAGGAAGACCGAGCCCCACCAGTAGTGGTCCAGGAGCCAGCCGCCGACCAGCGGTCCCAGCGGCATGCCGAGCGCCGCGGCCGCGCTGAGCGCGCCGATGGCCTTGGCGCGCTCCTCGGGGCCGAAGACGGAGGGCAGGACGGCCATGGACAGGGGCGTGATCAGTGCGGCGCCCAGGCCCATGATCACGCGGGCGGCGATGACGAGGCCCGCGGAGTCCACGAGGGTGCCGACGACCGAGCCGGCCAGGAAGATGCCCAGCCCCGCCACCAGCATCGAGCGGCGGCCGAACCGGTCGCCGAGCAGACCGGCCGGGAGCATTCCGGCGGCGAAGACGACGGTGTACGAGTCGGCGATCCACTGCTGTTGGCCGGTGTCGGCGCCGAGCGCCGTGGCCATCTGCGGCAGGGCGATGTTGAGGATCGTCGTATCGAAGCCGATCACCAGCAGGGCGGCGACCAGGGCTCCCAGCGCCCACCAGCGGCGCGGATCCGGGGCGTTCGGGATTTCCGGGGCAGGGGAGACAGCGGACAAGGCACACCTCCGAGAGTTACCGTCAAGTGACAGTAACTCTCAAAAGGTGGGGGCTGTCAATCGATGGGGAATGCGTTAGGCGTGCTGGTACGCCACCAGGGAAATGCCCACGTAGTGGACGACGAAGGCGGCCAGCGTGAAGGAGTGGAACACCTCGTGGAAGCCGAACCAGCGCGGTGAGGGGTTGGGGCGCTTGGTGCCGTAGATCACCGCGCCCACGCTGTAGAGCAGCCCGCCGACGACGATCAGGGTCATGACGGCGATGCCGCCGGTGCGCAGGAAGTCGGGGAGGAAGAAGACCGCCGCCCAGCCCAGCGCGATGTAGCAGGGGGTGTAGAGCCAGCGCGGGGCGCCGACCCAGAACACCCGGAAGGCGATCCCGGCGAGCGCCCCGGCCCACACCAGCCACAGCAGCAACTGCTGTTTGCCCTGGGGCAGAAGCAGCAGCGTGAAGGGCGTGTAGCTGCCCGCGATGATCAGGAAGATATTGGCGTGGTCCAGCCGGCGCAGGATGGCCGTGGCGCGCGGGCCCCAGTTGCCCCGGTGGTACAGGGCGCTCACGCCGAACAGCGCGCAGGCGGTGAGAGTGAAGACGGCGCAGGCCAGGCGCCCGCGCGGGCTGTCGGCGAGGGCGGTGAGGATCACCCCGGCGACCAGCGCGGCGGGGAACATGCCGGCGTGCAGCCACCCTCGCAGCCGCGGCTTGAGCGGTACCGGCGGAGCTGTTGGGGACCCGGGTGTGGTGTCAACCGAAGCGTCAACGGGGGGGTCGGGCACGGCGGCAGTCATGGCGCTCATGCTACCTACGCAACCGTAGGTTACCCCCCTGTTTCGAGTGGTGATGGTCACCAATGCGTCCACTGGACAGAACGGCCGAGCAGTCGGATGATCAAATGAGCGCGGTCGGCACCGGATGAGCTGAGCATTCGGGTCGCAGCCCCCAAGGGGCAGCTGTCTCCATAACCTCCAGAAGTCCAGATATGCGGGTATGAGTGCACATATCCGCCCAAACCCTCAATCAGTGACGCCGGACCGAGGTGGTCCCGGCGGGATGGAGCGATCGTGGCGCCCAGCAATGTGGCTTCCTCAACCACCACAGCCCCCACCAACCACCAGGAGCTGATCTCCTGGGTCGGCGAGATCGCCGAGCTCACCCAGCCCGACCGGGTGGTGTGGTGCGACGGCTCGGAGGCGGAGTACGACCGCCTGTGCGCGGAGCTCGTGGACAGGGGAACCTTCCAGCGTCTCGACCCGATCAAGCGGCCGAACTCGTACTACGCGGCCTCGGACCCCACCGACGTGGCGCGCGTCGAGGACCGCACCTTCATATGCTCCGAGCGCGAGCAGGACGCGGGCCCGACCAACCACTGGAAACACCCCGACGAGATGCGCGCCATCTTCTCCGGGGAGCAGGGCGTCTTCCGGGGCTCGATGCGCGGCCGGACCATGTACGTGGTGCCGTTCTGCATGGGCCCGCTCGGCTCGCCGCTGTCCGCGATCGGCGTCGAGATCACCGACTCCGCGTATGTCGCGGTCTCCATGCGCACCATGACCCGCATGGGCCAGGAGGTCCTCGACGTCCTCGGTGACGAGGGCTTCTTCGTCAAGGCCGTGCACACCCTCGGCGCCCCGCTGGAGCCCGGCCAGGCCGACGTCCCCTGGCCGTGCAACAGCACCAAGTACATCTCCCACTTCCCCGAGAGCCGCGAGATCTGGTCCTACGGCTCCGGCTACGGCGGCAACGCGCTGCTCGGCAAGAAGTGCTACGCCCTGCGCATCGCCTCCGTCATGGCCCGCGACGAGGGCTGGCTCGCCGAGCACATGCTGATCCTCAAGCTCACCCCGCCGCGGGGAGAGGCCAAGTACGTCGCGGCGGCCTTCCCCAGCGCCTGCGGCAAGACCAACCTCGCCATGCTGGAGCCGACCATCCACGGCTGGACGGTCGAGACCATCGGCGACGACATCGCCTGGATGCGCTTCGGCGAGGACGGCCGGCTCTACGCGATCAACCCCGAGGCGGGCTTCTTCGGCGTCGCGCCCGGCACCGGCGAGCACACCAACGCCAACGCCATGAAGACCCTGTGGGGCAACTCGGTCTTCACCAACGTCGCGCTCACCGACGACGGCGACGTGTGGTGGGAGGGCATGACGGAGGACGCGCCCGCGCACCTCACCGACTGGAAGGGCAACGACTGGACGCCCGGGTCCGAGACCCCCGCCGCCCACCCCAACGCCCGCTTCACCGTGCCCGCCGGGCAGTGCCCGATCATCGCGCCCGAGTGGGAGGACCCCAAGGGCGTGCCGATCTCGGCGATCCTCTTCGGCGGCCGCCGCGCCAGCGCGGTGCCGCTGGTCACCGAGTCCTTCGACTGGCAGCACGGCGTCTTCCTCGGCGCCAACGTGGCCAGCGAGAAGACCGCCGCGGCCGAGGGCAAGGTCGGCGAGCTGCGCCGCGACCCGTTCGCCATGCTGCCGTTCTGCGGCTACAACATGGGCGACTACATGGCCCACTGGGTGAAGATCGGCAAGGCCGCCGACCCGGCGAAGCTGCCGAAGATCTACTACGTGAACTGGTTCCGCAAGGACGCCGGCGGCCGGTTCGTGTGGCCGGGCTTCGGTGAGAACAGCCGGGTGCTCAAGTGGATCGTCGACCGCCTCGACGGCCGGGCCGAGGGCGTGGAGACCCCGATCGGCGTGCTGCCGACCCGCGAGGCGCTGGACACCGACGGCCTGGACATCGCCGACGCCGACCTCGACCTGCTGCTGACCGTCGACAAGGAGGTGTGGCGCGAGGAGGCGGCGCTGGTCCCCGACCACCTGCGCACCTTCGGTGACCACACGCCGAAGGAGATGTGGGACGAGCACCGCTCGCTCGTCGAGCGTCTCGGCTGAGCGAGAGCTCCGGGCGAGAGCTTCGCGCGCCGTTCAAGGCCAGGGCCCCGCACCCGTGTGCGGGGCCCTGCCTCGTTGGGGCGCGTCAGCCGCCGTTGGAGACCAGCTTCTTGACGCCGCGCTGGTCCGCGGCCGTGAACTTGCCGCCGTTGGTGTTCAGATAGCCGCCGTTCGGCGAGGCCATGACCGGCCGGTTCTCGTTCGGGCTGAACTTGGACGGGTCCGGGTGATCCAGACCCATCATGTGGCCCAGCTCATGGGTGACCGCGTTGAGGGTCATCGCGTGAGCCTTGGCCTTGTTCGAGCCGAACCAGGTGTTCTCCTTGCCCGTACTGGTCCAGTACTCGGTGTCCATCTCGACATATCCGCCCCAGGCGGAGTTGTTCCTGGTGTTGTAGCAGGGAAGGGCGTGCGAGAAGCCCGCCTTCCCCATCGGCCGGTACTTCAGCAGAAACATGATGTGGTTCTGCGGCCCGGCGCAGTACTTCTTGTTCTGGTAGTTCGTCCCACCCTCGATCTTGGTGGACAGCACGAACTTGATTCCCGCGTTCTTCACCTCCGGGATGGCGTTGAGCTGCTGGACCGGAACCTTCAGATACGGCGTGAGCCAGCTCTGCGACTTCTGCGTCACGAACGTGAGGGTGTACGTGCTGTTGTGCTGAAGATTCGTGATGTAGTACGGCGAGCCGGACTCCAGCTTCCAGCCCACGCCCTCGTTCGCGGCGCTCGCGGTCGAGGCCGTGGCGAATACCGACGCGAACGCGGCGGCCAGGGCGATTCCGCCGATTCTTTTCCTCATGTGGTGCTCCCCGTTGTACCGAGGCCCGCCGTGCACGCCGGGCCGATCGGATCCTAATCGCCGTCCGATGGCCCGGTGTCACCAGCTCTAGTGGTTGCGTCCCCGGTCCTCCAGGTACTGGGTGTGCGTCTGCTGGCGGCGGGCCTCCGCCTCCCGCAGGGCGGAGGCCATCGCGTCCGCCTCGTCGAACAGCAGCGTCAGCTGGCGCTCCAGATGGCGCTCGGGCGGGTCGGCGCCCGGGGAGAGCCGGGTCCACCAGCGGGTCCGGGCGTAGGTGTCCACGGCCTCGGGGACGTCGTGGCGGATGATCCGCGACAGCGCGTACGTCCCCTCCGGGTCGAGCAGCAGCGCCTCGCCCGCCAGCTCCGGGTCGAGCAGCGCCGCCAGCAGCCCGTCCAGCTCGGTGAGCCGGCCGGAGGCGGCGGGCCCCAGCTCGACCTGGGCGAGATACTCCTGGAGCCGCGTGAAGTCCTCGCGCAGGGCGTCCAGTTCCCGGGCGGGGTCGGCGAAGTCCGGCGCCGCGGGCCGCTCGGGCGGGGCGATCAGCGCGCCCGCGCCGTACAGGCCCGCCACCACCACCGGCCAGTACGCGCCCGCGAGACCGGTGAAGGTGAGGGCCAGGCCCGCGATCCCCGCCGCGCTGCCGGCGATGTTCTTGCGGGACTCCAGATAGCGCAGAGCCTTATTGGTAGCCACGGATCTCCTCGAAGGCCTCGTTCAGCGAGCTCTTGGTCGCGTCGAAGAGGCGTCCGCCGGTGAGGGAGGCGATGCCCTCCAGCTCGGCCCGGTCGGAGTCGCCGAAGACGATCGGGAAGACGGGGGTCACCCGCTGCGCCTGGGGGAGGCGCCGGTAGAAGGACTCGAAGTCGCCGGCGGACGCCCCGGTGGTGTTCTCCCCGTCCGTCATCAGCACGATCGAGGTGAAGCGGTCGTCCCCGAGGTCCGAGGCGCGCCGGGCGAGATGGCGGTACGCCTCCCGCAGGCTGCTGAAGATCGCGGTGTCGCCCTCGGCGGTCAGCGCCTTGGCGTCCGCGCGGATGGCGGCCAGCGCCGTGCCCGGGTCGTCCTCGGGGACCGTGTGCGTACGGACCGCCTTCACCGCGGAGCCGAAGGGCATCAGCGTCACCTCCTCCCGGTCCCGGAACCGCTCCCCGGTGGGGGAGCCGTCCGCGCCGGCCAGCTGGGTGAGCGCCGACTTGAGCCGGTCCAGCCGGTCGCCCTCCATCGAGCCCGAGGTGTCCAGCACGTACACCGTCCGCGAGGGCCGCCGCAGCTCGTTCTCGTACGCGGCGAGCAGCCCGTCGGCCACCGACCGGGTGCCGGGGAAGGGCAGTTCGCGCCGCTTGGCGGCGGACAGCGGGGCCGCGGGGCGTACGGAGGTGACGACGGGGCGCCGGAAGGTCCGCTCGGTCAGCGTCCGCTGGGCCTTGGCGGACCGCAGATACTCGGTGAGCGCGCGGACCGAGTCCCGCGCGTCCTGGGACGCCGAGGCGAGCGCGGTGAGCGGGTAGTCGGCGGTCACCACGCCGTCTTGGGGGCGGATCACCGTCAGGTCGGTGTGGTGGTCGCGGTTCAGGGACAGCAGGACGGACTCGTAGTTGATCAGGGCGTCCACGTCGCCGCGCCGGATGTACGCCTGGGCCAGCCACCCGGAGGAGCCGGACGTCAGCTTCTGCCCCGCGAAGAACTCCTTGAGCTTCGGCGTGACCTTCCGCACGTCCGCGTCGCGCAGCGCCGACTGGGCGCCGGACAGCCCCGAGGCGATCGAGATGAGCGCCGAGAAGCCGGAGTTGGAGCGCACCGGGTCGGTCATCCCGTACGTCAGCTTCCCGTCGGCCACCGCCTGGTGGATCCGCGCCCAGGTGACCTGGTCCGGGTGCCGGCCCAGCCGCCGTACGACGTCCGTCTTGACGCCGAGGGCGACCGGCGAGGTCATCACCGGCGTCTCCGAGGTGATCTTCTTGGCGGTCTCCGGGCGCAGCCGCAGGTAGTCGTTGGACGACAGCCAGATCGCGTCGTACACCCCGTCCGCCTTCCCGGACGCCACCTGCTCGACCGCGTCCAGGGTGCCGGACCAGGTGGCCTCGACGGTGACGCCGGTCGCCTCGCGCGCCGCGTCCAGCACCGGCTTCATGTCCGTCAGCTCGCTGCTCGCCAGGATCCGCAGGGTGCCGGGGGAGCCGCCCTTGCCCCGCTTGTTGTCCTCGCTCTCCGAGGTGCAGGCGCTCACCGGCAGCACGGCGGCGAGGCCGAGGGCCATCAAGGCGCGCCGGGGCACGCCGTCGGCTCTGCTCACTGGAGGCTCCCCTCGGCCGCGCCCGCCGCGCGGGTGCGTTCCAGGTACGTGCTCGCCTGCTGGAGCTCGTCGGTCAGGGCCTCCACCGTCGCCGCCATCGACTCGGTCGCCCGCGCCTTGTAGGTGTCGATCGCGTCCAGCGTCCGGTAGATCTGCTGGAACGCGCCGCGCAGCGTCTCCACGCCCACCGCCGGGTCGGCCGCGATCCGCTGGATCTCGCCGCTCTGCGTGGCCAGCATCTCCGCGTTGCCCCGGATCAGGTCCTCCGTGGTCCCGCGCAGGGCGTTGACCTGCTCGGTCACCTTGCGCTGGCTCTCCAGCGCGGAGGACAGCATCACCGCGATGCGCAGCGCCGAGACGGTGGTGGTCGCGGCCCGGTCGACGCCCTTGATGAGCTCCTCGTTGTTGCGGCGCACCACGTCCATCGCCAGATAGCCCTGCGCGCACACCGCGAGCTGCGTCAGCAGGTCCTGGTGCTTCTGCCGGACGGGGAAGAGCACATCGGCGCGCAGCGCGTCCGCCTGCGTCGGGTCGGTGGCCTCGACGGCCGTGATCTGCCGCTCGACCGCCGTGTCCAGGGCCTGGGCCAGCACCGCGTACTCCTGGAGCTTGCCCATGTTCTCCCACAGGCGGACCCGCTCGGTGTGCAGGGCTGCGTTGTCGCGGCGCAGCTCGTCCTGGCCGCCGCGCAGCGATCCGACGATCTTGTTGAGGGTGGACTGGGCGGAGGCGTACTTGGCGACGTGGTCGCGCAGCTTGTTGCCGCCCGGCAGCTTGGAGAGCAGCTTGCGGGCGCCCTTCAGCTGGGTGTCGCGCGGGTCCAGGTCCTCGACGGTGCGGCGCAGCTCGACCAGCGAGGAGGAGACCCGGGTCTGGGCGTCGCCGTCGCCCTGGGCGAGGGAGCGCACGGTGCGGTCCAGCATCCGGTTGGACTGCTGGGCGGCGCCGCGCATCTCGCCCGCGCCGAGCGCGGTGATCTCGCCGATCCGGGTGGCGAACTCGGGGGAGCGGGCGTCCAGTCCGGCCAGCGTGTTCACGTACTCGGCGGCGCGGCGCTCCATCTCCTCCCGTACGGACTCCTCGACCGGCACCAGGCCGGCCGCCTTCTCCTTGGGGACCGGGGCGACGGGCTCGGGCGGGGTGAGGACCAGGTCGTCGGTGTTGTCAGTGGCCATGATGGTCTCCCTAGCTCCTGGCTCGTCGCGCGAGGTCCCGCAGCACCTCGGCCTTGGGCACGGGCGCCTGCCGGACTCCGGTCAGCCGCTGGTTGAGATACGCGGTGTGGGGCGCGGTGGCGGCGATGAACTCCGGGGCCGCGCCCTGCGGCCGGAAGCCGTGCCGGACGGCCAGCTCGCGCAGCTTCTTGTCGCCGCTCAGCAGCTCGCCGAGCTTGCGGCCCTCAGAGGTCAGCGGCACCAGGGTGTGGTCGCTGTTGACCGTGACGTCCGGGTAGAGGACGACCATGTCGCCGACGTCCTGCTTCTGCATCAGCAGCGAGGCGACCTGCGACTCGTAGACCAGGACCAGCGGGTTGGCCGCCCCGCTGATGAAGTCCCGGAACGGGGCGTCGGAGCTGGACTGCTGGGCGCCCTGGACGCTGATGAGCTTCTTCATCAGCGGGGCGGTCCGGGCGATGTCCTGGTCATTGGCGACGATACGGCCGCCGTTCTCCACGTACGAGGCGGCGGCCAGATACAGCGCGCCCGAGTTGGACTGGGAGGGGTCGGTGCTGGTGATGGACACCACGCCGTTCAGCTCGCTGTACTTCCCCGAGCCCTTGAGCTGCTGCCAGGTCCCGTCCTCCTTGGCGGCCTTCAGGTACGCGGCCATCTTCAGCGTGCCGGTGTTCTTGCCGGTCAGCGTCGCGAGCCCGTTGTCGGCCAGCACCCCGGCGGCGTTGCGGTGCGCGACGACCACCAGGGGCGAGTAGAAGGGCCGCAGCGGCGTGCCGCTGACCCCGGCCTTCCGCGCCAGCTCGGCGGCGGGGGACTCGCTGCTCGGGAAGGCGAAGTCGTACCCCTTGAGCGGGAGGTTCTCCATCGCCCAGGAGCCGGATGTCTCCGTCTTGACGGTGAATCCCTTGGCTGCGAGGGCCTTCACCACGTCGGGGTCGGCGAAGAACTCGGCCTTCTCCGACCCGATCACTCCGCGCACGGTCGTCGTTGCCGTGCCCTTGTCCTTGTCGCGTCCCGCGACGACGGCGACAGCCACCCCGCCGATCAGCAGAACCGCCAGGACGATTCCGAATATGCGTCTCACGGCGGCAGCGTGCTCGCGGAAACCCACATTCCGGGCGCGGTCAGGTGACGGGAAGGTGAACGGCTGATCGCAGTCCGAAACGGGAACCGGCCATTCTGGAGCGCCAGTTGGGGACGGGGGTGAACGCCAGGCGACGTCCCTGGTCAGGGCCGGTATCGGGGGTCGTCGGGCGCTGTCGGAGGCGTGTGGCACGCTCTGCGCCATGAGCAGCCATCCGACCGACGCACCGACCGACGACCCGCACGACGACCTGATCGGCACGCAGACCCCGGTGCGCCGCCTCACCGATCCGGACGAGGCGATCGCCGCGCTGGAGCGCGCCGTGCCCGGTCTGGCGGCTCACCGTCGGCCGGAGCCCGTCGCGATCGACTGGGCGGTGCTGGAGGAGGGCCTGGGCACCCCGCTGCCCGCCGACTACAAGCGCCTGGCCGAGTGCTATCCCGATTTCATCCTCGGCGACTTCCTCCTTCCCAACCTCCCCAGGCCCGGGAAGGAGCGGTATCTGCTCGACGGCATCCGCGAGACGCTGACCGAGGACCTCCGGGACTGGTGGGAACACGACATGACAGCCGGCCTGCGCCTCTACCCGGCGCCGGGCGGGCTGCTGCCGTGGGGGGATTCCAACCAGGGCGACATGTTCCTGTGGAGCACGACCGGGGACGGCCCGGGGGAGTGGCTGGTCACCGTCGCCTCCCACAACGGCGGCTGGTGGCACTACGCGGGTGGCGCCGTCCAGTTCCTCGCGGAGCTGTGCGACGGCACGCTCGAACTCTGGGAGCTGCCCCGGGTCGGCGTCGACGTCATCGCGTTGTGACGGCCGTGCCGTCGAGCCGTCTGCGGAAGCACACGCGGGCCTGCCCCAGGCCGTCGTAGTCGCTGTGCACGGGCACTCCGTCGAGCTCGCGGTCGCCCGCTTCGAGTTCGAAGCCCAGGGCCCGGTGGAACGCGATGGACCCGGTGTTCCCCGGCGAGGTGATGGCCCGTACCTCCGTCCGGCCCGCCCCGGCGGCCCGCCGGAAGAAGGCCTCGTAGAGCCCGCGCGCCACGCCCTGCCCGCGCAGCCGCGGGTCCACCCCCACGAAGTGGATATACGCCTCACGGTCGTTGTCGCCGGAGTAGAAGCCGACCAGGAACGCCTCGACCTCCCCCGAACCGCCCTCCCGCACCAGGCTGGTGCCGGAGAAGAACTGGAGAAACAGCCTCGGCAGCAGCAGGGACAGCTCGCGGGCCTGCTGAGGCGTGCGGGAGTCGCCCCACCACGTCCGTACGCACTCCACGAGCGCGGGGTGGTCGGACACGCGGGCCTGGCGCGGATCCGGCATTCCTGCCTCCTTCGGGACGGGACACGTCCGGTACACCACGACAGGGTGTCAAACGGGCCCTCGCCCGCCGCTCACCGGTCGTCCGCGGGCCCCCTCAGGACCTCGATCACCCCCGCGAAGCTGTCCGGGCCGTGGCCCGCCGCCGAGGCCCGCTCCATGGTGGACTTCAGCAGCTCGGGCAGGGCGTTGTCGACGCCCCGGGACGCGGCCGCGTGGAGCAGGTGCTCGATGGCCGCGATCTGCACGTCGATGGTCGCGTCGTCGCCCGGGTAGCGGCCGGCGTCCACCTGAGGTGCGTAGGTGGTGAGGAAACCGGCCACGGCGGTCA
Source organism: Streptomyces sp. NPDC028305 (assembly GCF_055569495.1). Taxonomy (NCBI): domain Bacteria; kingdom Bacillati; phylum Actinomycetota; class Actinomycetes; order Kitasatosporales; family Streptomycetaceae; genus Streptomyces; species Streptomyces sp. NPDC028305. The sequence goes on from NZ_JBVHTN010000004.1 coordinate 196,808, forward strand.
GCCAGCGGATCGCGATGGGGGTGAAGGCCGTGGCCGGCGTCTTCTCCGCGCCGACCAGCGCGGTGCCGTGCAGCCAGCCGGCCATGGTGGACCACATCAGGCCGAGCAGGGCCGCGTCGTAGAGGGAGGCCAGGCCGGGTTCTTCGGACAGGTGCAGGGGGTCGCCCAGGGCCGCCAGGGTCGGCCGGTGGGCCTCGAAGACGGCCCGCGGACCGCTGTAGAGGAACATCATCTCGGGGCTGCCGACGCCGGGCGGGGTGGTCATGATCGCGCCGTCGAGATAGTCGGCGCCATGCGACCGGGCCCACCCGGCCATCTCATCGGCCTGCTCCGGCGAGCCGGAGGTGAGATTGACCAGGACCTTGCCCGCGAGGGACTCGGCGACGGGGGCGAGGACGGTGTGCAGCGCGTCGTAGTCCAGTACACAGGCGAGGACGAGCGGGCTCGCCGCGATCGCCTCCCGGGGCGTCGCGGCCGGGCGGGCGCCCCGGTCGGCCAGCGGCCGGGCCTTGTCCGCCGAGCGGTTCCACACGGTGGTCGGGTGGCCGCGGTCCAGTAGCGCGGAGGCCAGCGCCGAGCCCATCGAGCCCAGTCCGACGACCGTGACGGCCTGGTGGCCATGGTCGGTGTTCAATTCACAGCTCCTCGTATGTCCGCACACAGCGGTTGTTCCGTCGCCTGCCACGCTCGCAGCGCTCGGCGGCCGCGGACAGTGACACCGATGACGACCGCCACCAAATTCCTGCCATACGCTGCGAGGCATGAGCGCTGGTTCCGTGGCCGTGGTCGTGACCGAGGAGATAGGGCTCCCCTCCTGGGACCTCTACGAACTGAGCATCCCCTGCACCGTCTTCGGGAAGGCACAGGCCGACCTGGCCGACCCCTGGTACGACCTGAGGCTGTGCGGCATGGGAGCGGCAGCGGCAGCGGGAGCGGGGGAGCGGCCGGAGGACGGCGGCACCGGGCTCGTGCTGCGGACCGGCCACGGCCTCGACGACCTGGTCGGAGCCGACACGGTCATCGTGCCCTCGGTGCCCGACGCCTGTGTCGAAGAGGGCAAACCCCTGCCGGAGGCGCTGATCCTGGCCCTGCGCCGGGCCTACGACGCGGGCGCCCGCATGGTCTCCCTGTGCACCGGAGCCTTCGCGCTCGCCGAGGCCGGGCTGCTCGACGGGCGGCGCGCCACGGCCCATTGGCTGCACACCGCGCAACTCGCCGAGCGCTACCCGAAGGTGCGGGTCGACGACTCGGTGCTGTACGTGGACGACGGCGACGTGCTCACCAGCGCGGGCCTGACCGCCGGGCTCGACCTCTGCCTCCACCTGGTGCGCCGCGACCTCGGCGCCCATGTCGCGAACCAGCTCGCCCGCCGCATGGTGGTGCCCGCCCACCGGCCCGGCGGCCAAGCCCAGTTCATCGACCTGTCCGTGCCCGCGACCGACGACGACGCGCTGGCCCCCGTACTGGAGTGGGCCCGGTCCCACCTGGACCGGCCCCTGACGGTGCGGGACCTGGCGCTGCGGGCCGCGATGAGCCCCCGCACCTTCTATCGGCGGCTCCAGGAGGCCACGGGGACGACCCCCTTGCGGTGGCTGCTCACCCAGCGCCTCGGGCGGGCCCAGGCCCTGCTGGAGTCGACCGACCTCCCCATCGAGAAGATCGGCGAACTCAGCGGCCTGGGCACGGCCAACAACCTCCGCCACCACTTCCTCCGGCACATCGGGGTGTCGCCGAGCGAGTACCGGCGGGCCTTTCCGCGGTCGGTTCCCGGGGCCGTTCGCGGGGCCGGGTGAGGCGTCTCCTGACGCGCTCGGCGTCAGGCCGTGTGCTGATACGCCGAGTAGGTCAGATAACCCGCGTCGCCGCCCTGGTAGTACGTGGCCTCGTCGGCCGGGGCGATCGGGAGGCCGGTGCGCAGCCGCTCGACCAGATCGGGGTTGGCGATGAAGGCGCGCCCGAAGCTGATGAGGTCGGCCCCCAGCCCGAGCCAGTGGTCGGCCTCGGTCCGCCCGGTCTGCTTCGGGCCCATCGGAAGCACCGGGTTCATGATGAGGGTGCCGGGCCACGCACGGCGCAGGCCCATCAACACCTCCTCGTCGGCGGTGGCTTCGAGATGGACGTACGCCACCTCAAGGCGGGCCAACTCGGTCAGGAGCGCGGTGTAGAGCTCCGGAACATCGGCCTCCGCCACGCCCCAGAACGTCCCGCCCGGGGAGAGCCGTATACCGGTCCTGGCCCCGCCGACGGCCTCGACGGTCGCCGACACCGCTTCGACGGCGAACCGGATCCGGCCCGCGACCGAGCCTCCGTAGCGGTCCGTGCGCAGATTGGCGTTCGAGGAGAGGAACTGGGAGATCAGATAGCCATTGGCGCCGTGCAGCTCGACACCGTCGAACCCGGCGTCGACGGCGCGGCGGGCGGCCTGCGCGTACGACCGGGCGTGCTCGGGCACCTCGGCGGCCTCCAGGGCGCGCGGCGTCGGCGCGGGCTGGGGCCCGGTGGGGGTGAACACCTCGCCGACGGCGGCGACGGCCGAGGGCCCGACCGGGCGCATACCGGTGGTGTCCGGATGTGAGACCCGCCCGCCGTGCATCAGCTGGGCGAAGATCCGGCCGCCGTTGGAGTGCACGGCGGCGGTCACCGGGCGCCACGCGGCGACCTGATCGTCGGTGTGCAGCCCCGGTGTGCCCGGATTGGACTGCCCGATCAGACTCGGCTGCACGCCTTCGCTCACGATCAGCCCGGCGGTGGCCCGCTGCGCGTAGTACGTCGCCATCGACGGCGTCGCCAGACCGCCGTCGGCGGCCCGGATCCGCGACATCGGGGCCATCACCACCCGGTTGGGCAGCGTCAGGTCACCGAGCCGATAGCTGTCGAAAAGGGTCGTCGTCGTCACGTCGGGTTTCCTCCGCGATCCGCGGCGCCCGCTTCTCGGGCGCTCGGCGGTTACGCTAAAACCTCACATGGATGTCAGAGGCAAGGCTCTGTGTCGCGGGTCACAGTCGGGAGGACGGCATGCGCATCGGGGAGCTCGCCGCACGGGCCGGGGTCAGCGTCAGATCCCTGCGCTACTACGAGGAACAGGGGCTGCTCGCCAGCGCCCGCAGCGCCAGCGGGCAGCGGCACTACACGGACGACGAGGTCGAACGGGTCACGTTGATCCAGCGGCTGTACGCCGCGGGGCTGTCCAGCCGCACTATCTACGAACTGCTGCCGTGTGTCGACGCGCCCAGTGAGGAGAATTCCGACGCCGCGCTGGAGCGGATGGCACAGGAGCACGACCGGCTCTCCCGCCACATCGACGAACTCATCCACACCCGGGACGCACTCGAAGGGCTGATGGCCACGAACCGCGCGCATCGCGAGACTCTGCGGGCAACGGCGGCCTGCTGACCGCGGCCAGCCGATCGTCCCGACCGCGCCCTAGGGGGTGTACGCCGGACAGGGCCTAACTCGCGTGCGCGGCGAATGCCGCGTACGCGGGCTCGTCGAAGAGGACGAACCTGACCTCCTCGACCGCGGTGTCCGCGGCCCGCACCGTATCGACGGCGATGCGGGCGGCGTCCTCCAACGGCCACCGGTAGACGCCGGTCGAGATGGCCGGGAACGCGACCGTACGGGCGCCGAGTTCGTCAGCGACCCGCAGCGCCTCGCGGTGGCAGGAGACGAGAAGCTCCGAGCGGTCCTCGGTGGCGGACCACACGGGCCCCACGGTGTGGATGACCCAGTCGGCGTGCAGCCGCCCCGCGGTCGTGGCCACGGCCCGCCCCGTCGGCAGCCCCTTGCCGTAGTGCGACGCGCGCAGCGCCCGGCACGCCTCCAGGATCTCGGGGCCGCCCCGGCGGTGGATGGCGCCGTCGACGCCTCCGCCGCCGAGGAGGGAGGAGTTCGCGGCGTTGACGATGGCGTCGGCGTGCTGGTCGGTGATGTCGCCGCGGACGAAGGTGATGGTGGTGCTCATGGGGTCATCTTCCGTGGTCTACGGCCGCTCGGGCGAGCTGACGCGCTCCGTCGGGCCGCCGAACGGCAGGAACGTGGACCGGGTGGCGAGCAGCCAGACGCCGTTCTCCTTGCGGAACGTGTCCTCGTAGTGGCCCACGTTCGCGGGCAGCCGGGGCGGCAGCATGCCGCCCGTGTAGCCGTCGACGCGGTACGTCGCGAAGTACGACGTGGCGGAGGCCGTCGTCGGGGACTCCACGGTGACCAGGATGTTCGTACACATCCGCCGCGACAGCCGGTCCGCCGGCCGCGACCCGAAGTACTCCCGCAACGCCTCACGCCCCTCGACCCGGCGGGCGCCCTGCGGCCATTCCCACACCCCGTCGGGCGTGAACAGCTCGGCCACGGTGGCGGGGTCTCCGAGGTCGAGACGGCGGAGGAACTCGACGATCAGCCGCTCGCAGGCGCGCTCGGCGAGCAGGCGGGCCAGGTCCTGGGCTTCGGCGGTCATCTCCACTTCTTAGCAGCGGCGCGGGTGGCGCCACGAACCGTTTTCCACACCGTCGCGGCCCGGCGCTCTTGCTTCGAGTGCACGCGAACTGCTTAGCGTCCTCGGCACGACCGTGATCGACAGCACCCCCGCGGAAAGGGCTCGAGCGTCATCATGAGCAACGCCATCGAACAGATCAGCAAGGTCGAGCTGGGCCACGGCGGCCCCCTCGTCGGCGTCCAGGGCTTCGGCGCCATGGGCATCAGCCACGCCTACGGGCAGACGGACGACGCGGCGGCCCGCGACACCCTGGAGGCCACCGTCGAGGCGGGCGTCACCCTCATCGACACCGCCGACATGTACGGCGCCGGCGCCAACGAGGAGTTCCTCGCGCCGTTCGTCGCCGCGCACCGCGACGAGATCACCCTGGCCACCAAGTTCGGCGTCGAGCGCCGCGCCGACGACCCGGACTACCGGGCCATCCGCAACGATCCCGGCTACGTCAAACAGGCCGTCGAGGCGAGCCTGCGCCGCCTGAACGTCGAGGTCATCGACCTCTACTACATGCACCGCCGCGACCCCGCCGTCCCGCTGGCCGAGTCCGTCGGCGCCATGGCCGAGCTGGTGCGGGAAGGCAAGGTCAGGCACCTCGGTCTGAGCGAGGTCACCGGTGCCGAGCTGCGCGAGGCGCACGCCGTGCACCCGATCACCGCGCTCCAGTCGGAGTGGTCGGTCTTCAGCCGGGACGCCGAGCGCGGCGCGGTGGGCGCGGCCGCTGAGCTCAACGTCGCCTTCGTGCCGTACTCGCCGCTCGGCAAGGGCTTCCTGACCGGCGCGTTCACCGACACGGGCACAGTCCTCTCCAGCGGCGACGTCAGGCAGTCGCATCCGCGCTTCACCGGCGACAACGCCAAGGCGAACGCCGCTCTCCTGGCTCCCCTGCGCACCATCGCGGCCGACCATGGTGCCACCACGGCGCAGATCGCCCTGGCCTGGGTGCAGCAGCGCGCCCAGGCGCACGGCCTGACCGTCGTTCCGATCCCCGGCACCCGCAGCCGCGGCCGCCTCCTCGAGAACGCCGCGGCGACCCGGATCACGCTGACCTCCGACGAGCTGGCGCTGCTGGAGCCGGTCGCCGCCCAGGTGGCGGGCGACCGTTGACCGGTCTGTGAGCGCGTGTTCAGGGGCGGCGCGGGCGGAGACCGTATCCATGGGGGAGAGATACGCGATCCACTGTGGACGAGGAGAGGGTGGCCATGAGCAGCGAGCGCCCCGCGCTGTACGAGATGTTCGACGAACGGTTCCGCACCGGGCGGTGCATGGACGGCGATGACCGTCTTGAGGTCCTGTACGGCGGCTGCCGCTGGGCCGAGGGGCCCGTGTATCTGCCTGCCTGGCGGCAGGTGATCTGGAGCGACATCCCCAACGACCGGTTGCTGCGGTGGGACGAGGAGACCGGCGCGGTCGGCGTCTTCCGCCGCGGCGCCGGGAACACCAACGGCAACACCCTTGACCGCGAGGGCCGTCTGATCAGCTGTGAGCAGGGCAACCGCCGCGTGACCCGGACCGAGCACGACGGCACGGTCACGGTGCTGGCCGACCGCTGGCAGGGCAAGCGTCTGAACAGCCCGAACGACGCGGCGGTGAAGTCGGACGGCTCGATCTGGTTCTCCGACCCGGACTTCGGCATCCTCAGTGACTACGAGGGCTACCGGGCGCAAAGCGAGATCGGCTCCAACAACGTCTACCGGATCGACCCGGACAGCGGCCAGGTGCGGCTGGTCGCCGACGGCCTCGGCGCCCCGAACGGCCTGGTGTTCTCGGCCGACGAGCGGCGGCTGTTCGTCTCCGACACCCGGGCGGGCTGCGTCCGGGTCTTCGATGTGCGTGACGACGGCACGCTGTCGGACGGCGAGATCTTCGCCGAGGCCGCGGCCCGCGAGGGCGCCCGCTTCGACAACCTCCGCTTCGACGACGGCGGCAGGCTCTGGGTGGCCGCGATGGACGACGGCGTGCACTGCTACGACCCGGACGGCACGCTGATCGGGCGGCTCGTCGTCCCCGAGACGGCCGCAAACATCTCCTGGGGCGGCGCCAAGCGCAACCGTCTCTTCATCGCGGCGCGGACCGGCCTCTACTCGGTGGTCATGAGCGTCACGGGCACGCACCCGACCGGGCCGGGGCCCAGGCCCTGACCCGAGGGGCCGTGCCCCGTCCGGGACCGGTCCCGGACGGGGCACGGGAGGGTCGGGGTGGTGCCGGGGGCCGCCCCGGTCGTACGGCGCACGGCGAATGGGGTGGGCTCCGATGGCGGATCAGGTCCTGGAGCGGATGCCGGGCAGGGTCAGGTTCGCCCTGGCGGGCGTCTGGGGCCAGGCGGTGGTCAACTTCTTCGCCGGGGGCTCGCTGCTCTCCGAGCTGGACAGCCGGCTCGCCCATGGCCAGCACGTCGCGGAGCCCGGCCTGGTGCGGGGCCTGGCGTACTTTTCCATGGCGGTGGCGGTCCTGCTGGCCGTCGTGGGCGTCTGCGCGCGGAAGCGGTTCGGCTGGGTGTGGACCGTGATCGTTCTCGTCGAGATGCTGGCCGTGATGAGCGGGATGGTCGGGTTGTACTGCGTGTGGATGGGGCTCATCGCGGTGAGCGAGTCCGCCCTGCTGATCGGGCTGGCCCTGCCGCTGGCGATCGGCGGGGCGCTGATCACCGGGCGGGGTCAGGAGTGGTTCAGCCGCTGATGCCGAGCGCCGCCGCGTGGGTCTCCAGGCGCTCGGCGGCCAGGGCGCCGGCCGCCTCGTCGTCGCGGGAGGTGGCGACGACCAGGGCGCGGCCGGCCAGGGTGTGGGCGCGCTGGTGGAGGGCGGCGATATGGGTCGGGGCGGTGGAGGCCGTGGTGGGTGCGGCGCGGAGCGGGGAGCGGCCGTCGCGCAGGCGGGTGACCTGGTCGGTGAGGCGCTGGGCGGCGGTGTCGAGCGCGGGGGCGGGCACGAGGGCGCGCAGCTCGTCGGTCACGGTCAGCAGCGCGGTGAGATGGCCCGCCAGCTGGATGTCCAGCTCCTCCTCGCGCGAGCGGTGCGGGAAGCCCCGCCCGGGCTCGGCCATGGTGTGGACCGACTTGGCGCGGATCGGCTCGTACATGGGTGGCCTCCAAGGGATCTCAGGAGGCCATCCTAGCTTAGACTCTGTCTAAAGTTGAGTTCTTGCTAAGTATCTGCCAAGTGTCTGTCGCCCGGCCGCCCGGTGCGACCACGAGCCCGGGGTGATCGAACTGATCGAACTGATCGAAGTGAAGGTGCTGACGCCGGACGACTGGGCGATCTGGCGGGAGCTGCGGCTCACCGCCCTCGCGGACGCGCCGTACGCGTTCGGGTCCCGGCTCGCGGACTGGCAGGGCGACGGCGACCGCGAGGAGCGGTGGCGCGCCCGCCTGGAGATCCCCGGTTCGTACAACCTGGTGGCCGCGCTCGACGGGGCGCCGGTCGGGATGGCCGGCGGGGTCCCCGGCCCGCACCATGGCGTGGTCGAGCTGATCTCCATGTGGGTGAGCGCGGCCGGGCGCGGGTGCGGGGTCGCCGATCGGCTGGTGCGGGCCGTGGAGGAGTGGGGCCTGCGGGCGGGGGCCGAGGTGCTGCGGCTGAACGTCATGCCGGACAACGCGCGCGCCCTCGCCTTCTACCGGCGCATCGGGCTGGCCGAGGCCGGGGAGGAGGAGGGGGAAGTGGTGATGGAGAAGGCGCTACGGCCCCGCTGAGCGAGCCGCGCGTGACCGGGGCGGCGTCAGTGCTGGCCGTAGCCGTCCAGGAACCTTCCGATCCGCGTCACCGCGTCCGCCAGGTCCTTCTTCGCCGGGAGCGTCACGATCCGGAAGTGGTCCGGCTCCGGCCAGTTGAAGCCCGTTCCGTGCACGATCATGATCTTCTCGGAGCGCAGCAGGTCCAGGACCATCTGCCGGTCGTCCTTGATCTTGTAGACCGCGGGGTCGAGCCGGGGGAACGCGTACAGCGCGCCCTTCGGCTTGACGCAGGTCACGCCCGGGATCTGGGTCAGCAGCTCATACGCCGTGTCGCGCTGCTCCAGCAGCCGGCCGCCGGGCAGCACCAGGTCGTTGATCGACTGGCGGCCGCCGAGGGCCGCGGCCACCGCGTGCTGGGCGGGCATATTGGCGCACAGCCGCATATTGGCCAGGATGGTCAGGCCCTCGAGATAGTTGGTGGCGTGGGCCTTCGGGCCGCAGACCGCGAGCCAGCCGCTGCGGTAGCCCGCGACCCGGTAGGCCTTGGAGAGCCCGTTGAAGGTCAGGGTCAGCAGGTCGGGGGCGACGGCCGCGGTGGGGGTGTGGGTCGCGCCGTCGTAGAGGATCTTGTCGTAGATCTCGTCGGAGCAGACGACCAGATTGTGGCGGCGGGCGATCTCGGTCAGCCCGCGCAGCATCTCCTCGTCGTAGACCGCGCCCGTCGGGTTGTTGGGGTTGATGATGACCAGGGCCTTGGTGCGGTCCGTGACCTTGCGCTCGATGTCGGCGAGGTCCGGCATCCAGTCCGACTGCTCGTCGCAGCGGTAGTGCACGGCGGTGCCGCCGGAGAGCGAGACCGCGGCGGTCCACAGCGGGTAGTCGGGGGAGGGGACCAGCACCTCGTCCCCGTTGTCCAGCAGGCCCTGCATCGCCATCTGGATCAGCTCGGAGACGCCGTTGCCGAGGTATACGTCCTCGACGTCCAGGTAGATGCCCTTGGTCTGGTAGTGCTGCATCACCGCGCGCCGGGCGGACAGCAGCCCCTTGGCGTCGCCGTACCCATGGGCCCCGCCGAGGTTGCGCAGCATGTCCTCCAGGATCTCCGGCGGACAGTCGAAGCCGAAGGTCGCGGGGTTGCCCGTGTTGAGCTTGAGGATGCGGTGACCGGCGGCCTCCAGCCGCATCGCCTCCTCGAGTACCGGGCCCCGGATCTCGTAGCAGACGTTGGAGAGCTTCGTGGACTGGATCACCTGCATGTCGGCCACCTTACGGGCGTGTAACCGGGACCGCTCGGTGTTCTTCGCCACGTCGACGGTGTAAGGGGGCGTCTTCGGGCGGATGGGGCGGCGGCGCGCGCCGGGTAACGAGTCGGTTTCCCGGGTTAATTTCCGTGCGCGATGGGTTGGCCCGGACGTGTCGGCTGGCTATCGTTCACGAACTTCAACGAATCGTTCCGCTGAACGAATAGCGGAGAAGGGTGGCCGGCCCATGTCCGACACCTCACCCCGAAACGCCCCAGGGGCGGCGGGGATACCGCGCCGGTCGCTGTTGGTCGGCGCGGCGGCGGGCGGCGCCGCACTCGGCGCGTCCTGGCTGCTCAGCGGCTGCTCCGGCGCGGCCTCCGCGTCCCCGGCCGACGCCCTCCCCAGCGCCGGGCCCACCGGCCGCCCCGACCGCGGCGGCACCCTGCGCATCGCCCGGCCGCCCGCCTCCGACGCCGAGACCCTGGACCCGGCCAGCTCCCTGTCCGCCTACGAATACCTGGGCGCCCTCTACAACCGGCTGGTGCGGATCGGCCCCGACGGCGGCCTCGCCCCCGACCTCGCCGAGTCCTGGGAGCCCGACGACAAAGCCCGCACCTGGACCTTCCGGCTGCGCCGCGGCGTCACCTTCCACAACGGGCGCGCCTTCACCTCCGCCGACGCCGCCTACACCCTGCGCCACATCCTCGACGAAAAGACCGGCTCCCCGCAGGCCGGCGTGCTGGCCCCGCTGGTCGACCCGAAGAAGCTGCGCACCCCCGACGCGCACACCCTCGTCGTCCCCCTGAAGACCCCGAACGCCGAGTTCCCCAGCCTGCTCACCCACTACAACTGCTACGTCATCCCCGACGGCAGCGCCGCCTCCATCGGCCGCACCGGCATCGGCACCGGCCCCTTCAAGCTGGTCTCCTTCTCCGCCGCCGGGCCCGGCCGGATCACCGCGTACCCGGACCACTGGGCCGGCCGCCCCGTCCTGGACGCCATCGACTTCTACTCCGTCGCCGATATGCAGGCCCGCTCCAACGCCCTGCTCGCCGGCCAGGTCGATCTGCTCTCCCAGACCAACCTGGACTTCGCCACCGCCCGCGTCGTCGCCAACTCCGACCGCGCCACCCTCGCCCGGGTGAAGAACGCGCAGTGGTACGTGCTGCCGATGCTCACCACCGAGAAGCCCTTCACCGATGTGCGGGTGCGGCAGGCGATGAAGCTCGCGTACGACCCCGAGCACGTCATGAAGGTCGCCCTCCAGGGCGCGGGCACCGCCGGCTGGGACAACCCCGTGCCGCCCAGCGACCCGGGCCACCTCGCCCGCCACCCGGCCCACGACCCCGAAAAGGCCCGCCATCTGCTGAAGCAGGCCGGGCAGGAGCGGCTCGCGGTCGACCTCTACACCTCCTCCTACGACCCGATCTTCACGCCCATGGCCCTCGCCTACCAGGAGTCCGCCAAGCGGGCCGGCATCCGGATCCGGGTCAGAACGGCCGCCGCCGACTCGTACTACACCCAGATCTGGATGAAGAAGCCGCTCATGGCCACCTACTGGTACACCGGCCGCCCCATCGACCAACTCCTCAACCAGGTCTTCCGGGGCGGCTCCTCGTACAACGAGACCGCCTGGGCCGACAAGGACTTCGACGCCCTGCTGGACCGGGCCCGCCGCGAGACCGACGACGCCCGGCGCCGCGAGCTCTACCAGCAGGCGCAGACCGCGGTCGTGGAGCGGGGCGGGGCGATCACCCCGATGTTCGCCGACCGGCTCGTCGGCATCTCCCGCAAGGTGCGGGGCTACGCGGAGCACGGCTTCGAGTTCGACTACCTCGGCATCGGGCTGAAGGGGGCGTGAGGGGCGTGCTCACCTTTCTCGTACGCCGCGTCGTCGCCGCGCTCGGCACGCTGCTGCTCTCCTCCGTCCTCGTCTTCCTCGCCGTCCAGTCGCTGCCCGGCGACGTCGCCACCCAGGTGCTCGGCAAGGACGCCACCCCCTCCGCCGTCGCCGCGCTGCGCGACAAGCTCCACCTCGACCAGCCCGCCTGGGAGCGCTACCTGGAGTGGGTCAAGGGCGCGCTCCACGGCGACTTCGGCGCCTCGCTGGTCAACGCCAAGCCGGTGGGCGGCGAGGTCGCCCAGTACCTCGGCAACTCCGCGCTGATCGCCGTCGTCACCGTCCTCTTCGCGGTCACCGGCTCGCTCGTGCTGGGCGTCGTCGCCGGGCTCTACCGCGACCGCTGGCCCGACCACCTCATCTCCACGGTCAGCCTGATCGGCATGAGCGTCCCCGAGTTCGTGGTGGCCACCGTGCTGGTGCTGCTCTTCTCCATCGCCGTCCCCGTCCTGCCCGCCGTGGTGCTCTACGGACCCGAGGCGAGCGTCGGACAGCTGCTCCCGGCCGTATGGCTGCCCGCCGCCTCGCTCGCGATCGTGATGGCCGCGTACATCGTGCGCATGGCCCGCACCTCGGTCATCGACGTCATGGCCGGCGAGTACGTCACCACCGCCCGGCTCAAGGGCCTGTCCACCTGGCGCGTGGTCACCCGCCACGCCCTGCCCGGGGCGCTGCTGCCCACCCTGCATGTCATCGCGCTCAATGTGGCATGGCTGGTCGGGGGCGTCGCCGTCGTCGAGAACGTCTTCAACTACCCCGGCATCGGCAAGCTGATGCTCTCCTCCGTGCAGAACCGCGACCTGCCGGTCATCCAGGCCATCGCCCTGATCAGCGCGGTCGTCTACGTCTGCTGCAACCTGGCCGCCGACCTCGGCGCCATGGCCCTCAACCCCAAGCTCAGGACCCGAGGAGGGCGGACCCGATGAGCACCCTGAAGACCCCCGACGCTCTTGTCGCGGCCGGGCCGGTCGCCGCATCGCCCGGCTTCGCCGCCCGCACCTGGCGCACCATACGCTCCTCCCGCGCCGCCACCATCGGCCTGGCGATCGTCGCCGTCCACCTCCTGATCGCGCTGCTCGCGCCCGTGCTGACCTCGTACGAACCGACGGTCGGCGACGCCTCGCAGGCCCTGCTCGGCCCCGGCGCCGACCACTGGGCCGGCACCGACCAGTACGGGCGCGACGTACTGGCCCGGGTGCTGTACGGCGGGCGGTACGCGCTGGGCGTCTCGGTCGCCGCGACCCTGGTGACCATCGCCCTCGGCACCGTCCTCGGCTGCGCGGCCGCGCTGCGCGGCGGCTGGCTGGACGACCTGCTGATGCGGGTGCTGGACGCCGTGCTGTCCATCCCGTCCATCCTCGCCCTGCTGGTCGTCGTCACCGCGCTCGGCACCGGGCCCGCGGTCATCGTGCTCGCCATCGCCGTCGTCTACGTCCCGCAGGTCGTCCGGGTCGTCCGGGGCGCCGCGCTGGCCGTCGTCCCCGCCGACTACGTCACCGCGGCCCGCGCCCGCGGCGAGCGGACCTGGTCGATCCTGTGGCGCGAGGTGCTGCCCAACATCACCGACGTGGTGTGCGTCGAGTTCGCGATGCGCGCCTCATGGGTGGTGCTGCTGATCAGCTCCCTGTCCTTCCTCGGCTTCGGCGCCAACCCGCCCACCCCCGACTGGGGGCTGATGGTCGCCGAGAACCGCACCGCCATCACCGTCGTCCCGATGGCGAGCCTGGCGCCGATCATCGCCCTGGCCACGCTCGTGATCGGGCTCAACCTCGCGGCCGACGGCCTGTCCAAGGCGTGGGGCGTGGACCGGATCCGGGAGGGCTCCTGATGACCGCCATCGTCTCCGTGGAAGGCCTGAGCGTCGCCTACCGCTCCGCGGGCCGGGACATCCCCGTCGTCCACGAGGTCGGCTTCGAGCTGTGCCCCGGCCGGACCCTCGCCCTCGTCGGCGAGTCCGGCAGCGGCAAGTCGACCGTCGCCGCGACCCTGCTCGGACATCTGCGGCACGGCTCGCGGATCACCGCGGGCACGGTGCGCGTCGAGGGCAAGGACGTCTTCGCCCTCCCGGCCAGGGAGTTGCGGCGGCTGCGCGGCGGCACGGTCGCCATGGTCGCGCAGAACGCCGGGCACGCCCTGACCCCCTCGATGCGGGTCGGACGGCAGATCGCGGAGGCGCTGCGCGGCGACGCGGCCGGCTCCGTCGCCGTCACCGACCTCCTCGACCAGGTCCGCCTCCCGCGCCCCGCCGAACTCGCCCGCCGCTACCCGCACGAACTCTCCGGCGGGCAGCAGCAGCGCGTCGCGATCGCCATGGCCATCGCGGCCCGCCCCAAGGTCCTCGTCCTCGACGAACCCACCACCGGCCTCGACGTCATCACCCAGCGCGGCGTCCTGGACCTGCTCGCCGCGCTGCGCGACGAACTCGGCCTCGCGGCCGTCCTGGTCAGCCACGACCTGGGCGTCGTCGCCCACATGGCCGACGAGGTCGCGGTGTTGCGGGAGGGCCGGGTCGTGGAGGCCGCGCCCACCCGCCGCCTCTTCGCCGCCCCCGCCGACCCGTACACCCGGCGGCTGCTGGCCAGCGTCCCGCGCCTGGCCGACTCCGGGCTCGCGGTCGTCGCCGAGGACGGCACCCGCGAGATCCGGCCCAAGGCCGAGGTGCCCGCCGACGCCCCGGAGGCGGTCGCCGTCCGCGACGTCACCATCGACTACGGCGCGAGCCGCGCCGTCCACGGCGTGTCCTTCCGCGTGCGGCGCGGTGAGGTGCTGGCGCTGGTCGGCGAGTCGGGCAGCGGCAAGTCCACGCTGGCGTGGTCGCTGGCGGGGCTGCGGGCGCCGTCGGGGGGTGAGATGACCACGAAGGGAACCGACGGCGACCTGGCCCGCCCGGCGCGGCAGCGGCCGCTGTCCCTGCGGCGCAAGGTCCAGCTCGTCTTCCAGAACGCCGACACGTCCCTGAACCCCCGGCGCTCGGTGGGCGAGGCGGTACGGCGGCCGCTGCGCTTCTTCGGCACGGCCGCCTCCCGTGGGGAGGCCGCCACCCGCGCCCGGCAGCTCATCGCCGACGTACGCCTCGACCCGGCCCTCGCCGACCGCCTGCCCGCGCAGCTCTCCGGCGGGCAGCGGCAGCGGATCGGGATCGCGCGGGCGCTGGCCGGCGAGCCGGACGTACTGATCGCCGACGAGATCACCACCGCGCTCGACGTCTCCGTCCAGGCCGAGGTGTTGCGCCTCCTGGACGACCTGCGGCGCGAACGCGAACTGGCGTGCCTCTTCATCAGCCACGACCTGGCCGTGGTGCGGGGGATCGCCGACCGGGTGGTGGTGCTGCGGCACGGGGTGGTGGTCGAAGAGGGCCCGACCGAGGCCGTCTTCGCGTCCCCGGGCCACCCCTACACCCGCCGCCTCATGGCCGCGGCGCTGGACCCGGACGGGGACGCGCACCCGGACGCGGGCGCGGGGGTGGCCGACGACTGGCAGGACGCCGCGGAGCCGGACGCCCCCTGGACCGACCTGGGCCCCGCCCACCGCATCCGCCGCTGGCGCCCGGCAGCGCCATGACTGCCCGCGATGGCCCGTTCCGGACGGGCGCAACCATCAATTGAGCAACCCCCATGGCGAGCAACCAGGTCCGCGAGAGCGGCGCCGGTTTAGGCGCAAAAGAAGGGCTACACCACGTGAGATACCGCGAGCAGTTCGACCGCGAGGTCCGGACGGAGGACGTCTGGATCCCCACCCGGGACGGCACCCGGCTGCACGCCCGTATCTGGCGCCCCGTCGACGCCACCGCGGACCCCGTCCCCGCGCTGCTGGAGTACCTCCCGTACCGCAAGAGCGACTGGACCGCCCCGCGCGACGCGCAGCGTCACCCCTGGTACGCGGGGCACGGCTACGCCTCCGTCCGGGTCGATCTGCGCGGCAGCGGGGACTCCGAGGGCGTGATGCTCGACGAGTACACCGCGACCGAGCTGGCCGACGGAGTCGACGTCGTGGAGTGGCTGGCCGCCCAGCCGTGGTGCACGGGCAAGGTCGGCATGTTCGGCATCTCGTGGGGCGGGTTCAACTCCCTCCAGATCGCCGCCCTGCGCCCGGAGCCGCTGAAGGCGATCGTCACCGTCTGCTCGACCGACGACCGTTACGACAACGACGTCCACTACACCGGCGGCGCCGTCCTCGGCATCGACATGCTCGCGTGGGCGGGCACCATGCTCGCGTTCACGGCCCGCCCGCCGGACCCGGCCACCGTGGGCGAGAACCGGTGGCTGCCCATGTGGCGGGAGCGGCTGGAGGCGCTGGAGCCGTATCTGCACACCTGGCTGGCGCACCAGCGACGGGACGACTACTGGCGCCACGGCAGCGTGTGCGAGGACTACGGCGCCATCGACGCGGCGGTCCTCGCGGTGGGCGGCTGGGCCGACCCGTACCGGGACACCGTGCTGCGCCTGGTGGAGCATCTCGACGCGCCCGTGCGGGGGCTGATCGGGCCGTGGTCGCACCAGTACCCGGACCGGGGCCTGCCGCCGGGCCCGGCGATCGGCTTTCTCCAGGAGACGCTGCGCTGGTGGGACCACTGGCTCAAGGGCGTGGACACCGGGGTCATGGCGGACCCGGCCCTGCGCTCCTGGATCAACGACCCGGTGCCGCCCGCGACCCACTACACGACCATGCCCGGCCGCTGGGTCGCCGACGACGCCTGGCCGTCCCCGGCGGTCACCTGGGACGAGCGGCCGCTGGGCGGTGAGGGGACGGAGCCGGTGATCGTGCGCTCCCCGCTGCACACCGGCATCGACGCGGGCCGCTTCTTCCCCTTCGGCAACGCCACCGACCTGCCACCCGACCAGCGCGAGGAGGACGGCCGTTCGGTCTGCTTCGACTCCGCGCCGCTGACGGAGCGCGTGGAGATCCTGGGCCGCCCGCGCGTCCGGCTGCGCCTGGACAGCGCCACCCCGCGCGCGCATGTCATCGCGCGCGTCTGCGACGTCGCCCCCGACGGCTCCTCGACGCTGGTCACCCGGGGCGTGCTCAACCTGCTGTCGCGGCACGGCCGGGACAAGGCGGTGGAGTGGACGCCGGGGACGTACGAGGACGTGGAGTTCGAGCTCAACGGCATCGGGTACGCCTTCCCGCCCGGCCACCGCATCCGGGTCGCGGTCTCCGACCAGTACTGGCCGTGGGTGTGGCCGCACGGCGAGCGCGACGAGCACGGCGCGCTGACCGTGCGCCCCGCGGACAGCGCCGTACTCCTCCCCGTACGGGACCCGGGCGCCGACGCCGGCCGCCCGCCGATCACCTTCGAGGAGCCGGAGCAGGCCCCGCCGCTCCCCGTGACGACCGAGCCGCCCGCCGGGAACCGGCCCGAGCGGCTGGTGCGGCACGACGTGGCGACGGGGGAGTGGACCCTGGAGGTGGACCCCAACTACGGCGGCTCCCGCACCTACCCCGACGGCCTGCGGTACGAGGAGAGCGCGCTGGAGACGTACCGGATCCGCGGCGGCGATCCGCACTCGGCCGTGGCAAGCTCCCAGTGGACCGTCCGGCTGCGGCGCGGCGACTGGGACGCAGTCGTCGTGGCCCGCACCGAACTCCGCGCCACAGCAACGGAGTTCATCATGGACAGCAGCATCGAAGCACGTGCGAACGGAGACACAGTGGCCAAGCGCACCTGGCACCACACCACCCCCAGGACCTCGGCATGACACGACCCGTCCGCCCCAAGGCCGCCCGGCGGGCCGTCGCCGCCTCCGAGCGCACCCGTCAGCCCACCGAGGTGCGCCGCCGGCTGATCGTGGAGGCCGCCGTACCGCTCATCGTGGAGCGGGGTTCCGCGGCGGTGGGCGTACGCGATGTGGCGGCCGCGGCGGGGGTCTCGGTCGGCACGGTCACCTACCACTTCGAGAGCGTCCAGGAAGTCCTCTCCGAGGCGATGGTGCTGCACATCGAGCGCTACTACGCCGCGCTCAGCGAGGCCGCCGCCCATGCCACCAGCGGCGCCGAGGGGCTGCGGCTGCTCATCGACGCGCTGTTCACCGACGACACCGACCGCCACTGGCGGATGTGGTTCGACTACTGGCACGCGGGCGACCGCGACCAGGCGTTCGCCCGCGGCCAGGCCGCACGCTACGAGAGCTGGCACGGCGAGATCCGCTCCCTGGTCGAACGGGGCGCCGACGAGGGCGACTTCGGCTGCGCCGACCCCGCCGAATTCGCCGTCCGCTTCGCGGCCCTCGCGGACGGCCTCGCCCTGCAACGGCTGCGCCAGGCCCCGCCGCTGACCACGGAGGCGGCGCGGCGGCATCTTTATCGGCTGGTGGAGGTGGAGCTGAAGGCGGCTGGGTGAATCGCCCGCCCATGGCCATAATGGTGGGTCGTATGCCGACACGGGGGGACAGTGAACGGTGACGGACTCAGAGGGTTCCGGCGAGTGGACGACGTTCTCCTTACTCAACGACGAGCCGGTGGCCGCGGAGCCTGACGACCAGCTCGGCGCCGCGCTCGTGGCGAAGCGACTGGCTCAGCTGCTCCTCACCTCGCGCGCCTCCACCCCCTTCACACTCGCCGTGGACGCGGGCTGGGGCATGGGCAAGAGCAGCCTGATGCGGCTGGTCGATGCCGAGCTCCAGAAGGAGCCCGGCGTGCACACCGTCTGGTACAACGCGTGGACCTCCACCGGCGCCGACGCCCTGGAAGGGCTCATCAAGTCGGTGCTGATGCGCTTCGACCGGCGGGTGCTGCGCCGGGGGCTGCGGCGGGCCACCGATCAGCGGGCGCTGATCCGCGCGGCCCGCGCCCTGTTGGTGCTGCTCGCGGGCCCGCTCGGCGTCTCCCGCCTGGTCGACGAGCTCTGGAGCAACCTTTCGGCCAAACCCGAAGCGCGCAATGACATGCGTGACGCCATCAAGGACCTGACGCAGGAGTGGGCCGAGACAGGCGAGTTCACGCCGCGCCGCATGTTGGTGGTCTTCATCGACGACCTGGACCGCTGCTCGGAGGAGACCGTGCTCGCGGTGTGCGAGGCGGTCAAGGTCTATCTCGACGTGCCCGGCCTCGCGTTCGCCATCGGCGGTGACCGCTCCGCGCTGGGGCCGAACGGCCTGCTGCGCGATCTGTCCCCGGCGGGCGCCGCGTTCATGGAAAAGATCTTCCAGACCAGCTATCGGGTCCCGGCGGCGGACGGCCGGGACTTCGAGGCGTACATCCGCCGGTGTATGCGGGCCACGGGCATCCACCGGGTGGTCGACGACGAGCTGGTCCCGCTCCTCGCCGAGCGCTCGGGCCGCAATCCGCGCCGCGTCAAGCGGCTGCTCAACGGCTTCGTCCTGGAGGCGACCCTCAACCCCATGTGGGCGGGGTTCGGCTCCGAAGCCGTGATCCGCACGCTGCTGCTCCAGTACTTCTACGCCGACTTCTACCGGATGATGGCCGACCCCGGGCCGGGCGCGGGCGACGTGGTCGCGGAGTTCCGCCGTTACCGGGAGGTACGGCGGATCCTGCTGGCGGGGCCCGGAGCGGCCGTGGTCGGCGACGACAGGAAGGCGCAGCGGATGTTCGAGGAGTACGAGGTGGCGCCGCCCCACTCACTGGACCAGGACACGCCGGTGGCGGCCCTCGCCCGGCTCGAGCAGTACCTGCCGAGCGGTTTCCCGGCCCTGACCACGGACCAGGCCTTCATCTCGCTGCTCGACGAGCTGCTGCGGCTGCCGAGGTCGGCCGAGCTGCTGATGGCGATCAGGAACGGGCCGAAGGACCGTGTGCCCTCCACGCTTTCGCAACTCGTGGACGTGGAGGTGAACATGGAGATGGACACGGCGGAGGAGTACGCGGGCCTGGAGCGTGGGGCCACCCCCACCCGCCTGGGGGGCCTGCGCATCCTGTGGGTGGACGACCGCCCCGAAAACAACACGGACCTGGTCGGGCTGCTCATGGAGTGGGGGGCGGGGGAGGTGGACATCGCTCGGAACCAGGAGGAGGCCGACCGCGCGATAGCGGCCCGGCCCCCAGACCTGTTGATCTCCGACGTCAGCAGAGGCCGTGCGGCCGAGGCGGGCTTCACGTATGTGGAGCGGCTGGTGCGAGAGCGGCGATACCGCGGGGACGTGGTGTTCTTCACCGGGCGGGTCACGCCCGCGCGGGAGGCCCGCGCCCGGGAGCTGAACGCCCTCGGCATCACGACCGACCCGTACCAACTGCTGCGGCTCGTCGACGAGGCCGCCGACCGCCGCCGGTGAGGCCGCGCGCTCACCCCGCCTGCGTACGCCGCACCGACCGCCCCGCCAGGACGTCCGTACGCCGCCCGTCCTCGATGACGAAGCGGCCGTCGATGAGCACGTGCGGGATCCCCGCAGGCAGGGTGCGCGGGGACTCGAAGGTGGAGCCCGCGGCGACCGTGTCCGGGTCGAAGAGGACGAGGTCGGCGCGGTAGCCCTCGCGGACCAGGCCCCGGTCGGGGAGGCGGAGACGGGCCGCGGGGCGCGCGGTGAGGTGGGCCACGCACTCCTCCAGGGACAGCACGCCCAACTCGCGCACATAGCGGCCCAGATACTGCGGGAAGGTCCCGTACGCGCGCGGGTGCGGTTTGGCGCCTTGCAGGATGCCGTCGCTGCCGCCCGTGTGTACGGGGTGCTTCATGATCGCCCGCACGTTCTCCTCGTTCCCGGCGTGCTGAAGGATCGTCGAACCGAGCCGGTCCTCCAGCAGCAGTCGGCGCGCGGTGTCCCACGGCGCCTCGCCGCGCTCGCGCGCGGACTGCGCGACCGTCCGGCCGGCGTACGCCGCGAGGGCCGGCTGGCTGACCCCCGAGATCTCGATGGTGTCCCAGTCGACGGGCACGCCGTGACAGCCGTCCGCCCCCTCCACCTCCATGACGTGCCGGATCCGCTCCGCGGTCGCCTCGTCGCGGAGCCGGTCCAGGATGGCCTGCGGCCCGCCTTCGGCGGCCCAGCTGGGCAGCAGAGCGGCGAGCGTGGTGCAGCCCGGGAGATAGGGATAGGTGTCGAGGCTGATGTCGGCACCCTCGGCGAGCGCCCGGTCCAGCAGCGCGAGCAGTTCGGGCGCGCGGCCCTTGTTCAGGCCGAAGTTCATGGTCGCGTGCGCGAGATGCAGCGCGCAGCCCGCCTCGCGGGTGAGCGCCACCATCTCCTCGTACGCCTCCAGGGCGCCCGCGCCGTACGAGCGGTGGTGCGGGCAGTAGTAGCCGTCGTACGCGGCGACGACGCGGCACAGCTCGGTCAGTTCGGCGTCGGACGCGTACATCCCGGGCGTGTACGTGAGCCCGGACGACATCCCGACCGCCCCCTGCTCAAGACCCTCCGCGACCAGCCGCTTCATCCGCGCCACCTCGTCCGGGGTGGCGGCCCGGTCCTCCCAGCCGAGCGCAAGCATGCGGACGGAGCCCTGGGGGACGAGATACGCGGCGTTGACCGCGATGCCCTGGCCGTCGAAGCCGCGGTCGAGCCGGTCCAGGAACCCGCCCACGGTGCGCCAGTCGAAGTCGATGTCGGAGCCGTCGCCGTTCCAGCCGGTGATGGCCGTGCGGATCTCGGCGAGGGTGCGGTCGTCGGCGGGCGCGTACGACAGGCCGTCCTGGCCGAGCACCTCCAGCGTCACGCCCTGCGCGGCCTTGGCGGAGTGGTCCGGGTCGCGCAGCAGGGCGAGGTCGCTGTGCGCATGCATGTCGATAAACCCGGGCGCGACCGCGAGCCCGTCCGCCTCCACCACCCGCTGACCTGTCGGGCGCGGCCCGGCGCCCTCCGGCACGATGCGGGTGATCCGCCCGTCGTCGACCCCGACGTCCGCCCTGAAGCGGGCGCCGCCGCTGCCGTCGACGACCTGCGCGTTGCGAATGACCAGGTCCATGTGCGTAGGCCTCGCTCAGAAGAACGTGCGGATGTAGTCCGTGACCGTGCCGTCCGCCTCGGCCAGCGGGATCAGCTGCCACTTGTCGAAGCTGGTGCACGGGTGGGAGAGGCCGAGGGCCACCCAGTCGCCGACCTCCAGGGACGTGCCCTCCTCGACCGCGAGCCAGGCGTGCTGGTCGGACAGGCCGGTGACGGTGAGGCCGGTGGCGGGGCGTTCGGTGCCGTCGGGGGAGCGGATGATCTGGGGCTCGGGCAGGTCGAGGTCGTACGCCGCGTCGCGCTTGCCCGCGTTGAGGAAGGCCTGGCCCTGCTCGGGGCGGGAGACGACCTGGGCCCAGAGGCGGAAGGCCGGGTGCAGGGCGCCCTCGTCGGGGACGCGGTTGAAGGGGGTGATGTGGCGGTAGTGGCCGTCGTCGTGGGAGACGTACGCGCCGGAGCGCAGCAGCTTCAGGACCGGGCCGGACAGTTCGGGCAGCTCCGCGAAGACGTCCGCGACCGCGTCGAACCACGCGCTGCCGCCCGCGCTGACCACGATCTCGTCCGCGTCCGCGAACCGGCCCTCCCCGTCGAACGCGACGGCCAGCGCGGTGAGCCGGCGCAGCCAGGCCCGGACCCGCTCGCCGTCCGGCTTCGGCACCTCGCCCTCGTAACCGGCGACGCCGACCAGGCGCAGGGTCCCGGTGGCCGCCACCGCGTCGGCGACGGCCGCGCAGTCGGCCTCCGTACGGGCGCCGGTGCGGGCGCCGGGGCCCGCGCCGAGTTCGACGACGACGTCGAGGGGGCGGCGGGCGCCGGCCTCGCGCAGGGCCGCGTCCATCAGCTCGACGCCGCGCGGGGAGTCGACGTACGCGATGAAGCGGAACTCGGGGTCGGCGTCCAGCTCGCGGGCGAGCCAGCGGAGCGCGGCGGCGTCCACGACCTCGTTGGCGAGGAAGATCCGCTGGATGCCGAAGGCGCGGTACATGCGCACATGGCCGGGGACGGCGGCGGTGATGCCCCAGGCGCCGTGGGCGAGCTGGCGCTCGAAGAGCTGGGGGGCGAGGGAGGTCTTGCCGTGCGGGGCGAAGGCCAGCCTGTGGGCGGTGGAGTAGCGCTCCATGACGGCGAGGTTGTGCTCCAGGGCCTCGGCGGAGAGCGCCAGGACGGGGGTGGTGAAGCCGCCGGTGAACAGGGAGCGGCGCTCGGCGGCCAGCTCGCCGACGGTGCGGCCCTCGGCGTCCGGGGGCAGGCCCTTGAAGCGGTGGTCGACGCGCTCGTGGGCGAGGCGCCCGACGGGTGAGCCGGGCGTGTCGGCGGCGTGGTCGACGGCCATGGAGCCTCCCATGCGGATCCGTGCTGCAACATGTGCAACGCTCATTGCGTATGGCGCTTACCGCTGTCTAACATCCCGCCAAGCACCCGGTCAACGGTGCGCGCCACCCCCCGGAAGGCGCCAGAGCCCACAGCAAGGAGCGAGCCCCGCCGTGTCCGCAGCCCTCCACGTCGACGTCGTGTGCCTCGGTGAGTCGATGGTCACCTTCAGACCGTCCCGGCCGGGCAGGCTCGCCGACGTGCCCGCGTTCTCGCGGGGGATCGGCGGCGCGGAGTCCAACGTCGCCTGCGGGCTCGCGCGCGGCGGGCACACCGCCCGGTGGATCAGCCGCGTCGGCGCGGACGGCTTCGGGGACCACCTCGTCGCGGAGATCGCCGCCGCGGGCGTGGATGTCTCCCGCGTCCAGCGCGACCCCGACCGCCCCACCGGCATCTACTTCCGTACGGCGGGGGAGCGGGAGCGGGAAGGCGACGGGCAGCCGCTCTCCGAGGTCGTCTACTACCGGGCCGGGTCCGCCGCCTCGGCCATGTCCCCCGGCCTGGTGCCCCGGGAGGCGGCGTGGTCGGGCCGCGTCCTCCACCTCACCGGGATCACCCCGGCCCTCTCCGCCGACTGCCACACCCTGATGCGGGAGCTCACCGCCCCCGCCCCGGGCCGCCCCCTCGTCTCGTTCGACGTCAACTACCGCACCGCACTGTGGCGCGGCCAGGACAGCGAGCGCCTGCTGGACCTCGCCCGCGGCTGCGACCTCGTCTTCGTCGGCGAGGACGAGGCCGAGATCGCCTGGGGCCTGCACGGCGCGGAGGCGGTCCGGGCGGCCCTGCCCGAGCCGCGGGTGCTGGTGGTGAAGCAGGGCAGCGCGGGCGCCACCGCGTACGCCCGGCAGCCGGACGGCGGGGAGGACGAGGTCACCTTCGAGCCTGCCCTTGACGTGGACGTGGTCGCGTCCGTCGGCGCGGGCGACGCCTTCGCCGCCGGGTTTCTGTCGGGCACCCTGCGCGGGCTGCCCGTCGCGGAGCGGCTGCGCCACGGCCATCTGATGGCGGCCGCCGCCCTCACCGTCCCCGGCGACCTGGGCACCCCGCCTTCGCGCGAGCACGCCGACCGCCTGGCCGCCCTCGACCCCGGCGCGTGGGGCAGACTGCGACTCGGCCCCGGCTGGACGGACACCGGGACCGTACGCGCGGAGGTGGTGACCGACCCATGAGCCAGACCGTCGACCGAGCGCTGAGCATCCTGCCGCTGCTGGCGGAGGGCCCGGCCAATCTGGAGCAGGTGGCCACGCGGCTCGGCGTGCACAAGACGACCGCGCTGCGGCTGCTGCGCACCCTGCACGAGCACGGCATGGTCTACCGGCAGGAGGACCAGCGCTACCGGCTCGGCGCCCGCCTCTTCGCGCTCGCGCAGCAGGCCGCGGAGAACCTGGACGTACGCGAGATCGCCCACCCCTATCTGGTCGAGCTCAACGAGCGGTGCGGGCACACCGTCCACCTCGCCGTGTACGAGGACAACGAGGTGCTCTACATCGACAAGGTGGAGAGCCGCTACCCGGTCCGGATGTACTCGCGCATCGGCAAGCCCGTCGCGATCACCGTCGCCGCCGTCGCCAAGCTGCTGCTCGCCGACCTGCCCGAGGCGGAGCGGCGCGCGGTGGCCGAGCGGCTGCCGTACCCCGCCTACACCCCGCGCTCCACCCCGAACGCCGCCGCGTTCCTCAAGGAGCTGGCGACCGTGCGGGAACAGGGCTGGGCCACCGACCTCGGCGGCCACGAGGAGTCGATCAACTGCGTCGGGGCACCCATCCGGGGGGTGGACGGGCGGGTCGTCGCCGCGTGTTCGGTCTCCGCGCCGAACGTCGTGGTCACGGCCGAGGAGCTGCTCGCGCTGCTGCCGCTGGTGCGCCGCACGGCGGAGGCGATCAGCCGCGCGTACTCCGGAAGCGCCCCGCCGGACGTGCCGGATCCCGACGTGCCGGACCCCGACGTGCCGGACCCCGACGTGCCGGATCGCGACGTGCCGGACCCCGAAGACAAGTAACCGCCCGCCGAACCAAGGGAATCGACCCATGAGCGAGAAGCTCCAGAAGATCGCGATCACCCCGGACACCCACACCGCGCCGCCCGCCAAGTTCTCCCACGGCGTGAAGAAGGGCAACATCCTCCAGGTCGCCGGGCAGGTCGGTTTCGGCCCCGCGGTCCCCGGCCAGGCCCCCGCCCCCGTCGGGCCGACGCTGCGCGAGCAGACCCTCCAGACCCTGCGCAATGTGCAGTCCGTCCTGGAGGCGGGCGGGGCGAGCTGGGAGGACGTGGTGATGGTGCGCGTCTACCTCACCGACACCGCCCACTTCGCCGAGCTCAACGACATCTACAACGACTTCTTCGCGGACCTGAAGGAGGCCCCGGCGGCCCGTACGACCGTCTACGTCGGCCTCCCCGCCGGGCTGCTCATCGAGATCGACGCGCTGGCCGTCCTCGGCTGACGCACGCCCGAGGCGGGCGGGGCACGCCCCGCCCGCCCGCCGCACTCCGCCGTACTCCCTCCGCCCACCGCACGCGCCACCGTCGTCGAAATCCAGCGTTCTGAACCTCCGCACCGGCACCTCCAGTTCCCCCGCGCGCGGCCCCCCGCCGCGCGGCGGTACCCCCTACCCGGAAACCGGAGTTCCTCATGCCGCTCACGGCCGCCCCCGCTGCCGAGACCCCGCCCCACACCGGTGGTCTCCTCGCGATCATCGACGGCACCGCCGGTCTGCTGACCGTCGCCGCCCTGGGCATCGCCTTACTCCTCTTCCTCATCATCAAGGCCCGGTTACAGCCCTTCGTCGCGCTGCTGGGCGTGTCCATCGCGGTGGGCCTGGCCGCCGGCCTGTCGGTCACCGAACTCTTCGGCACGGTCCAGAAGTCCGACGCCGTCTCGCTCATCGAGTCCGGTATGGGCGGCATCCTCGGGCACATAGCCATCATCATCGGCCTGGGCACCATGCTCGGCGCGATCCTCGAAGTCTCCGGCGGCGCCGAGGCGTTGAGCGCCCGGCTGCTCGGTCTCTTCGGCGAGAAGCGCGCCCCGCTCGCGATGGGCCTGACCGGTCTGATCTTCGGCATACCGGTCTTCTTCGACGTCGGAATCTTCGTCCTCGCGCCGATCGTCTACGCGGCCGCCAAGCGCAGCGGCAAGTCGATCGTCCTGTACGCGATGCCGATGCTGGCCGGTCTGTCCATGACCCATGCCTTCCTGCCCCCGCACCCCGGCCCGGTGGCCGCGGCCGGGCTGCTCCACGTCGACCTGGGCTGGGTCATCCTGATGGGCATCCTGGTCGGCGTCCCCTCCGTGCTCGCCGCCTGGGCGTACGCCGCGTGGATCGGCAACCGCCTCTTCGTCCCCGTGCCGCAGGACATGCTGGAGGCGGCGGAGGAGGCCAAGGCGGCCGTGGCCGCCGAGCAGCGCGCCGCGGGCACCACGCCCGCGGAGCGGCCGGTGCCGGTCTCCACCGTCCTCGCGATCATCGGCACCCCGCTGGTCCTCATCCTCAGCGCGACGTTCTCCTCCATCGCGCTGGACCCCAGCACCGGCCGCTCGGTGATCGAGTTCTTCGGCCACCCCTTCGTGGCGCTGACCATCGCCCTGCTGCTCGCCTACTACCTGCTGGGCATCCGGCGCGGCTGGTCCCGCAAGTCCCTGGAGACCGTCTCCACCGCCTCCCTCAAGCCGATCGGCAACATCCTGCTCGTCGTGGGCGCGGGCGGGGTCTTCGGCGCGGTGCTCAAGGGCAGCGGCGTGGCCCAGGCGCTCGCCGACGCCTTCGACAGCGCGGGCCTGCCGGTCATCCTGCTGGCCTGGCTGATCTCGGTGGTGCTGCGCGTCGCGCAGGGCTCGGCGACGGTCGCGATCGTCACCACGGCGGGCATCGTCTCTCCGATGCTGAGCGAGGGCCACTACGCGCAGGCGCATCTGGCGCTGGTCATCATGGCCATCTCGGCGGGCTCGATCTTCGCCTCGCACGTCAACGACGGCGGATTCTGGATGGTCGCGAAGTACTTCGGCATCTCCGAGCGGGACACGCTCAAGTCGTGGACCGTGCTGGAGTCGGTGCTGTCGGTGGCGGGCTTCGTGGTCGCGGGGCTGCTCAGCCTGGTCGTCTAGGAACTGTGCGCTCCCAGCTGAGGCGTGTATCGAAAGTAGATCTTGTTAGTGGGATGACCTTGGTTCGTGACAAACTCGCGGCCCGCTACGAGGCCACCGTCCTCGTTTCCGCGATCAACGAGCGGTTGTGACGTACTGGTCCGACGACAACTCGAACACCCGTACTCGCCGACCGCAGGTGGGATTGACGGTCTCTCGGACCGGATGCATCCCCAGTTTGGTCATGATCCGTTCGGAGGCGTCGTTGCCCACTTGAGCGATGCTGACGATCCGCACCAGCCCTCGCTCTTCGAACCCGAACCGTACAGCGGCCGCAGCGGCCTCGGTGGCCAAGCCCTGCCCCCAGTGGGAACGTCCCAGCCGCCAGCCGACCTCAACCGCCGGCAGTACCTCCGGCAAGAAGGTGGGCACCGAAAGGCCGGTGAACCCGGCCAGTTCGCCAGTGGACCGGATTTCCACGGCGAACAGGCCGAAGCCCTGTGACTCCCACTCGCTCTCCCATGCCTGGATCCCGCCGCGAGTCTGCTGTTCGTCACGGACGCTGCCGTCACGGATCCACCGCATGACCTCGGGGTCGGCATTGACGGCAGCCATGGGCGCAACGTCTTCCTCGCGCCAGCGACGCAGGATCAAACGGGGAGTCTCAAGCGTGACCATCCCATCATTCTGGATCACAGATGGGCTCTCCGCCATCCGCACCAGGCACTTCGATACACGCCCGTGGACAACGGGAGTTGTGCAACTACGGTGAGGCGGCAGTCCATCGCTGATCGTCGCCTTCATCGCACTCGCTCGTTTTCAGCTGATAGCCGTTGGTCTCCGAAGGGGAGTTGGAGTCCTCCAGGCAGAGACGAGTCTTCATGTTGTACAGAGTGGAACTGTCGCCGGAGATATCCCACCGCTGATAATCGCCTTCATTGCATGAATACGTGTACACCTGGCCGGATTCGTTACTGTCCAAGCAGAGATCAGTCGCCACATCGCGCAGTTCGATCTCTTCCCCGGAGATGTTCCACTTCCCGTCCCCGCTCCCATTGTCGGAGCAGTCGCCCAAGTGCGGGCCGCCGGAGCCGCTGCCGCTCAAGCAGCGATCAGTCGCCACATTGCGCAGCACGGAATTTTCGCCGGAGATGTTCCACTTCTGGCGATCGCTGCTATCGCATTCGATCGTGCGCAACGTGCCGTCGTCGTCGCCGTCCAGGCAGAGATCAGTCGCCGCATTGCGCAGTACTGACTTGTTGGATATGTTCCATCTCTGCTGATCGTTGCGATCACATGTCGACATGCTCAGCTCACCGGCATCGTCACTGCCCAAGCACATATCGCTCGCCGCATCACGCAGACTGAACCTCTTCCCGGACGCGGTCCATTTCTGGTAACCGCCGCCATTGCAGTCGAATGCGTAAGCTTCTTCGTCGCCGTTACTGTCCAGGCAACGTCCGGTCGCCGCGTTGGTGAATGTTTTTACGGTCGAGTCCAACTCTTTTGGAGGTGCCGCGGCGTTCGCCGGAGGGTTCGCGGGGGACGTCTTTTCCTGTGAGGTATCCCGCGATGGGGTTTTCTGTGATGAGGATTTCTGCGAGGAGTTCGGGGAGGCGCCGTCGTCCCCGTCGCCGCCTCGGTTCGGGAGCCAGATGAGCAGGGCGGCGACCGCGACGGCGGCGAGCGCTGCAACGCCTATGGCCAGTCGGCGCCTCCCGGGAGTCCCGGGCCGCGTCGCGGATTGCGGGTCGTAGACGGTTCTCTCGGGTATGGGCGGCGAGGAGACCGTCTGGGCCGAAGGCTGAGGTGGCATGGGCGATATGGGCGGCGCGGGCGCGGGCGCGGGAAGGAAGGCCGGGGGCAGCCACCCGGCGGTGGGAAGCACCTCGGTCAGGCCGAGCCTGGCCCCGGCATCCCGGCAGAGGGCCACCACCTCGGCGGGCGTGGGCCGCGCCTCGGGGTCCTTCTCCAGGCAGCGGCTGATGACGGGCCGTATTTCCGCCGGGCAGGCGGTGAGGTCGGGCTCTTCGCGATCGATGCGGTAGAGCACGGCCGGGCCCGGCCCCTCCCCGAAGGGGTGGACCCCGGTCGCGGCGACATACGCGGTCAGGCCGAGCGCGAAGACATCGATGGCCGGGGTCACCGGAGCGGCGCCCCTGAGCTGCTCCGGAGCCATGTACAGGGGGGTGCCGATGCGCACGTCGGTGCCGGTCAGCGGAGTGGCCTCGGCGGCCCGCGCGATCCCGAAGTCGATGACGGCGGGGCCGCCCGGCGCCAGGATGACATTCCCCGGCTTGAGATCCCGGTGGGTGACCTGCACCGCGTGGATGGCCTCCAGCGCGTGGGCCACGCCCGCGATCAGCCGCAGGGCCGCGTCTGTCGGCAGCGGTCCGTGCGTGGCCACCGCCGCCGCGAGCGAGAGGCCCGGGGCGTACTCGGTGGCCAGCCAGGGCACGGGCCCTCCCGTGTTGCTGTCCACGACCGGCAGGATGTAGCGGCCCCGCACCTGCCGGCTGGAGCGCACCTCCTGCTCGAACCGCTGCCGGAACTTCGGGTCCTCGGCGAACTCGGGATGCACCACCTTCAGAGCGATCGGCTGCCCGCCCCGTGTGGCGGATAAGAACACCGTCCCCATTCCGCCCGCCCCCAGCCGCCCTTGGAGCGCGTAACCTGCAATATCACGCGGATCTCCCGGATTCAGCGGCCGTATTCCCGCCACGCGATTCCCTCCCTTTCAACACCTGTGGCATACGCGTGACTACGCACGGCCAGCCAACTACCGTGGACCAGCGTAAAATACCTCGATCATCAGGTGGCCGACGGCCGGTCCCGCCGATCAGTCACGCGCGCGTGAGCGGGCCTGGTGGAGCCGCACCTTGGTGCGGTTCCCGCAGCGGGTCATCGAGCACCAGCGGCGGTTGTGCGCGGGCGAGCGGTCCACGAAGCGCAGGGCGCAGCGCTCGGAGCCGCAGATACGGACTCGACGTAGCTCCGGGGAGAGCAGCAGCTCGATCGCGTCCTGAGCCACGAGGCCGAGCCCCCCGGCCGCGTCATCGGCGGCATGCGGAGCGCGGCCCGACTCCAACTGACCGTCCCTGACGCTCAGTTGGGGTACGGGACGGGGTGCCGCAGCCGACGCCTGGTTGATCACGGTGATGTCGGCAGGTGTCGGCAGCTCACCGTCGACCGCGCACAGCACCGCGCGGTCGATCGCCTCACGCAGCGCCACCGCGGAGCGCAGCGCGGACTCGGACGCCCCGTGGGCCCCGTCGGCGAGCAGATCGACGCCCCGCAGCCAGCGCACCAGGTCGGCCGGCTCGCGAAGCGTCTCCCGGGGCAGCGCCAGCCACCGGTCGCGGAGGGTGTTGACGAAGTCCAGGCACACGCGTCCGCCGTACCAGAGCCATTCGTCATCCGTCGTCATGGCTCTATTGTCCACTGCTCGTCGCGGTACTAACCTCCTATGGGGGTTAGTAAGCGCGAAGCGGAAGGGTACGGCCATGAGCACAGAGACGGTGACCACAGGCGTCGCCCAGGTCAACGGGGTCCGGCTGCACTACACGCGCGCGGGCTCGGGGCCGCTGCTCGTACTGCTCCACGGGTGGCCGCAGACCGCGCTGTGCTGGCGACCGGTGCTCGGCGAACTCGCCACCGGCCACACCGTCGTAGCCCCCGACCTGCGCGGATACGGCCTCAGCGACAAGCCCGCCACCGGCTACGACAAGCAGCTGATGGCCTCGGACATCGCCGAACTGGTCCGGCAGCTCGGGTTCGAACGGGCGGCGGTCGTCGGCCACGACCGCGGCGCCCGGGTCGCGCACCGCTGGGCCCTGGACCACCCCGGCCAGGTCGAACGGCTCGCCGTACTCGACGTGATCCCCACCCGGGAGATGTTCCGCCGCCTGGACGCCTCCGTGGCCCTCGGCTACTGGCACTGGCTGTTCCACATGCAGCCCGATCTCCCCGAGTTGCTGGTCGGGAACAACGTCCGCGCCTACCTGGAGTACTTCTTCGAGCGCTGGACCTACAACCGCCACGGACTCGACCCCGACGCCGTCGACGCCTACGTCCGCGCGTTCTCCCGCCCCGGCGCGCTCCGCGCCGGTTTCGACGACTACCGCGCCCAGGAACGCGACCTCGCCCTCGACGACGAGGACGCCGCCGCGGGCCGCCGCCTGACCATGCCCGTCCTGGCCCTGTGGGGTTCGGCCGGCCTACCCGCCCGGCTGCCCACCCTGGACATCTGGCGCCAGTACGCGGACGACGTCACCGGCGCCCAGATCCCCGACTGCGGCCACTTCATCCCCGAGGAACGTCCCGACGCCCTCCTGGCCCACCTGCGGACGTTCCTCGGCTGATCGGTGCATCAGTGCCGAACGGCTTGACAGGCGGTCAGCCGCAGCAGTCACAACCGGCGTGGCAGGCAGAGGTGTCCGAGGTGGCCGGGGCCGCGCAGCAGCCCTTGCCCCGCCAGGCGTCGTGGCCTTCCTTCACGGCGACGACGGCGATGACCAGAGCGGCGATCGGGTCGGCCCAGGACCAGCCGAGGGTGGTATTGAGCACCAGGCCGACCAGCAGCACGGCGGAAAGGTATGTGCAGAGCAGGGTCTGTTTGGAGTCGGCGACCGCGCTGGCGGAGCCGAGTTCGCGGCCGGCGCGGCGCTGGGCGGCGGACAGGAACGGCATGACGGCGAGGGAGAGTGCGGCGAGCACGATGCCGGGGATGGAGCCTTCCGCCTCGCCGGTTCCGGCCAGCGCGCGGACGGCGTCCACGGTGACGTACGCGGCGAGCGCGAAGAACGAGACGGCGATGATCCGCAGGGTGGTCTTCTCGCGGGCCTCGCGCACGTGGTGCTCGGCGGCGGAGAACTGCCAGGCGACCGCGGCGGCGGACGACACCTCGATGATCGAGTCCAGGCCGAAGCCGATCAGCGCGGTGGAGGAGGCGAGTGTGCCGGCGGTGATGGCGACGACCGCCTCGATGACGTTGTAGGTGATGGTCGCGGCCACGAGCAGCCGTATCCGGCGGGTGAGCGCGTCGCGGCGGGCGGGGGACGGCCCAAGGGATATCGCGGTCATCAGCAGCACCCCTTGGCCTCGGCGTCGACACACGTGCGGTCGGTGGCGACGGCCACCACAGCGGTGCGCAGGTCGTCCAGCGCGTGGCCGAGGCGTTCGTCTGCGAGCTCGTAGCGGGTGCGGCGGCCGTCGGGCACGGTGACGACCAGGCCACAGTCGCGCAGGCACGCCAGGTGGTTCGACAGACGGGTGCGCGAGATGCCGAGGGCGTCGGCGAGATCGGCGGGGTAGGCGGGGGCATCGCGCAGGGCGAGCAGGATGCGGCAGCGGATCGGGTCGGCGAGCGCGCGGCCGAACCGGGCCAGCACCTCGATGTCGGGGGCAACGGTCAGCACATCATGAGAGTACACGCGATCCTGAATTCAGGCAATCCTGGATTGAATGCCCGGTCCAAGGCCCTTGACCTTCGAGCCGGGTCGAAGGTCTACCGTCGGCGGTGTGAGCATGATGCGGATCTCCCAGCTCGCCGAGCGTTCCGGCGTCCCGGCCACGACGCTGCGGTACTACGAGAGCGCCGGGCTGCTGGCCGCCGACCGGTCCCCGGCCGACTACCGCCTCTACGGCGAGGAGGCCGTCGAGCGCCTGGCGTTCATCGGCTCGGCCAAGCACCTGGGGGCTGCTCCCTGGACAACGGCGGTCTCGCCGAGCGCACCGCCCAGTGGCGACGGCTGGTCGACGGAGCCCTACGGCAGGAGACCGAAGACGGCATCCGGCTGACCCTGCCCGCCGACCGCGCCGGTGACATCGCGGCGCTGGCCGCCGCCGAACAGCGATGCTGCCCGTTCTTCGACTTCCGCCTCCACCTCGACGGCCCCGTCCTGCACCTTCGGGTGCGCGCCCCCGCCGAGGGGATCGCCCTGCTCACCGAGGTCTTCGGCCCGGCTGCCTGACGCAGGGGCGCCCGCCTGCCCTCGTACGACGAAGGCGACGGCCAGGGCGACGCTCCTGCGCCCCGTAGCGCTGCGGGGTCGCCGTGAGGCGCGCGTGATGATCTTTGTGATACCTTCGGCGCCGCCGTGCACCATGACGAATTCGAGGAGGTGAGACCGATCAACGCTGTGACAGGTCGGGGCTCCCTCCTTTGCATGGTTTAGGGAGTGCCCGCACAAGGCATCCCGAAAGGCCTGAAACGCTGATGCGCTTCACCTCCCAGACGTCGTCGGACGGCGTCACCGAGCAGTTCTTCACCCTCGACGAGATCCCCGGCGTGCTGTGGACGCCGGATGGCGCCTGCGGCGCTCGTCCCCTGATTCTGCTGGGCCACGGCGGCGGGCAGCATAAGACGGCCCCCGGCAATGTGTCCCGCGCGCGTCGCTACGCCGCCGAGGGTTTCGCGGTCGTCGCGATCGACGCGCCGAACCACGGCGACCGTCCCCAGGACGATGAGTTCGGCCGGATCGCGGACGAGATGCGGGCCGGTATGGCCGCCGGTACGGATCCGGGCGCGCTGGTGGCCGGCATGCACAGCTATCTGGCCGGTCGGGCTGTCGCGGACTGGCAGGCGGTTCTGGC
Organism: Streptomyces sp. NPDC028305; assembly: GCF_055569495.1. Classification (NCBI taxonomy): domain Bacteria; kingdom Bacillati; phylum Actinomycetota; class Actinomycetes; order Kitasatosporales; family Streptomycetaceae; genus Streptomyces; species Streptomyces sp. NPDC028305. The sequence goes on from NZ_JBVHTN010000004.1 coordinate 229,988, forward strand.
CGCGGTCCAGCGCCTCGACCAGGTCGGCGTCGGTCCGGTGGGTTACTGCGGTATGTCGATGGGCTGCGGGCTCGGCATACCTCTCATCGCCGCAGAGCCCCGGATCCGCGCCGCGGTGCTGGGTCTGCTCGGCGTGCACGGGCTGGCCGAAGACGCCGCGCGGATCACCGTGCCGGTGCAGTTCCTGGTCCAGTGGGATGACCAGATGGTGCCGCGGGACCAGAGCCTGGCGTTGTTCGACGCCCTGGCCTCGGCGGAGAAGACGCTGCACGCCAACCCCGGCAGGCACGGAGATGTGCCGTCCTTCGAGGTGGACAGCTCGGTGAAGTTCTTCGCCCGGCATCTGAGCTGACGCCGGCGCGTTCGGTCCGGCGTGTCCGACCTGATGCGGCACTTAGTAGGGCACTGTGCCGCACCAGGTCTCCGCCCAGGCCGAGGCGCCGTAGGTGTTGGCCGCGCGCACCGTGACGCAGATTTCGTCACCGGAGAACGGGCCCTTGATCGTGTAGCTGGTGCTCCCGGTGGAGTAGACCGTGTTGACGTTCTTCTGCGTGTAGTTGCTGCCCTTGTTGGTGTAGTGGATGTCGTACCTGGTCGCTCGGGAGATCGCCGACCAGCTCACCTTGAGCGGCATGTCACACGCGCCAACACAGGAGTTGGTGTAATCAAGCCTGTAGCTCTTCATGGCGGGCGGCCGTGAGCCGGAGGACGTGCCGCTGGAGCCGGATGAACCTCCTCCGCCGGCAGACGAGTTTCCGCCGTCCGAGCCCGAAGAAGAGCCGGACCTGCCGTTGCCGGAACCACTGTCGTCTTTGGATGAGCTGCTGCCGCCGTCACCATCCGACGACCCGGAGCTACGGCTGCTCGTCTGGGCGTTCGGCTTGTCCGTCTCCTTCCCCTTCTTGCCGTCGTCCCCGCTCTTCTTCTTTTCTCTCTTGGAAGGTGAACTGTTAAGCGCGCTGGGCGAGGTGCTGCCCCCAGGAGCGGAACTCGCGCCACTGCTCGGTGACTGGGCATGCGTTCCGCCCCCGTCGTCACCCCCAAAGGGCTGAAGCAGGGCGACCGTGCCGCCGCCGGCGGTGATGACGACGACGATGGGCAGCGCGATGAGCCTGCGGCGCCGACGGGGCTCCCGCTCTCGCTTCGTGGCTCCGGCGCCCGGGACGGCCGGGACGGCTTCGGGAGGCCCGTTCTTCGGCCGCAGCCCGATGGTCGCCAGGTCCGTGGACTCCTCCCGCAGCGGCGCCGCCTCGGCGTCGAGCAGCCGCGCGGACTGCCGCGCGAGGTGCGCGACGACACCGGCAGGCAGCCAGGCGCCGCGCGTGGCGGCGGGACGCACTCGCTCGGGGTCCTCCAGCAAGGCGTCTACGTCCGGTCGTTGAGCGACGTCCTTCACCAGACAACGGGCGATGAGCGCCCGCAGCGAGGCGTCCCCGACCCCTGTCAGATCGGGCTCGCCCTCCACGATCTCGAACATCACCGCGTGCTGATTAGCCGCCCTCTTCCCGAACGGCAGTTGCCCGGTCGCCGCATACGTCAGCACGCACCCGAGGGTGAACACATCGCTCTTGACCCCCGCGCGCTGCCCGCGCACCTGCTCAGGCGACATGAACCCAGGAGACCCGACGACCATCCCCGTACTGGTCAACAAGGACTCGACGGACGACTCCAGAGCCCGCGCGATCCCGAAGTCGATGACCTTCGTGCCGTCCACGGTGAGCATCACGTTGGACGGCTTCAGATCGCGGTGCACGATCCCGGCGCCGTGAATGTCCTTGAGCGCCTTCAGCAGCCCGTCCGCCAGAGCGTGCAGAGTCGCCGTCGGCAACGGCCCGTGCCGTCGCACGACCTGTTCAAGCGAGAGCCCGGGAACGTACCCCGTGGCGACCCACGGCGGTTCGTCGCCCGGACCCGCCTCGAGCACCGGCGCCGTGTACCGCTCCCCGACCCTCCGCGCCGCCTCGATCTCCCGCCGGAACCGCGCCCTGAAGTGCTCGTCGGACACGTGCTCCTCGTGCACCACCTTCACGGCCACCGTCCGACCGCTGTCCGATCGCGCGAGGAACACCCGCCCCATGCCGCCGGCACCAAGCCGACCGAGCAACAGATACGGGCCGATGCGCGTCGGGTCGCTCACCGCGAGCGGCTTGACACCCCCATCGACATAGTCGTCCCGCTCGTCGGGTCCGTCCCCGTTCGTGCCGCTCATGATGGTTTGGCTCCCCCTGCCATCCTCGCCTGGTCAACGCGCAACCCGGATGAGGATAGACGTCGTGGAGCGGGTCAGGTGGTCGATCGAAGGCGGGTGGTACGTGTCGGCCCGGACCCCAGCGCCCCGGCTGGGGTTTTGGTCGCCCGCCCGCCGCCGGGTGGCCGTATCTCCCAGCGTTCGGGAGCGTGGTTCAGGGGAGGATGCCTTGCAGCACACTGCCCCATGTGTCCATAACCCCCTGCAAGTGGCCTCCGGTTGCTGCTGCTGTCGTCAGCGCGAGGAGTGCAGCCGAGATGAGCCCGCGTTTCCGATGCTCGGGAGGAGTGTTCGCAGCGGTAGCCAGATATTCGACGTTGTCGAGGAGGTCTTGGCGTTCAGAGTCCTCCAAACTGGGTTGGCTCAGGACGGCTTGTTGAAGTGCTTTGAGCGCTTCTGCCGCATCGGTGCCGCTTTGATTCGCGACTCCAGCAATAGTCGACTCGATGTTGGCGATCTGGGCGGCAAACTGAACGCCGTGGAAGGTCCCTCCGCTGATCGCGAATGAGACGCGCGGCTCCGGCGCCGCCTGACCAGATGCTTCGGCGTAGTCCGGCATTCGTTCCAGCACCTCTTCTAGGTAAGACAAACCAAGAGACAAATATGCTTGACTTAAGGCTGCCGGATCAGGAAACACCGGGCTCTTGCAGACGCCGACGTCGCGTACCAAACGCCAGAATTCTGATGGAACGTCGTCTGCGAATGCGCGGAGCACCCCCCAGGACTCCGAGCACCATGACCACACAACCCGCAAAGGTTCCTCATCCAGGGACCCTTCGAGAGCCCGGCCCGCATCTATTTGTTGCCCGACGTCTTCGATCACGAGCCTGGCCAGCATTCCTTGATTGAGACGGCCATGGCGAGGGGGTGCTTCCACTGGCGCGGAAATTAGAGGGTGCGCAGAGCGAGAAAGAGGATCCTTCAGAGTTGCGCTCGCGAAGGTCCAGAGCCAGGAGCGCACCCTTCTATGATATGGATTCTCGGGGAAGCCCATTCCTTGAATGTAACTTTCCCGGAGGGCAGTGCAATCGCTTGGGGTATCCTGCCGCGAGGTTGCCTCCAGGTCCGTGACGCGGCTGATTACCCTATCCTGAAGGTGATAGGAAATTCCGTACGGAAACGGATTGTTGGTCATCAGCCACTGGTGGGCGGTGTCGATCTGGCGAAGAACTCCAGGCTTTGGGCGGCCGCCAAAAAATGTCTTACTTTCTTCCCATCTCGCCAGAGATTTCGCTAGTCTATCGGCTTCCGCGCCACGCCTGCGCAGCTCCTTCCATAGCAGCTCGCGAACGATCAGTTCCTGCTCAGAAATGATGCGCCTTGCTGTTTCCCCCTGCATGGCGACCATCTTGACAACCTACGTTCCGGCCGGACAAGGGGGCGCACCCGCACCCCACCTCATTCGCGAGGCGCCGTCCCGGCGGGTCTCCCCGCCGGGACGGCGCCCGCTTCGTGCCGTACGGCCTGGGCTCAGGCGCAGTACTGCGCTTCCTTGCCGATGGAGCGGTACATACAGTCCGCGTTCTCCAAGAGCTGGAGCACCGCGTCGCGGTTACGGGCGGTCTCCCGGTCGATCACCTCGTCGGGCGGGTAGAAGCCGCCCGCGCCGCTGGAGGTCGGGTACATCTCGAAGGTGTACGCGAAGACCTTCTGGGCGCCCCACAGCCAGTCGTCGATCGCCCCGTCCGTGATGTACAGCTCGCTCGACTGCTCGGGGGTGTAGCCGTTGCTCGCGGCCATCTTCTTGCCGACGGCGGCGAAGGCGTCGTAGTCGTCCCGCGTCATGCCGGTGGTGGTTTCGTCGTACGTCCAGCCGAACGGCCACAGCACCAGCTCGCTGTAGGTGTGGAAGTCGATGGCGGCCTTGATCTGCTGCTTGCCGCCGACGACGCGGCTGCGCGCGAAGTCCGCGACGACCTTCACCTCGGGGGCCGACTCGGCCTTGGGGCCGCGGTAGGTCTCGGAGCCGGTGGAGCCGGAGGAGCCGCCGCAGCAGCCCCACTTGAAGTCCCAGTTGCGGTTGAGGTCGGTGCCGACGTTGGAGGAGCCGGAGTTGGGCTGCCGGTTCTTGCGCCAGCTGCGGTAGGAGCCGGTGGCGATGTCGTACTCGCCGCCGTCCGGGTTCACATCCGGGACGATCCAGATCTCGCGGCTGTTGACCAGGTTGGTGACCCGGGTGTCGCTGCCGTAGCCCTGGGTGAACTCCCGCACCAGGTAGAGCGCCATCTCGACGGTGAGGTGCTCGCGGGCGTGCTGGTGGGCGGTGAACAGCACCTCGGGCTCGGCCTCGTCCGTGGCCACGTTGTCGCTGATCTTCAGCGCGACGATGTCCCGGCCCTCGTACGACTTGCCGATGACCCGCTTGCTCAGGATGTTCGGGTACTTGGCGACCGCGGCGTTGATCTCGGCGGTGGCCTCGGCGTAGTTGTGGTACTTCGCGTCCGCGGAGGGGAAGTCGAAGGGCTTGACGGCCCGGCCCTCGGTACGGGCCGGCGGGGTGGCCAGCGGGCTGAGCTCATAGCCGAGCGAGCGCAGCTTGCGGGCCTGGGCCGGGTCGGCGGTGACCACGACGGAGCGGGCGTCCGCCTCGTCGATGGAGACGCCGGTGGCCGCGATGGAGGAGCGCTCGGCCGGGGTGGCGGGGCCCGAGATCTCGTACTGCCGCACGCTCTCGTCGGCCGAGGCGTCGGCCGCGGTGGCGGCGGCCGCGGCGGCTGCCCTGGGCGCGGAGCCCGAGCCGTCGGCCTGGGCCGCGACGGGCGCCGCGAGGGCGAGGGTCAGCAGGGCGGTGAGGGCGGTGGCCCTTCTGCCGCGAATGCGTAGTCGCATGAATTCTCCTGGGGGGTGGTCTGAGGCGAGCGACTGCTGCGCCAGTGTTCGGCCATGCGCATGACATGGTCAAGGGTGGGAAATGGTCGAAGCCGAGAGAACATTCGTGCGGCTCCGGGCCGAGCCGCCGCGACGTGACCGGTCGCGGCGTGGTCCGAAGCCTCGTCATGGGAGGGGAACCACATGCGCAGACCCCTGATCGGTGCGCTGTCCGCGCTGCTGCTGGGCGGCGCGGGCCTCGCGACCGCCGGCGTCACCCCGGCCGCGGCCGCCCCGGACACGTCGAACGCGACCCGCGTCAAGGCGGTCGACTTCGCGGGCACCGTGGCGCTGAGCAACTGCTCCGGCTCGGTGGTGCGGATGCCGAACTCGGCGGACAGCGACCCGGCGTTCGTGCTCTCGAACGGCCACTGCCTGGAGACCGGGATGCCCGGCGCCGGACAGGTGATCGTCGACCGGGCCTCCACCCGGAGCTTCACCCTGCTCAACAGCTCCGGCAGCGGCGTCGGCACGCTCCGGGCCACCAAGATCGCGTACGCGACCATGACCGACACCGATGTGTCGCTGTACCAGCTGAGCTCGACGTACGCCCAGATCCAGCAGACGTACGGCATCAAGGCGCTACAGCTGTCGGACAGCCACCCGGTCCAGGGCACTGGCATCAACGTGGTCTCCGGCTACTGGAAGCGGATCTACTCCTGCAATATCGACGGGTTTGTCTACCGTCTTAAAGAGGATGAATGGACCTGGAAGGATTCGGTCCGCTACACCTCCGCCTGTAACACGATCGGGGGAACCTCGGGCTCGCCCGTTGTCGACTCCGCCACCGGCAAGGTCGTCGCCGTCAACAACACGGGCAACGAAAGCGGCGGGCGGTGCACCCTGAACAACCCGTGCGAGGTCGACGCGAGCGGGAACGTGACGGTGCGCCAGGGCATCAACTACGCCCAGGAGACGTACGGCATCACCAAGTGCGTCGCCGCCGGCAACAAGATCAATCTGAGCCTGGCGGGGTGTGAGCTGCCCAAGCCCTAGCCCAGACGTGCCGGTCCCCGGTACGCCCCGGCCTCGGGATTTCCCGAGGCCGGACCGGGGGCCGGGCGCATCATGAACCCGGGGGTCGGCACCAGTGCGTCCCGGGGGAGCCCTGCGCAAGGCTGAGGTCCTCATCGTTGATCGTCGAGCAGGGAGACGGGGACCTCATGCGCAACTCGACACGCCGCACCCGAACAGGCGCCAGGGCCGGCACCCGGGCGGCGGCCCTGTGCGCCGCGCTGCTGCTGGCCGGCTCCGCCGCCCCGGCCGTGGCCGCCGCGCCCGGCGCCCCCCGCGGCACGACGGCCACGGGGGCGGCGGGGGCGAAGGCCGACGCGGCGTCGCGGTCCGGCCGGGGTGCCCTGGTCTCCGCCGACTTCCTCTACTCGCTGGAGAAGCCCGAGGACGTCACCGCCTGGCTGACCTCCGCCGAGTTCGACGCCGACACGGTCCGGTACGGCGTCGACGCCTACCGACTGGTGTACCGCACGGTCGACCCGCACGGCCGTCCCACCACCGCCAGCGGGCTGCTGGTCCTGCCGCGCGGGGGCGGGAGCCGGCTGCGCCCGGTGTCCTTCACGCATGGCACCGGCAGCCATAAGACGGACTCGCCGTCGATGCAGACGGGCGGCTTCCTGCCCGCGCCGCCGATCACCTACGCCTCCGCCGGGTACGCGGGCATCGCCCCCGACTACCTCGGCATGGGCGTCGGCCCCGGACCGCACCCCTGGATGGACGTCCCCTCCGAGACCACCGCGTCCCTGGACATGCTGCGTGCCGCCCGCGCCTTCGTGACCGGCACCGGCCGCACCCTGGACCGGGAGGTGGCGGTCACCGGCTTCTCCCAGGGCGCCTCGGCCGCCCTGGGCCTGGCCCGGGCCCTCCAGTCGGGTGAGGACGGCTGGTTCCGGCTGGGCGCGCTGGCCCCGGTCAGCGGGGCGTACGACTTCGGCGGCGCCGAGCTGCCCGCGCTGCTCGCCGGCGAGCTGGAACCCAAGTCGAGCGTCCTGTACGCGGCCTACACCCTGGTCGCCTTCAACCGGCTGCACCACCTCTACGACAGCCCGGCCGAAGTGTTCCAGGCGCCGTACGCCGACACCGTCGAGGCGCTGTTCGACGGCGCGCACACCGGCCGGCAGCTCATGGAGGGCACCCCGGCCACCCTCGACAAGCTGCTCACCGCCCACGGCCGCGACCTCCTCGCCCACCCGACCGGCCCCATGGCCGCCGCCCTGCGCACCACCGACGACGTGTGCGACTGGGCGCCCCGCGTGCCGACACGCCTCTACATGGCGAGTGGCGACGAGCAGGCCACCGTCGCCAACACCGCCCACTGCCGCACGGCCCTCGCCCGCCACGGAGTGGCCGCGCCGGTCGTCGACCTGGGAGCCGTCGACTACAACGGCTCCCGCCACCTGGGGTCCAACGTCCGGGGCACCGCGGCCATCGTGCGCTGGCTCGACGAACTGCGTTAGCCCGACGGAGGCGTCACCAGTGGGCCTGGTAGTGGCCTGTGGCGGCGCGCCACAGCGCGGAGAACGCGGCTTTCGGCCGGTGGTTGAAATCATGGGCCGGAAGGTCGCCGAGCAGGTCCAGCACGGCGCTGAGGTGCCCACAGTCCGCGGCCTGCCCGATGAGCTCCTCAGTCGGCATCTGGCGTTTGGCGCGCGGCGTCTTGAGCAGCTTGGCGTGCGCTTCGCCGAGGGCCGCGAGGTCCTCCTCGGTCGGTGTCGGCGGCAGGGACCGCCGCGGGGCGCCGTCGGCGATCGCCTGGGCACGCTCGTAGGACTCGTCCGGTATGTACCACGAGCCGGAGAGCCATGAGCGGAGCAGATCGGGGCGGCCGAGCTCGACCAGTGCCTTGATCATGCTCGACGGCCGGTCCATGCCGGGTGGGACGCACGCCTCCAGGAACTCTTCCGCGATGTCGAGCCGGTCGGTGCTCAGCAGACAGAGCAGCCACGGCTCGCAGCGGAAGCTGTTGGTCCGGTTCCCGGCGGAAGTCCACAGCGACCGGGCCTCGTCCACGCGCCCGCACTCGGTGAGTGCCCAGATGACCGCGAGACGGTTCTGCCATGCGTTGGTTTCCGGCTCGATGGCATCCCGCGCGCGGGCGAACCACGCGTCGGCGGCGGCCGTGTCGCCCAAGGCGTGGTAGGCGCCGGCCACCGAGGAGGCGACACTCGCGACGTTGTACTTTCCGAGGGCCGCCTCCGCCCTCGGCTCGGCGAAGGTGAAGACGGCCTGCGCCTGTTCGGTCCGTCCCGCGCGGGCCAGGATCATGGCCACCTGGGCCGAGGCCACGACGCGCTCGTCCGTACCGGGTATCGCCTCGAGCAGTTCCGCGGCCCCTTCGGGCTCCCCGCGCCGCGCCCGGAGCCGGGCCGCGTCACCGAGGTATTCGTTCACCGCGAAGTTCCAGTTGCTCCCGAGCTGGGAGACGGCATCCCGCACCGCCGAGAACAGGTCGTCCATCGTCGCCGTGTTGGGCGGCGGCCACGCCCCGTCCCCCCGGGCCTCGGCGGGTTCCATCCTCTCCACGTACTCCCGGACGAAGTAGCCGAGGCCGTCGTCCCCGAGCCGTTCGGCGGCGGTCCGTACGTCCGGTACGACATCGAGCCCGCCCCACCGCACCGGCCAGGCGAAACGCCGGTCGACCGACCAGGTCAGCACCGCGTCCAGGTCTTCCCTGCGGTTCGGCGGCGCGATGACGACACCCTCCTCGAACGCCGCACACCAGGTGTGGTCGTCCAGGGCGAAGTTGACGTTGTGCTGGTCGAGTACGTAGTCGTCCTCCAGGAGCCGGGGGCCCGGTGGTTCGCGGAGGAAGGTGAAGTCGCCCAACTCCCCTCCGGTGTCGGGCCGGCGGAAGGTCACCCGGGTCGGGTCCACGGAGACCCGCACTCCACCCCCGCCGCCCTTCCCCACGGCCGGCTCGGGTCCGTCTTCCTCAGCCGCCCAGCCGACCTGTCTGGTGGCCAGGTCGATGACCAGATCCCGCTTGTGCCGGGTGTCATACGCGTACAGCCGGGTGCCGTCCGGCGACCAACTGACCCCGTCGTCCAGCCACAGCTCGTCGTCCTCGGTCTCGAACTCCTCGGGAAGCGCCTCGGGCAGCAGGTAAGGGTGCGAGGGGGGTGCGTAGCCGGGCAGCCAGAACAGATGGCCCGCCTCCAGCGGAACGACACAGCCCTTGATCGAACAGGGGGAGCCGGACGAGATGAACGCGCGCCGCCCGTCGGGCGCCAGCGCCCACGTCGGCGGCCGGCTGGCCCCGTCCGTCACCGACGCGCTGGCCAGCGGAAAGGTATTGGCGGTGCGGGTCTCGAACGGGTCGAACACGCCTACCTGGTTGGTGTTGTAGGCGAGCCCGACGCGGGTGCTGTCGGCCGACCACTGGATGGTGTCGCCGTAGTCGGGCCAGCCGACTCCGCCCTCGATGCGCTGGAGTGTGTTGACGCAGCGGCCGCTGGCGACCTCCCAGATCTGTAGCGCACCACCGCGGTGGTAGTCGTCGCCGACCCAGCTGCCGGTGGCCAGATAGCGTCCGCACGGGCTGACAGCGGACGACTCGATCTCCGTGCTGTGCCCGTACGGATGCTGGAGCCGCGTGTCGCCGAGCCCACGAATCCTGTCGGTGGCGAAGCGGTGCGCCTCGGTGACCCCATACGTGCCCTCGAGCTCCAGCAGCCGGGCCCGGAGCGGCGGCAGGTCCCGCTCGGCCGCGAAGACGGGCCAGTCCGCTCCCTGAAGGGCCGCGAGCAGTGCGGCCGGGTCGGCGGCCGACGTCAGCGACGCGTGATCCACGAAGGTCCCGTCGGTGGCGGACTCATGGCCCGCCGAGGGCTTGGCCGCCCCCTTGAGCACAGCCCGCAACGCCTTCTCGTCGTAGATCGGAATCCCGCGTGTGCTCGCCGCTCCGATCTTGCGGCCCGGGACATCATGCGCGACGAAGACGAGATCTGTTCTGTCGGACACCGACCCCGACACCCGCGCGCCCAGCGCCTCCAGTCCGGCTTTCGCAGCAGCATGCGGCAGTTTGTGGAACCGACCCATCACGACGATGGACTTTCCCTGTAGATCCATGGCCTTGACCGTAAGGCCACCCACCGACGACGCGATCACCCCAACTCCCCGTTCGAGGGGGGACTTTCGGTCCCCCTCGAACGGGAGGGCCCTACGACAGACCGTGGACGTGCGGTCCGACCGCCTTCGACCAGGCGCTGCCGTTCGCCGCGTCCCAGTTGGTCGACCAGGTCATCGCGCCGCGCAGCCCCGGGTAGGTCTTCGAGGGCTTGAACGAGCCGCAGCCGGTGCCCTTGGTGAGGCAGTCCAGGGCGGCGTTGACGATCCCCGGCTCCACATACCCGGAGCCCGCGCCGCGCGTGGAGGCCGGGACGCCGAGGCCGACCTGGGACGGGTCGAGGCCGTTCTCCAGCTGGATACAGGCGAGGGCGGTGAGGAAGTCGACGGAGCCCTGTGAGTAGACCTTGCCGTCGCAGCCCAGCATGGAGCCGCTGTTGTAGTACTGCATGTTGACCACCGTCAGGAAGTCCTTGGTGGCCAGCGCGGTCTTGAAGTACTCGTTCTGCGGCGACTGCATGTCGATGGTCTGCGGCGCCATCGTCACCACGACATCGCTCTTCTTGTCGTGGATCGCCTTGAGCGCCTTGGTCATGTAGGTGGCGTTGAGGCCGTTCTCCAGGTCGATGTCGACGCCGTCGAAGCCGTACTCGTCCATGAGCTCGGTGACGGAGGCGGCGAAGGCGTTGGCGGACGCGTCGTCGCTGATCGAGACGGTCCCGTTCTGGCCGCCGATGGAGATGATGACGGACTTGCCCGCCGCCTGCTTGGCCTTGATGTCGGCCTTGAACTGGTCGACGGTGTAGCCGCCGAGCCCGGCCGAGTCGAGGTTGAACGTCACCGCGCCGGGTGTGGTGGTGGCGTCGGCGAAGGCGACGGCGATGATGTCGTAGTCGTCCTGGACGTCGGCGAGCTTCTGCACGGTCGCGCCGTTGTTGAAGTTCTGCCAGTACCCGGTGACCGCGTGCTTGGGGACGGCGGCGGTGCCCGCGGGCTCCTCGGCCGCGCCCGCGGTGTTGGCGGCCATCAGCCCGCCGGCGGCGAGGGCCGCCACGGCTATGCCGCCGAGCAGTTTCCGGGTGAACGTACGTGAATGTGCGCGTGCCACGGGTGCCTCCGGGCGTGGGGGGATGTGGGGGGAGTGGTGCGCCTATGCGTTCGGGGCCCCTGAGGCTGTGATCCACCGTGGTCCAGACCAATGCGTCTGTCAAGTCCCTGACAGAAATGAAACGGCTTGACCTGAAGTTTGGTTGAGGTTTTAGCGTTCACGCCGGATTGATCGACGTCTGGCGACAGGAGAGTGTGCCCGTGATCCTCGTGACGGGAGCCACCGGAAACATAGGAAGTGCCCTGCTGAAGGAGTTGCGGGCGAGCGGTGCCGGGCCGCTGCGAGGTCTCACCCGGGACGCCGCACGGGCCGGATTCCCGGCGGGGGTCGAAGCCGTGGAGGGTGACTTCGCGCGGGCCGCCACGCTGAAGCCCGCGCTGGACGGGGTGCGGTCGCTGTTCCTCCCGTCGCGCATGGGCCCGGACGCCGACATCCTCGATGTCGCCCGGCAGGCCGGGGCGGAGCATGTGGTGCTCGTGTCGTCCATCACCGTCCAGACCCATCCCCACCTGGGCCCCGCCGAGGAGAACCTCGCCGTCGAGCGGCTGCTCCAGGGCAGCGGCATGGCCTGGACGATCCTGCGGCCCACGCAGTTCGCCTCGAACGCCCTGTGGTGGGCGGATGCGATCCGCGGGCGCGAGCCGGTCCGCCTGCCGTACGCGGGCGTCGGGCTGCCCGCCGTCCACCCCGCGGATATCGCGGCGGTGGCCGGGGCGGCGCTGACCGAGCCGGGGCATCGCGGGCGGACGTACGCGCTGACCGGGCCGGAGCGGGTCACGGCCCGGCAGCAGGTCGAGGCGATCGCGGGGGCCCTGGGGCGGGAGGTGCCGCTCGCCGAGATCAGCCGGGAGGAGGCTCACCGCGGCATGGCGGCGTTTCTGGGGGACGAGGCCGCGAGTGCGGTGCTGGACCTGATGGGCGGGGACGTCAACGACGAGTTGCTGAAGGTGCGCGACACGGTGGAGCGGGTCACCGGTCGGCCGGCCAGGCCGTTCCGGCAGTGGGCCGCGGAGAACGCCGACGCGTTCCGCTGACAGCGCTGTTCGAGGGAGGGCGCTCGGCCCTCCCCCGAACGGCCCGAACGAGATGGCTTACGGCAGGCCGTGGACCTTCGGCCCGACCGCGTTGGACCAGGCGTTGCCCGCCAGCGCGTCCCAGTTGGTCGACCAGGTCATCGCGCCGCGCAGGCCCGGGTAGGTCTTCGCGGGCTTGAACGAGCCGCAGTTGGTGCCCCGGGCCAGGCAGTCCAGGGCGTTGTTCACGACCGCCGGGGCCACGTAGCCGCTGCCCGCGCCGCGCGTCGAGGCGGGCAGGCCCAGGCCGACCTGGGACGGGGACAGGCCGCCTTCCAGCTGGATGCAGGCGAGGGCGGTGAGGAAGTCCACCGAGCCCTGTGAGTAGACCTTGCCGTCGCAGCCCAGCATCGAGCCGCTGTTGTAGTACTGCATATTGACGACGGTCAGGATGTCCTTGATGTTGAGCGCCGTCTGGAAGTAGGCGTTCGACGTGGACTGCATGTCGATCGTCTGCGGGGCCATGGTGATGACGAGCTTCGAGCCCGCCTTCGCGGAGAGCGAGCGCAGGGCCTGCGTCATGTAGGTGGCGTTGAGGCCGTTCTCCAGGTCGATGTCGACGCCGTCGAACCCGTACTGCTGCATCAGCGCGTAGACGGAGTTGGCGAAGTTGTTCGCGGAGGCCGAGTCGTTGATGGAGACCGTGCCGTTCTGGCCGCCGATGGAGATGATGACGGACTTGCCCGCCGCCTGCTTGGCCTTGATGTCGGCCTTGAACTGGTCGACGGTGTAGCCGCCGAGCCCGGCCGAGTCGAGGTTGAAGGTGACCGCGCCGGGCGTGCCGGTCGCGTCGGCGAAGGCGACGGCGATGATGTCGTACTGGTCCTGGACACCGCTGATCTTCTGGACGGTCGCGCCGTTGTTGAAGTTCTGCCAGTACCCGGTGACGGCGTGCTTGGGGACGGTGCCGCCCCCGCCGCCGCTCCCGGCCGAGGTGGTGCCGGTGACGGCCGCAGACCTGGGCGACTCGCCCGCCGCGTTGGTCGCGGTGACCTGGAACTGGTACGAGGTGGCGGCGGCGAGCCCGGTCACCGTGGCCGAGGTGCCGCTGACCGCCTGCACCTTGGTGCCGTCCCGGTAGACGTTGTAGCCGGTCGCGCCGCTGACCGTGGACCAGGACAGGGCGATGGACGAGGAGGTCACCGCGCCCGTCTTCAGACCTGACGGGGCGGTCGGAACCGGGTCGCCGGGGTCACCGGGGTCGGAGCCGCCGGGGCCGGTGAGGCTGATGTCGTCGGCGTAGTAGGCGGGCTGTCCGTACCAGCCGTGGGTGTAGACGGTGACCGAGGTCGTGCTCGGGCCGGTCTTGAAGGTGGTGGTCAGCTGCTGCCAGCCGGAGGCGGACGGCGTCCAGGTCGACACGTCCGTCGTCCCGGTGCCGCTCGCGCCGAGGTAGACGTAACTGCCCTGCACCCAGGCGCTGAGCGTGTACGAGGAGTCCGGCTTGACGCTCACGGTCTGCGCGCACTGGGCGTTGTCCTGCCCGGCCGGGGTCGCCTTGAGCGCCGACGAGCCGCCGTGCGCCGGGGTGGCGACCGTGGTCCCGGAGGCGGCGGAACAGGTCCAGCCGCTCAGCCCAGACTCGAAGCCGGAGTTCTGTACGAGGTTGGCGTCCGCCGCGCCGGCCGTGCCGCCGCCGACGGCGACCAGCGCGCCCGCGCCGAGCACGGCCGCGGCGGCGGCGGAGAGGAATCGGGTGAGCCTGGTTCTGCCGGTTCTGCCGGTTCTGCCGGGTCTCGCGGGGGGTATCGCAGCACGGTCCACGACTGCCTCCGTGGGGGAGAGTTGAGGGAGGAGCTCAGGGAACGGCGGCCACCGTACGACCGTTTCAAAATGGTCCAGACCAATGGGCTTGTCAAGGGGGCGGGCATGGGCCCGTAACCCAGGGGAACTGTTCTCTCACGCGGCTTTCGTGGATAAAGTGCTGATGCACCAGGACAGCAGCAACGACCTGCGGCCGCCGCTCTCCCCGGCGCCGACGTGAGACGGGGTAGCCGACGTGCCCACCGCGATAGCAGTCACCAGCCGTGAGCTGGTGCTTCCGCCGCCCGATGGCCAGACCCCGTCGGCCGTCGTGCTCATGCCGCCCGACGTCCAACCGCTGGACGACGCGCTCACCGAGACCGCCGGCCTGCTCGACCAGCAGGGCTATCTCATCGTGGTCTACCCCGCGGCGACCCCCGCGCCCATCGTCCGCCGGCTCCATACGGTGCGGGCGGTCCTGGAGAGCGACCGCATCGCGCTGCTGCCCCTCGAACTCCCCCCGCTCGCCGTCGCCGTGGTCGCCCGTCAGCTGCGCCAGCTCTCGATGTGCGACTTCAGCCCCGGCGTGCTCGCCTGCGCCGCGCGCCTGCTGACGCACTACGTCCACGCGGGCGCGCTGCTGGGCAGCGTGGCCAAGCTGGACCGGGTGCCCGTCAGCCTCACCTCGCACGTCAAGTCCTGGGTACCCGGCGCCCAGTTCGCGGTGCTCGCCCACCCCACCCCCCAGCTGGTCAAGGTGGGCGGCGAGGCCGCGCTGCCCGGGCCCGGGTACGCCACCCACCTCACCGTGGCGCGCGGCAACCTCAACAACCACGGCCACGGCCATGCGGGCGGCGACTGGATCAACGCCAGGCTCGCCCCCGGATGGGGGGTGCAGGGCGTCGAAGAGGTGCCGCCGCCGCATGAGTCGGCCGCCTGGTGGGGTACCCCCAAACTGATCGAGTTCGCCGCCGCCATCCCGGACCTCTCCGTCCTCTACCAGTTGGTGGCGTCCGTACGGAGAGAGGAGTGCCACTGGTGCGGCTTCGAACTCATCGGCGACCGCTGCGCGTTCTGCTCCGCCCCGGTGCCGCGCGGCGATGACATCCTTGCCCTGACCCAGACCGAGCGACCCGCTCTGACGAGCCGGTAACGTCCCCCAACGAGGTTGTGCGTCCATGAATTCACGCCAGCGCCGCGGAGTCATCCTGCTGCTCCTGTCGGTCCTGTGCGCCGGCGGCGCGTTCGCCGGAGTGCTGTCCGTCATCCGCGACGTGGAGTCGAAGGTCGGTCCCGAGACCACCGCGTACAAGCTCAAGTCGGACGTCCCGGCCTATCAGGCGCTGGACGCGGACAAGTTCGAGAAGATATCGATGCCCGAGCGCTGGCTGCCGTCCACGGCCGTCACCGACCTCGCCGACGTACGCGGCAAGATCGCCGTCATCCCGCTGCGCAAGGGCTCGCTGCTCCAGGCCGACATGATCGTGGAGCGCCCGGCGCTCAAGGCGGGGCAGCAGGAGATCGCCATCATGATCGACGCGGCGACCGGCGTCGCGGGCAAGATCAACCCTGGGGCGAAGGTGAACATCTACGCGACCTTCGAGGGCAAGGGCCGCAACGACGACCCCGTCTCCAAGCTCATCGTCGCGGGCGCGGAGGTCATCGACGTCGGCAAGCTGACCGCGCTGGAGCCGAACCAGGACGACACCCGGCGCCTGGACAAGGCCGTGCCCATCACCTTCGCGCTGGACACCGGCGACGCCCAGCGCGTGGCGTACGCGGAGTCCTTCGCCACCCATGTACGGCTCGCCCTCGTCGCCCCCGGCGACGACGACAGCGTCTCCCCACGCGACCGCACCTACACCCTCGACGGCGACAGATGACAAGCGGCACGACGACCCGACAAGCGGCGTGCCGCGGGAACATGAGTGAGGCGGTGCCCCGGTGACGATCAGAATCCTTCCGGCCGTCGGAGATCCCGACGCCGCCCGCGCGCTCGGCGGGCTGCTCGGACAGCTGCCGGGCGTCGAACCATCCCAGCCGGTGGGCGACTCGACCCGGCTGCTCGACACCCTCGCCGCGCTGGCCGCCGCCTCCCTGGAGGACCTGCCCGAGGTCGTCCTGGTCCATGAGCGGATCGGCCCGGCCCCCGCGCTCGAACTCATCCGCGAGATCGCGCTGCGCTTCCCGGCCGTGGGTGTGGTGCTGGTGACGGCGGACGCCGGCCCCGCGCTCTACTCCGCCGCCATGGACTCCGGCGCCCGCGGCATCGCCGGGCTGCCGCTGGCGTACGACGAGCTGGCCGCCCGCGTCCAGGCCGCGGCCCAGTGGTCCACCGGCGTACGGCGCCATCTCGGGGGCGGCGGCGAGGCGATCGCCACCGGGCCCGGCGGGAAGCTGGTCGCCGTGGCGGGCGCGAAGGGCGGGGTCGGTACGACGGTCACCGCCGTACAGCTCGCGCTGGCCGCGCAGGCGGCGGGCCGCAGGGTCGCGCTCGTCGACATGGACCTCCAGTCCGGCGACATCGCCTCCTACCTCGATGTGCAGTTCCGGCGGTCGATCGCCGACCTGGCGCAGATCAACGACATCACGCCGCGCGTGCTCCAGGAGGCGGTGTTCACCCACCAGACCGGCATCGGGCTGCTGCTCGCCCCCGGCGAGGGCGAGCGCGGCGAGGAGGTCTCCGACCGCGCGGCCCGGCAGGTCGTCAGCGCGCTGCGGTCGCGCTTCGAGGTGGTGATCGTCGACTGCGGTACGCAGATGACCTCGGCGGGCGCGGCCGTCGTCGAGATCGCGGACCTCGCGGTGCTGGTGACCACCCCGGACGTGGTCGCGGTGCGGGCCGCCAAGCGCATGGTCCGGCTCTGGGACCGGCTCCAGGTCCGCAAGGCCGAGGACACGGTCGCCGTCGTCAACCGCCACACCCGCAGCGCGGAGATCCAGCCGCAGCTGATCGAGCGCGCGACGGGCACCCGGATGGCCCGTACGGTGGTGCCGGCCGGCTTCAAGGAGCTCCAGCCGGCCGTGGACTCGGGCCGGATGCAGGACCTGGACGCCAAGTCGGCCGTCAAACAGGCGCTGTGGGGCCTGGCCGGGGAGCTGGGCCTGGTGGAGCCGGGCCCGTCTGGTGCGGCCATGGGCCCGCCCGGCCGGGCGCACCGCGGGCACCCCGGCCCGACGGACCACCGCACGCTCGCGGGCAGCCGGCAACGCCGTGCCATAGGAGTGGGCGCCGACGACCCGGGCGGCGGGGGCGGCACGGGCGCGGGGGCGGGCGGCGGCGATGCGGGCACCGGCCCGGAGTCGCTGCGGGAGGTCCCCTCCACGCCCTCCAGGCGCTTTATGCGCAAGCGGGGCGGCGACCGGGGCCAGGTCGCGGTCGAGTTCCTCGGCGTGCTGCCGCTGGTGCTGGTGGTACTGGCCGTCATCTGGCAGTTCGTGCTGCTCGGTTACACGTACTCGCTGGCGGGCAACTCCGCCGACAAGGCCGCCCGTGCGGGCGCCGCGGTCGGCGGGGACGCGGGTGCCTGCCAGGAGGCGGCGCTGGACGACCTCCCGGGGGCGTGGCAGGGCAGCGCGGAGATCACCTGCGGCCAGAGCGCCGACGGGGTGTGGAAGGCCACGGTGAAGGTGCACGTCCCGGTGCTCTTCCCCGGGGCCGCGGACTTCCCGTGGCCGGTGACCGGTTCTGCGGGGGCGGTGGATGAGCAGGCGGAGGGGGTGTGAGGCGATGGCTGGGCGCGGGGCGCGCGACCGGGGGTCTGCGTCGATCGAGTTCCTCGGCTTTCTGCCGGTCCTGCTCTTCGTCGCGCTGGCCGCCGTCCAGCTGGGCCTCGCCGCGTACACCGTGCAGCAGGCGGGCACGGCGGCCCGCGCGGCGGCGCGTACGGCCTCGCTCGACGAGGTGCGGACCAGCCCGGCGGCGGCCGGGCGGGCGGCGATGAGCGGATGGCTGGCGGACGGCGCGGACGTCGGCATCACCCCCTGCGGGGACGGCCGGGCGCGGGCGACCGCGACGGTGCAGATTCCGTCGGTGATTCCCGGGGTGAGCTTCGGGAGCGCGGAGAGGAGCGCGACGATGCCGTGCGACGACGGCTAGGGGACCTTTTCCCCGCGCAGCGTCACCGCAGAACGAGACCACGAGGAGGACACCGATGAGCCTGCGGGCACGCATCACCGCGCCCGAGGGGCCCGGTGAGGGGCGGGAGGACGGGCATCTCGTCTCCGTCTACCGCGCCAAGCTGCTCGAGGAGATCGACCTCGCGGAGATGTCCTCGCTCGCCGCCGGCGATCGGCGCTCCCGCCTGGAGCGCGTCCTCGGGCACATCATCAGCCGCGAGGGCCCGGTCCTGTCCACCGCCGAGCGGTCCCAGCTGATCCGCCGCGTCGTGGACGAGGCGCTGGGGCTCGGGGTGCTCGAACCGCTCTTGGAGGACGCCTCCATCACGGAGATCATGGTCAACGGCCCGGACCAGATCTTCGTGGAGCGCGCGGGCCGGGTCGAGCTGGTCCCCGTGCGCTTCGCGTCCGAGGAGCAGCTGATGCAGACCATCGAGCGGATCGTCTCGACGGTCAACCGCCGCGTGGACGAGTCGAATCCGATGGTGGACGCCCGGCTGCCGTCCGGCGAGCGGGTCAACGTCATCATCCCGCCGCTCGCGCTGACCGGCGCCACGCTCACCATCCGCCGCTTCCCGCGCGCCTACACCCTGCACGAGCTGATCGGCATGGGCACGCTGGACGAGCAGATGCTGCTGCTGCTCGCCGCGCTGGTGCGGGCGAAGTTCAACGTGGTGGTGTCCGGGCCCACCGGATCGGGCAAGACGACGCTGCTCAACTCGCTGTCCGGGCTGATCCCGGAGGGGGAGCGGATCATCACCGTCGAGGACGCGGCGGAGCTACAGCTTCAGCAGACGCACGTCATCCGCCTGGAGTCCCGGCCGCCCAACGTCGAGGGCAAGGGCCGGATCACCATCCGCGACCTGGTGCGCAACTCGCTGCGCATGCGCCCCGACCGCATCATCGTCGGCGAGGTGCGCGGCGGGGAGACCCTGGACATGCTCCAGGCCATGTCCACCGGCCACGACGGATCGCTGGCGACCGTGCACGCCAACAGCGCGGAGGACGCGCTGATGCGGCTCCAGACGCTCGCCTCGATGTCGGATGTCGCCATTCCGTACGAGGCGCTGCGCGACCAGATCAACAGCGCGGTGGACTGCATCGTGCAGCTCGTGCGGCACGCCGACGGCTCGCGGCGGATCAGCGAGATCGCGCTGCTGGACAGCCATGGCCACGACGACTACCGCATCGCGACCGTCTCCCGGTTCGACGCCCAGCCGATGGGCGGGGACCGGGTGGTGCGCGGGCGGTTCTCGTACTTCCCGCTCCCGGAGCGGGTCGCGGAGCGGCTGCGGCTGGCCGGCGAGTCGGTGCCGCCCGCGTTCGGCGTGGCCGCGTTCCCGGCGCAGCTGAGCGTGCGCGGCGCCGTGTACAGCCCGACGGAGCGGAGGTAGCCGGGCATGGACCAACTGGCGGCGGTGACGGTCGGGGCGACGCTGGTGTGCGGCGCGCTGGGCGTCGCGGGCGTGCACACGTACGCCAAGGGCAAGGCGGCCCAGCGGGCGCTGTTCGACCGGCTCTCCGATACGGGGCCGCTGCCGCTGGCCGGCCGGCCGCACCGCTTCGCGCGGGTCGACCGGCGGCTGCGCGCCACCTCGCTCGGGCGGAAGCTGGAGCTGCGGCTGGCCTCGACGGGTCTTGAGATCACCCCCGGTGAGTTCTTCGTCTATACGGCGGCGGCGGCGATCGGGCTGTGGCTGGCGGCGGCGTCGCTGCTCGCGGCGTTCTTCGGGCCGATCGCGGCGGTGGTCGGCGTCTGGTCGGCGTTCGCGTTCCTCAACTGGCAGCGGCAGAAGCGGATCGAGAAGTTCATCAACCAGCTGCCGGAGCTGTCGCGGATCCTGGCCAACGCCACCCAGGCGGGGCTCGCGCTGCGCACCGCGCTGGGCATGGCGGCCGACGAGATGGAGGCCCCGGCCGGGGAGGAGCTGGCCAAGGTCGCCGACAAGCTGGCCGTCGGCCATTCGATCGACGACGCGCTGGGCGAGCTCGCCGAGCGGCTGCCGTCCCGGGAGCTGGTCGTTCTGGTCACCACGCTCGTGCTGTCCAACCGCGCGGGCGGGACGGTCGTCAGCTCGCTGCGCAATCTGACCCAGACGCTGGAGGAGCGGAAGGAGACCCGGCGCGAGGTCCGCACCCAGCTGTCGCAGGTCACGGTCACCGCGTATGTGGTACCGCTGATGGGGATCGGCACGCTGCTGCTGATGAACCGGATCGCGGACGGGTCGCTGGACCGGATGACCTCGTCCTTCTGGGGGCAGGCCGCGGTGGTGGTGGCCTTCGGGCTGTACGGGATCGGCTTCTTCCTGATCCGCCGCATGTCGAAGATCGACGTCTGAGGGGGCGGCGGAGATGGCGATCGGTGTGCTGCTGGCGCTGGTGGCGGGGTTGTCGGTGGCGGGTGTCGCGTACGGCGTCGCGCTCTACCGCAGCGAGGCCAAGCTGCCCAGCGACCTGGCGGTGGCGCTGGAGGTCGGGGCGACGCGCACGACGGTGGTCGGCTCGGCCGTCGACCGTCTGGGCATGCGCTACGCCCCGTTCGTGCTGCGGCTGATGGGCGAGAAGCGGGTCGCCAAGGTGCGGCGCCGGATCGATCTGGCGGGCAATCCGGGCGGGTTGACGGTGGACCGCTACGCGGCGCGGCGCGCGGTGTACGGCATCCTCGGCTTCGGCGGCGCGCTGGTGATGCTGATGAAGGGCCAATTGCTGCTCGCCCTGGTGCTGGTCGCCTTCGGCCTGTCCTGGATCGAGGTGGGCATCTGGGCGGCGGTGCGGGAGCGCCGGGCGGCCATCGAGCGGACGCTGCCCGACTTCCTGGACGTTCTGGCGGTGGTGGTGAGCGCCGGGCTTGGCTTCCGGCAGGCGCTGGACCGGGTCGCGGAGAAGTACGAGGGGCCCTGGGCGGATGAACTTCGTATCACGCTCCGGCAAATGGACATGGGGGTGAGCCGCAGACAGGCGTTCGAGGAATTGCGGAAGCGGAACGACTCCGACCAGGTCGCCCAGTTCGTCACCGCGCTCCAGCAGGGCGAGGAGCTCGGCGCGCCGATCGTCGATACGCTGATCGCCATTGCGAACGACATGAGGCGTACGGACGCGCAGAACGCCCGGCGTCGCGCGGCCCGCGCGGTGCCCAAGGCGACCATGGTGATCACGACCTTCATGGTGCCCGGCACGATGATCCTGCTCATCGCGGGATTCTTCGTCGGCTCGGGCACGGACTTCGGCTCCATTACGGGGGATTGACCGCACTGACACCGGTGGGAGGAGACCCGCGATGACCGATGTCCCGTACCGCACATCCCTGGCGTGGCCCGCGTACGGCGCCGCGTCCGGCCATGTCTCGCAGCACATCTCGCCCCCGCAGGAGCAGCTGCTCTCGGCCGCCGCGGTCTCGAATCCGTCTCCATTCGACGAAGTTGCTTCGCGATTGCAATCGGATATGGGACAGTCGTCTCCGGAGAACTCCTCGGGGCCGGGAGGGGGTGAATCGTATGGGCCGCGCCGGCCGGAATGCTGACTCGAACGTCAGCCGGAAGGGGAAGGCGCGGTTCGGACGCCTCGAAATGGGCAGGCAATGGTGCCGTGGGCACTGTTCCCGGGTAGGTGTTTCGGCGTACTTTGCTCGTGTCGCGAGCGACACCACGGGGGTTGAGTCGCCGGACCGGAGCGGTACGGCCACCCATGGAGGGGAACACAATGGGGAAGCGCGTCATGCGGAACGACCGGGGGCAGACCTCGATCGAATACCTGGGCATCATCGCCGTGGTGGTCGCCATCGTCCTGGTGCTGTCGACCACGGACTTCGGCAGCATGATCGCGAACGCCATCTCCGACAAGATCTCCGAGGTCGTCGGCATCTGACCGGCTTCGTGACCGCCCGTCGCTCCCGCCGCCTCGCCGGTGACGCGGGGCAGGCATTCCCGATCTACATCACCGCCGTGGCGGGCCTGCTCTTCCTCGCGCTGGCCCTTTTCGCGGTCGGCCAGGCCGGGGCCACCCGCAACGGCGGACAGACCGCGGCCGACGCGGCCGCGCTCGGCGCGGCCGAGGACTTCCGCGGCCAGCTGCGCAAGGGGCTGCTCGACGCGATCACCAGCGGTGAGGTCCTGGAGGATGTGGCGGACCTGCTCAACGGCCGGGGCTTCGACCCGCCCGGCGACCCGTGCGACCAGGCGCAGTGGTTCGCCGGCGAGAACGGCGCGGATGTTGTCGACGGCGGGTGCGTCCCGGGCTATCTGCCCGTCTCCTTCACCGTCACGGTCAGGACCAGCAAGGCGGTCGGCAAGTCCGTCATCCCGGGTACGGAGACCAAGCACGCGACCGCGCGGGCCAAGGCGGTCGTGGAGCCGCGCTGCACGTACGAGGAGCCGACCCCGCTGCCCGACCCCACCGGGGACGGCGACAAGGACGAAGACGGCACAGGCGACGGCAAGGGCGACGGCAAGGACGACGGGGACAAGGACGAGAAGTCCGTCATCGATCTGGTCTGCGAGGGCAGGAACATCACGATCGACCCCGAGCATCTGGATCTCTTCCCCGACGCCAAGGACCTGTTCTCCGTGCATCTCGCCGACTGACGACCGATGACTGACGAGCGAACGAAGAGTCAACGAAGAGTAAGGGACAGCGAGCGATGAGCATTCGGCACACGACGAAGGCCCGGAGGGGGGTCGCCGTGGGGGCTCTCGCGGCGGCCCTGGCCCTCGCCGTGGCCGGGTGCGGCAGCGACGACGGCAAGAAGCCGGACGGGGGCGGGGGAAAGACGTCCGCCGCCGCCAAGGACGACCGGTCCGGGGACGACGGCCCGGACAGCGAGCCCGCGGCCGACTCGTCCAAGACCATCGGCGAGATCAAGGGGCCGAACGGGATCGTGGTCACGCTGCACTCCGCGGTCCGGGACAGCGGCGGGTTCGTCACCGTGAACGGGACGGTGACCAACCGCGGGGACCAGCCCTTCAACGCCGTGGACTGGCGCTCCAAGGAGACCGAGATGAGGTCCCGGTCGTCCGTCTCGGGCGCCTCGCTCGTCGACCAGGCGGGCAAGAAGCGCTATCTGGTGCTGCGGGACACCGACGGGGAGTGCCTGTGTACGACGGGGCTCTCGGGGATCAAGCCGGACGAGAGCCGCCCGCTGTTCGCCCAGTTCCCGGCGCCGCCGTCGAGCGTCACCAAGGTCGACTTCCAGATTCCGACCATGCCGTCGGTCGGCATCGAGCTCACGGGCTGAGCGGGCGATGACCACACTCCGCGACCGCCGCGCCCGTACCCGCGCCCGCCGGGGCTCTCTCCTCGCCGCGCTCGCCTCCACCGCGCTCCTGGTCGCCCCGTCCCCAGCGGCCCGCGCCGACAGCGGGCCCGGCGCCCCCGCGGACACCACGCCGCCCGTCAAGATCGACACCGGCGACTCCGATCTGCGGATGCCCGGGAACGCGAAGCTGGCCCCCGGCCGGGTGCTCGACATCAAGTCGGTCGTCGAGACCGACGACGGGGACGAGCGCCGCGAGGACACGAACGCCAAGGTCAAGTTCGCCCTCCAGGCCGAGGTGCTGTTCGGCAAGGACAGCTCCAGGCTGGGCGGCGAGGCCAGCGCCCGGATCAAGGCCATCGCGCAGGAGATCGAGAAGCAGAACGCGACCAGCGTGCGGGTCTTCGGCTTCACCGACGACCTGGGCTCCGCGCTCCATGGCATCAAGCTGTCCAAGGAGCGGGCCAACGCCGTCCAGCGCGCGCTCTCGGCCGACCTGGACTCCGCCGTCCAGTACGAGATCCGCGGCTACGGCGAGCAGTACCCGATCGCGGACAACTCCTCGGAAGCGGGTCGCAGGAAAAACCGCCGGGTAGAGGTCAGCTTCGCCCGCGCGGGGGAGTAGGCCCCGGCTCCCGCCCAGGGGGCCGTGGGCGTGCACCCCGGCGCGTATCCCATGATGGATGTGTTTGTCGCATCCGGACCGGGAGTCCCCCCTGAGCACCGCCCTCACCGAGACCATATCCGCCGCCCTGCTGCTGGGCGTGCTCGCCTTCGCCGTCGTACGGCCCCGGGGGTGGCCCGAGGCGGCCGCCGCGGTGCCCGCCGCCGGGCTTGTGGTGGCGGTCGGGGCGGTCTCGCTGCCGGAGGTATGGCAGGTGACCCGCAGACTGCTGCCGGTCGTCGGCTTTCTGGCCGCGGTGCTGCTGCTGGCCCGGATGTGTGCGGACGAGGGGCTCTTCGAGGCCGCGGGAGACGCGGTGGCCCGGGCCTGCCGGGGTCGTACGGACCGGCTGCTGGCCGGGGTCTTCGCGGTGGCGGCGCTGGTCACCGCGGTGCTCAGCCTGGACGCCACCGTGGTGCTGCTGACCCCTGTGGTGTTCGCCACGGCCACCCGGCTCGGCGCCCGGGCGCGCCCGCATCTGTACGCGTGCGCCCACCTGGCGAACTCCGCGTCGCTGCTGCTTCCGGTGTCGAATCTGACCAACCTGCTGGCGCTGAAGGCCAGCGGGCTGTCGTTCACGCGGTTCGCCGTGCTCATGGCGCCCGCGTGGCTGCTGACCATCGGCCTCGAGTACCTGGTCTTCCGTCGCTACTTCGCCGCCGACCTGGCCGAAGGTGCCGCGCTGCCGCCGCCCGCCCGGCGGCCGGAGGTGCCGGTGTTCGCCCTGACCGTGCTCGTGCTGACCCTGTGCGGATTCATCGCCACCTCGCTCGTCGGCGTGGATCCGGCCTGGGCGGCCTGGGCCGGGGCCCTGGTGCTCGCGGTGCGCGCGGTGGCGCGCGGGCGGGAGACGGTGCGGGGCGCCGTGGCCGCCACGGGTCCGCTGTTCTGCCTCTTCGTGCTCGCCCTCGGGGTCGTGGTCCAGGCCGTGCTGGCGGGCGGGCTGGGGACCGGCCTGGCGCGGCTGCTCCCCGGCGGCGCCGGGCTGCCCGCGCTGCTCGCGATCGCCGGGGTCGCGGCCGTCCTGGCCAACCTCGTCAACAACCTCCCCGCCACGCTCGCGCTGCTGCCGATCGCCGCCGCGGGCGGGCCAGGGCCGGTGCTCGCCGTGCTGATCGGGGTCAACCTGGGGCCGAACCTCACCTACGTCGGCTCGCTGGCCACCCTGCTGTGGCGGCGCGAGATCCGCGCCTACGGCGTGGACGCGGGCCCGAGCCGTACCAGCGGCTCCGGGCTGGGCGACTTCACCCGGCTCGGGCTGCTGACCACACCGGCCACGATCGTGGCCGCGACGGTCGCGCTGTGGGCGATGCTGACGGCCACCGGGGCCTGAAACGGAAACCGCCGCGGCGGGGCTGGGCCCCGCGCGGCGGTTCGGTGTGGTGCTGGGCTCAGGACTCGATCCAGTTGTGCGCCTGGGCCAGCTCGATCACGCGTCTGCGCACCTGCTTGATCTGGTCGGCGGTCAGCGTGCCGCCCACCTCGACCAGCGCCTCGGTCAGCTCCTGCCGGAACTCGGCGACCGACAGCACATCGCACATGGTGTCGTCGCCCGAGTCCGCCGCCGGGCCCGGCGTGTGGATCCGGACGGCGGCCCGCTGCACGATCCGTACTTCGGCCGCCTTGGGGCCCTTGTCCCCGTACTCCGGGACGAACTCCACCTTGCTGCCCGGCTGGAACAGGTGCTTCTCGTCCAGCAGGTCGTTCGCGTGCATGAAGACGTCTTCGCCGCCGTCGTCGGGGGCGATGAAGCCATAGCCGCGGAACTCGTCAAACCGCAGAATTTTGCCCGTGGTTGTCACCGTGCAACCCCTACCCCTGTACCTCTACCTCAAGGACCTCGATCCGCGCGACCGAGGGTGTCCAACCATGACACCGAGGCCTCAGCGTACAGCTCGGGTCCTGCCCCGGCTATGCGTCCGGGCGCCCGATGGCGACCCGGGTCCCGGCCCGCAGCCCCCAGCGTTCCATCGCGCCGGCTTCGGCCTCCAGGACATGGCGCGCACGGGGGCGGGGCAGCCCGAACCGGCCGGGGCGCATGGTGCGCACGGCCAGGACGGTCAGCCGGCGGTCGAGGTAGGCGACGTCGATGGCGAAGCGCATCCCGAGGGTGTGGACGCTGCTCGCGGGGGTGAGCAGCAGCGCGCCGGCCACCCCGTCCCGGCCGAGCAGCCCGCGGGTGCGGGCCCGGTAGGAGGCCGCGATCTCCAGGGGGATGCCGGCGGCGCGGCCGTCCCCGTCCGGCCCGGCGCCGGGCTCCGGGCCGAGTACGTACAGCGTCCCCGTGCCGTCCCGCCAGTGACCCATCCCAGCCCATCCCTGATAGCTGATGTCCGGTGCGAGTGTCGCACCGGGCCGCGCTTTCGTAGGCTCGGCCCGTGCTTGTGCCCCCGGTCGTCCTGGTCGTCCTGGCCGCCGCCTACGGCGCGGCGGCCGGGCTGCTCGTGCCCCGTGCCCGGTACCGGCTGGCCGTCGAGCCCGAGGAGCCGTGGCGGGCGGCGTGCCCGCGCGGGCACGCGCTCGCCGGGGCGGCCCGGGGCTGGCTGGGGCTCGCCCGCTGCCCGGGCTG
The DNA here is from genome assembly GCF_055569495.1 of Streptomyces sp. NPDC028305. Lineage (NCBI taxonomy): Bacteria > Bacillati > Actinomycetota > Actinomycetes > Kitasatosporales > Streptomycetaceae > Streptomyces > Streptomyces sp. NPDC028305. The sequence continues at coordinate 256,707 of NZ_JBVHTN010000004.1, forward strand.
TCCGGACGGCGAGCGGAACTACGGCGCCGGCGGGCCCTGGGCCGCGGCCCTCACCGCGCTGGTGTGCGGGGTGCTGGCGGCGGCCGTCGGCGCACGCCCCGAGCTGGCGGTGTGGCTGCTGCTCACGCCGCCCCTGGTGCTGCTGGCGGGCGTGGACCTGGCGGTGCACCGGCTGCCGGACGTGCTGACGCTGCCGCTGGCCGCCGGGGCGGCCGCGCTGCTCGGCGTGGCGGCGCTGCTGCCGCACAGCGCCGGGTCCTGGCGGCGGGCGCTGCTGGGCGGGGCGGCGCTGGGCGGCGCGTATCTGCTGCTCTTCCTGATCAGCCCGAGCGGGATGGGGTTCGGCGATGTGAAGCTGGCCCTGGGTCTTGGGGTCGCGCTCGGCTGGTACGGCTGGGCGGTGCTGGTCCTGGGCGCGTGCGCGGGGCTGCTGCTGGGCTCGTGCTACGCCGTCGCGCTGCTCGCGACGCGCCGGGCGACCCGCGGAACCGGGATGGCGTTCGGCCCCTTCATGATCCTCGGGGCCTGCGCGGGGCTGGTGCTCGGGGGGCTCGCGGCCTGACGGCGGCTTCGGCTTTCCCGGCGACATTCATTGTCACCCGCGCCGATGCCTGGACTATCCCTCACAAAGCGTTATGGTGGAAGCCCCCCCTCGGGCCGGTCCGTATCCCCCCCACGGACCGGCCCGCTTCTTTCTCGGGCGATTCCGGGGCGTACCGGCCATGATCTGGGACAGAGCGCTCATCGCAACACTACGGAGCGTGACGTATTGGGGGGTGGGCAGGCGCTCGCGGGGGCGCACCCGGTTCGCCAGCGCCCCCCGCCCGCAGTAGGGTGTCGGCCCTGGGCGGACCGCCATCGCACATCATGCAAGGCACTGAGGGGCTGGAAGACGTGAAGTTGCGCGACCTGGTGTACGGGCTCTACGCACGCCGGGTGGAAGGCCGCCTCGACCACGCCCAGGTGCCCAAGCACATCGGTGTCATCCTCGACGGCAACCGCCGCTGGGCCCGCGCCGCCGGGGGGACGATCGAGCAGGGGCACAAGGCGGGCGCGAGCAAGATCCAGGAGCTGCTCGGCTGGTGCAGCGAGACGGACGTCGAGGTCGTCACGCTCTGGCTGCTGTCCACCGACAATCTGGACCGCCCCGAGGAGCAGCTGGTCCCGCTTCTGAGCATCATCGAGGGCGCGGTACGCGATCTGGCCTCCGACGGCCGCTGGCGGGTGCACCACGTCGGAAACCGCGATCTGCTGCCCGCCCATACCCAGACGGTCCTCAAGGAGGCCGAGCGGGACACCGAGCACATCGACGGGATACTCGTCAATGTCGCCGTCGGCTACGGCGGCCGGCAGGAGATCGCCGACGCGGTGCGTTCGCTGCTGCACGACCACGCGAGCAAGGGCACCACCTTCGACGAGCTCGCGGAGATCGTGGACATCGACCTGATCTCCGAGCACCTGTACACGCGCGGCCAGCCCGATCCGGACCTCGTCATCCGCACCAGCGGCGAGCAGCGGCTGTCGGGGTTCATGCTCTGGCAGAGCGCCCATTCGGAGTACTACTTCTGCGAGGTCTTCTGGCCGGCCTTCCGCAAGGTCGACTTCCTCCGCGCGCTGCGTGACTACGCCGCGCGGCACCGGCGGTACGGCGGCTAGTCCCGTACCCGGTACGGCAGTCGGGGCCGGGCGCCTCATCCATCCGTACGGTTTCCGTTACGACCTCACCTCGCCCCGCAAGGGGCGGGTTTCACAACGTTCATGTGCACGCCGTCATATGCCATTGCATGGCTGCGCACGTTCGAGGGAATATCCCTTCCAGGTCGACGCCCTGCCCCAACTGTCCTAGGGGTGTCGAACTGCCAGCGGACGGCATTGGCCCGTTCGCCCGGGAGGCCCTTTGCACACGGACGACTGTGCGGATCGTGCGTATGACGCGGAGGGCCGGCGCTCGGCCCTTCGCGTGGGGTCTGAGCCCGGTCCGTCCCCCCGCCTGCGGCCGGGGGACCCGTTCCCGCGACGCCGTCGCACCCCAACCTCTCCCGAGGGGGTTCGTCCACCCGTGGTGACCAGCAAAAAACGCCGCGAGCAAGACCGGCGCACCTATGTTCTCGACACCAGCGTCCTGCTCGCCGACCCGAACGCCATGGCCCGCTTCGACGAGCACGAGGTCGTGCTGCCGGTCGTCGTGGTCACCGAGCTTGAGTCCAAGAGGCACCACCCGGAGCTGGGTTACTTCGCCCGGCAGGCGCTGCGCCTGCTGGACGACTACCGGATCCGGTTCGGCCGTCTGGACGCCCCGATCCCGATCGGCGATCTGGGCGGCACTCTGCGCGTCGAGCTCAACCACTCCGACCCGGGCATCCTGCCCGCCGCCTTCCTGACCCATGGTGGCCGGGTGGGCGACAACGACTCGCGGATACTCGCGGTCGCCAGGAACCTCCAGGCCGAGGGGTACGACGTCACGGTCGTCTCGAAGGATCTCCCGCTCCGCATCAAGGCCTCCTCGGTGGGGCTGCTCGCGGAGGAGTACCGCGCCGAGTTGGCGATAACCGACTCCGGCTGGACCGGGATGGCCGAGCTGAGCGTCACCGCCGAGCAGGTGGACGACCTCTTCGCGGCCGAGACCGCGCATGTCCCCGAGGCGGCGGAGCTGCCGGTGCACACCGGTCTGGTGCTCCAGTCGGAGCGCGGCAAGGCGCTGGGCCGGGTCACGCCGGACGGCCAGGTGCGGCTGGTGCGCGGCGACCGCGAGGCGTTCGGGATCCACGGGCGGAGCGCGGAGCAGCGCATCGCGCTGGATCTGCTGCTCGACCCGGACATCGGGATCGTCTCGATGGGCGGCCGGGCCGGCACGGGCAAGTCGGCGCTGGCGCTGTGCGCCGGTCTCGAGGCGGTGCTGGAGCGCCAACAGCACCGGAAGGTGATGATCTTCCGGCCGCTGTACGCGGTGGGCGGACAGGAGTTGGGCTATCTGCCGGGCACCGAGGCGGAGAAGATGAGCCCCTGGGCCCAGGCGGTGTTCGACACGCTGTCGGCGGTGACCACCTCGGATGTGATCGAGGAGGTCGTGGGCCGCGGGATGCTGGAGGTGCTGCCGCTCACCCACATCCGGGGCCGCTCGCTCCATGACGCCTTTGTGATCGTGGACGAGGCGCAGTCACTCGAACGGAACGTCCTGCTGACCGTTCTGTCCCGTATCGGCGCCAACTCCCGGGTGGTACTCACCCATGACGTGGCACAGCGGGACAATCTGCGCGTCGGGCGTTACGACGGCGTGGTCGCGGTGGTCGAGAAGCTCAAGGGGCACCCGCTGTTCGCCCATGTCACCCTCGCCCGCTCCGAGCGGTCGCCGATCGCGGCCCTGGTGACCGAAATGCTCGAAGACAGCCATATCTGAGGCAGTTGAGGGGAGTGCGTGACCTCGCGTGACCCAGGCGCCGCGCGGCTGAGCCCAAAGAGCTTAGTCGCGCGGCGTCTTGGTGCGCTCGGATTTCCGAAAATCCTAGGGTGTAAACGGGGTGTGAGCTTTCACACTCAACGGGGAATTGCCTCCGGGCGTCCGCTTCCGGCAGTGTGTGGGTCCTGTCAGGCCCCGCATACGGCACACCAGTACCCCCAGCGGTACGGAACCACGGCAGTACCAGAACTAAACAGCGTTCGCCGTATGCCGCCCGAGCACCTTGCGGCCCTCCCGAGGGAGGGTCCACCGGGCCCGTGCCTCCCGTGACCAGCCGTGCCCATGAGTAACAGGGGGACGGAACAAGGGGAAGCCAGCGCCAGGGGCACGATTGCGTCCGCGAGGTCACCTAAGCGGGCGATGCTGGAAGGAAACCGTGTGAGCCGGATTTCGGTCCGGGGATTCGCAGTGGCCTCCGCCACCGCGGTCACCACTGTGGGCGCTGTCGTCGGTGTCGCCGCGGGCGGAGAGCAGGGCTCTTCCGACCCGATGGAGGCGGCCGCCGCCGACTCGACGCTCCTCGCGGACATACCCGCCGGCCAGCAGGCCGTGGCGCAGACCGCATCCCTGTCGCAGCAGGCGGACGTCCAGTCCACCGCGGCGGACGCGGAGGCGAAGAAGTCCGCGGAGGAGGCCGCTCGCAAGCAGGCCGCCAAGGACGCCAAGGCCAAGAAGGTTCAGGCGGAGAAGGAAGCCGCCGAGGCCAAGCTCGCCAAGGAGCGCGAGGAGGCCAAGAAGAAGCTCGAGGCGAGCCGTTCGGCCGCGCGCGACGCGAGCAGCTTCACCCAGCAGGCTTCGTACACCGTCGCGCAGGTCCAGGCCATTGCGCGGCAGATGGTCCCCGCGGACCAGTTCCAGTGCTTCAGCAACATCGTGAACCACGAGAGCACCTGGAACTACCGGGCCGAGAACCCCTCCTCGGGCGCGTACGGTCTGGTGCAGGCGCTGCCGGGCACCAAGATGGCCTCGGCGGGCGCCGACTGGCGGACCAACCCGGCCACCCAGATCAAGTGGGGTCTGGGCTACATGAACGACCGCTACGGCAGCCCCTGCGGCGCCTGGTCGTTCTGGCAGGCCAACAACTACTACTGATACCTCCCGGCCCGATCGGTCGCCCCAGGTGTTCAGCTTCGGGAAACCCCCGACCGCAACCGGTCGGGGGTTTCCCGCGTCCTGAGCCTGTAACGTCTTCCCGGAGACCGCGGGGGAACTGGGGGTAGGGGAAGCGAAATGTCCGCATTGCCACACTGGGTCGGCAGAATGGGCGCCGGTCTGACACGGCTCGCCGAGCGGCTGGAGCACCAGGCCAAAGCCGCCGATCCCGCCGACCCGGGCGACACATACACCGACGACGGCAGGGATCGCGGCGAGGGTCGCGCAGTCGCCGAGGGCGCCGAGAGCCCGGCCCCGGAGCGCACCGCCGCGGAGCGTCCTGCCCCGGAGCGTCCAGCCCTGGAGGGTTCGGTCCTGGAGGGCCCCGCCCCGGAAGGCCCCGACCGCGAGGATTCCGGCCGCGAGGATTCCGGCCGTGAGGATTCCGGCCGTGAGGATTCCGGCCGTGAGAGCGAGCTCCCGGTCCGGCGGGAGCCGGCCAGCGTGCCCGCCCCGCCCGCCTACGCCCCCGCCATCTCCGCCAGGCCCGACCCCGTCGCCGCCGTCCCCTGGGGCGTCCGGGTCGCCGCCGAGGTCGGCTGGCGGCTGCTGGTCCTCGCCGGGACCGTCTATGTGCTGATGACCGTCATCAGCGCCGTCGAGTTGGTGGTGCTCTCCTTCACCGTCGCCCTGCTGATCACCGCGATGCTGGAGCCGACCGTCACCCGGCTGCGGAACCGGGGCGTCCCCCGTGGCCTGGCCACGGCCATCACCTTTATCTCCGGCTTTGTGATCATGGGCCTGGTCATCTGGTTCGTGGTCTGGCAGGTCATGGAGAACGTCGACGACCTGTCCAGCAAGGTCCAGGCCGGCATCGACGATCTGCGGCGCTGGCTGCTCAACAGCCCCTTCCATGTGACCGAGAAGCAGATCAACCAGATCGCCAACAACCTGCGCGACGCGATCGGCGCCAACACCGACGAGATCACCTCGGCCGGTCTGGAGGGCGTCACGGTCATCGTGGAGGTGATGACCGGCATCCTGCTGGCGATGTTCAGCACGCTGTTCCTGCTGTACGACGGGCCGAAGATCTGGTCCTGGTTCCTCAAGCTCGTCCCGGCCCCGGCCCGCGACGGTGTGGCGGGCGCGGGCCCGCGCGCCTGGACCACGCTCACCGCCTATGTGCGCGGCACGGTGATCGTGGCGCTGATCGACGCCATCGCCATCGGCACCGGCATCTTCTTCCTCGATGTCCCGATGGCCGTCCCGCTCGCCGTCTTCATCTTCCTCTTCGCCTTCATCCCGCTCGTGGGCGCCGTGGTCTCCGGCGCGCTGGCGGTCGTGGTCGCGCTGGTCACCGAGGGCGTGTGGACGGCGGCGATGGTGCTCGTGGTGGTGCTGGCCGTGCAGCAGATCGAGGGCCATATCCTCCAGCCCTTCATCCTGGGCCGGGCGGTGCGGGTGCACCCGCTGGCCGTGGTGCTCTCGGTCGCGGCCGGCTCGCTGATCGGCGGCATCGGCGGCGCGGTGGTGGCCGTACCGCTGGTGGCGGTCGCCAACACGGTGGTCGGCTATCTGCGTTCGTACTCCAAGGAGGCCGCGCTGCGCACGACCCCGGGGCCGCACGGCTCCACCGCCGCGGAGATCGCGCCGACCCGGCGCGACGAGGGTGCGTGAGCCGCCGCCCGAGGGACCGTAGGACCCGGGGCACGCAGGCGGCAGCCCACAACGCGCCTGCTACGGACGGCGGTACAGGGTGCGGCGGGTGGCGGTGAAGCGGCGCAGCACCTCCGGCAGCGGATCGGTGCCGATGCCGGGCGCGGTGGGCACCCGCATGTGCCCGTCCACCAGAGTGAACGGCTCGGTGATGTCCTCGGCGAAGTAGCGGCTCGACGCCGAGGTGTCGCCCGGCAGGGTGAACCCGGGCAACGCGGCCAGCGCCAGGTTCGGCGCCCGCCCGACCCCGGTCTCCAGCATCCCGCCGCACCACACCGGGACGCCGTGTGCCATGGCGACGTCGTGGATGCGCCGGGCCTCCAGGTAGCCGCCGACACGGGCCGGTTTGACGTTGATCACCCGGCAGGCGCCGAGGGCGATCGCGGTGGCGGCGGCGCGGGCCGAGGTGATCGACTCGTCCAGGCATACGGGCGTCCGCAGCCGTTCCGCGAGCCGGGCGTGGCCGTACATGTCGTCCTCGTCGAGCGGCTGCTCGATGAGGAGCAGACCGAACTCGTCCAGCGCCCGCAGGTGTTCGGCGTCGGCGAGGGTATACGCGGTGTTGGCGTCGACCTGGAGCGGCAGGTCGTCGCCGAAGCGCTCACGGACCGCCCGGACGGGCTCGATGTCCCAGCCCGGCTCGATCTTGAGCTTGATCCGCAGATAGCCCTCGGCGAGGTACGTCCCGACCTCGTCGAGGAGCCGCGGCACCGATCCGCTGATGCCGACCGACACCCCCGCGGGCACCCGGTCCCGGACCGAGCCGAGCAGGGTGGCGATCGGCATCCCGTGGGTGCGCAACTCGGCGTCGAGCAGGGCGGTCTCCAGGGCGGCCTTGGCGAGCAGATGCCCCTTGACTCCGGCCATCGCCGGGGCCAGGGCGGCGCTGGAGACCTCGGGCAGCGCGGTGACCCGGGGCACCAGATGCTCGGCGAGCACGATCTCCGCCCCGGCGACGAACTCCGAGCAGTACAGCGGCTCGGGGTCGGCCGCGAACTCCGACCAGCCCTCGGCGCCGTCCGTCGTGACATGCAGCAGAAAGGTGTCCTTGCTGGTCATCGTCCCGAAGGACGTCCGGAACGGCGTCACCAGGGGAATGTGGACATGCAGCAGCTCGATGTGCTCGATCTTCACGCGGTCGCCTCCGGGGTGAGCAGGTACCAGCCGTCGCGGGTCATGGCGGTGGCCATGAAGCCCTCGGCGAACGCCTCGGTGAACACCTCGCGGACAGCGTGCCGCCAGCGCAGCGCCGCCGTCGCGTCGGTGGCGCGCAGCGCGACCACATCGGCCGGCACCCGGCACCAGATCCGGTCGCCGTCGCGGACGGCCAGCGGGCCGCCGTCGGGAGCGAGGCGGGTCACGGGCGCGGCCTGCCGCGAAGCGGTCGCCTCTCCGTCCCGGCCCCCGGTGCCGTGCGCGCCGCCGTCGAGCAGATCCCAGCGGGCGGTCAGCCGGTCGCTCTCGTCGCCGTCGTTGAGCCCGTCGCGCATCGGCCCGTAGAAGTCGATCAGATACTCGACGCCGACCGCGCCCAGCTTGACCAGGTTGAATCGGGCGTTGCGACCGACCAGCGGATCGAAGGTCCACACCATGGCCCTCGCCCCGTGCCGCAGTGCCCAGCTCCGCTGGGCCTGCTTGAGCGCGAAGCCCACCCCCCGATCGGAGTGGCGTGCGGCGGCGACCAGCGAGTAGACGGCCCCCGTCCCGGGCGGCGAGAACACGGCGGCGGTCGCCCCGATCAGGTGCGGGCCGTCGTACGCGCCGAGCACTTCGCCGCCCGCGTGGCACAGGCTGCTCAGCAACTCGGCGGGGTACGGAGGGTTGGTGCGGGGGGTGCGCCATACGTCGGCGAAGAAGTCGGCGACGGCCGCGATTCCGGCGACGTCCTCGACGGGCCGGATGGTGACACCGCCCGGCGGGGCGGCCGGGCCGGCCGGGACCGGGGCGGTCGCTGTCGTCGCCGTGACGGTCTCCGGTGAGGGCTGGAATCTGGTTTCACGCTTCACCGGTCCGATTTTCGGGCGCCGCGCGCCCCAGGGGACTGGACGCACAGGCAAGAGGCCCCGGCGATCGTTGTACGATCGGCCAAAGCGCGCCGGTGGTCCGGTGTGGTGCGGTGAGCGGCGGGCCGCCGCCCAGCGGACGCCCGGCGGACAAGCCGGCCGGTCTCAGGCACTGGACGGGAGCCGATAACGACGTGGACCAACGCACAAGCCAGAGCGGCACCCGCGAGATCCGGGCCTGTAGCCTCGCCCAGCTCCTCGACGTGCTCGGCCAGTCCGTGCTGCGGCTGCTCACCGCCCCGGCCGGCCTCTCCGCCCCCGTGACCGAGGCACTCGTGCACGACGTCCACACCCCCCTGCCGCGCACGCCGGACGGCCTGCTGCTCGCGGTCGGCGTCCGGCCCGCCGAGCCCGAGGCGCACGAGCTGGTCCGGGCCGCGGGCGCGGCCGGGCTCGCCGCGCTGGTCGTCAAGGAGTACGGCGGGACCGCCGCCGCCCTCGCCGCCGCGGCCGAGGCCCATGGCGTCGCCGTGCTGGCCGTGGACGAGGATGTGTCCTGGCACCATCTGCACCTGCTGATCGCGTCGACGCTCAACGCGCCGCGCACCGTCGCGGGCACCGCGGGCGGGGCCGCGCTCGGCGATCTCTTCTCGCTCGCCAACGCCCTGGCCGCCGCCATCGGCGGGGCGACGGCCATCGAGGACCCGCGGCAGCGCATCTTCGCCTACTCCACCCTGCCGGACCAGCCCGTGGACGAGGACCGGCGGCAGGGCATCCTCGGCCTCCAGGTGCCGGACGGCCCGGAGAACAGCGCCCAGTACCGGATGCTCTACCGCGGCCCGGGAGTCTGCCGGCTGCCGGCGGTCGGCGACGGACTGCCGCGGCTCGCGGTGGCCGTCCGGGCGGGCGGCGAGACCCTCGGCTCGATCTGGGTCGTGGACACCGGCACGCTCGCGAAGGACGCCGAGGAGGTGCTCGCCCAGGGCGCGTCCATGGCGGCGCTGCACCTGCTCCAGGCCCGGGCGGCCGAGGAGTTGGTCCGGCGTCAACACGGCGACCTGCTGCGCCGGGTGCTCGACGGCGGGGCGAGCGCCGCGCTGGTGGCGCCCCAGCTCGGGCTGCGGGAGGACGACCCGGTCCGGGTGGTCGCCTTCGCGCTCGCCGGGGACCTCTCCGTGCCGTCGGGGGAGCAGGCAGCGCTGCGGCTGGTCGAACTGGTCAGGCTCCAGTGCGAGGCCCGGTACGGACAGCATGCCTGCGTCCTGGTCGGCGGCATCGTCTACGCGCTGCTGCCCGTCCCCGACGAGCGGAGCGAGGGACGCCAGCGCGGCCTCGCCGCCGACATCGCCCGGCAGGCCGGCCACGCCCTGCGCGTGCCGGTGGTCGCCGGGCTCGGCGGCGTGGTGCGCGGACTGGCGGAAGCCACCGCCTCACGCGTCGACGCCGACCTCGTGCTGCGCATCCTCACCGGCGGCGGCCGGCCGGACGGACCGGCCGCCGCCACGGTGGCCGAGCTCCGGTCCAAGGTGACCCTGCTGTGCCTCGGCGAGCTGCTGGCGGACCGGCCGCAGCTGGCCGAGGGACCGTGGCGCCGGGTGCTCGCCCACGACGCCGAGCACGGCACCGAGTACGCCCGGACCTATCTGGCCTATCTGGACGCCGGATGCGACATGGCCCGGGCGGCCCGGCTGCTCGCCGTCCACCCCAACACCTGCCGCTACCGGCTGCGGCAGGCACAGGCGCAGCTCGGCATCGACGTGGAGGATCCCGACGAGCGGCTCGTGCTGTGGCTGCACCTGCGCACCCTGGCCAGGACCGCGCCGTGATCGGTCAGAAGCCCATGAGCCCCGTCATGCCGTGAGCCCCGTCATGCCGTGAGCCAGGCGCGCAGCCGCTCCTCGCAGCGGGTCAGCTGGTCCAGGGTGACGTACTCGCCCGGGGTGTGCGCCAGGCCGGGGTCGCCGGGGCCGTAGTTCAGCGCGGGGATGCCGAGTTCGGCGAAGCGTGCCACGTCCGTCCAGCCGAGCTTGGGGCGGGGTTCGCATCCCAGGGCGCCGACCAGCGCGGCGACGGCGGGTTGCCGCAGTCCGGGCGGGGCGGCCGGGGCGAGGTCGGTCACCCGCACCTCGAACTCGGGGAACAGCCCGGTTACGTAGGCCACGGCCTCCTGGGGGGAGCGGTGCGGCGCGAATCGGTAGTTGACGGTCACCACGCAGCTGTCCGGCACCACGTTGTCGGCGACCCCGGCCCGCACGCCGACCGCGCTGAGCCCCTCGCGGTAGGTCAGCCCGTCGACCTCCACCTCGGCGCCGATATGGTCCTCCAGCCGCTGGAGGATCGCGGCGGCACGGTGCGCGGCGTTGCGGCCCAGCCACGCGCGGGCGGTGTGAGCGCGTCTGCCGGTCGCCACCACCTCGGCCGTCAGCGTGCCCTGGCAGCCCGCCTCCACCCCCGCGTCGGAGGGCTCCAGGAGGACGGCGAGGTCAGCGGCCAGCAGGTCGGGCCGGTGTGCGGCGATGCGGGTGAGCCCGTTGCGGTCGCTGGAGACCTCCTCGCACTCATAGAAGACATAGGTCACGTCGTGCGCGGGCGCGGGGAGCGCCGCGGCCGTGCGCAGCGCCACCGCGACGCCGCCCTTCATGTCGCAGGCGCCCAGGCCGAGCAGCCGCCCGTCCTCGATGCGCGACGGGAGGTTGTCCGCGGCCGGGACGGTGTCCAGGTGCCCGGCGAGGACGACGCGGGTGGGGCGGCCGACGTGGGTGCGGGCGACCACGGAGTGGCCGACGCGGCTGACGTCCAGGTGTGGAAGCCGGGCCAGGGCCGCCTCGACCGCGTCGGCCAGCGCCGCCTCCTGGCCGCTTTCCGAGGGTGTGTCCACGAGCTGCCGGGTGAGGGACACGACGTCGGACGCCAGGTCGAGGGCTGCCATGGTGAGAACTCCTTCCGCGCGGGTGCTGGCCCCAGGGTTACCCCGGCCCGCGACGGTCGCGCATTGGAGGATCGGCTAATGCCCGGGCCCGCTCTAGGCCGGACGGCCAACGACTGCGGATCGCGGACCCTTCAGGATGCTGACACGGCCAATGATTCACCTGCCCGCACACAGGGGTTCGAGTAGCCGGTCATACCCGCTCACATACTTGAGGCCCCATGCGAAGACGACATCGACCCCGTTTTCCCCTACCTGCTGTGGCCGCCGGGTGCCTTGCCGTGGCATTGCTCGCTTCCGGGTGTTCCGGTGGCGTCACCGGCCAGGCGCCCGCTTCGGCCGATCTGTCCGGCATCTCGGAAGACGCCCGGCTGCACGCGCTGCTTCCCGATCCGATCCGGAATTCCGGGCGGGTCGTCGTCGGTACGAACGCGCCCTACCCTCCGTTCGAGAGTTTCCGCTCCGAGAGCGACCAGGAATTCGTCGGGCTGGACATCGATCTCGGCAAGGCCGTCGGCAAGGTGCTCGGAGTCGAATTCGAATTCCGGCAGCAGCCGTTCGATGGGCTGGTCCCCGGCGTCCAGGCGGGCAAGTACGACCTGGTCATGGCCGGGATGGTGGACACCCCGGACCGCCAGAAGGTCATCGACTTCGTCGACTACGGCGTCCTGGTCCCCGCCCTGGTGGTGAACAAGAAGAAGGCCATGGGATTCCGGGACACGATGAGCCTGTGCGGGCACAGGGTCGGTGGCCAGACCGGCACCACCACCGTCGATGACATCGCCAAGGACACGCGTGCGTGCGCGGCGGCGGGAAAGCCGGGAATCGAACTCCAGACGTATCCCGTCTTCTCGCAGTCGCTGCTCGCGCTGAGCAGCGGCAAGGTGGACGCGGTCATCAGCAATTCCGCACTGAGCGGATACACCGTCGAACGGCAGGGCACGGACGGGCCGCTGGAGATCGAGAAGCAATTCGACTTCGGAGCCAAGCGGGACATCCTCGGAATCGGCGTCTCCAAGAAGCGCGCGGGACTGGCCGAGGCCGTCCAGGCAGCCCTGCGACGGCTGAAGGCCGACGGCTCGTACCGCCGGATCCTGGGGCACTACGGCATGGCCGACTACGGCCTGAACGACTACGCGATCAACGGAGCGAGCAAGAGGAGACAGCGGTGAGCACCGTCCCCGAGCTGAGGACCGACGACCCCGCGTCCTCCCGAGTGCCGGGCCCGGCGCCCGTGATCAGGCCGCTACGGCACCCCGTCCGGACCGCCTGCGGCGTGCTGGCGCTGCTGTGCCTGGCCGGCGTCGTCTGGTCGGTCGCCAAGAACCCCAACCTGGAGTGGCACACCGTCGGCCAGTATCTGTTCCATGAGCGCACGCTCTCCGGCCTCGGCGTCACCCTCTATCTGACCGTCGTCTGCATGGTGATCGCCGTCGTCGGCGGCACCGTACTGGCGATCATGAAGCTGTCGGACAGCTTTCTGCTCCGTACGATCGCCGACGGCTACATCTGGCTGTTCCGCGGCGTGCCGCTGGTCGTCCAGCTGATCTTCTGGGGCTTCCTCGGCGCCTTCTACCAGCGCCTGACCATCGGCATCCCCTTCACCGACGTGGTCTTCTACAGCGTGGAGACCAACACGCTCGTCACCGCCACCGTCGCGGCGGTGCTCGCGCTCGGCCTCAACGCGGTCGCCTACGCCGCGGAGATCGTCCGTGGCGGCATCGCCGCCGTGGACGCCGGGCAGCGCGAGGCCGCGTACGCGCTCGGTCTGACCCCGGCACAGACCATGCGCCGGATCGTGCTGCCCCAGGCGATGCGGGTGATCGTCCCGCCGATGGGCAACGAGGTCATCACCATGCTCAAGATGACCGCCCTGGTCTCGATCATCGCGGGCAACGACCTGATGACCAACCTCCAGAGCATCTACTCGATGAACTTCAAGGTCATCCCGCTGCTCGTGGTCGCCTGCGTCTGGTACCTCGCGCTGACCACGGTGCTCACCTTCGGGCAGCGCTATCTCGAGCGGCGCTTCGGCCGCGGCACCACGGCATCGCGCGGCGGCTTCGGGCCCCGCGCCGCCCGCACCACCGGAGGTGAGCAGGCATGAGCACTCCCATGCTGGTCGCGGAGGGCGTCCGCAAGAGCTTCGGGGACAGTGAGATCCTCCGCGGCATCGACCTGACCGTAGGGCATGGCGAGGTCCTGTGCCTCCTGGGGCCGAGCGGTTCGGGCAAGAGCACCTTTCTGCGCTGCGTCAACCACCTGGAGCGCCTCGACGGCGGCCTGCTGTCCGTCGACGGCGAGCTGGTCGGCTACCGCCGGGACGGGGACGTGCTGCACGAACTGCGGCCGCGTGAGGTCGCCTCCCGGCGCGCCCACATCGGCATGGTCTTCCAGCGCTTCCATCTGTTCCCGCACATGACCGCGCTGGAGAACGTCATCGAGGCGCCGTGCCGGGTGCGGAAGCAGAGCAAGCAGGCCGCCGTCGCCCGCGCCCGGGAACTGCTGGAGCGGGTCGGGCTGGCCGACAAGGCCGACTCCTACCCGTCCCAGCTCTCCGGCGGTCAGCAGCAGCGCGTCGCCATCGCCCGCTCGCTGGCGATGGAGCCCAAACTGATGCTCTTCGACGAGCCCACGTCGGCGCTCGACCCCGAACTGGTCGGCGAGGTGCTGACCGTGATGCGGGACCTGGCCGCGTCCGGCATGACGATGGTGGTGGTGACCCACGAGATCGGCTTCGCCCGGGAGGTCGCCGACCAGGTGGTCTTCATGGACGGTGGGGTGGTCGTCGAGTCCGGTCCGCCGGACGAGGTGCTGACGCGTCCCCGGCACGAGCGCACCAAGTCGTTCCTCGGAAAGGTGATCTGAGTGTCCGCCACTTCCCCTCCGCCCGCGGCCTCCGGAGCGTCCGCCACTCCCCGCGGCGGCGCGCTCCTGATCACCGGTGCGACGGTGCTGGACGGTACGGGGGCGGCGCCCCGACCGGCCGATGTCACGGTCGCCGCAGGCCGGATCGCCGCCGTCGCGCCGCCCGGCACCCTCGCCCCCGGGGACGGCTACGACACCCTCGACGCCACCGGCCTCGCGCTGGCGCCCGGTTTCATCGACCCCCACTCGCACGCCGACGGCTCGCCGCTGGAGAGCGAGGACGACACCAGCAAGATCCTCCAGGGCATCACCACCGAGATCGTCGGCAACTGCGGCCAGAGCCCGGACCCGGGCCCGTACGGCGGCTTCGGTGCCCTCTTCGAACGGCTGGACGCGTCGGGTTACGTGACCCACTACTGCCCGCTGGTCGGCCACGGCGCACTGTACGAGGCGGCCATGGGCGGCCGGCCCGGCCCGCCGGACCGCGACGACGCCCGCCGGATGGGCGCGCTGCTCGACGAGGCGGTCGAGGCCGGGGTCTTCGGGATGTCCAGCGGGCTGATCTACCCGCCGGGCCTCTACACCGAGCCGGACGACCTGGTCGACCTGGCCGGCCGGCTGCCCGAGGGCCGTATCTACGCCACCCACATGCGTGACGAGGGGCGCCACCTGGGGCGCAGCGTCGAAGAGGCGGTCATGCTCGGCGCCCGCACCGGCCGCCGCGTGCAGGTCTCGCACCTCAAGGCGGCCGGCGTGCCGTTCTGGGGAGGCGTGGACGACGCGCTCGCCCGACTGGACCGGGCCCGTGCCGAAGGCGTGGACGTCAACCAGGACGTCTACCCCTACGACGCCAGCTCGACGACGCTGCACGCCGTCCTGCCGCCCTGGTTCCAGGAGGGCGACGACGCCCTGCTGCGTCAGCGGCTGGCCGACCCGCGGCAGATCGAGCGCGCCCGGGCGGAGGTGGAGGACCCCACCGACCACGGCTGGGAGAACATCGTGGCGGGGGACGGCTACGACCGGATCATGGTCTCCTCGACCCGCAGCCACTCCCATGAGGGCGCCACGCTCGCCCAGCTCGCCGAGAAGCTGGACATGGCGCCGTTCGACGTGATCGTGCATCTGCTGCGTACCGAGGACCTTCAGGTGCACATGGTCGACTTCTCCATGGACGAGCGGGACGTGGAGACGGTGCTGCGCGCCCCGCGTACCAGCGTGTGCACCGACGGGCTGCCCATCGATCTGGGCGGCAAGCCGCATCCCAGGCTGTACGGAAGCTTCCCCCGGGTGCTGGGCCGGTATGTGCGTGAGCGCGGTGTGCTGGACCTGGCGACGGCCGTCCACAAGATGACCGGGCTGACCGCCGAGGTCTTCGGGGTGCCCGAGCGCGGGCGGATCGCTCCGGGCCTGGTCGCCGACCTGGTGGCGTTCGACCCCGCCACGGTCGGCGACACCGCGACCTATCAGGAGCCCCGGCGCACCCCGGCCGGCATCCGCTGGGTCATGCAGTCGGGCCATGTCGTCGTCCGCGACGGCCGCTGGCTCGGCACCCGCCGTGGCGCCCGGCTCACCCCGGCCTGACCCGCACGCACGCGAGGGGCGGCCCCACCAACCGGTGGGACCGCCCCTCGCGTGGGTTTTCCGTCAGCCGTTCGCGGCCAGCGTCGCCTCGGCGTCGAGCGTGGTGCCGACCGCCTGCACCACGGCGGCGATCTTGAAGGCTTCCTGGACCGTCTCACGGTCCACGCCCGCCTTGCGGAGCACCTGCTCATGCGAGTCCAGGCACTGGCCGCAGCCGTTGATCGCGGAGACCGCGAGCGACCAGAGCTCGAAGTCGGTCTTCTCCACGCCCGGGTTGCCGATGACGTTCATCCGCAGACCCGCGCGCAGGGTGCCGTACTCCGGGTCCGACAGCAGGTGCCGGGTCCGGTAGAAGACGTTGTTCATCGCCATGATGGCGGCGGCCGACTTGGCGGCGGTGTACGCCTCGGGCGTCAGCTTGGCCTTGGCCTCCGGCTCGAGCTCCGCCAGCACGCGCGGCGATCGCGAGGCGATCGCGCAGGCCAGCACGGTGCCCCACAGCTGCTGCTGCGGCAGGTCGGAGTTGCCGATGACCGAGCCCAGGTTGAGCTTGAGATCCTTGGCGTAGTCCGGCAGGGCGGACTTCAGGTCGTCGAGTGCCATGGTCGGGTCAGCTCACTCGCCCGAGAGGAGCTTGACCGGGTCGAGGGTGTCCTCGCCCTTGCTCCAGTTGCACGGGCACAGCTCGTCGGTCTGGAGGGCGTCGAGGACCCGCAGGACCTCCTTGGGGTTACGGCCCACGGAACCGGCGGTCACCATGGTGAACTGGATCTCGTTGTTCGGGTCGACGATGAAGACCGCGCGCTGCGCGAAGCCGTCCTCGCCCTCGACGCCGCAGTCCCGCATCAGCTCGTGCTTGGAGTCGGCCAGCATCGGGAAGGGCAGGTCACGCAGGTCGGCGTGGTCCTTGCGCCAGGCGTGGTGGACGAACTCGGAGTCGCCGGAGACACCGAGGATCTGCGCGTCACGGTCGGCGAACTCGTCGTTCAGCTTGCCGAACGCGGCGATCTCGGTCGGGCACACGAAAGTGAAGTCCTTCGGCCAGAAGAACACGACGCGCCACTTGCCCTCGTAGGACTTGTGGTTGATCTGCTCGAACTCCTTGCCGCTCTCCAGCGACACACAGGCGGTCAGATCGTACGTGGGGAACTTGTCACCGACAGTGAGCACGTGCTCTCCTTGCAGCTTTCAGCGGAGAAAACCCTTATGGGGTGGTTTCCTCGGGGTTGGACTGAACCACCCTGTCATACTCGGCATTGATCAGTGAAATAGCTAGACTAGGTGCTCTTGATCGGAGGTGGTTATCAGTTGGTCGCACCGACCACACCCGGGGGCAAGCCCCGTCAGCCCAGCCTCGCCCAGCTCAGGGCGTTCGCCGCGGTCGCCGAGCAGCTGCACTTCCGCGATGCCGCGGCCGCCATCGGCATGAGCCAGCCCGCGCTCTCCGGGGCCGTGGCCGCGCTGGAGGAGGCGCTCGGGGTGCAGCTCCTGGAGCGTACGACGCGCAAGGTGCTGCTCAGCCCGGCGGGGGAGCGGCTGGCGGCGCGCGCCCGTACGGTGCTGGAAGCGGTGGGCGCGCTGATGGACGAGGCGGAGGCGGCGCGGGCGCCGTTCACCGGGGTGCTGCGGCTCGGGGTGATCCCGACCGTGGCGCCGTATCTGCTGCCGACCGTGCTGCGGCTGGTGCGCGGCCGCTATCCGCTGCTCGACCTCCAGGTACACGAGGAGCAGACCGCCTCGCTGCTGGACGGGCTCGCCCAGGGCCGGCTCGATCTGCTGCTGCTCGCGGTCCCGCTGGCCGCCCCCGGGGTGGTCGAACTACCGCTGTTCGACGAGGACTTCGTGCTCGTCACGCCCCAGGACCACTGGCTCGGCGGACGGAGCGACATCCCTCGCGCGGCGCTGAAGGAGCTGGATCTGCTGCTGCTCGACGAGGGCCACTGCCTGCGCGACCAGGCCCTGGACATCTGCCGCGAGGCGGGCCGTACGGAGGGCGCCCCGGTGACCACGAGCGCCGCCGGGCTCTCCACGCTGGTGCAGCTGGTCGCGGGCGGCCTCGGGGTGACGCTGCTGCCGCGTACGGCGCTGCGCGTGGAGACGGGGCGCAGTGAGCAGCTGGCCACCGGCTACTTCGCCGATCCGGCACCCGCGCGCCGGATCGCGCTCGCGATGCGGGCGGGGGCGGCGCGGCAGGAGGAGTTCGAGGCGTTCGCGGGGGCGCTGCGGGAGGCGATGGGGGTGTTGCCGGTGCGGATCGTCAAGGGGTAGCGGGTCAGCCCTTTTGCCGTCCCGCCTGCAACAGCTCGGACACATCGAGGGTGACCTTGGCACCGATCGAGTCGGGGAGGGTGATCTGCTCGCCGGGAGCATGGACACAGTGGGTGTCGTATCCGCCCGCGCCGGGGTCGGTCAGCACATGGACCTGGCCGTGCTTGCGGTTGACGATCAGATACACCGGGATCTTGGCCTCGGCGTATACGGCAACCTTGTTCCGTAGGTCGTTGTTGTAGTTGTTCGAGGTGACTTCGACGATCAGACGGAATACTTCCGGGCCGTAGCAGTTGTTCTCACGCTGGTGCTCCATGATGTCGGCGTCCACGATCGCGAGGTCCGGAATGGCGTAGTCGTCCGGTCCGGTCGGCAGCCACACGCCGATCCTCTGGATTACCTCCGTTTCCTGCCCATGAAGGTCCGCTGCGAAGAAGTTCCCCATAAGGTCGGTCAGGACCACCGCATGCGACATATCGGGGAGAGCGGTCACGGTGAGCACTCCGCCGATGATCTCGGCTCGCCACCCCGGGAGCCGGTCCATGAGCAGGTTGGCTTCCTCGAGCAGAGTCAGCGGCTTGCGCTTAACACGCGGCTCGGCGGTTGCGGACAAAGCGGGCCTCCCAGCGGCTGTCGAGACCATCGTCGTGGCCGCGCCACCGTCATGTGTCCCGTAAGACGGGATTCACTCCAACGGGTGGCATAAACCCCGAAACACCCGACCGCCGGGCCCTTTCCCCAGGTGGGAAGGGCCCGGCGGCAACAAGCGCGCCGATCGTGCGCTACTCCGTACGGAGCCCTTCCGGCCGCATCATGCGCCACAGCGGCCCCATGCTGACCAGGGTCACCAGCAGGATCACGCCCGCGCCGATGCCGGTCATCGTGGTGACGCTCGCCCAGTCCACGGCGATCGGCTCGTCGACCATCTTGAGCAGGATCGCCCCCAGGGCGATGCCGCCCGCGACCGACAGGGCCAGGCCCAGGACCACCGGGATCGCGGTCTGCCACAGGACGGACCAGCCGAGAGTCGCGCGGCGGGTGCCGAAGGCGACCAGGACCGAGAGGAGCTTCTTGCGTTCGCGCAGCTGCTCCAGCATGGAGACGATCATGCTCGCGCCGATCAGCAGCAGGGTGGCCGAGGCGCCGATGAACAGGCCGCGCTTGATGGTCCGGAACTCGTCCGACTGCTTGGTGCTCTGCAGCTCGTAGGTGTCCGGCTGGGAGGAGAGCCGGGCAGCCGTGTTGCGGGCGTACTCGATGGCGTCCGGGACCTTCGGGTCGAGCCGGAGCATCATCTGCACCGAGGGCTCGTCCAGGTCGGCGATGTCCAGCGCGCCCGGGGTGGCCAGGATGCCGGAGTGCTCGCTGCCCCGCGGGTCCTTCTTGAGGTCCACGACGGGCGTGGACTTGGGGATCGTCCACAGCAGCGGCTTGCTGCGGGAGGGGTTGTAGTCCTCGTCGAAGTTGAGGTTGACCGTCGCGCCCGGTTGGGTGAAGTAGGTGTCCTTGTCGTCGAACTCGGCGGGCTTGGTGACGAAGACGTCGCCGTCGCGGCAGTCGCCGATCCGCGCCAGCTCCTTCAGCGTGCGGCAGTCGCCGACCATCACGCTCTGGACCGGGATGTCGCCCGGGGCCTTGACCTTGCTGTTCGGGTCGCTGACCATTCCTTCGGTGACGCCGAGCGCGTCGCGCACGCCCTTGGTGCCGGTGTACTGCGCGATGGCGTCCCGCGCCTGCGCGCCGGTGTCCACCGGGATGTACGCCACCACATCGGCGCGGGTCGGGTCCTGTCCGGTGGAGGTGGTGTTGTCGCTCTCCGCGGCGGCGAAGAGCATGGTGATCGCGATCGCGCCGGCCACCGCGACCGTGATGCCGCTGACCGCGCGCGAGGCGGCGCCGCTGCTGAGCTGGAGCCGCCGGGTGGCGAGCTGCCAGGGGACGGGGCCGCCACCGAAGCGCTTGACGACGGCTTCGACCAGCCACGGCAGCAGCGCGGTGATGCCGACGAGCATCAGCACCGCACCGGCCGCGACCTGGTACATGTCGCCGTCGCTGCTCCCCGTTCCCGAGCTGAGGCGCGGCAGCAGCAGCGCGAGGCCGAGGACGGGGAACAGCAGCCGCCACCACAGGCGACGCGGCTTGGGCGCGGTGTTGCGTACGACGCCGAGCGGTTCGATGGTGATACTGCGCAGCGCGATCTGGGTGACCACGACGGCGCAGGTGGGCACCGCGACCATGATCAGCGTGGTGATGGCGGCCGAGGGCTGGACGTCGGAGGAGAAGACGCTGGTGCCGAACACCGCGACCCCGTCGATGAACTGCCTGACCAGCAGGAAGATCCCGGTGCCGACCACGAGTCCGAGGAGGGAGCCGACCAGTGCCTCGCCGGCCGCGATCCGCCGCGTCATCCGGCTGTCGGCGCCCACCAGGCGCAGCGCGGCGAGCCGTCGGTCGCGGCGCTCGCCGCCGAAGCGTACGGCGGTGGCGATGAAGATGGCCACGGGCAGGAGTAGCACCACACAGCCCACGACGATCAGCATCAGCAGGACCGGGTCCAGCTCCTGCTCCTGCTTCGGGGAGTTGTCACCCCAGTGGTCGAGACGGTTGCCGGCGCCCTCGACGGCGTCGGGTCCGACGCCCGCGTAGTAGAAGAGCTCGGCCGGTCCGGCCAGTCCCTCGTCGCCGATGGTGCCGACGATCTTGTAGTCGAGGCGTTCCCTGAGCAGCTTGTTGTCGCCGTCGGCGAGCAGCTTCTTCAGGGCGGGGGAGACCACCATCTCGCCGGTCGCGGGGATCCGGTCGACGCCCGGGGGCAGGGCCGGCCGGTCGCCGTCGGGGGCCAGCAGGAGCCCCGTGATGTCGGAGCCGCGGAAGGTGGTGCTTCCAAAGCCGAGCCGCACGGTGTTGGGGCCCGGTTTGACGTTGCTCGTGTAGCCGTTCGTGTAGGAGCGGGCGCTGGTGCGGTCGTCGCGCGCGGAGACGATATGCGGGACGGCGGCGGCGACCAGCAGCAGCGCCACGCCGAGCCCGACGCCGACCGCCGTCAGGAGCGTCCTGGTCCAGCTCTCCCGGCCGCCGCCGACCGCGAAGCGCGCCCCCGTCGCCAGGTCGGCGGCCCAGCGGCGCAGCCCGACCGGCTGGCGGGGCTCCGGGCGGGCGGGGGGCGCCGGGGGCGCTCCGCCGGGGGGCTGTTCCGCCTGCTCCGCAGCCCGCAGCGGGGTCACATGGCCGGCGCTCATCGGGCGCCCGCCATGTCCCGCGCCTTGCCGTCCCGTACGACGACCTCGCGGTCGGAGTACGCGGCGACGCGCGCCTCGTGGGTGACCAGGACGACTGCCGCGTTGGTCTCGCGGGCGGCCTCGGTCAGCAGCTCCATCACCCGCTCGCCGTTGAGCGAGTCGAGTGCGCCGGTCGGCTCGTCGGCGAACAGCACGCGCGGGCCGGTGACCAGCGAGCGGGCCACGGCGACCCGCTGTCCCTGGCCGCCGGAGACCTCGCCGGGCCGCTTGTCGCGCACATCGGCGACCTCCAGCCGCTCCAGCCAGACCAGCGCGCGGCTCTCCGCCTCCTTGCGCCCCACGCCGGTCAGCCGCAGCGGCAGCGCGACGTTCTCCACACAGCTCAGCTCGGGGACCAGCTGGCCGAACTGGAAGACGAAGCCGAACTCGCTGCGGCGCAGCGCGCTGCGCTGGGAGTCGGGCATGGCGGACAGCAGCCGCCCGCCGTACTGGACGGTGCCGGAGTCCGGGGTGACGATCCCGGCGAGGCAGTGGAGCAGGGTCGACTTGCCGGACCCCGAGGGGCCCATGACGGCCACGACCTCGCCCGCGTGGATCGAGAAGTCGGCGCCGTCCAGGGCGGGGGTCGGGCCGTAGGCCTTGTTCAGCCCTTCGGCTATGAGAAGCGAGCCTGCGGGAGTCATGGGGTTACCGCCTTGGCGAGTTGGCCGAGGCGCGCGGCGGTGAGCTCCAGCCAGCGCAGGTCGGCCTCGAGGTGGAAGAGGGCGTGGTCGCAGATGAGCTGATCGCTGAGGTCGCCGGTGCGCTTGCGCTGGGTGAGCTCGCGCATCAGGCGCAGATGCTCGGCACGCTGCACGTCGAGCAGGTCCGCGGCGTCCCGGCCGGTCATCAGCGCGAGGACGACCTTGGTGTAGAGGACGGACTGGAGGTACGGCTCGGGCTTCTCTGGCTGCCGGAGCCACTGCTCCACGTCGGTGATGCCGGCCTCGGTGATGGCGTAGCGCTTGCGCTCGGGGCCACCACCGTGCTCGATGCCGTCGACCTCGACGAGGCCGTTCTTCAGGAGCCGGGACATGGTCGAGTAGACCTGTCCGTAGTGCAGCGGGCGGTCGTGCCCGAATCTCTCGTCAAAGGCCCGCTTGAGGTCGTAGCCGTGGCGCGGGCCGGACTCCAGGAGTCCGAGCAGGGTGTGGCCGATTGACATGCGCAGCACTCTACACCATGCGTATACCTCGTGTGTATAGATGCGCGAGGCTGGGCGTTTCCGCAGGTGAGAGGGGTAGCCTCGCAAGCCCGCCCGGTTCCGCGGTGTCGAGCCCCTGTCCATGTGCGGCTCCGCCGCGTTGGGCTTCGCCGCGCCGGGGGGCTCCGCCCCAGACCTCCGGGCGGACCCTCCGGAATGCACATCCGGGTCGGGCGGGAGCTACTAGGGTGCGCGGGGTGAACGAACCTGCTTCCCGCCTGCCGAGCACCTTCCGCCTCATCGTCACGGGGGGTGGTACCGGCGGCCATACCTACCCCGCGCTCACCGCGGTCCGGGCATTGCAGGCCCGGCTGGCGGCCGACGGCCGCGCTCTCGATGTCCTCTGGATCGGCACGCCCGACGGTCTGGAGGCTCGCGTCGCCCCGGCCGAGGGCATCGCCTTCAAGACGGTCGCGACGGGCAAGATTCGCCGGTCTGCGAACCCGCTCAAGATGATCAGCCCGGCGAACGTCAAGGACATGGCGCGCGTGCCGCTCGGTGTCGCCCAAGCCCGCAAAATCGTGTCGGACTTCCGGCCGGACGTTGTCCTTGCGACCGGCGGGTACGTCGCCGTCCCGGCCGGGCTTGCCGCGCGGATGTGCAAGCGCCCGCTGGTGCTGCATGAACAGACGGTGCGGCTCGGGCTGGCGAACCGGAAGCTGGCTGGCTCGGCGACGCGCATCGCCGTGTCGTCGGAGTCGACGCTCCCGCTCCTCCCGGAGGCCGTACGGTCTGCGGCCGTCGTCACCGGGAACCCGGTCCGCCCGGAGGTGCTGGCCGGCCACGCGGAAAAAGCAATCACCGCGCTCGGGCTGACCGGCTTCGACCGGCAGCTCCCGACGCTCTACGTCACCGGCGGCGCCCAGGGCGCGCAGCAGATCAACAACGTTGTGCGGGACGCCCTCCCTTGGCTGCTGGAGCGCGCGAACGTGGTGCACCAATGCGGGCCGGCGAACGTCGAGGCCCTGCGCGCGAGCGCGGCCGGGCTCCCGCCGCAGCTCGCTGGCCGGTACTTCCTCACTGGGTTCGTCGGCCCAGAGCTACCCGACGTCCTGGCGCTCGTCGACGTCGTGGTCTCTCGCAGCGGCGCCGGCACCCTCGCGGAGCTCACCGCCCTCGGTAAGCCGGCCGTGTTCGTGCCGCTCGCCTCCTCGGCTGGGAACGAACAGGCGCACAACGCCCGCTACCTGGAGGAGGCAGGGGCTGCGGTCGCTCTTGAGGGGGAGGTCACCGCGGTGCGGTTGCGGGATGCTCTCGGACCGCTGCTGGCCGATCCGGCGCGGCGCGCGGGGATGGCGGAGGCGGCCCGGGTGCACGGGCGGCCGGACGCGGCGGACAGGCTCGTAGACGTGCTCCTGTCCGCCGCGTCCGGCGGCTGACCGGCCGGGGCCGGGTCTACGGGAGGTGCTGCGGGGCCCCGTTCTCGATGAGGCGGACGACGTCGGCGAAGGCATCCGGCTCCTTGCCCCAGGGGTCGGGGACGTCTCGGTCATCGAGGTAGAGGCCGAGCTTCGGCGCGGTCGCCTCGTCGGCGAGAATGAGCGCGGCCAGCGCTAGGCGGCAGCGGTTCCCGAGGCACACCGTCAGCAGCCGCCGCGGCCGGGGGTCACTGGCCGGCCCCCGCCGCGAGGACCTGCCGGAGCTCGCCGGCGACGTGCCGAGCGTCCACCTCCGTGAGGTGCTGGTGGAACGGCAACGTCATGATCTCCCGTCCCAGGCGCTCGGTGACCGGCAGCGGCCGGTGCCAGGCGGAGAAGGCCGGCTGCGTGTGGTTCGGCGGGTAGTGCACGCCGACGCCGATGCCGCGTTCCCGCAGCGCGCGGAACACCGCGTCGCGGCGGCCGTCGAGGACGCGGACGGCGCACATCGGCGGCACGGTGCGCGGCACGTCGGCGTCGACCAGGGCGATGCCGCCGACCCCCTCCAGCGCGGCGGCGTAGGCCCGCCACAAGGAGCGGCGCCGGGTCTCCGCCTCCGCGAAGTGGTCGAGCTGCACCAGCCCGACGGCGGCGTTGAGCGGCGACATCTGCACGCGCAGCCCGAACCCGTCAACGGTGTATGTCGTCGCCTCGGCGCGCCGGGCCGCGGACTCGATGATGCCGAGGCCGCGCAGCCGCCGACAGGTGTCGGCCTCCAGTGGCGTGCGGGGCACGATCGCGCCGCCGAGCCCGCACGTGAGGTTCTTCACCGGGCCGAAGGAGAAACACGTCACCACGCCGGTCGCGCCGACCCGGCGCTCTCCCTGGCAGGAGCCGAAGGCCTGCGCCGCGTCCTCGACGACGGTCACGCCCTGCTCGTCCAGCGCGGGCCGGGCCGGAGTGAGGTCGACTGCCCGGCCCCCGTAGAGAACCGGCATGACGGCGCGGGTATGCGGAGTGAGGGCGCCCAGGACCTCGGCGGGCTCGACGCAGCACGTGCGGGGGTTGACCTCGATGAACCGCGGCCGGGCCCCCGTCGCGATGATCGCCTGCACGGTCGCGCAGAACGTGAAGGAGGGCACCAGGACATCGTGTCCGGGGCCGACGCCGGCGGCGAGCATGGCGACGTGGAGGGCGGCCGTGCCGGAGGCGACCGCGACGACCTCCGACACCCCGAGGAACCCGGCAACGCGCTGCTCGAACTCCTCCGTGACCGCGCCGTGGTTGTACTGCCCGGCGCTCAACATCGAGGCGATAGCGGCCTCCTCGCCGCCGTAGAGGTACGGGCGCCCGTTCCGCGCGAGGTCCGGGGATGCGGTGCGGGTCATCGCGGGGTCCCTTCGCTGGTGGTCAGCGTCTCGACGTACTTCGTGAGGGTGATCTCCGGCTTGTACGTGAGCCGGTCATGGTCGACGTCCTGGCGGAAGAGGCCGCGGAGGTACTGCCCGACGTAGTCCGCGCCGGCCGCGACGGAGGCGGGGAAGCCTCCGCCGACCCTGGCGTTCGCCTCGGTGATGACGACCTGCTCCGGGCCCTCCTCGTCGCGGATGAAGCCCTGGACGCAGCACGCCCCGGTGACCCCGGTCGCGGTGAGCGCCGCCCGGACGCACTTGGCCGCCTCGGGGTCGGCGAACGTGCGGGAGACGACGGCGAGCCCGCCCTTGACCAAGAGTCGGTACCGGAGGATCACCGAGGCCTGACCGGCACGGTCAACGAGGCAATCCGCGGTGAACTCCCGGCCGCGGACGTGCTCCTGCACGACCGGCGCCGGGACGAGCTCGCATAACACCCGGGCCTGCTCCCGCGTCCGGCACACATGCACGCCCTTTGCGCCCTGCCCATACCGAGGCTTGACGACGAGGAGGCCGTCCGGCGCGCTGTCGAGCTCGTCCGGGAGGACAGTGCGAGGTGTCGGCACCCGGTGCTTGGCCAGCACAGCGGCGAACCGGGCTTTGTCTCCGCACGCCGTCGCCGCCTCCCGGGTCGGGAGCCAGGTGGTGACGCCAAGGTTCGCCAGGGGGCGGCGGAGGGCGATGAGCCTCGGGAGCTCCCGCTCAACCGTCGAGAGGACGGCGTCCGGGCGGGCCTTCGCGCACAGCCGGAGTACGGCCGCCCGGTACGCGGCGTCCGCCGCGGGTGGGAGGACGTGCGCGGTGACCTCCGGGAGGAGGAGCCCAGCCGCGTGCGGGTCCGCGTCGGCCGCGAGGACCTTGCAGCCGAGCTGCTGGAGGGACCGGGCGAGGTCGAAGCCGGGAGTGCTGCCGACCCCGGTCACGAGGATGCGCTTCGCCACGTCGGTCACCGCCCGGCCGGAGCGGCGGGCACGGCGCGCCGCGCGGGCGGAGGTGCGGCCTGCGGATTCCGCATGAGCGGCGCCCACCGGTCGGGGTTGCGGCGGTACCAGTCAGCGGCCTCGGCGAGCCCGCCCTCCAGGTCCCGGGCGGGCCGGTACCCGAGCTGGGCGGAGGCCTTCGAGCAGTCGATCGAGTACCGCAGGTCATTCGCCGGCCGGTCGGGGACGTAGGTGACCGCCTCCCGGGTCGCGCCGCAGATGCGGAGCAGGCGCTCGGTGAGCTCCCGGCCGGTGAGGTCGGTTCCGCCGCCGAGGTTGTAGACCTCACCGGGGGTTCCGCTCTGGAGGACGGCCTCGACGCCGGCGCAGTTGTCTTCGACGTGGAGCCAGTTGCGGACGTGCTCGCCCCGACCGTGGAGGGTGACCGGCTCACCGCGCAGGAGCCGGGTGACGAACAGGGGGATGATCTTCTCGGGGTGCTGGTACGGGCCGTAGTTGTTCGAGGACCGCGTCACGCACACCGGCACGCCGTACGTCTGGAAGTAGCTAAGGGCGATGAGGTCGCTCGCGGCCTTCGACGCGGCGTAGGGGACGGACGGACGGAGCGGGAACTCCTCGGTGGCCATGCCTTCCAGGAGCGGGCCGTACACCTCGTCTGTCGAGACGTGCACGAACTTCTGCACCTCGTGCCGCATCGCGGCGTCGAGGAGGGTCTGCGTGCCGCGGACGTTCGTCTCCAGGAACGTCCCGGCCGCGAAAAACGAGCGGTCGACGTGGGACTCCGCGGCGAAGTGTACGACCGCCGTGTGCGCGGCCATCAGACCGCCTACGAGTTCGGCGTCGAGGATGTTGCCGTGGACGAATGTCAGCTTCGGGTTGAAGAACGCCGTCCCCAGGTTCTCGATGTGGCCGGCGTAGGTGAGGGCGTCGAGGACGGTCACGGTCGCGACGTCGTCCGCCGCAAGGATGCGCTTGACGAAGTGCGAGCCGATGAAGCCCGCCCCACCGGTCACGAGTACGTGTTCCATAGATGCCTCCATGGAGGGAAGGAGACGGCCCGGCGTTGACCGTGCCGTCAAACGGAGCTCCCGGGCCGATCGGCCGGGCGTGAACTCACCATGCGGGCCCGCCACCGGGGCCGGGAGGTACCCGGCGCCGGTCCGCACACGGTGTGCGAGGCCCGCACACGGCATGCATCCGTACGCCCTCCCCGCACTGGGGAGTTGGCACTAGCGTCATTGCTCCCGCCGTTCCGTAGGAGGCGCCTATGGACGTCACCAGAATCGCGCGAGAGATCGGGGCCGAACTCCGCAGCGCGCGGTGCCGTGCCCGGCTCACGCAGACCCAGGTCGGGAAAGTCGTCGGCTACTCAGCGAGCGCGGTCTCCCGGATCGAGGCCGGCCGAATGCGGCTGGAGTACGACCGGCTCCTTGCCTTCGCCGCGTTCCTCAACATCCCACTCGACAGGCTGGGCGGGACTCCTGTCCCCAGCCCGGCCCCGATCGATACGGTGGGGCGTCCAGCGGACGAGGAGGATGCGGTGCGTCGTAGGAACCTGCTCACCGGTGCGGCAGCGATCGGAGTGACGGCCGCGTTCGGCGCCCCTGCGGCGAGCGCCTCACCCACCGGGGGCGACCCGGCCGCGCCTCTTGAGGACTACCTCTTCCGGCTCCCCGCCGTCGCCCCGGTGCCGCTGGCGCGGCTGGTGCAGGAGACGGCGAGCGCGCGGGCGGACTTCCGCGCCGCTCGGTACACCGCCCTAGGCCGCTCTCTCCCGTCCCTCCTCGCCGCCGCTTCCGCGACGTGGGAGGAGGCGACAGGGCACGACCGGGAGAAGGCGAGCGTCGTCCTCGCCCGCTCATACATCCTCGCCGCGGAGCTCGCGCTCAAGCACCACAGCGATGCAGCCTGGGCCGCCGCCGACCGCGCGCTCACCGCGGCCCGCGCCTCCGGGCACCCGGTGCCCGTCGGGGAGGCCTCCCGTGTGCTGGCGATCACGATGCGCCGCTCAGGGAGCTGCCCCTCCGCTGTGCAGCTCCTCACCCGCGAGGCCGCAGACCTCGACGGCGGGCAGGAGCAGACGGGAGCGGTCCGTACGACGCTCCTGCTCACCGCGGCGTACAGCGCGGCGACGGGCAGAGACCGCACTACCGCGCTGGATCTCCTCGACGCGGCCAAGGAAGAGACCGCCCGCCGCGAGGCGACACCGTCCGGGCTGTTCACCGTCGATGCGACGCGCGCGCAGGTCGACGTCTACCGTATCGGCGTTCTCAACGCGCTCGGCACCCCGGACGAGGGAGTGAGCGTGGCGCGGCGGATCAACGTCGACAGCATGCCGACGCCGGAGCGGCGCGCCCGCTTCTGGACCGATACCGCCCGCATGTGGCACGCCCTCCGGGACGGTAGGCAGACCTTCGCGGCGCTGCGGCGTGTCGAGCAGGAAGCGCCGCAGGAGGTACGGCGGCCGGCGCTTCGGGCGCTCACCGCCGATCTGCTCTACGCACCGGCCCGCGTATCCGGGGTGCGGGAGTTCGCGGCCCGTACGGGCGCGATCTCCGCCTGACCGGCCCCACTCCGGGCCACGGTCAGGAGTGGGCGGACGTGTGGCCTCCCGGCCCATGGTCGGGTGGCCCCTCAACCAGATCTTCATCAGCTTTCTGAGCGGCCTCGGGGAGGTAGGGGTGGGCGTGCACCACTTCCCCGAGGCCGCTCAGCCCTCTGAGGGGTCGGGCTCCGGGGGATGAGGGGCTCGGGGCGGGCGGCCGCGGCGGGGGATGGGGGCCGCGGAGCGGGGCAGCCGCCCCGCCTCCGCGAGCGCCTTCCGCAGCAGGAACTCGATCTGCGCGTTGGCGCTGCGCAGCTCGTCCGAGGCCCAGCGCGCCAGCGCGTCATGGACCGCGGGGTCGAGCCGCAGCAGCATCTGCTTGCGCTGCCGCGGAGCCCGGCGCGCGCCCTCGCGCGCGTCCGGCTCCGCGGCCTCGTCCCGCTCGCCGCTCTCCGTCACTGGTAGAGCGTGCCCGTGTTGAGGACCGGCTGCGGGGCGCGGTCGCCGCACAGCACGACCAGCAGATTGCTGACCATCGCCGCCTTGCGCTCCTCGTCCAGCTCGACGATCTGCTCCTCGGAGATCCGGGCCAGCGCCGCCTCGACCATGCCGACCGCGCCGTCCACGATCTGCCGGCGCGCCGCGACCACCGCGCCCGCCTGCTGGCGCTGGAGCATCGCGGAGGCGATCTCGGGGGCGTACGCGAGATGGGTGAAGCGCGACTCGACGATGCGCACCCCGGCCGCCTCGACCCGCGCGTGCAGCTCGTGCGCCAGCTTCTCGGTGATCTCCTCGGCGTTGCCGCGCAGCGACAGCGCGTCCTCGTCGTGCGCGTCGTACGGGTACTCGATGGCGATATGGCGCACCGCGGCCTCGGTCTGGGTGGAGACGAACTCCAGGAAGTCGTCCACCTCGAACACCGCCTGCGCGGTGTCCTCGACCCGCCAGACGACGACGGCGGCGAGCTCGATCGGGTTGCCGTACGCGTCATTGACCTTGAGCACCGGGGTCTCGTGGTTGCGCACCCGGGTGGAGATCTTCTTGCGGCTGGTGAACGGGTTGACCCAGCGCAGCCCCTCGGTGCGGATGGTGCCCTTGTAGCGGCCGAAGAGCTGGACGACGCGGGCCTGGCCGGGGGCGATCGCGCACAGTCCGCGCATCGAGATGAAGGAGGCGATGATCACGAAGATGCCGAGCGTGATGAGCCCGGGGTTGCTGTTGTCCTCGTAGGCGTATTCGGAGGTGTCGGCTCCGGCCGCGATGAGGATGGGGCCCGCGGCCAGGCCGGCCAGGCTGAGCAGCAGCGCGAGCCCGCCGCTGATGCTGCGCGCGGGGCGCTCACGCACCGGGGTCCTGGGCTGCTCCGGTATGTCGGCGGCAGGTGTGATATCGGTCATGTCGGGCATGGAGTTCCCCCGTTTTCGCTGGTGCTGGGTGGTGCGGGGCCGTTCGGCCTTCTATCAAAGTGATAGCAGATTTATGGCGGAAGGCAACCCTTGGCCGCGGCCAGACGTCAGTTCCCACAGGGTGGGTGCTGTTTGTCACCTTCGGAAAAAGCTTGATCGATGAGTATTTGACGTCAGTTGCGGTGTTAGCTTCATGAGCTGAGTTGGGGGCTGACGTACGGGAGCGGCGGGAGCGGCGGGAGAGATGGGCAGAGCCGAAGAGCGGCGGGCGCGGCAGAAAAGCGCTCGCAGAGCCGGGAAGGGTGGCAAGAAGGCCGGTAAGAAGACCGGTATACGCCGCTTCTTCACCTGGAAGATGGTGCTGGGCTACTTCCTCTCGATGGGACTGCTGCTCATCGGCGCCTTCATCGTGCTCTACTTCTGGGTCGACGTACCCAACGCCAACGCCCTGGCCACGGCGGAGGCCAACGTCTACAAGTACAGCGACGGCAGCATCATGGCCAAGACGGGCAAGATCAACCGTGAGTCCGTACCGCTGTCGAAGATCCCCAAAGAGGTGCAGCACACCTTTGTCGCCGCCGAGAACAAGGACTTCTACAGCGACCCCGGCGTCTCGTTCACGGGCACCGCGCGCGGCATGATCAACACGCTGCTGGGCCGGGGCAAGCAGGGCGGCTCGACCATCACCCAGCAGTACGTCAAGAACTACTACCTCAGCCAGGAACAGACCGTCAGCCGCAAGCTGAAGGAGCTGGTGATCTCCCTCAAGGTCGACCAGCAGGAGTCCAAGGACGACATCCTCGCGGGGTACATCAACACCAGCTACTACGGGCGCAGCGCGTACGGCATCCAGGCCGCCGCCCGCGCGTACTACAACAAGGACGTCGAGAAGCTCACCGTGGCGCAGGGCGCCTACCTCGCCGCGGTGCTCCAGGCCCCCAGCCAGTACGACTACTCGGTGGCCGGTCCCAACGGCAAGCGGCTGGTCGAGCAGCGCTGGAACTACGTCCTGGACAACATGGTCGAGAAGCACTGGCTGGACGCGGGCGAGCGCGCGGGCCTGAAGTTCCCCGTTCCCGACGACCCCCGCCCCACCCCCGGCGTCGACGGCCAGGCGGGCTACTTCGTCGAGCTCGCCAAGCAGGAGCTGGCCAAGTCCGGGGTGAGCGAGGACGAACTCGCGGCCGGCGGCTGGACGATCACCCTCAACATCGACAAGAAGAAGCAGCAGGAGCTGGAGAAGGCGGTCCGCACCCAGCTGACCGACAAGCTCAAGCCGAAGGCGCGCACCGTCGACAAGCACGCCCAGGTCGGCGCGGTCTCGGTGAACCCGAAGAACGGCGCGATCGTGGCGATGTACGGCGGCGCGGGCGCCACCAAGCACTGGACCAACAACGCCACCCGCGCGGACTACCAGCCCGCCTCGACCTTCAAGCCGCTCATCCTCGCCTCCGCGCTGGAGAACGAATCCACCACCGAGGACGGCACCCCGATCCGGGCCAACACCGTCTACGACGGCGACAGCAAGCGGCCGGTCAAGGGCCAGGACGGCGGCGAGGTCGGGTTCGCGCCGCCGAACGAGGACAACAGGGACTACGGCCGGATCACCGTCCAGACCGCGATGAACAACTCCGTCAACTCGGTCTTCGCGCAGATGGCGGTGGACGTCGGCCTGAGCAAGGTGAAGAAGACCGCCACCGACCTGGGCATGAACGCCAAGGCGGGCGGCTTCGACGTGGCCCCCGCGATGTCGCTGGGCGTCATGGGCGCCAGCCCCAAGGACATGGCCGGGGTCTACGCCACCCTCGACAACCACGGCAAGAAGGTCACTCCCACCATCCTGAAGTCGGCGGAGAAGGGCGACCGGACCGTCGAACTTCCCGACACCACCGGCGACGAGGTGATCAGCCGCACCGCGGCGGACTCCGTGACCTCCGTCATGACCGGCGTGGTCGACCAGGGCACCGGCTCGGCCGTCAAGCAGAAGGGCCAGGCCGTCGCGGGCAAGACCGGCACCTCCGACGACAACAAGTCCGCCTGGTTCACCGGCTACACCCCGGACCTGGTCACCTCGGTCGGCATGTTCGGCGAGGGCCAGGGCGGCAAGCAGGTGACGCTGACCGGCACCGCCGGCGGCGGGCGCGTCAACGGCGGTGGCTTCCCGGCCCAGATCTGGGCCGCGTACATGGGGTCGGCGCTCGACGGCGAGGGGACCGCCAAGTTCGACCTGGACACCGACATGGGCGCGGCCGTCCCGCCGCCGCCGAGCAGCAGCTCCGCCGCCTCCTCGTCCGCCAGTGAGTCGGCGGACCCGACGACCTCGGCCCCGCCCACGGACGAGAGCCCGACGGCCTCCTCGTCCGCGCCCACCACCCCGCCGACGACGCCCCCGAGCTCCGGCGGCGAGTCGTCGACCGACACCACCACGCCGCCGACGACCCCGCCCACCTCGCCCTCCGTGGACACCCGCGGCTTCCACGGCGGCAGTACGGGCCCGAGCAAGAAGCACGGCTGACCCCCACACCGGGATCATCCGATACGCGACGGCGGGCGGGGCCGAGAAGGCCCCGCCCGCCGCCGCGTGTGCCGCGCGTCTCAGGACCGCGGTGGCATCGCCAGCTCGAACCACACGACCTTGCCCGTGCTCAGCCGCGTCGCGCCCCACCGCCGCGCCATCCGGTTGACCAGGTACAGCCCGCGCCCGCCCTCGTCGGACGGGCGTGCCTGGCGCAGCCGCGGCAGCTGCGGGACATCGTCCCCGACCTCGCAGCGCAGCACGTCCGTCCGCAGCAGCCGCAGCGTCACCGGCCGCTCCGCGTACCGCACGGCATTGGTGATCACCTCACTCACCAGCAGCTCCACCGCGTCGGTCAGATCCTCCAGGTCCCACCGGGCCAGCGCCCGCCGCGCCAGCCGGCGCGCCTGTCCGGCCGTCTGCGCCTTGGGATCCAGGAACCAGTAGGCGACATCGCTCGGCGCGATCCCCTCGAAGCGGGCCGCCAGCAGGGCCACATCGTCGTCCCGGTCGCCCGGGCCGAGCATGTCCAGCACCTCGTCGCACAGCGGCTCCAGCGGCGGCGGGTTGGGGCCGGTGAGCCGGGCGGTCGCCGTCAGGCGCTCGCGGAGCTGCTCGATCCCGGTCCACACGTCCCGCATCCGCGACTCGACCAGGCCGTCGGTGTAGAGCATGAGGGTGGCGCCCGCGGGCGCGTCCAGCTCGACCGCCTCGAAGTCGACGCCGCCGACCCCGATCGGCGCGCCCGGCGGCACCCGCAGCACCTCCGCGCGCCCGCCGCGGTGCAGCAGCAGGGGCGGCGGATGGCCCGCGTTGGCCACCACGATGCGGTGCGCGACCGGGTCGTAGACCGCGTACAGGCAGGTGGCCATGCGGTCGGTGCCCAGCCGCTGCGCCTGCTCGTCGAGGTGGTGCAGCACCTCCTGCGGCGGCAGGTCGAGCCCGGCCAGGGTCTGCGCGGTGGTGCGCAACTGGCCCATGATGGCGGCCGAGGTCATGGAGTGGCCCATCACATCGCCGACCACCAGCGCGACGCGGTTGCCCGGCAGCGGGATCGCGTCGTACCAGTCGCCGCCGACCCGCGCGGTCTCGGCGGCCGGGAGATAGCGGCTGGCCAGCCGCACGCCGGTGGGCTGCGGCAGCGAGTCGGGCAGCATGGTGCGCTGAAGCTCGTCGGCGATGTACACCTCGCGGCCGTACAGCACCGCCTTGTCGACCCCGAGCGCGGTGTGCGTGGCCAGCTGGGCCGCGACCAGCAGATCGTCCGGCTCGAACGGCGGCCGGTCCGGGCGGCGTACGAACACAGCGGCGCCGATCACCCGGCGCCGCCCCCGCAGCGGCGCCAGGACCGTGCGCTGGCCCGTGGCCACCGACGTGTTCTCGCCCAGCAGTTCGGGCAGCGCGGCCCGGGCCGCCGAGGAGTCGCCGAAGACCGGCCGCACCCCGCGCAGCACCTCGTTCAGCGGACCGCCCGCCTCCACCTCGCACAGCTCGGCCGCCGGGCCGCCGCCCACGGCGGGCGACAGATCCGGCTGCGAGGGCAGCAGCGGCAGCCGCCCGCTCTCGGTGTCCGGGTCCAGCGGGATGCGGTCGGTGCGGCGCAGCCGCAGCACGACCGGGCCGACCGGGCGCTCGTCGCCGACCGGGAGCGGGTCGCGCAGATAGACCAGGATCGCGTCGGCGAAGGTCGGCACGGTGGCCCGGCACAGGCCCAGCACGATCTCGTCCAGGTCGATGCCGCGCGCGATCCGGCGGGTCGCCGCCCCGACGAACCGCAGCCGGTCACCGCCCCGGTCCCGCGCGGCGGCCGCCTCGGCGGCCACGGGGCCGCCGCCCGGCGGCACCGCGGGAACAGCCGGGACCGCGGGCACCGCCGGCACCCCGCCCTCGGGCGTGCCGTAGCCCACCTCGGCCGCGGCCCGGGCGTCACCCACCCCGGCCGGGGGGTGTTCGCCCGCGGCCGCGCCGCGCCGGGTGGCTCCCCGGGCGTCACGCCCTGGCCGCCCGCCCGTGCCGCCCCCGGCGGCCGGGGGCTCGGCGCCGGGGCCGGGAGCGCCGTCCCGCGCTCCGGGCCCGTGTGCCGCGCCCCTGGCGGCGTTGCGGTCCGCGTCCCACACTGGTTCGCCCTCCGGTGTGCCGTGCTCCGGCTGCGCCGGGTGCTCGTTTACCGCCTCGTTGGCCGACTCGCCGCCCGCCGCACCGCCGCCGGGATCCGCGGCACGGCCGCGTCTCCTCGTATGGCGCGAGGCGTCGTCGCCGCGGTCCTGGGCGCCGTCCCCGCCCGCGACGACACCCCGGCCCGGGGTGTTGTCCCGGGCCTGGCCGGAGACGGGGCCGCCGGCCGACTCGGCCGCGGGAAAGGCCGGACGAGGCCGTCCGCCGCCCGGCTCCTGGCCGGGGGCGTCGGCTCGGCGCACGGCGGTCCGCGGGTCCGGGACCGCGCCGTGCGCGTCCTCGGGCGTATGCGCGCCCGAGGCGGCGGCAGGGCTGGTGGCCTGCCGCTCGTTGTGGGAGGTGGGGTGCTCCGTCACGCGTGGGTTTCCATCCGTCCGGGGCCATGCGCCCTGTTCGTCCGGGCGCACCGAGTGTCAGACACGTCGTCGGCAGTGCAGATAGAGCTGGATCTCCGGTGGTACGTCCGTGCTGGCCGGGGCGTACGAGTGCGAGTCCTCCCCGGTGATCTCGAAGCCCGCGTCCTGCACGACCCGCCGCAGTTCTTCCCGCAGGTAACCGGATACCCGCACCGAGTTGCCCAGGAACGGGATCGCGAAGTCGTCGATGTCCGCCTCGACCATGGCCAGGGCCAGCAGCCCGCCCGGTCTCAGCAGCCCGCGCAGCGCCCGCAGCGCGTACGGGATCTCCGGGCGCGGCAGCATCAGCAGCGAGAAGAACGCGACGACGGCGTCGAACTCGCCGAGGTCGCGCGAGCCGCCCGGCCCGTAGCGGCCGCCGGCCCGCAGGTCGACGATGTCCGTCAGGTGGAAGGTGGCGGCCGGGATGTTGTGCCGGGCCAGCTTGAGCATGCCGGGGGAGATGTCGATGCCGACCACCTGGTGTCCGGCGTCGGCGAGCTGACGGGCCGTGGGCAGTCCCGTGCCACAGCCGACGTCGAGCACGCGGGAGCCGGGCGCGAGGGCGCCGGCCAGCCAGCGGCCGGCCGTGAGCTGGCCGTCCTTGTGCGGAAACGCCTCGTCGTAGCGGTCGCCGATGGCGTCGAAGGCCTCCGCCTGCCCGCTGCGGTCCAGCGCCAGCCGGTCGAAGTCCTCGAACCCCTCGTAGTCGTCGGCGTAGTCGGCGTCTTCCGAGCCGGCGCTCCCCGTCACGGTCACCGCCCCTCCGTCGCCCGCCCCGCCGTGGACGTGCCGACCTCCCTCATCGCTCACGCCTCCGCCCCCTCCTGTGACCGCGTCAGATGCCACGCCTCAATCTTGAGTTGCGCCGCTGTCCCGTTTTCGTGAGTGCAGTCTTCCGGACGACGATCCTACGTTTGAAACACAGGGGCACAGCAAGAGGTTCATGGCCTCGAGTGCGCCGACGTGCGATACCGGTCGGTACGGACAGCCGGCCGTCGCCAGTCCGCCGGCAGTTCGGGCACGGTCCACGCCGGGTCAGGACGCCAGTCCTCCCAGCCCTCCCGGAACGGCGCTCCCCAGGATTCGATGAGACCGACGGCGGCCCGCCCCGCGGCCCGTACGCGCTCCGCCTGCTCGGGGGACATCAGGCCGTCGCGCTGGGCCTGCGCGAACTCGTCCTCGTCCTTCCATTCCCAGCTGCGGTCCGGGTAGACCGCGATGTCCAGGAAGTGGTCCTCCGAGTCGATGCCGCCGCTCCAGCGCAGCCGCGGCTCCTCCAGGTTCACGTACCAGTTCTTGAAGCGCCAGTCACGCTCCCAGAACAGCCACACCGACCACGGGTCCCCGGGCCGGGCGAGCTTGAGGACGCCGGTGCCCAGCCAGGTGGACAGCGCGGTGGTGCGCGGCTTGGTGTAGCGGGTGGACAGTGGCTCGTGGTGGAGCGAGGTGCCGTCGGTCAGCTGCGGCTTGACACAGGAGGTGCCGGGGGCGAGCCAGACGGCGAGCAGCTTCGCGGTGTCCTGGACCACGGTCACGGGGCGGCAGATGTGGATGCTGTCGGCGGCGTTGGCGCGGTAGCGCCACAGGATGTGGTCCCCCCGCGCCCATCGAGCGGTGTGTGCCGTCCCCGTCGTCTCCACGATGTCCGCTGTCATGAGCAGATCTTAGGTGGGCGGGCGGCACCACGCCGTGACCTATACCGCAACACCGCGTTACGGGTGGGTCATCCGCAAGACATCGAGGGCTTCGTCCAGCTGCTCGAGGGTCAGCAGCCCCCGCTCCACGTACCCGGACTCCAGGACCACCTCCCGGATGGTCTTCCGCTCGGCCAGCGACCTCTTGGCCACCTTCGCCGCCTCCTCGTAGCCGATGTAGCGGTTGAGGGGGGTGACGACGGAGGGGGAGGACTCCGCGTACTCGCGGGCGCGCTCCGCGTTGGCGGTGATCCCGTCGACCGTGCGGTCCGCCAGCAGCCGGGAGGCGGCCGCCAGCAGTCGGACGGACTCCAGCAGGTTCTTGGCGATGACCGGGAGCATCACATTCAGCTCGAAGTTTCCGGCCGCCCCGGCCCAGGCCACGGTCGCGTCGTTGCCGGTGACCTGGGCGGCCACCATGAGCACCGCCTCGGGGATCACCGGGTTCACCTTCCCCGGCATGATCGAGGAGCCGGGCTGGAGATCGGGCAGGGCGATCTCGGCCAGCCCGGTGCGCGGCCCGGAGGCCATCCAGCGCAGATCGTTTGCGATCTTGGTGAGGGAGACCGCGAGGGTGCGCAGCTGGCCGGAGGTCTCCACCAGGCCGTCGCGCGCGCCCTGCGCCTCGAAGTGGTTACGGGCCTCGGTGAGCGGCAGCCCGGTGGCGCGGGCCAGCTCGGCGATGACGGCGGCGGAGAAGCCGGGCGGGGTGTTGATGCCGGTGCCCACGGCGGTGCCGCCCAGCGGCAGTTCGGCCAGCCGGGGCAGCGCGGCGCGCAGCCGCTCGACGCCGTAGCGGACCTGGGCGGCGTATCCGCCGAACTCCTGGCCCAGCGTCACCGGCGTGGCGTCCATGAGGTGCGTACGGCCCGCCTTGACCACCTCCGCGAACTCCGCCGCCTTGCGCTCCAGCGCCGCGGCGAGGTGGTCGAGCGCGGGGATCAGGTCGGCGGTGACGGCCGCGGTGGCCGCGATGTGGATGGAGGAGGGGAACACGTCGTTGGACGACTGGCTGGCGTTGACGTGGTCGTTGGGGTGGACGTCGCGGCCAAGGCGCTCGCTCGCGAGGGTGGCCAGCACCTCGTTCATGTTCATGTTGGAGGAGGTGCCCGAGCCGGTCTGGAAGACGTCGACGGGGAAGTGGTCGTCCCAGCGGCCCTCGGCGACCTGGGCCGCGGCGTCCGCGATGGCCTGCGCGACCTCGGCGTCGACCACGCCGAGCGTGGCGTTCACGGTGGCGGCCGCGGCCTTGATGCGCGCCAGCGCCTCGATGTGTGCGCGCTCCAGGCGCTGCCCGCTGACGGGGAAGTTCTCCACCGCCCGCTGGGTCTGGGCACGCCACTTGGCGTGCGCCGGGACCCGCACCTCACCCATGGAATCGTGCTCGATGCGGTACTTCTCGTCGGTCATGACGGACCCACCTCCACTCCCGACAGCACCCGCCTGCCCCGCCGTGTTCCCGGCCAGGGGGTGATCTTTCCCCTGTCCCGCACCGTCCCCGGGGAGCGGTCAGCGTACGGGTTCGGGGGTGGGGGTGCGGGGTGGGTCCACCTCGCCGGTGCGCCGCAGCTTCTGCCACGGCAGCAGCGCCCCGGACGCCGCCGT
This sequence comes from Streptomyces sp. NPDC028305, assembly GCF_055569495.1. NCBI lineage: Bacteria > Bacillati > Actinomycetota > Actinomycetes > Kitasatosporales > Streptomycetaceae > Streptomyces > Streptomyces sp. NPDC028305. Next base: position 295,149 of record NZ_JBVHTN010000004.1, read on the forward strand.
GACACAGGAGTGCAGCAGCACCAGGTACATCAGCTGCCGGTAGGCGATCTGCTGGAGCGGCAGCGCCAGCAGCGGCCCGTACCGCTCGCGGTCCAGCCGGAAGGCGTACGCCGCGGCGAGCAGCTGGAGCAGCACCAGGGCCCACCAGGCCAGCAGCGACTTCACCGGGTCGAGGAAGACCACCCCGTACAGCGTGAACAGGTCGATCAGCGGCGCGCACAGCGGTGCGACCACCTGGAAGAGGACCACCAGTGGCATCCCGACCCGGCCGAAGCGCCCGGAGGGGCCATGGTCGACCAGCGAGCGGCGGTGCTTCCACAGCGCCTGCATGGTGCCGTAGCTCCAGCGGTAGCGCTGCCGCCACAGCTGGGCCACCGTGCTGGGCGCCTCGGTCCAGGCGTGGGCGCTGTCCTGGTAGACGACCCGCCAGCCGGCCCGGTGCAGGGCGATCGTGATGTCGGTGTCCTCGGCCAGGGTGTCGGCGCTCATGCCGCCCGCCTCCAGCACGGCGCGGCGGCGGAAGGCGCCGATGGCCCCGGGGATGGTGGGCATGCAGCGCAGCAGGTCGTACATCCGGCGGTCGAGGTTGAAGCCCATCACGTACTCGATGTGCTGCCAGGCGCCGATCAGCCCGGCGCGGTTGCCGACCTTGGCGTTGCCCGCGACCGCGCCGACGCCCGGGTCGGCGAAGGGCCGGACCAGCTCGTGCACGGTGCCGGGTTCGAAGACGGTGTCGCCGTCCATCATCACGATCAGGTCGTAGCGGGCCTCGGCGATGCCGTGGTTGAGCGCGGCGGCCTTGCCCGCGTTCTCCTGCCGCAGCACCCGTACGTTCGGCAGGCCCAGGGCCGTCACGATGTCGCCGGTGCCGTCGGTCGAGCCGTCGTCCACGACCAGGATCTCGATCGGATGGGTGCTGGCGGCCAGCGAGTTCACCGTGTTGGCGATGCACTCCTTCTCGTTGTACGCGGGCACGATCACGCTCACCCGCTCCTCCACCGTCCGGCCCCAGGTGAAGCGCCGCCGGTCGCGGGCGCGCCGGTGCCACCACGCGAGCACCAGCATCATCAGCAGCCGCGCGATCACCGCGAGACCCACCACGGCCAGCAGCCAGGCCAGCCCCGGCATGGCGAAATGGGTGAGCGCCGCGGCCCAGATCAGGGCCCGGCCCTGCCAGACGCGCGAGCCGTCGGCCGGGTGGACGGCGGTCCCGGCGCCGAGCGCCCCGGTGACCGTGGTGAAGGTGTAGCCCTTCGCCTTCATCCGCTCGATGTACGTCCCCAGCGCCCGGACGGTCCGCGAGCGGTCGCCGCCCGCGTCGTGGAAGAGCACGGCGGCGCCCTTTCCGGCCTTCGGGGTGGCGTTGCGGATGATCCTTTCGACCGGCGGGCGCTTCCAGTCCTGGCTGTCGACGTCGATGAACGCGCTGATGTAGCCGCGGTCGCCCAGATACCGCTGGACCGGCCAGAGCAGGTCGTCGAGCGCGCCGAGCGTCGAGGCGTACGGGGCGCGGAACAGCGAGCTGGTGATGCCGGCCGCGCCGGCCAGGGCCACCTGGGACTGCGCCAGCTCGCGGTCCACCCGGCCGCGGTCCTGGTAGGCGAGGTCCGAGTGGGTGAAGGTGTGCACGCCGATCTCGTGGCCGGCGGCCCGCACCCGGCGCACCAGGCCGGGGTGGCGGACCACCATCTGGCCGAGCACGAAGAAGGTGCCCGGCACGTCGTGGTCGCGCAGCACCTTCAGGATCTCCGGGGTCCAGCGCGGGTCGGGGCCGTCGTCGAAGGTCAGCGCGATGGTCCGGGCCGGGATGCGGTGGCCGGTGGGCCTGCCGCGGTCGTCGAAGGCGAGCACCGGGCCGCCGGTGCGGACCCGGTCGGGGACGTGATCGGCGCGGAGTGTCCGGTGCACCCGGGCGTCGTTGCCGACCTCGGCGTGCAGATAGCCGTCCAGCAGCATCCCGCAGACCACCGCGACCAGTGTGGCCACCCCGAGCACCAGCCGCAGCCGGGGGACGGCGTGCCGCCCGGCTGCGGCCATCCGGGACACGGTGCGGCGGGGAGCCCGCTGCGGCTGCGGCCGCGGCGGGGGCTCGGCCGCCGGGGGCCGGCGGCGGCGCGGGCGCGGCAGCCTCGGCTGTCTGCCGCCGTTCATCGCGCCTCGGCCCCGGCCGGGCGGCCGGCGTGCCGGGAGGCGGCTCCGGCCATGGCCGGGGGCTTGTGGGGCGGGTGGTGGCCGCGCCGGGCGTCCTTGCCGTCCCGGGTGCCCTTGCCGTCCCGGTCGGCCTTGCCGTCCCGGGCGGCCGGGGAGGCCGCGGCGGCGGTGGCGCCGCTGCCGGGGACCAGGGTGTCGGGGGCGAGGGTGGTGCTGCCCGAGAACCCCGCTCCCAGGAGAGCGGTGTAGCCGAGGACGGCGGCCCCCGCGACCAGGCCCGCGTGCCGCAACAGGCGGGCGCGGCGCCCGGAGAGGTCCACGAACACGGGCCCCGCCGTGGCCCCGTCCGCGGCGAGGAGGCGCGCCGGAGCGCGCTCGGCCACGTCTGACTGTGGGTGCATGAGCGAGAGGCTAATGCAGCAAATAGGATTTTCCGCATATAGGTAAACGACGCGGTGTGTCATAGCTCATGACGGTTCATCCGGTGTGCGAGCTTTGAACGGCGGCCGATGGAGCACTCGGCCAGGCCCGGAGCCCCGTACCGGGCGGGGAGTGAGCTGAAGGGGCGCGCCGCCCGCGCCGGAGGCGCTGATGTCACTGTGAAAGGGAGAGCGCGCGGAGGCCCTGAGGCTGCAATCGATATGCGGCTCCGCCGCGCGAAGGGCCGAGCACGGTCGACTGTCGACAGGGGCTGAGGCGCCCCGGAGGCGAGTCCTGAGACTGGAGGGGAGAGACATTCGCGTGAGGGCCAGATCCACCCCACGCCTGGGTGGCCGCACCGCGCTCGCCGCGGCGGTCTGCGCGGCCGTCGCCGTCTGGGCCGGTGGCGAGCGGCCACTCCCGCGGCCCGCCTCCCCGCCCGCGCGCCCGCCCGCACCCGCTGTTGCCCGCGGCCACGCCGATGTACCGCTGGCGCCGTACGTCAGCGCCTGGGCGGCCTCCGGATACGACATGACCGCGGCCGCGGCGCGCGGCGTCAAGGAGTTCACCCTGGGCTTCGTCATCGCGGGCGCGGGCTGCGCCCCGGTGTGGGACGGCGGGATCCCGCTGGCCGACCGGGCACTGGCGGCCCGGATCGCCGCCGTACGCCGGGCCGGGGGCGACGTACGGGTCTCCTTCGGCGGCGCCACCGGGCCGGAGCTGGCCGCGGCCTGCCCCGGCGTGGGCCAACTCGTCACCGTCTACGCCGCGGTGATCGACCGTTACGGCTTCACCAAGGCCGACTTCGACATCGAGGGCGCCGCCCTCGCCGACCCCGTCTCCGCCACCCGCCGGGCGCGGGCCATCGCGCTGCTCCAGCGCGTCCGGCCGGGCCTGGACGTCTCGTTCACCCTGCCCGCCATGCCGTACGGCCTGACCGACGACGGCAGCGCCCTGCTCGCCAACGCCAGGGCCCAGGGCGTCGCCGTCTCGGGCGTGAACATCATGGCCATGAACTACGGCGGCGAGCACACCGGAAACATGGGCCGGTACGCCGTCCAGGCCGCCATCAACGCCCACGGCCGGATCCGCGGCGTCCTCGGCCTCTCCGCGGCCGCGGCCTGGAAGGCGCTCGCCGTGACCCCGATGATCGGCGTCAACGACGTCTCGGGCGAGGTCTTCACGCTCGAGGACGCCGCCGGTCTCGCCCGGTTCGCGGCGGCCAAGGGGATCGGCCGGCTGTCCATGTGGTCCGCGGAGCGCGACCGTCCCTGCCCCGCACGCGACAACGCCCCCGGGCCGGACCCCGCCTGTAGCGGCGTGGCCCAGCGCCCGGGGGCGTTCGAGTCGTTGCTGGCCGGCTAGAGCGGGTCCGGCCTCGCGTGGATCAGCCCTGCGGCCGCACCGGGATGCTGGTGACGAACGGCTGGGACGGGCCCGGGTCGGTGAAGAAGTCGTTCCCCTTGTCGTCGACCACGACGAACGCAGGGAAGTCCTCGACCTCGATCTTCCAGACCGCCTCCATGCCCAGCTCCGCGTACTCCAGGACCTCCACCTTCTTGATGCAGTCCTGGGCCAGCCGCGCCGCCGGGCCGCCGATCGAGCCGAGGTAGAAGCCGCCGTGCGCCTGGCAGGCCTCGGTGACCTGCCGGGAGCGGTTCCCCTTCGCCAGCATGACGTGCGAGCCGCCGGCCGCCTGGAACTGCTCGACGTACGCGTCCATGCGGCCCGCTGTCGTCGGCCCGAAGGAGCCGGAGGCGTAGCCCTCGGGGGTCTTGGCCGGGCCCGCGTAGTAGACGGCGTGGTCGCGCAGGTACTGCGGCATCTCCTCGCCCGCGTCCAGCCGCTCCTTGATCTTCGCGTGCGCGATGTCGCGGGCGACCACGAGCGGGCCGCTGAGCGAGAGCCGGGTCTTGACCGGGTACCTGGTCAGCTCCGCCCGGATCTCGTCCATCGGGCGGTTGAGGTCGATGCGCACCACGTCGTCGTCCGACAGGTGCTCGTCGGTGGTCTCCGGCAGGTACTTGGCCGGATCGGTCTCCAACTGCTCCAGGAAGACGCCCTCGGGCGTGATCTTCGCCAGCGCCTGGCGGTCGGCGGAGCAGGAGACCGCGATGGCCACCGGGCAGGACGCGCCGTGCCGGGGCAGCCGGACCACCCGCACGTCATGGCAGAAGTACTTGCCGCCGAACTGCGCGCCGATCCCGATCCGCTGCGTCAGCTCGAAGACCTTCTCCTCCAGCTCCTTGTCGCGGAAGCCGTGGCCGGTCGGGGAGCCCTCGGTGGGCAGCTCGTCCAGGTAGTGCGCCGAGGCGTACTTCGCGGTCTTGAGCGCGTACTCCGCGCTGGTGCCGCCGACGACGATCGCCAGGTGGTACGGCGGGCAGGCCGCGGTGCCCAGCGAGCGGATCTTCTCCTCCAGGAACTTCATCATCGAGCCCTCGTTGAGGACCGCCTTCGTCTCCTGGTACAGGAAGGACTTGTTGGCCGAGCCGCCGCCCTTGGCCATGAAGAGGAACTTGTACGCGCCGCCGTCGGTCGCGTACAGCTCGATCTGGGCGGGGAGGTTGGAGCCGGTGTTCTTCTCCTCCCACATGGTCAGCGGGGCCATCTGGGAGTAGCGCAGATTGAGCTTGGTGTACGCGTCGTAGACGCCGCGCGACAGGGACTCCTCGTCGCCGCCCTCGGTCAGCACGTTCTGCCCGCGCTTGCCCATCACGATGGCGGTGCCGGTGTCCTGGCACATCGGGAGCACGCCCGCGGCCGCGATGTTGGCGTTCTTCAGCAGGTCCAGCGCGACGAAGCGGTCGTTGGGGCTGGCCTCGGGGTCGTCCAGGATGCGGCGCAGCTGGGCGAGGTGGGCGGGGCGCAGATAGTGCGAGATGTCGTGCATCGCCTCGGCCGCGAGCTTGCGCAGCGCCTCCGGCTCGACCTTGAGGAACGTACGCCCGTCGGCCTCGAAGGTGCTCACGCCCTCGGCGGTCACCAGGCGGTACGGCGTGGTGTCCTCGCCCAGGGGCAGCAGGTCCGAATAGGCGAACGCAGGGCGGGCGGGTTGGGAGACAGGGGGCATGGCGTGGCCATTCCTCACTCGACGGGGCTACGGCTGACTTCGTCGACAGCGGACACCAGCGTAGAACGGGGCCGGGCGCCCGAACCTGTGAGGTCGGGCATACGGACTCCGTCCGTCGAGCTCCGTCCGCCGGACTCCGTCCGCCGGACTCCGTCCGTCGAGTCGCCACGACCCCTAGTCGCGATGTATCGCGACTGGGTACTCTGGTCACGTGACTGACCAACAGCCGGTGCCATTGACGAAGACCGCGCCCGCCCCCGTGCCCGCCGCGGAGCTGCGGGCCTCGGACGCGGATCGCGACCGGATCGCGGACGTTCTGCGCGAGGCGCTGGCCGAGGGCAGGCTCGACCCCGAAGAGCACGCCGAGCGGATCGACGCGGTCTACCGGGCCAAGACCGTCGGCGAACTGGAGCCCCTGGTCCGCGATCTGCCCTCGCCCGCGGCGAGCGGCCGGGCCGCCGTCCCGGCGCCGGGGCAGCCGTACGGGGCCCGGGCCCTGCCCGCCTCCGACAACCTGACGGCGATCTTCGGCGGCGCGGCGCGCAAGGGCCGTTGGCGGGTCAGGCGCACCACCCGGGTCCTGGCGATCTTCGGTGGCGTCGAAATCGACCTGACCGAGGCGCTGTTCGAGCATCGGGAGATCGTCATCGACGTCTCCGCCATCTTCGGCGGAGTCGAGATCAAGGTCCCGGAAAACGTCACGGTCCGCGGCGACGGCGGGGGCATTTTCGGTGGATTCGACATCAAGACATACGAGGCGCCGGACCCGGAGGCCCCGGTCATCGTGGTGCGGGGATTCGCCTTCTTCGGCGGTGCCGAGGTCAAGCGCAAGCGCGGAAAACGGCTGAAGAACCTACGTTCATATTGAATTTCCGGCAGGGGCAACGGTGTGCATAAGCACGCGCACAGCGGGTAAGGCTTGGTGCATCGTCTCTCGTACGGCTGATGGGGGTGTCAAGGGGCCGTGCGGGCCAGGCGGGCAAGGGTGACCACCGGAGCCGTCGTCAGGAGTAGACCGTGCTGCAACCGCATCAGCCCCTGCTGGACGCCGCCGTGCCCCCGCAGCGCAGTCCCGCTCGGGATCAGGCAGGCCCCTGGCACTCGGAGGCTGTGTGCCGCCGGGACGAGGCCGGGCTGTTCTTCGCTCCTTCGAAGGAGCCCACGGCTGCGCGGCTGTCGCGGGAAGAGGCCGCCAAGCGCGTCTGTGCGCGCTGCCCGGTCATGGTCGAGTGCCGCGAGCACGCCCTGCTCCAGCCCGAGCCGTACGGGGTGTGGGGCGGGCTGACCGCGGCCGAGCGCCGGGTCGTGCTGGCCCGCCGGCGGCGCCGCGAGGCGGAGCTCCAGCGCACCGTCCGGGTGGCCGCCGCCGGCTGACCGAGACCTGAGAAACCACGCGGCCGGGCCCCACCGGGGAGGAGGGGCCCGCCCGCGAGTGCATGCCCGCTAGCGCGCGCGGTCGAAGTCGACCGCGGCGTAGGCGCGCAGCTTGGACAGCCGGTGGACCGAGTCGATCTGCCGGATGGTCCCCGACTTGGAGCGCATCACCAGCGACTGGGTGGTCGCGGTCTCCGCGCGGTACCGCACCCCGCGCAGCAGATCGCCGTCGGTGATGCCGGTGGCCACGAAGAACACGTTGTCGCCCCTGACCAGGTCGTCCGTCTCCAGCACCTGGTCGAGGTCATGGCCCGCGTCGATGGCGCGCTGCCGCTCCTCGTCGTCCTTGGGCCACAGCTGGGCCTGGATGGTGCCGCCCAGGCACTTGATCGCGCAGGCCGCGATGATGCCCTCCGGCGTACCGCCGATGCCGAGCAGCAGATCCGCGCCGGCGCCCTCGCGCGCGGCCATGATCGCGCCGGCCACGTCGCCGTCGGAGATGAACTTGATCCGGGCGCCCGCCTCCCGGATCTCCTTGACGATGTTCTCGTGCCGGGGGCGGTCGAGCACGACCACCGTGACGTCCTCGGGGCTGGACTTCTTCGCTTTCGCGATCCGGCGGATGTTGACGCCCACGGGCGCCGTGATGTCGACGAACTCGGCCGCCTCGGGGCCGGTGGCCAGCTTGTTCATGTAGAAGACCGCGGACGGGTCGAACATGGTGCCGCGCTCGGCGACCGCCAGGACGGACACCGCGTTCGCCATGCCCTTGGCGGTGAGCGTGGTGCCGTCCACCGGGTCCACGGCCACGTCGCACTCCGGGCCGGTCCCGTCGCCCACCCGCTCTCCGTTGAAGAGCATGGGCGCTTCGTCCTTCTCGCCTTCGCCGATCACCACGACACCGTTCATGGACACGGTGTGGACGAGGGAGCGCATGGCTTTGACGGCGGCTCCGTCGGCGCCGTTCTTGTCGCCGCGTCCCACCCAGCGGCCGGAGGCCATGGCGCCGGCCTCGGTGACCCGGACGAGTTCCAGGGCCAGGTTGCGGTCGGGCGCTTCGGGGCTGACTTCCAGCTGGGACGGGAGATGATGCTCGGTCATCGGATCGCACCTTTCTGTACGGCGACGGCCGGATGTGAGGGTGTTTTGTACTTGGTGCGGGAGCTGTGGACAGCCCCCCGAAAATCACAGTATCCGCTGATTGCGAATGTGAGCAGAGGGCCCCACGCATGAGCACGGCGGCCATGAGGGACGATAGGGGGCGTGGCAGGTATGCGAGGCAAAGAGACGGTGCGGGACATGGTGCTGTCGCTGGCGGCGATAGGCGCCTTCGCGGCACTCATTTACGTCTTCGCCATTCCGCACGACGACAGCAAGAATCCGCTGAAGACGGTCGACTACAGGGTAGAGCTGATCACCGCCCGGCGCGCGGCGCCGTACCCGGTGGCCGCGCCGGAGCCCGGCAGCCTGCCCAAGGGCTGGCGCGCGACCTCGGTGACGTACGGGCCGGTGAAGCTCGCGCAGGCGGAGGGCGACACGGTCTGGCACCTCGGCTTCCTCACCCCGGACGAGGAGTACGTCGCGGTGGAGCAGAGCGACACCAAGGCGGGGCCGTTCATCGCTGATGTCACCCAGCGGGCGACGAAGACGGACCGGACGGAGCGGATCGACGGCAGGGAGTGGGTCCGCTACGAGGGCGACAAGTACAACGCCCTGGTGCACGCGGAGCCGGGCGCGACCACGGTGGTCACCGGCACGGCGACGTTCGGGCAGCTGACGGAAATGGCCGCCGCGCTCAACACGGACAAGGGCTGAGCGCGGCGGCCGGGCGCGCCGCCCCGCGGGGGGAGCGGGGCGGCGGCGGTGCCCCGCCGGGGGGAGCGGGGCGGTCCGGAGAGGTCACACCGTGGTGACGACCTCGTCGTAGGGGAGCCGGGGGCCGCGCGGGAACGAGGCGTTCTCGCCCGGCTTGCCGATGTTGATGATCATCAGCGGGGTGTGGTCGTCGTCCAGGAACTCCTTGCGCACCCCGGCCGGGTCGAAGCCCGTCATCGGGCCGGCGGCCAGACCGGCGGCGCGGATGCCCAGGATGAAGTAGCCGGCCTGGAGCGAGGCGTTCATCGCCGCGGCCTGCTCACGGGCGGCGCGCTCGGCGAAGAAGAGGTCCTTGGCCTGGGGGAAGGCCGGGAAGAGGGTGGGGAGCTCCTCGTGGAACTCGTTGTCCGCGGCCAGGATCGCGACCAGCGGGGCGGTGGCGGTCTTGGCCCGGTTGCCCTCGGACATGTGCGGGACCAGGCGCTCACGGGCCTCGGCCGAGCGGACCAGCACGACGCGCAGGGGCGACTGGTTGAACGCCGTGGGGGCGTACTTGATCAGGTCGTAGATCGCCTGGACCTGCTCGTCGGACACCGGCTCGTCGGTGAAGGTGTTGGCGGTGTGGGCCTCGCGGAAGAGGAGGTCCTGGGCGGTGGGGTCGAGGGCGAGAGACATGGTCGTGCGCAACCTTCTGCTTGCTGTGGGGGTGGTGCTTACGGAGCCCCACCATACGCGATTTAGGTTAACATTCAACTAAATCGCGGGCGGGGTGCTCCGAATCACAGCGACTGATCGCGTCGGCTCGCCCGTCAGCCCTCGCCGTCCCCCTCGCCCCCGCCCTGGCCCGCGTCCGCCGTCTCGGCCAGCGCCGCGTCCAGCCGGGCGCGGGCGCCCTCCAGCCAGCGGCGGCAGACCTTCGCCAGCTCCTCGCCCCGCTCCCACAGGGCGAGCGACTCCTCCAAGGTCGTACCGCCGGCCTCCAGGCGGCGCACCACCTCGACCAGCTCGTCCCGCGCCTGCTCATATCCGAGCGTGGACGCCTCGGCCGCGCTCCCGGCGGCCTTCGTGGCCTTCTGATCCGTCTTCGCCATACCGCACAGCCTATTCAGGGGGGCTGACAACGGCGCGAACCGCGAACTCGCCCTCGGCGACCCGGGCCCGGAGCTCCTCGTCCGCGCTCACCTCGGCCGCGGCCCGCACCACCGACCCGTCCGCGTGCTGGAGCACCGCATAGCCGCGCCGCAGCGTCGCGGCGGGGGAGAGCGCCACCACCCGGGCGTGGGTGTGCGTCAGCTCCGACTCCGCCCGGTCCAGCAGATGCCCGAGGCAGCGCCGGCCGCGGTCCAGCAGCCCCGAGACCTGCTCGGCCCGCTCGTCCACCATGCGCTGCGGCTGGCGCAGGCACGGGCGCGCCAGGGCCGCCGCGAGCCCCCGCTCCTCCCGGTCCAGCAGACCGCGCACGCTGCGCAGCCCGCGCTCGCGCAGCTGCTGGATCCGCACCAGCTCCTCGCCCACGTCCGGCACGATCTTCTTGGCCGCGTCGGTGGGCGTGGAGGCGCGCAGATCGGCGACCAGGTCCAGCAGCGGCGAGTCCGGCTCGTGCCCGATCGCCGAGACCACCGGGGTGGCGCAGGCCGCCACGGCCCGCACCAGCTGCTCGTCGGAGAACGGCAGCAGATCCTCCACGCTGCCGCCGCCGCGCGCCACGATGATCACGTCCACCTCCGGCAGCGCGTCCAGCTCCTGGACCGCCTCGATCACCTGGGGCACGGCGTGGACGCCCTGCACGGCGACATTGCGCACCTCGAAGCGGACCGCGGGCCAGCGCAGCCGCGCGTTCTCCAGCACATCGCGCTCGGCCGCCGAGGCCCGCCCGCAGACCAGCCCTATCAGCTGCGGCAGAAAGGGCAGCGGCTTCTTGCGCTCGGCCGCGAAAAGGCCCTCCGCCGCCAGCGACTTCTTCAGCAGCTCCAGCCGGGCCAGCAGCTCCCCGACCCCGACCGGCCGGATCTCGGTGGCCCGCAGGGACAGCTGGCCGCGCGGCGCGTACCACTCCGGCTTGGCGAGCACCACCACCCGCGCGCCCTCGGTGACCGTATCCGCGACCTTGTCGAAGACGGCGCGGAAGCAGGTGACGGTGAGCGAGATGTCGTACGAGGGGTCGCGCAGGGTCAGAAACACCACCCCGGCGCCCGGGCGCCGGGACAGCTGGGTGATCTGCCCCTCGACCCACACCGCCCCGAGCCGGTCGATCCATCCCCCGATCAGCCGGGACACCTCGCCGACCGGGATCGGCGCCTCAGCGGATGTGTTGACAGCCATGTGCGGGAGCGTATCGGCCGCCGCCGACAATGACCCGGGTCCACGGCCCCCTACCATGGTGAACATGACCGCAACGACAGCCCGCCGGGTCCTGCTCGCGGCCCCCCGGGGCTACTGCGCCGGCGTGGACCGTGCCGTAATCGCCGTCGAGAAGGCCCTGGAGCAGTACGGGGCGCCGATCTACGTGCGCAAGGAGATCGTCCACAACAAGTACGTCGTGCAGACCCTCGAGAAGAAGGGCGCGATCTTCGTCGACGAGACGGAGGAGGTGCCCGAGGGATCCATCGTGATCTTCTCGGCCCACGGCGTCGCGCCCGTCGTCCACGAGGAGGCGCGGCAGCGCCGGCTCGCCACCATCGACGCGACCTGCCCGCTGGTCACCAAGGTCCACAAGGAAGCGGTCCGGTTCGCCAAGGAGGACTACGACATCCTCCTGATCGGCCACGAGGGCCACGAGGAGGTCATCGGCACCAGCGGCGAGGCGCCCGACCACATCACCCTCGTCGACGGCCCGAAGGATGTGGAGAACATCCAGGTCCGCGACGAGTCCAAGGTCGTCTGGCTGTCCCAGACCACGCTCTCCGTCGACGAGACGATGGAGACCGTGGACGCGCTCAAGCAGCGGTTCCCGGGGCTCGTCAGCCCGCCCAGCGACGACATCTGCTACGCCACGCAGAACCGCCAGATCGCGATCAAGCAGGTCGCCGCCGAGGCCGACCTGGTGATCGTCGTCGGCTCCAAGAACTCCTCCAACTCGGTGCGGCTGGTCGAGGTCGCCCTCGGCGCCGGCGCCAAGGACGGCCACCTGGTCGACTTCGCCAGCGAGATCGACGAGGCCTGGCTGGAGGGCGTGACGACGGTCGGCGTGACCTCGGGCGCCTCGGTGCCGGACGTGCTGGTCGAGGGCGTGCTGGAGTGGCTGGCCGAGCGCGGCTTCGGAGATGTCGAGGTCGTCCAGCCGATGCGGGAGAGCCTGACCTTCTCGCTGCCCAAGGAGCTGCGCCGCGACCTGAGGTCCGAGGCCGCGGCCGCGGCGGCGGACGCCACCCCGGCGGCCCCCTCCCGGGACGCGTGAGCGGCCCATCCGGCGGCTCCACCCTCTAGCCTTCTGACCATGCAATCGACGCACTCCGCACCGCAGTCGCAGCCTCAGTCCCAGCCGACAGCCTCCGCCGCCCGGCCGGAGGGTTCCGGCCACCTCACGGGCCATGTCCTGGGCGTGGACATTGGGGGCTCGGGCATCAAGGGCGCCCCGGTGGACCTGGTGCGCGGGGACCTGGCCGAGGAGCGCTTCAAGGTCCTGACCCCGCAGCCGTCCACGCCCGACGCGGTCGCCGACCGGGTCCGGGAGGTCGTCGACTCCTTCAACTGGAGCGGGCGGCCGGTCGGGGTGACCTTCCCGGGCGTGGTGACCAGCGGTACGACGCGCACCGCCGCGAACGTCGACAAGAGCTGGATCGACGTCGACACGGCGGCGCTGCTCGGCGAGCGGCTCGGGTGTCCGGTGACGGTCCTCAACGACGCGGACGCGGCCGGCGTCGCGGAGATGACCTTCGGCGCCGGGCGCGGCCGTACGGGCACGGTCATCCTGCTCACCTTCGGGACCGGCATCGGCAGCGCGGTCTTCACCGGCGGGCGCCTGGTGCCCAACACCGAGCTGGGCCATCTGGAGCTGAGCGGCCACGAGGCGGAGAAGCGGGCCTCGACCAAGGTCAAGGACGACCACGGCCTGACCTGGCACCAGTGGGCGCACCGGGTGCAGAAGTACCTGGAGCACGTGGAGATGCTGTTCTCGCCCGAGCTGTTTGTGATCGGCGGCGGGGTGAGCCGCAAGTCGGAGAAGTTCCTGCCGCTGATCGAGGGGATCAAGGCCGAGATCGTGCCTGCGCAGCTTCAGAACAACGCGGGGATCGTGGGGGCCGCGATGGCCGCCCGGGCCGCGACGGCCGGTCCGGCCGGGGATCCCGGCTCCGCTGCCGCTCCCACTGATGCCGCTGGTTCCGCCGGCTGACCATGGCGCCCTTGCGCGCCAGGACGATCAGCGAGGCCAGCAGAGTTCCGGCGTAGAGCCAGCCGGCGTTCAGCGCCAGTGAGGTGAAGACGCCCATCGCCTGCCCGGCCAGGCCCTCCGACCCGTCGTTGATCGGCAGCAGCCCGAACGTGAACGCGATCGGCGCCCCGACCGGCGCCGCCGCCAGGTCCGCCGGGCGCACCCACAGCCCGCACGCCGTGGACACCAGCAGAAAGACCGTGCCGTAGGCGGTGGTGGAGGCGGAGAACAGCAGCGCGTCCAGGCACCCGAAGGTCAGCAGGGCGACGGTGGCCAGCAGACCCGCGCCGAAGCCGGTCAGGCGCGGGGTGGGATAGCGCAGCCCGGCCACCGCGCGCCGCACGGCCGGCCCGATGCCCGGCCCGCGCCGCCGCGGCGCGGCGGCGGCGGACGACGGCACGCGCCGCTTCGCCTCTCCCGCCCCGCCTTTGTGCCGGTCCCTGCCCGCGTTCCTGCCCGCGTTCCTGTCGTCCGCGTCGTCGTCCGCCGCGGGGCGGGGCGGCGGGGCGGCGTAAGAGCGGCGCGGCGTACGGGTGCTGTATGGCTCCACCCGACCAACGTAGGTCGACGGGCGGCGGGAATCCGGCGTTGGACACGCCCTTCGCAGGACCTTGGCAGTGTGTTCGACCGATTGTCGGTCCGGCCGGGTGACACGGGGCGGCCCCGTAGACTGGTGCATCGGCCCCGCAGCGGGCCTCGTCCCTGTCGTCACATTCTCGCTACGGGAAGTTACGGGAAGTCGCCAACGTGTCGCTCACGATCGGAATCGTCGGTCTGCCGAATGTCGGCAAGTCGACCCTGTTCAACGCCCTGACCAAGAACGACGTGCTGGCGGCCAACTACCCGTTCGCCACCATCGAGCCCAACGTCGGCGTCGTCGGCGTCCCCGACCCCCGCCTCGACACCCTCGCCGGGATCTTCGGCTCGGCCCGCAAGCTCCCCGCCACGGTCGACTTCGTCGACATCGCGGGCATCGTCAAGGGCGCCTCCGAGGGCGAGGGCCTGGGCAACAAGTTCCTGGCGAACATCCGCGAGTCCGACGCGATCTGCCAGGTCATCCGCGCCTTCAAGGACGAGAACGTCGTCCACGTCGATGGCAAGGTCTCGCCCAAGGACGACATCGAGACGATCAACACCGAGCTGATCCTCGCCGACCTCCAGACCATCGAGAAGGTGCTGCCGCGCCTGGTCAAGGAGTCGCGGATCCAGAAGGACAAGCAGGCCCAGGTCAAGGCCGTCGAGGAGGCCAAGGACATCCTCGAGGAGGGCCGCACCCTGTTCTCCGCCGGCATCGTCCAGGGCACCGAGCGCGCCGCCGTCCTCCACGAGCTGCACCTGCTCACCACCAAGCCCTTCCTCTACGTCTTCAACGTCGACGAGGACGAGCTCACCGACGACGCCTTCAAGGAAGAGCAGCGCGCCCTCGTCGCCCCCGCCGAGGCGATCTTCCTCAACGCCAAGCTGGAGGCTGACCTCGCCGAGCTCGACGACGAGGAGGCCCTCGAGCTCCTCCAGTCCGTGGGCCAGGACGAACCCGGCCTCGCCACCCTCGCCCGCGTCGGCTTCGACACCCTCGGCCTCCAGACCTACCTCACAGCCGGCCCCAAGGAGTCCCGCGCCTGGACCATCAAGAAGGGCGCGACCGCCCCGGAGGCGGCCGGTGTGATCCACACCGACTTCCAGAAGGGCTTCATCAAGGCCGAGGTCATCTCCTTCGAGGACCTGGTCGCCACGGGCTCGGTCGCCGAGGCCCGCGCGGCGGGGAAGGCCCGGATGGAGGGCAAGGAGTATGTGATGCGGGACGGGGACGTGGTGGAGTTCCGCTTCAACGTCTAGTTCCTCTCCGAGCTCGCCCCCTGATCGACATTTGCGCAGTTCAGGGGGCGATTCGCTGCGTGGATTCGTGCGTTGCGGCGGAATGTTCAAGGTCGGGGTTCGCGAGATGCGACGCAGCGTTTGTGCAAGTCAGGGCGTTGCCGCCCGACTTGTTGAATCCGGGCGGGGTTTCCGGTTGCTGGATTTTTGCTGGTTCGGTCGGCGTGGCTGAGCGGCCTCTGGGAAGTGAGGCCCCCCATGCCGCCCGGCACGGCAGCTCGCTGCGTTGTCGGAGTCGCCCGCTACGCCGCGGCAGGGGGTGCCTCCCCCAGTTACCGCCGGAAGGTGCCCTGCACCGGACGACGCGGGGACGCACCCCACTTCCCCGATCGCCAACCTGCTGGGGTTCGTCGTCGGCCACGTCCTCTACACCGGACAGCAGACCTTGCCGCATCGGCCACACCGGGATGCTGCAACGGGCCTGGGACAGGGTTCTGGAAACCAAGCCGGTGCTGCTGGTCCTCATCGGCTCGGATCTGTCGATGATGGAGGCGCCGCCCACTCTTCGCGTGCCGGCTGTTGTGCGGGGCGGCCCGGGCTGAGGGCGGCTGCGGTGGCGGTGACGTGCCCGTTGCCTGGCAGCTACTCGCCGAGCTGCTTGGCCGCTCAGGATCTTCAGCTGTCGGTCGCTTGAGTGATCGATGGGCATCATTCGTCCGAATGCCCGCCACCTTGTCGGCTATTTGCCCGCAAGGAGTCCGTCTAAATGACCATCGATCTTGGCGGTAGAGGTTGTCCGCAGTGTTGCGCTCGGGTTCGGCGAGTTCGTTCTGGCCTCGCGGGGAGCCCGGCGTGCTCTGCTGTCCCACGATGTGCGCGAGTTCGCCGAGCCGGACGGTCCTGCCGGTGATCGCCTCGTCCAGCAGGTAGCGGTTACACAGCGCGCACCGTCCGCCGCCATCTCCCGCACGATGCTCGTGCCGTCTTGCGTAGGGCCGAACCGCCCGTCTTTGCGCCGGGCTCTCGATTCACCCTCCAGGCCGAGGCAGCGTGCCTTAGCGTGTTGCGGCATGACGGTGCTGATCATCGGTGGCAGCGGGTTCTTGGGGACGGAGCTGCTGCGCGAGGCGCGCGCCAAGGGCTGGGACACGGCTGCGACGTTCCACTCCCGCCCTGGCGACCCCGCAGCCGCCGCCTGGCACCAGCTGGACATCCGCGATCCCGTACGCGTGGAGGCGGTGCTGACCGTGGTGGCGCCGCACGCGGTGATCAACGTGACCAGCGGCGGGGCGGACTGGAAGGTCACCGCGGACGGTTCCATCCACATCGCCATGGCCATCGCGAAGCTCGGGATCCGTCTGGTGCACGTCTCCAGCGACGCCGTCTTCTCCGGCAGCCGGGTCCACTACGACGAGACCTGCGCCCCAGACCCGATCACGCCGTACGGGGCCGCGAAGGCCGCCGCCGAGACAGCCGTGCGGCTCCTGTGTCCGGACGCGGCCGTCGCCCGCACCTCGCTGATCATTGGGAACGGCCATTCCGAACACGAACGCCTGGCGCACGCGCTGATCGCCGGAACGGGGGAAGGTGTTCTCTTCACCGACGACGTGCGCTGCCCCGTGCACGTCGAGGACCTGGCCGCCGCCTTGTGGGAACTCACGCGATCGGACGGGGCCGGCCTCTTCCACCTTGCCGGCCCCGACGCTCTCAGCCGTTACGACCTCGGTGCGCGCATCGCCCGGCGCGACGGCCTGGACGCATCCCGTCTGCCGTCTGGGCGCCGAGCGGACACGCGCCTGCCCGGGCCACTCGACGTGCGCCTCGACAGCCGCGCTACTGAGCTTCGCCTGACCACCAGGCTCCGTGGTGCCCGGGAGTTCCTTGGCGAGGCGTAGGAGAAGTGCGGGCTCCCCCTGGCGGGCACCGTGATGCTGGCCTTGGCCCCTGCGTGGCACGACCGGCCCGGTGCCGCACGGCCGGAGGGAGGCACCACACTAACATCAATGTTGCTAACGTTGATGTTAGTATCATGGATGGAGGTCGGTAGGCATGGCGGACTTTGTAGGCCGTCGGCAGGAACTGGCGACGTTGGAGCGAGAGCTGCGGAAGGTCGCGGCAGGGGTTGGCGGGGAGCGGCCCGGTCGGTGCGTGATGTTGCGCGGGCGGCGCCGAGTGGGCAAGTCGCGACTGGTCGAGCGGTTTGCGGAGCACTCCGGAGCCCCGTTCCTGTTCTACGCGGCCACTGGTGCGTCCCCCAGGGATGATCTGGCGCGGCTGGCTCGGGACGCCCAGGCATCGACGCTGCCGTTGGCGGGGCTGGTGGCCGCCGCGCGGCCGGAGAGTTGGGATGCCGCGTTCGACGTGCTGGCTGCGGCGCTGCCCGCTGACCGGGCGAGCGTGCTGGTCATCGATGAAGTGCCGTACCTGATGGATACCGGTGGCGCCTTTGAGGGGATGCTGCAGCGGGCCTGGGACCGGGTGCTGGAAACCAAGCCGGTGCTGCTGGTCCTCATCGGCTCCGATCTGTCGATGATGGAGGCGCTGAACAGCTACGGGCGACCCTTCCATCAGCGCGGCCGGGAGATGGTGCTGGGACCACTCAACCCCGCCGAGGTGGGACAGATGCTTGGGCTGGATCCGGCGGAAGCTTTCGACGCTGCGCTGGTCACCGGCGGGCTACCGTTGATCTGCGCGGAGTGGCCGCGTGGCGCGGGGCTGTGGGATTTCCTCGGCGAGGCGCTGAGTGATCCGGTCTCCGCCCTGCTGGTGTCGGCCGAGCGCTCGCTGGCTGCCGAATTTCCGCCGCAGGCCCAGGCGCGTACGGTGCTGGCGGCCATCGGCAGCGGCGAGCGGACCTTCACCAACATCGCCCGTGCGGCCGGCGGAATCGGGGCCACGCCACTGCAGCGAGCGCTGGAGCTGCTGACGGACAAGCGGATCGTCGCCGCGGAGCTGCCCGTATCGCTGCGTCCGTCGAAGGATCGCCGCTACCGGGTGACAGATCCCCACCTGCGGTTTTGGCTGCATCTGCTCGGCCCGTCCATGGAGGAGATCGAGCGGGGGCGGGGCGATCTGACCCTGGCGCGCATCCGGGAGAACTGGACCAGCTGGCGCGGCCGGGCCGTCGAGCCCCTTGTCCGTGAGGCCCTGGCACGGATACTGCCCGATGACCGGCTGCCCGCGGCCCCCGCAGTGGGCGGCTACTGGACCCGCACCAACGACGTCGAGATCGATATCGTCGGGGCGGATCGCGCCCCAATTGCCAAGGAGCTGCTCTTCGTCGGCTCCATCAAGTGGCTGGAGCAGTCGCCCTTCGACCGGCACGACCTGGCAGCTCTTCATCGACACCGGGCCGCTCTCACCGACGAACCCGTTCCGGTGATGGCGGTCTCGCGAAGCGGCGTGGACTCTCTGGGCCTCGATGCCGCATACGGCCCCGGCGATTTGCTCACCGCCTGGCCGTTGTGAGTGGCGGGCTGCGAGGCGCGGGGATGGTCCCACGCGAGGCTGCCAGTCGGTCGTACGCTCAGTTGCTGGGAACGGTCCGTCGTCGCAGCCGTTTCGCCGGGGACATCGCCGCTGTTGCGTGAGCTGCGCGACGGTGGCGATCGCCGACAGCCGGATACGTGCTGGATCGGGCGCCACCGGGGGACGTTTCCGCAGGTCACTGCGGAGTCGTCGATGTTCCGCTTCAACGTCTAGTTCCTCCCCGAGCTCGCCCCCTGATCGACATTCGCGCAGTTCAGGGGGCGATTCGCTGCTTGGATTCGTGCGTTGCGGCGGAATGTTCAAGGTCGAGGTTCGCGAGATGCGACGCGGTGTTTGTGCAAGTCAGGGCGTTGCCGTCCGACTTGTTGAATCCGGGCGGGGTTTCCGGTTGCTGGATTTTTGCTGGTTCGGCCGGCGTGGCTGAGCGGCCTCGGGGGAGTGAGGCACGCCCCCACGCCGCCCGGCACGGCACCTCGCTGCGTTGTCGGAGTCGTGCGCTACGCCGCGGCAGGGGCACGCAGACCTTGCCGCATCGTCCTCGCGTGCCGACTGTTGTGCGGGGCGGCCCGGGCTGAGCTGCGGTGGCGGTGACGTGCCCGTTGCCTGGCAGCTGCTCGCCGAGCTGCTTGGCCGCTCAGGGTCTTCAGCTGCTGGTCGCTTGAGTGATCGATGGGCTATCGTCCGTCCGAATGCCCGCCGCCCTATCGGCTGTTTGTCCACAAGGGGTCCCTCTAAATGACCATTGATCTTGGCTGTGCTGGCACTCTGTGATGCATGGCAACTCGCAATGATCTGGTTCGGCGCCATGCCGAGAGCCTTGTCGCGGAAGCGCTCGATGACACACGCGTGGTGCTGGTCAACGGCGCCCGTCAGGCGGGGAAGTCGACCTTGACCCGCCTGACCGCCGCGCGTCGCCGCGACCCCGTCCTGCGTCTGCTCGACGACGCGGCGACCCTGCGTGCCGCGATGGACGATCCCACGGGATTCGTCGAGCACGACTCGATGATGCTCATCGATGAGATCCAGCTTGCGCCGGAACTCCTCCGTGCGATCAAGGTGGCCGTCGACCTCGATCCGACGCCGGGGCGCTTCCTGCTGACCGGATCCTCGCGGATCCTTGCCATGCGGACGCTGCCGGATGCGCTGCCCGGCCGTATGGAGGTCATCGAACTGTGGCCGTTCTCGCAAGGGGAGATCAGCGGCGGTCGGGACCGGTTCGTCGACGCGGCGTTCACTCACGGCCCCGGCCTCAGCCGCACCTCCGCTCTGCGTAAGCGCGACTATCTGGACCGCGCGGTCGTCGGTGGATTCCCCGAGGCCGTCAAGCGCACGTCCCGGCGCCGGACCGCTTTCTTCAACGCCTATCTTTCGACGCTTGTCGAACGTGATGTGCTGGAGCTCGCCAGTATCGAGCGGCACGGCGGGATCCTGAAACTCCTCGGTCTCCTTGCCGGGCGGACTGGAGGGCTGCTGGTCCCTGCGGCGCTCGCCACCGCCTCGGGTATTCCCCGCACCACGCTGGTGCGCTACCTGGAACTGCTTACCTCAGTCTTTCTGATCAAGACCATTCCGGCCTGGACCTCCGGGCTGACGGGAAGGACGGTGGGGACTGGCAAACTCGCCTTCGTCGACACCGGGATCGCCTGCCATCTGACGGGCCAGGACGCCGCCCGGCTCGCTGAGCCCGACGGCGCGGCCGGTGCCATGTTGGAGAACTTCGTCGTCATGGAACTCGCCCGCCAGCTGACCTGGTCCGAGCAGCAAGGCCGCCTCTTCCACTATCGGACCAAGGACAAGGTCGAGGTAGACGCGGTCATCGAGACGCCGCGAGGCGACGTGATCGGCATTGAGGTCAAGGCCGGGGCCACCGTGCGCACCGAGGACCTCTCGGGGCTGCGCAATCTCGCCAACCTGCTCGGGGACCGGTTCGTCGCCGGCTACGTCCTCTATACGGGGCAGCAGACCTTGCCGTTCGGCGACCGGATCCGGGCTCTGCCCATGGACGCCCTGTGGCAGCTGAGCCCCTGACGGGCGGTGGGGCCGGTGGGGTGACCCAGCGATTCCATGCCTGTTGCTGGATCGGCGCTGGATGGTCCGGCCGGATTTGCCGTTTCCGCAGGTGACTGCGCTGTTCCCGACGTTCCGCTTCAACGTGTAGCGGGGCCTCTTCCGGCAGGTCGACCGGCCCTTCCCGGCCGATGCGAGCGCACTCGAGACTCGCATCGGACAACTGCCCCTGACGTAGCACGGCGGCTCAGTCACCACGCCTGGCAGTCCTACTCGTCTTCGGCGACCTGGATGATCGTCTTGCCGGGGGTGCGCTTTTCGGGCGCGAAGGCGGCGGCCGCCTCCTGTAGCGGCCGTACCGCTCCGACGATCGGCTTGAGCCGCCCCTCGCGCAGCCGCTGCGCCAGGTCGGCGAGGCGGACCCGGTCGGGTTCGACGACGAAGAAGACCGCGCGTCCGTCCGTGGGGTGGACGGTGACCGGCTCCGCGATGGTGACCAGCGTGCCGCCGGCCCGCACCAGCGCCGTGGAGCGCTCCAGGATCTCGCCACCGATCACATCGAGTACGACGTCCACCTCGCCGATGTCCTCCAGGCGCTCGGCGTGCAGGTCCATGAACGTGTCCACGCCGAGTTCCAACGCGGTGCCCCGGTCGTCGGCGCGGCCGGTGCCGAACACCCGGGCGCCCACCTCGCGGGCGAGCTGCACGGCGAGGGAGCCGACGCCGCCCGCGGCGCCGTGGATCAACACGGTCTGTCCGGTGGTGAGGCGGCCGTGGTCGAAGAGGCCCTGCCAGGCCGTGAGTCCGGAGATGGGCAGGGCGGCGGCCGTGGTGTGGTCGACGTCGGCGGGGAGCGGGGCGAGGTTGCGGGCCTCGACTGCGGTGTACTCGGCGAGCGAGCCGTTGCGGGCCCAGTCGGCGAGCCCGAAGACACGCTGGCCGACGGTCAGGCCGGTGGTGCCGTAGCCGAGCTCGGTGACCACACCGGACAGTTCGTGGCCGGGCACGGACGGCGTACGGTCGCGGCCGGCCCGGTCGGTCCAGGTGCCGGGCCAGGTCAGCTCGCCCGGGGTGAAGCCGGCGGCGTGCACGCGGACGATCACGTCGTTCTCGGCGGCGTGCGGGTGGGGCAGCTCGGTCAGGGTGAGGCCGCCGATGCCGGCGTCGCGGTCCTGGACGGTGATGGCTCGCATGGATTCCTCAGGCGTGGGGGGCGGCGGGCAAAGGCCCTGGCGGTCGATGTGCGTCGGCTGTGATCGCATTTTCGGCGATATGGGCGAAGCATCCCAGATGTCTGGTCCAATCCCGTGCCATCCTGCTGGGTCATTTGCCGGGCTACGGCAGCTGCGGCGTCCTGGCCGAAATCGGCCAGTCGAGGATGGCGGCGCGGGAGTGTCCTTGTCGTACCCGTTTGTGCCCGGATGCAGGGTCCACGCCGAGCGCGAGGTTGTGGGGATTCCCCCGATGTCGGCACCGGCACTCCGCGGCCACGATGCACATGGCGCCGCCGCGCCGCCTCCCGGGCCGCTCGCCTCAGCCGTGGACCCCGACAGGCACCAGCGGTGACGCCCTCCCGTCGAACCGGACAGAAAGCCGTCCCGTGCTCACCTTTCCGTTGCACAGCCTCGTGCGCTCCGTCCTCGTCGAACTGGGCGAGGGCGAGTGGACGGTCGAGGAGACCGACACCTGGTGCCATGTCAGTCCGCCGACCGGCCGGGCGCGGATCCAGGGCTGGAAGCTCCATGTCTCGGCGACACCGCTGTCAGTGCCGCATGTCCTGCACCGTGCGGCCGAGGTGCTCGTCGCCGCGGGCTGCTCCTTCAAGTTCGCGGGCAGTCTGCGGCTTGTCGACGAGATGACGTCGGCCGGTTACGACCGTGCTCAGTGCGGCAAGATCATCACCGCGTATCCCCGCGACGACGACCAGTTCAGGTCGCTGGCCGAGGAACTCGACGCGGCTACGGCCGGCCTGCCGGGGCCGGCGATCCTCTCCGATCGCCCGTACCGCAAGGGCAGCCTGGTCCATTACCGGTACGGGGCGTTCCGCGGGAAGCCGGTCCTGACCGACGACGGCTCGTACGAGGCGCGGATCGAGGCGCCCGACGGCACCTTGGTGACCGACCACCGCAAGGCGTGGTTCGCCCCGCCCGAGTGGGCGGCCCTGCCGCTCGCCGGGCCGCCGGGGCGGGCGGCGAAGCCTCCGGCCGTGCCCGGGCCGGTGCTGCTGGACGGCCGGTTCGAGGTGCGCGAGGCGATCCGCCACTCCGCGCGCGGTGGTGTCTACCGGGCGCTGGACCGCAAAACCGGGCGCGAGGTGGTCGTCAAGCAGGCGAGAGCTCACGTGGGCGGCGGCCTGACCGGGGAGGACGCCCGGGTGCTGCTGCGCCGTGAGGCCCGGAACCTGTCCGAACTGGCGAGTGTGTGCCCCGAGTTGGTGCACGAGTTCGAGCAGGACGGCCACGCGTTCCTTGTCGAGGGCCTGGTCGCGGGGGAGCCGCTCGCGCAGTGGGTCCGCACGCGCGAGGTGGAGGCGCCGGACGACAGTGGAATGGTCCCCGCCGAGGCCGTCGCGCTCGCGGCGGACCTGACCCGGCTGCTCGTCGAGGTGCACGGCCAGGGTCTCGTCTACCAGGACTTCACGCCCAACAACGTGATGGTCACTCCCGAGCGGCGGCTGGTGCTGATCGATCCCGAGTGGGTCACCGCCCCCGGAACGTGGATCACGCGAGCGATGACTCCCGGCTTCGCCTCCCCGGAGCAGTTCGCCGGGCCGCGCTACGGTCCCGCCTTCGGTCCGGAGTCGGATCTCTACTCGCTCGGCACGGTGCTGTGCTACGTGGCCACCGGTGTCGCACCCGTCTTCGCGGCGGACGAACCAGATCTCCGCACACACAGCGAACGGATCCGCTCCCTGCTGGAGGCGGTCACCGCGGAGCGCCCCGCGGCGCGGCTGCTGGCGCCTGCCGTGGTCGGCCTCACGCGGGAAGACCCGGCCCGGCGCTGGAGCGTGCGACGCGTCCAGGACTTCCTGGACGGCCTGGGCGAGCCAGGGACCGTCCGCGACACCGGCACCCGGCCGCCCGGGCGGGCCGAGTGGCTGCGGCTCGTCGACGACGGGCTCACGTACGTGCTGCGCACCATGGCGGACCCGGCCGACGGGCCGAAGCGGCTGTGGCCTGCCGGGCCCTTCGGCGACAAGGCCGACCCGTGCGCCGTTCAGCACGGGGCGGCGGGTGTCCTGGGGACCCTCGTCCGCGCCGACGAAGCGCTGGACCGGGGCGACCTGCGGGACGCGATCGCGCGGGTCGTCGAATGGATCGACACCACAAGCGCCGATGTGCCTCGCGTCCTTCCCCGGCCTCTACTTCGGCCGCTCGGGTGTCGCCTGGGCGCTGTACGACGCCGCGCGCCATCTCGGCGACACCGGCCTCGCCGACCGCGCCGCCGAACTCGCCCTGTCCGTCCCCGTGTCCTGGCCCAACCCGGACGTGTGCCACGGGGTCGCCGGAGCCGGTCTCGCCCAGCTGCGCTTCTGGTACCGCACCGGGCGGGAGGAGTTCCTGGAGCGTGCGGTGGAGTGCGCGGACCGTCTGGTGGCTGTCGCGGAGACCACGGCACGGGGGGTTGTGTGGCCGGTACCGGACGACTTCGACTCCGCGCTGGCCGGTGCCCGCCATCTCGGCTTCGCCCACGGTGTGGCCGGCATCGGAGCCTTCCTGCTGCACGCGGCGCACGAGACCGGAGACCAGCGGTACGCCGACCTGGCCACCGCCGCGGGGCAGACCCTGGTGGCCGAGGCGGAACGCGGTCCCTGGGGCGCCCGCTGGCGCTCCGACGTGGCGCAGGAGCCCGGCACGGGGCTGCTCTACCACTGGTGCAGCGGCTCCTCGGGCGTCGGCACGTTCCTGCTGAGCCTGGCGTCGGCCACCGGCGACGACGCCTGCCTGGAGCTGGCGAAGGAGGCGGCCGCGGCCGTCCACCGGGTCCGCTGGTCCGCGCCCACCGCCGCCTGCCACGGGCTGGCCGGCGACGGCGAATTCCTGCTCGACCTCGCGGAGGCGGTCCCCGACGGACCGTACCGCCGCTGGGCCGAGGACCTGGCCGGTGTGCTGTACCAACGGCACACCGTTCGGGACGGCCTGCTCGTCATCCCCGACGAGACGGGCGCCACGCTCCGGGCCGACTACCAGACCGGCCTGGGCGGCCCGGTCCAGTTCCTGCTGAGGCTCGCACACGGCGGCCCGCGCCCCTGGATGCCGCGGTCCTGACCTCGGTGATCACACCCACTCCGACGACCGACAAGAGACAGAGGAAGAGGAAGAGACATGGACATCGATCTCGACGCGTTGCAGCTCCTCCCCGCCGCGGAGACCGCCGCCATCTGCTGGTTCACCTGCCTCGGCAGCTGCAACGGCTTCACCTGCGACGGCACCTGCGGGCGTACGGACGCGTGACGCACCGCAACCCCGCTCAAGTTCACCTCCGAAAGGCCTCGCACATGGACATCGACATCGACGCGCTCCAGCTCCTCTCGGGAGAGGAGACCGCCGCCGTCTGCACCGCCACCTGTGCCGACACGTGCCACCAGGGCGGCACCTGCACCCAGACGTCCGGCTGACGTGTCCCGGCGTCCGATCGGAAGGCCGGCACGGCCTTGGGACAACCACTTTGGAAAGGCGACGACATGGAATTCGATCCCGACGCGCTCCAGCTCCTGCCCGCTCCCGGCCAGGTGGAGGGCGCGCCCACGACCTGCGGGGGGATCACCTGCGACACCGGAGCCACCTGCGGCGTCACCTGCCCGGTGACCAACTGACCTGACGTCCGTATCCATGGCCGACTGAGAGGAACCACCGTGCCGGAACCGCAGGACGAGGCCGTGACGCAGCCGTCCTCCGCACGCCCCGCCCCCGGGCGGGGGCTGCCCGGAGTGACGCTGGAGCGGGGACGCGTGCTGTTCGTGTCCTCCGGCGCCATCGGCGTCACCGCCCTACCCGAATGGGCCATGGCCCTGCGGTTCCGGTACGGCTGGTCCGTCCGCGTCTGCCTCACCTACTCGGCCGACCGGCTCGTGTCCAGGAGCGCGCTTGCCGCCGTGACACAGGCACCCGTCGAAGGCCCCGACTGGTCCACCGAGCGGGGCGTCGTACCCCACCAGGAGCTGGCCGAGTGGCCGGACCTCGTGATCGCCGCCCCGGCCACCACCAACTTCGTCGCGAAGTGTGCGGCCGGGATGGCCGACAGCCTCGCCCTGACCACCGTTCTGTGCACGAGAGCACCGGTACTGATCGCACCGAGCATTCCGGAGAATGCCCTGGCCCGTCCGGCGGTGCAGCGCAATCTGCGGCTCCTGAAGGAGGACGGCTACCACGTGGTGCCCATGAGCCCCGCGGTCTCGGCCCACCGCGGCACCGTCAGCCCGTCCGGTATGCCCGGCCTGCCGGCGATCCTGAACACCGCCGCCCGCGTGCTGGACAAGCGGGGGCACAGCGGCGCCGTCGATGCGAAGAAGCAGCCCGTTGCCTGAGGTTCCCGCCGCTGCGGCCATCCCCTCCGGCCGTTCCCTGCTGTGGGATGCCGCCCGTGAGACACGAGGTCGGCTCACGCTGCTCGCCGTACTCATGCTGGTGCGCAGCGCCACCGCCCTCGCCGCGCCCGCCCTGCTCGCGGTCGCGGTCAACGGGGTCCTGCACGGCTCGAGCGACCCCGGCCCCGCGACGCGGTGGGCGGCGGTGGTGACGCTCGGCGCTCTCTGCGAGACCGTCATGATGCCGCTGGGCGCCTCCGGCGCCGCCCGCGGCGCCCGACGGCTGCGCATGCGCCTGGCCCGGCATCTCATCGGCCTCGGAGCCCGACAGCCCCAGCCACACGGCGAGTCCGTCACCCAGATCACCCAGGCCGCCGCCCAGGCCGGCATGCTGCCGATGGCTCTCGCGCAGTCGGCGGTGACACTGACCGGTTCGCTCGCCGCACTCGCCTGGCTGTGGACCACGGACTGGCGCTCCGCCCTCGCCTTCAGCCTGGCGGCCCCGATCACGGTCGTCATCGCCCGCCGGTTCATCGGCCGGGTCACGCGGACCCACTCCGCCTACCTGGCCGCGCAGGCCGAGATCGCCAACCGGCTCCTCGCGGCGCTCTCCGGCGCCCGGACCATACGCGCCTCCGACACACTCGACGCGGAACGGGCGCGTGTGCTGCGGCCGCTGCCGGACCTGTCGGCCGCGGGGTGGCGGATGTGGCGACTACAGCGGGGCACCGTATGGAAGTTCGGCCTCCTGCTGTCGCTGACCGAGGCCCTCGTCCTGGCGGTCGCCGGACTCGGCGTCACCCAGGGCCGCTTGTCCGCCGCGCAGCTGCTCGCCGTCACCGGCTACCTGCAACTCGCCTTCCAGGCACTCCAGCAGATCGACACGCAGCTCATGCTGGCCCAGGCCAGCGCCGCCGCACGCCGCTTGGCAGCCGCACTCGCCACCCCACCCCAGGCCTACGGCCAGGGAAAGGCCGCGGCCCCGACCGCCGCCCAGGGCGCGCTGAGCCTGCGCAAGGTCACCGTGCGCCGGGACGACGAGGTCCTGCTGGACGGCATCGACCTCGACATCCCGGCCGGCGTCTCGGCCGCGCTCGTGGGCCGCACAGCCTCCGGCAAGAGCCTGCTCGCCGGCCTGCCCGGCCGGCTCACCGAACCGGACGAGGGCGATGTGCTCCTCGACGGTGTCCGGGTGCGCGAGCTGACGGCCGCCGAACTGCGCCACGCCGTCGCCTACGCCTTCGAACGCCCGGAACTCATCGGAACCACACTGCACGACACCATCGCCTACGGCCGCCCGGACACCTCCCGTGCGGCAGTGGAACGGGCCGCCCAGGTCGCGCGCGCGGACGGCTTCATCCGGCGCCTGCCCGACGGTTACGACACCCTGCTGGCATCCGCCCCCATGTCCGGCGGCGAACGGCAACGCGTCGGCCTCGCCCGGACCCTGACCCGCGACGCGCTCGTCTACGTCCTCGACGACGCCACCTCCGGCCTCGACACCGTCACCGAGGCCGAGGTCAGCGCGGCCGTCACCAGCGCCCTGGCCGGCCGGACGAGACTCGTCGTGGCCCACCGCGTCACCACCGCCGCCCGCTGCGATCTGGTCGTATGGCTCGCAGACGGCCGTGTCCGCGCGGTGGCCCCGCACACCGAACTCTGGCCGGACCCCGCCTACCGGGCGGTGTTCGCCATCGCCGAGGAGGATCCGTCGTGACCGAGATCGCCGACTGGCGTCCCGGGCTGCGCCTGCTGCGCTCCGCACTGCGCGACACCGGCTCCCCGGCGCTGCGCCTCGCCGCCTGGTCGGCCGTGGAGGCGGCGCCGGCGCTGGCCTCCGGCTGGGTGCTGGCGCGCGCCCTGGACCAGGGATTCCTGAACGGACGCCCGGCCACGGGCCTCGCCTGGCTGGCCCTGTTGGGTGTGCTCTACACCGTCCGGGCCGCGGCCGAACGCGCCGCCTTCGACCCGCTGGCCCACATCGTCGAACCGCTGCGCGACGAACTCGTGCGGCGGCTCGTGCACGGCACGCTGTATGCCGCCGTTCACCGCGTCCGCACCGCCGACGCGACCGATGTGTCACGGCTGACCAGCCAGGTCGACGCGGTGCGCGGCATCGTCGGTGCCCTGCTGCGCACGGCCCGGCCCCTGGCCGTGACGCTGATCGCGGCACTCACCGGCCTGGCCGTGCTGGATCCGCTCCTGGCCGTCGTGGTCGGGGTGCCCCTCGCGGCGGCCGTCGCCGTGTTCCTGGTGAGCATGCGCGCGGTCACCCGCCGCCGACAGCTCTATCTGGCCGCCGAGGAAGAGGTGGCCGCCGTCACCGGGGCGGTCCTCGCCGCCGGGCGGGACATCACCGCACTGGGCGCGGAGGAACGGGCGGCCCGTGATGTCGAGCGCGCGGCGGACGCCTCCGTGACGGCCACCTCGGCGGTGGCACGGGCCGGCGCCGTCCGCACGCCGGTCATCCTCCTCGGCGGCCACCTGCCCGTCCTGCTGATGCTGCTGACCGGACCGGCCCTGGTACAGCGCGGTGGGATGTCGGCGGGCGCGGTCGTCGGCGCCGTCATGTACGTCACGATGTACCTGATTCCCGCCCTCGAGCTGATGACCGGCTCGGTCGCCGGCTACTGGAGCCAACTGCGCGTCCTGACCGCCCGGCTGGCCGCGGCCTCGGACACACCGGACGAGCCCGCACCCCTTTCGGCGGCCGAGGAGCCGCGGGAAGGAGACCTGGAGGTCCACCATCTGACCTTCGCCTACGGGCCGCACGCCGAACCGGTGCTGCGCGAGCTGAACCTCACCGTCCCGTCCGGCGACCATCTCGCGATCGTCGGCCCCAGCGGCGTCGGCAAGTCGACGCTCGCCGCACTGCTCGTCGGCGTCGAGGCACCCCTCCACGGCACGGTGACCATGGCCGGGCAGCCCGTGAAGGCGGGCCGGGTGGCCCTGCTGCCCCAGGAGGCGTACGTGTTCCCCGGCACCGTCGCCGACAACCTCCGCTATCTCGCTCCCGACCTGGGCACGGAGGCGCTGGACCGGGCCGTGGAAGCGGTCGGGGCGCGGGAACTCATCACCCGCCTCGGCGGATACCACGCCGAGATCACCGATCCGGCCGGCACGCTCTCCAGCGGGGAACGTCAACTCATAGCGCTGGTGCGCGTGTACGCCTCACCGTCCGCCGTCGTGGTCCTGGACGAGGCGACCAGCCACCTCGACATGGCGGCGGAGGCCGTGGCGGAGACGGCCTTCGCGGCCCGCCCCGGGGCACTCATCGTGATCGCCCACCGCCTGACCAGCGCCGCCCGCGCCCGGCGCGTCCTGCTCCTCGACGGCGAACACCCCGTCCTCGGCAGCCACACCGAACTCGGCGCCACCAGCCCGGCGTACGCGGCACTCGTCGGCCACTGGACGGCACAGGCACCGCGACCCGCCGCACGACCGTGATCAGCCGCGTCCGGCCCAGCCTCGTGCGGCCCCGCCTGCCGCGGCGGCCAGGGCCGTCCGGGACCGTACGCCGGTCTTGCGGAAGATACGGGTGAGATGCGCCTCGACGGTCTTCACGGAGATGACGAGCGTGTCCGCGATGTCACGGTTCGGCAGGCCCAGCCGGACCATCCCGACGATCTCCGACTCCCGGGCCGACAAGGCGGACGTCAAGGCGGCGTCGGCCCTGGGCCGGCGCCCACCGATCGCACGCTGCTGGTCGATGGCCGCACGCCGGAGCCACGCGGACCCCGTCGCCACGGCCAGCGCCTTGGCGCGGCCCGCCTCCTCCGCGGCCTCCGGCAGCCGGCCGGCGCGGGCCAGCCGCTGGGACAGCAGGAGGCGGGTACGGCACTCCCACAGAGCCATGCCCTGGCCGGCGAAACCCGATACGGCCTCGTTCAGCAGCCCCAGCGCGCTGTCGTCATCGGCGGTATCCGCCCGGGCACACAGGTCATGGGCTTCGCGTCCGGGTGCGTTTTCGGTGCGCATGTCGTTTCCGCGGCCCGGCACATCGGGGACGCCTTCGGGCGGCACAACGGCCCACCACAGCCGCTCGGGGGCGGGCATGGCCGATGTCATCGCCACGGTCGCCGTCCCCCGGCGGCCGTCGCGCCACGCGAGGACCGACGAGCGCAGCAGACGGGCCGGACCGGCCAGGTCGGGACGGTGCAGGGTACCCGCGCGTGTCTCGCAGTCCTCCGCCGTCCGCAGCGCCTCCTCCAGCCGCCCCAGGGCGAGCAGCGCCCACCCGTGCCCCAGCAGGAGCCGGGGCAGCAGCCCGGACCGTCCGGCCCGGCGCGCCGCCCGGCTCCCCCGGGCGAAGAGGCCGGCGGCGGCCGGGAAGTCCTCGGCGAAATTCGCCGCCCAGCCCAGCCGTACGACCGTCTCCAGATGCTCTGCCAATGCCGTGCCGTCCAACCCGTGCAAGAAGGCCCCCGCGGCAGCCGCTCCCGTGCGGTAGGTGGTGGAGTGATCGGCCATGGCACCGGCCAGCGCCACCACGGCCGCCGCCTCCGGTCTCGTGTCCTCGGCCAGCAGCCTTCGTACGGTGGGGATTTCACTGCGGACGGCAGCCATGAGAGCGAGCCGCAGACGCAGGGGAGGGGCCATGTCCTCGGAAGCGGCCCGCAGACCCCCGGCGAGGAGCTCACGTGCCTCGTCATGCCTGCCCAGGTCGATGGCCAGACGGGCACGGAGATCGGCCATGACGGTGGGGTCTTCCAGAGCACCGAGTTCCGGCAGCAGTTCGCGGCGCGCGCGATGATCCCCGGAGTGCTCCGCCGCCTGCCAGAGGGAGACCGCGAGTCGACGGCGCAGCGAGGACGGCACGTCGAACGGCGCGATCCGACGCGCGGCGCGCAGCCATTCCACGGCACGTTCCGGGGACGAGCCGATAGCGCGGTCCGCCGCGTCGGCGAGCAGCCGCACCGCCGGCAGGTCGCCGGGCGCGGCGGACCGGGTGACATGTACGGCCCGTTCGACGGGATCGGCACCGGCCTCGTGCAGCACCTCGGCGGCCCGGGCGTGCGCGGCGATCCGGGCGCCGGGCGGGATCCGGGCGTACACGACAGCCCGCACAAGGGGGTGGCGGAACCGGAACAGCGGTGTGCCGACGATATGGGCGCTGATGATGCCGCGCTCGACGAGGGCGTCCAGCGCCGGGAGCACGGCGGCCACCTCACGGCGGGCCACGGTGGCGACGAGCGTCACATCGAAGGGGTCTCCCAGTACGGCCGCGGCCGAAGCGAGCTCACGTTCGTCCGGGCTGAGCCAGGCGGGCTCCCGGGCGTGCTGGGAAAGCGGGGCGGCGAACAGGCCGGTCCGTGCCAGTGCGCGCAGTTCGAGGTCGCTGAGCGAGGCCAGGGTGGGCAGCCAGCCCGGAAGGCCGCGGGTCAGCTCGTACAGCAGACAGCGGCGCTCGACGGACAACCCCGAGCCGAGCAGCCCGGCGAACTGCTCCCGGGTCAACGGCGCGGTCCCGATGCGGTACGCCCGCTCGCTGACGGGCTGTTCGGGCAGGACGGTGCGGGCGACGACGGCGGAGGCCGGCGGCACCGACACGGGGAGGGCGCCGGCCAAGCCGTTGTCGTCGAGACAGACGAGGGCGCGTGCGTCCGCCGGGGCGCCTGACGGATTCCACACGACAGCCAGTCCGCGCTTCTGCGCCTGTGCGGCCAGTTGCTTCAGCATCCGTGTCCGGCCGCTGCCTGGCTCGCCGGCTATCTGGATCTCGCACACCGCGGGTGTTTGCGGCCGGAAGGCCTCGGCGATGGCCTGGTCCAGCACGGCGGTCACATCGTTCATGGGATCAGCCAGACAAGTCTCGACGCGGACCGACAGCCAGCGACGCGGTGGTGTGCGTCACTGGGCTGGTCGGCTGTTCGGCGGGCTGTCAGCAGACGACGACGCTCGTGTTGCTCTCGCAGCCGAGGGCGATGCTCATGCTGCTCGCGGCGACGAGGCCTTCTTCGTCCGGACCGTTGTCGGTGTTGAGATCCTGAAGTTGCAGAATCTGCGGCATGGCGTATTCCTTAATGGGACGAGCGCTGCTGATCGCGCCGGACCCTCGGGCACCAGGCCTTGTCCGGCGGTGTGTGACGCCTGCGGCGGGGCGGGGAACAGCACCGATGTGCGGCTCCGCCGCGTGGCTTCGGCGGGGGTGGGGAGGTGTCGGGCACCTGACACCTCCCCACCGATGGTGCGACGCTGTCGGGCCGGCGTTACTAGCAGACGATGAGGCTCAAGTTGCTGTCGCAGGCGAAGCCGCTGAGCGAGCTCCAGGCCTCGACGCCGTCCTCGTCGTGCCCCTGGCTGGTCTCGAGCTCCTGAAGCTCCAGGATCTGAGGCATGGTGGTGTTCCTTTCATCGATGGGATGGTTGGTGACCCCGGCCGACAACAGACGCGGCCGGGAGCTTGTGGGGTCTCATGCGGGGACCGCGTCCACGGTGAAGAAGGGATTCGGGGCGGGATCGAGCAGTTGGCTGAGGAAGAGCAGCACTCCCGATGAACCGCTCCAGAGTTCGGCGCTGAACCGGAGCGTCTGGTCGCCCAGGAAACGCGTACCGTCCGCGTGCGGAACGGCGTGTGTGTACAACGCCTGTGCGACGCGCAGGGCCGCCTCCCGGGCTTCGGTGTCGCCGGTGAGACGGGCGTGCTCGGCCAGGACCAGGCCGAGACCCGAGAGCCCTTGGTACAGCCCGGGCATCGCGGTGAACCTCGAGTCGAGCCGGGCGAGCAGCCTGGGCAGATCCCCGGCCAGCCGTTCGTCATCCACGGCGGCGGCATATCGGGACACCGCGAAGGTGACTCCGGCGGTACCGCTGTACATGTACGGCATGGCGCGGCGGTCGGCCGTGGAGACCGGGAAGGACAGGTCGGGAGCGAGCGGGTCGGAGGCACGGTCGAGTTCCGCATGGAGCAGGCGCATGCCACGGGTGAGCGGGCCGCTGTCCCCGGTGACATGGGCGAGTTGCTGCAACATCAGGGCGATGCCGCTCCGGCCGTGCAGGAGGCCGACCGCGTCGTCGGGACCGAGGTACGGGGTGAGCTCGCTGTCCGGTGGCAGCGCGGCCGCGATGGCCAGGGCTCGGTCGAGGTGACGCTCGTCGGCTGTGTGGCGGTACAGGGCGAGATGGGCCATCGCGATACCGGCCGAGCCTTCGGACAGGGTGGCGCTCCGCGCGGCGAGGGGATGCGGGGTGGCTGTGGAAAGCAGGTCGGCCGCTTCCTCGATCAGGCCGTGGTCCGCGAGGACCCACGCGATGCCCGACAGGCCGACGTGCAGGCCGGGTGGCAGAGTCGGCGCGGCCGAGAGAGCGTCGCGCCGCAGCCGCTCCAGCGCCCCCTCGGGCAGCGGCCGGCCGGCCCGGGTCAGGGCGTGCAGGACACCTGCCGACCCGTAGGCCACGCACAGCGTGTTGGCCAGGTACCCCTCCGGGACGGTGGGGAACACTCGCTCCGAGTGGCCCGGATCGGCCATCGCGACGAGGGCGTCCGCGGTGCTTTCCCGCAGTGCGGCCAGATGCGTGAGCGGGTCGCTTTCCACGTCCGCGGGCGTGGGGAGCGAGGGGCTGTCGGACGGGGTGTGATAGCGGGTGGCGTGCGTCCACAGAGAGTCCGGTACCGGCGCCGTCTTCTCGATGCCATGACGCAGATGTGTCAGAACGTCGGGGTTGCGGTGGGCGACCAGGTTCAGCGGGAAGATCAGGAACTCGGCGATTCCGCTCAGCCCGTAGTGGTCGTAGATCTCGGGATCCGCGCCGGTCAGGCTGCGGGGCGGGCTGAATCCGGGCGTGCCCATGGGAGCGAAATCGCTGCCGATGCGCGCTGCCGCCTCGAAGTCGATCAGCCGGACCGCGCCGTCGTCGGTCGCCATCACGTTGCCGGGGCTGACGTCGACGAATACGAAGCCGAGGGAATGGAGTCTGTCGAGGGCCCCTTGGGTCTCCGTGAAGACCCGTTCGCACCGCGCGAAGTAGTCGGCGAAGTCATCGTGCGTCGGTGCCGTTCTGATGCTCGGATTGTGGGCGACTGTCCACGCGTTCAGGGTGCGGCCCTCGATGAACTCCGTGACCAGGAACTCGTGCTCCCACTCCCGGAAGTACGCGATCGGTTCGGGTACGAGCCCGGGGGCGGCGGCGTGCAGGGCTTTGAGGGTCTCCCACTCGGCCCGCAGCCGCTCGGGCGCGGTGGTGTTGCCCGCACTCACGCCGGTGTGCGGCCGTGCCTCCTTGATGAACACGCTGCGGCCGGTGCTGTTCTCGCGCCCCCGGTAGGCGCCTCCGCCGTTGCTGGGCCGCAGCACGGCCTCGAAGGTGAACCCGCCGAAGGACAGCTCGTCGGAGGGGGCGGAAACGGATTCCGCGAAGGGGTCTTCTATGCCGGCCGGCAGGTGGAACGACACCCCGCGCTGGTCCTCGACCAGGTTTCCGTGGCCGTCACGGACGAGCGGCAGGCGCGTACCGTCCGGATTCAGCCGCTCGGACCGCCGGTAGGCCCCGTAGCGATAGTGCACCGTGCGGGATGCGCCGAACCGTCGGTCGCTGAGGACGTACGGGCCCTCCTCATCCTTCAGCGCCTCGCTCAGCGCCTCCATCAACGTGCGTGAGGCCGCGACATCCGGGGGATAGGCGGCGATGAACTTGCCGCTCTGTGGACGAGCCGCGTGTTTCTGGTGCATCCACTCGTAGAACAGCTCCGCGGTGATGTGCTTGAAGGCTGTGCCCTGTTCGAAGAGGATGCCGGCGGCGATGTCGAGGACCTCGTCGAGGCGGTCGGGCCGGGCCGAGACATGCACCTTCCAGCCGCAGTCGGCGAGTGCGGCGTCCTCGGGCAGCCACATGGTCCACACGCCTGCCTGGCTGGACGTCCACCCGTCCGGGACCCGGCTCGGACGGAACAGCCAGCCGGGCGCGGGAGCGCTCTCCAGCGGTGCGTAGAAGTCCGGGTCGGCGACAGTGAATCCGTACGGTTTCCTCATCCGTCTCTCCAGTGGGCCGCGTACGAGACCGTCCAGTACGGCGAAGCGGTCGGGCCCGCTCTTCTCGCACCGGTTGACGCACCACACGATGGGCGAACCGCATGCGCCATGTCAACTGAAATGAATGACCTTCTAAAACTCATTCACATGAGCTAATCTGCCGTCCGGTCAACCCACAAGGAGACAGTCATGAGCAGAGTTCTGGCCCTCCAGTCCCTGGAGCCGGCGGAAACCGAGGTCGCGGACGCGTTCCCCACGACCATGACCATCACCACCAGCAACAGTCATCTGAGCGTGTTCATGGACTGCTCCACGACCGTCACGCGGGCAGTGGAGTAGGGAACACGCGGAACGTGCACAACTGACGGCGTCTCGAACGACTCTGGCTGACGGCGCATCGGCGGACATCGGGGATGTCCCTCGTCTCAGGCGCGACCCGAGCTTTCGGTTCCCGCCGCGACGTGGTCGCGCATACGGTCGAGGACGTCGCCGACCACTCGGGAATGGATGAGCGCGCGAGTGACCCGAACCAGCCAGGCCGCCTCGTCCTCGGTGGTTTCCAGGTGCGCCGTCGGTGTCCGGCGGTGCTGGTCCGGTGTGCCGCTGTGCGTGCGCCCGGCCCGCTTGTTCTCGAGGGCCGCGGCGATGACGGCGGCTTCGAGGACGGCCTCGGGGTCGGCCGCCGCCGGGCCGGCGCGGTCGAGCGCCTCCATGGCCCAGGTGAGTGCTTCCGTCTGCTGATAGGCCCTCAGGGCCATGCTGCCGTCCCGGATCTCGATGACCCTGCGGTACAGGGCGAACTCCGCTCGGCGCAGACCGGGGCGCCGGACGGCGGCGTCCGGGTCCAGCGCGATCTCGGGCAGTTCGGCGTAGAGCGCCGACCACAGCGGTTCCAGGTTCTTGTGCGCGCGGCGGGCGCGCAGCCGGCGCAGCGGGGCGGTGATCCGGTCGCCCCATCGAGTGGCCGTGGCGCCGGCCGTGGCGAGGACGGCGGTGACCATGCCGAGAGTCGTGGAAACGACGTCCTCGCCCAGGCCCTGGCTGCCCTGGGCGAGGTTGGCGGCGGCGTCGTCCAGAGCCCACAGGGCCCACACCGCCGCGGTGGCCGTGGCCAGCGTGGCCAGCCTCAGGCCCGTGCGCAGCGAGCCCGGTGGCGTGCGCCGCGTCTGCCGGATGACGGCTTGCGCGAGGACGTACAGGCACCAGCAGGAGTAGCCGGCGAAGAGGACGTTGTACGAGGCGAGGACCCAGCCGCGGCCGGGCGCGGCCACCGCCGACGCGCCGACGGTGGTGACGCCGGCGCCGAGGAACAGTCCCAGCGCCGCGGCCTGGACGAGGACGGCGGCGCGGATGCGGCGCCGGCGGCATAAGGCTTTCCGTTCGGCCGCCGGCGGATCGATGGTCAGCGCGATCAGTACGAGGAAGGCGGCGGCGGCGACGTTCAGCTGGTACGTGAGGAGCAGCTCGGCATCGGGCGACGGAAGCAGCCGGTCCAGCGAATCCATCACCGCCGGGGCGTTGAGCAGCATCGCCGTTCCCGCGCACAACGCGAACCCGGCCACGTCGCGGTGGGCCGGATCCACTCTCCCGCCGCGGGTGGTCACGAGGCGGTGCACGGCGAACACCAGGAAGACGAGGGCGGCGAGAGACGCGGTCAGGTTCGTCACGGGTGCCGCCGCCGGTGCGCGTTGCGGGGCGAGTCCCGGTGCTGTCCGCGTGGGCCGAACAGCGAGTGCAGCCGGGCCTGTTCCGGGTCGGCCGACGACGCCTTGGCGTGTCCGGCCCGGTCGAGCTGAGCCGCACGGCTCAGGATGAGCGACGCCACCAGCTCGGCCTCTTCCTCCTGCGGCTCGCTGTAGACGGTGCGTCCGAGAACCCGCTGGACCAGCGAAGGCGGCAGATGGGGCAGTAAGACCTCGACGGCCGAGGACACCGCGGGAGACGTCTCGTGATGACCGCACAGCAGGTGGGCCACTTCGTGCAGCTGGATGTGCTGCTGGTGGAGTGGTGTGGTGTCCGCGGGGAAGAGGATGCGGTCGGCGCGGTCGGTGGTGACGAGCAGCCCGCACGGAAGATGCGGTCGGGCCGCGACCGGTACGAGCTCGATCGGCCGGCCCCGGGCCTGTGCCAGCATGCCGATGAACGTGGCCGTGTCGAACGGGGTCGGCAGGTCGAGGTCGTCCACCAGACGCCGACATCGTTGCCACAGGTCCTTGCTGCTCAGGCCGCTGCGCACGCGCATCCTCTTCCCCCGGTCGCTGTGTGGCCGTTGTCGCGGGTCAGCCCTCGGTGCGGTCCGCGCCCTCACGGCGGGCGAGGACGTCGATCATGTCGCTGATCGTGCTGACCGCCTCCGGCGAGAGGTTCACCGCGCGCAGCGCCATGCTCCGGACCCCGGCGTCCCGCAGGGCTCCCAGCAGCTCCAGGTCCTTGGCGATGGCCGCTCCCTTGTCGTCGTCGAAGAAGTACGCGACCGGGACGTCGAAGAACTGGGCGAGCGCTTCGAGGTGCCGCTTGGTGGGGTTGTCGCGGCGGCCCGTGCGCAGCTGCCACAGGTAGGTGGTGGAGAAGCTCTCCCCGGTGACCTCCCGGCAGGCGCGCGCGACCTCCTCGTGGCTGAACTGTTCGCGGTTGGGGCGCCGGACGATGCGGAACAGCGCGTCGATCTTGTCCGCGAGAGTCGTCGGCGCGGACGGATCGGTGTCGCTCACGTGCGACTCCCTTCCACCACGGGGTCAGCCTGAATGAAGCACCCACGAAAACACGTCCATCTTAGCTTGTGTCCGCGGCGGGGGCTGACCTGGGACACCGAGTGGCCGGCCGGTTCAGGCCGGCTCGATGGACAGGCTGTGGCGGAAGGCGTTCGTGGGGTCGTACTTCGCCTTCACCTGCTGGAGGCGCCGGTAGTTGTCCTTGTAATAGAGGTGGTGCCACGGCGTGTCCGAGGTGTTCCAGGCCGGGTTCCGCAGGTCGGCGTCGGGGTAGTTGATGTACGCCCCGTCGTTGATCTCATCCGGGACGGGGACCCCGCCCGTGCCGGCGTACATCGCCCGGTAGAAGTTCCTGACGCCCGCCTCGAACGCGTCGGTGTCCGAGGGGTTGGCCCAGGCCGTCACATACCCGATCTTGAAGCGGGCCCCCCGGTGGGCATACGCGGTGGCGTCGGGGGCGATGTCTCCCACCCTGGCGCCGTACGTCGACAGCGTCATCACGCCCGGTACGCGGCCCGGGTCGGGGTCGGTCATATGCGAGAACGCCACCTCGGTCTGGGCGCGGCTGAGCGTCTTCTTCGCGTAGGCCGACTTCATCTTCGTATAGCGGCGGCTCACGCCCTCCCCGGTGCCGATCAGCGCGGCCTGGAGCCAGGGCACTTCCTTCCGCAGCTGGGTGAGGGAGTAGGCCGCGGTGCCCGCGCTGATCGCGTCGAGGTGGTCGCGCATCAGCCGCTCGGCGTTCGACTCGGCGGAGACCTGGCCCATGATGTACGGGGCGCCGAGCACGGACGGCATCAGGAGGAGGTCGGAGTGCAGCGCGGCGGCGGGTGAGCCGGAGTCGCTGTTGGCCTCGACCCAGGCGCCGTGGTTCTCCAGCAGCCGGGTGAACGCCGCCCGGTCGAGGTCCTGCCAGCGCCACGCCGCCCTGAACGTCAGCACGTGCCGCGGCGGGGCCGGCAGCAGCCGTGCCGGGTCCGAGCCGCCGGCGCCGGGGGAGCGGAACCAGTAGCGGGTCACCACTCCGAAGTTGCCGCCGCCGCCCCCGGTGTGCGCCCACCATAGATCCCGGTGCGGGTCGTTGTCCTCGCGGGTGGCCACGACCGTGCGCACCCGCCCGCCGCCGTCCACGGTGACGACCTCGACCCCGTACAGGTGGTCGACGGTGAGCCCGTGCAGCCTGCTCAGCGTGCCGAAGCCGCCGCCCTGTACATGCCCGCCCGCGCCCACCGAGGGACACCAGCCGCCCGGGATGGTCACGCCCCAGCCCAGGTACAGCCTGCGGTACACCTCCCCGAGCGTGGCGCCCGTCTCGACCGCGAAGGCGTTGCGGTCCGGGTCGAAGGAGACGGCCGTCATGCCGGACATGTCGATGACCATCCGGACCTCGGGATTGTCGACGAAGTCCTCGAAGCAGTGTCCGCCGCCGCGCACCGCGACGCGCAGGCCACCGCGTACCGCGTCCCGCACCGCCTCCTCCACGTGTTCGGTGCTGCCCACGACGCGCACGTGATCGGGCGATCCGGTGAAGCGCGCGTTGGTGCCGCGACGCACCAGCTCGTAGTAGCGCCGGTCTTTGCTGCCGACCCGCACGGGGCCGAGCGGCGGCGGGCAGGTGGCCCCCTGGCCGGGCGCCTCCGTCGCACTCGCGGTCCCGGCGGCCGGGATCCCGATCCCGATCCCGATCCCGGTACCGACACCGACCGCCGCCGCCGAGCGCAGCATGGAACGTCTGGTCTGCTCCCGCATGGTCCCCACCCCCTGGATAGGCGCCAAAGGTGCCTGAGCGCCGTTAAGCGGATCTAAAACCGGGTGGCGGCGGAGGCCAGGCAGCAGCTGACGAAGTCCTGGACGACCGGGTTGGCGTCGTCGGCCGGGGCCCAGGCGACGGCGACCTGGCTGGGGCTGACTCCGGTGACGGGGCGGTAGACGACGCCGGGGCGGGCGTAGAAGCGGATGGCGGATTCCGGGGCGAGGGCGATGCCGTAGCCGTTCGCGATCGCGCTGAGCCAGTCGTCGGGCTGGTCGGTGACGGCGCCGATGCGGACCGGGTGGTTCTCGCGTTCGTCGGCGGCCAGCCAGTAGTCGCGCCATGGGCCGGATTCGGCGGGGGCCGCCACGAAGGGTTCGTCCCACAGGGCCCGGAAGGGGATCACGTCGCGGGCGGCCAGGGGGTGTGCGGCGGCGAGGGCGACGCAGCGGGGTTCGGTGAAGAGGAGCGCCGTGCGGAGCGCGTCCTGGCCGGGGAAGGGCAGCCGCACCAGGGCGACATCGGCCTCTCCGTCGGCGAGCCCGGCCGAGGGGTTGGCCCAGGAGGCCTGCCGCAGCTGCGCCCGCCAGCCCGGTCGGCGGCGGGAGAACCCGGCGACGATGAGCTGCGTCGCCTCGTTGGCCCCGCTGGCCACGAAGCCGACGCGCAGCACGCGGGCGGCCCGGCCGGCGGCGGCCTTCGTCTCGCGCAGGATGCCGTCCCACTCGGCCAGCAGAGCGGGCGCCCGCTCTGCCAGCGCGCGGCCCGGTTCGGTGAGGGCCATGCCGGACCGGGAGCGGGTGAACAGGGCCGCTCCGAGCTGGTCCTCCAACTGCTTGATCTGCTTGGTCAGCGCGGGCTGGGAGACGAACAGCCGCCGCGCGGCACGGGTGAGGTTCCCTTCCTCCGCCACGGCGACGAAGTACCGCAGCAACCGCGTGTCGATATCCATGCCGCCAGGTTATGGACACGGGTATTGGACGGCGCTCCGAGCCTTGACGAGGCTGGTCAGCGGGGGGCAGGGACGGGAAGGGGTGTAAGGAATCATGGGGTACGCGGCCGTTACCGTCGCCGCGATCGTGGCGAACGCCGGGATCGCGGTGGCAGACCTGGCGAAGGCGGAGTTCGTGCTCGCCAACTCGGCGGAGGTGGGTGTTCCGCGGACCTGGATCCCCTGGCTCGCGGTGCTCAAGGCGGCCGGGGCCGCCGGGCTGCTGCTCGGGCTTCTGGGGGTCCGGTTGATCGGGGTCGCCGCCGCGGTCGGGCTCGTGCTGTTCTTCGTCGGTGCCGTCGGCGCGCATGTGCGCAAGCGCGTCTTCCACAACATCGCGTTTTCCGTGGGATATCTGGGGCTGGCCGTCGCGGCTCTGGCCGCTGCCCTCATATAGCCGCCACGGGGCTGCGACCTCGGCGGGCTGCGGGTCGGCGGGAGGGCTGGGAGAATGTCACTGATGTCGCCGTCCCCTCGCATCGGCGGGACGGTCCACGGAAGGGGGCGACCCGTGCGCGCCTCTCTGGTCCAGCTCGAGGTCTCGGACACGGAATCCGCCGACGACCGCCGGGCCCGCGCCGCCGCGTTGGTCCGCGACCGGGCCGGTGACGACCTCGTGGTGCTGCCCGAGCTCTGGCCGACCGGCGCCTGGGCCTACGACGACTGGCGGACGGGCGCCGAGCCCATCGGCATCGACGGGCCGACCCTGCGCGCCATGTCGGCGGCGGCCAGATCCGCGGCCGTCTGGCTGCACGCGGGGACGGTGGTGGAGCGCGACGGCGGCGCCCTCTACAACACCGCGCTGGTCTTCGACCGGACGGGGGCGCTGCGCGGCACGTACCGCAAGATCCACCGCTATGGCTTCGACACCGGTGAGGCCGCCTGGATGGCCGCCGGGCGGGACGTCGTGACGGTCCCCACCGACCTCGGCGAGCTAGGCCTCGCCACCTGCTACGACCTGCGGTTCCCCGAGCTGTTCCGGGCACTGGTCGACGCCGGTACGGAGATCCTGGTCGTGCCCGGCGCATGGCCCGCCGGGCGCCGCGAGCAGTGGCGGATCCTGGTCCGTGCCCGCGCGGTCGAGGAGCAGGCCGTCGTCCTGGCCTGCTGCGCCGCGGGCACCCACGGCGGGATGGAGCAGGCGGGCGGCAGCCTGGTGGTCGATCCATGGGGCGCGGTGCTCGCCGAGGCCGGGGCGGGCGAGGAGGTCCTCACCGCCGAGATCGACACGGACGCGGTCGCGGCGATCCGGGCCGAGCTCCCGGTTCTGCGGGACCGCGTCCTCGCCATCCCGGCCCCCGGGGCGGGGCG
Organism: Streptomyces sp. NPDC028305; assembly: GCF_055569495.1. NCBI lineage: Bacteria > Bacillati > Actinomycetota > Actinomycetes > Kitasatosporales > Streptomycetaceae > Streptomyces > Streptomyces sp. NPDC028305. The sequence continues at coordinate 336,924 of NZ_JBVHTN010000004.1, forward strand.
CTCCGGGCCCGGCTGAGCGTCGGTGTGCGCGTCACGGCTTCTTCGGCTTGCCGTCCCCGTACAGCCAGATGTCGAAGAGGCCCTGGAGGTCCTTGCCCGATTTCTTCTCGCACAGCGCGATGAACTGCGCGGTGTCGGCGTTGCCGTGGCGGTGGTCGCGGGTCCAGGCGCGCAGGATGGCGAAGAAGGTCTTGTCGCCGACGGCCTCGCGCACCTTGTGCAGCACCATCGCCCCGCGTCCGTAGACGGGCGGGTCCGAGACCTGGCCGGCGCTGGGCGGGGCGGCGGGCGGGAAGTCCCAGATGCCCTCGCTCTCGTCGTCCGTGCCGTCGTAGAAGTCGTCGAAGATCTCCTGGGCGGTGCGGCCGTTGTGGTCCTCCTCCCACAGCCACTCGGCGTAGGTGGCGAACCCTTCGTTGAGCCACATGTCCTTCCAGGTCCGGGGCGTGACGGAGTTGCCGAACCACTGGTGGGCGAGCTCGTGCACGATGAGCGGCTCGCTCGGCGGGGAGGGGTAGAGCGGCTTGGTCTGGGTCTCCAGGGCGTAGCCGAGGTCGGGTACGTCGGCGACGATCGCCCCGGTGGAGGAGAAGGGGTAGCGGCCGAAGGTCCGGCTCTCCCAGTCGATGACCTCGGTGACCTGGTCGGGGACTTCGGCGGCGCGGTCGGCCAGCTCGGGGTCGATGGCGACGTACTGGGGGAGCGTGCCGTCGGTGGTCGTGGTGTGGATGTCGAAGTCGTCGATGGCGACGGTGGCCAGATAGCTCGCCATGGGTTCGTCGGTGCGCCAGTGGAAGGTGGTGCGGTCGTGGTTCTCGCTCCGGCGGGTCAACTCGCCGTTGGAGACGGCGGTGTAGCCCTGGGGGACGGTGATGGTGATGTCGTACGCGGCCTTGTCGGAGGGGTGGTGGTTGCCCGGGAACCAGGCCATGGAGCCGGTGGGCTCGCCGACCGCCAAGGCCCCGTCGGCCGTCTTGATCCAGCCCTCTTCCGAGCCGTCGGGGTCCTTGATGGTCCTGGGCTTGCCGTCGTAGACGACCGTGGTCTTGAAGGCGCGGCCCTTGGGGAGGGCGGCGGCGGGGGTGAGCGTCAGCTCGGTGCCGGAGCGCGCGGTCCTGGCGGGCTTGCCGTCGACCCTGGCCTCGCGGACCCGCAGCCCGGCGAGGTCCAGGTGGAAGGAGGTCAGGGCGCGGGTGGTGCGGGCGCTGATCTCGGCGGTGCCCTTGAGGCGGCCGGAGTCGGGGGCGTAGTCGAGGGTGAGGCGGTAACGGGTCACGTCGTAGCCGCCGTTGCCGAGTTTCGGGAAGAGCGGATCGCCGACGCCGGCGGCGCCGGGCTTCGTCCCGGGGACGTCGTCGGCGGTGTCCCGGGCTCCCGAGCCGCCGGTGCAGGCGGCGCACAGCAGCAGGGCGAGGGCGGCGGGCAGTGGCCGCGGGGAGGGACGGGTGCGCACGGCGGGGCTCCTGAGGGACTGGCGGATGAAACCTTTAACGGCACTGAACGGCACTGAACGGCACTGAACAGCACTGAGCGCCGGGCGGGCGGCGGTGTACGGGCGGTGTACGGCGGTGTGCGGAGATGTTTCGGGCGTTGATCGCCATTGATAGCGGCCTGATGCGCCGTTGTCGAAGTAAACGTCTCTGAGCTGCGGTTCACCACTTCTGGTGAAGCTCTGGCCTGTAGTTGCGTACGACAACCCTCGGTTGCGAAGCTGTTGCCGACTGTCAACCACTGGGAGCGCACGTGGCCTTTGGTGACCAGCCCGCATACCTCCGAGTCGCCGACGACCTCCGGAAGAAGATCACCACCGGCGAGCTGCCACCGCATACCCGTCTCCCCTCCCAGGCCCGGATCCGCCAGGAGTACGGGGTCTCCGACACCGTCGCCCTCGAGGCGCGCAAGGTGCTGATGGCCGAGGGCCTGGTCGAGGGGCGCTCCGGCTCGGGCACCTATGTCCGCGCGCTTCCCGTCCCGCGCCGGCTGATCCGCACCGGCTACCGCGACCGCGGCAGGTCCAACCCGTTCCGCCAGGAGCAGGCCGACGACCGGATCATCGGCACCTGGGAGTCGAGCAGCGAGCGGGAGGAGGCCGGGCGCGAGACCGCCCGGCGGCTGGGCATCGCCCCCGGCGAGCGCGTCATGCGCACCCGCTATGTGTTCCGGGCCGCCGGGGACGCGGTGATGATCTCCACGTCCTGGGAGCCGCTCGCCGTCACCGGCCGCTCGCCCGTGATGCTGCCCGAGGAGGGGCCGCTGGCCGGGCGCGGCGTGGTCGAGCGGATGGCGGCCATCGACCTGGTGGTGGACAACGTGACGGAGGAGGTCTCCGCGCGGCCCGGCCGGGCGGAGGAGGTGCTGACGCTGGGCGGGGTACCGGGCCACGCCGTCCTCGTCATCTCGCGTACGTACTTCGCGGGCGGCCGCCCCGTCGAGACGGCCGATGTGGTGGTGCTGGCCGAGCGGTACCGCGTCGCGTACCACCTCCCGGTGAAGTGAGCGGAAACATTCCTCAACTCCAGTTATCGGATAAGGGTTTGAGCTGAATTTGAGCTGGGTGGAATTTGAGGTAGATTTGAGGTCCGTGGCCGCTGCATGAAAAGCGGCACATCGTACGCAACTCGCGTCACCCAGCCATCCGGGCCCATTCGCGGTATCTGTGCACGAACATTGAGGAAGAGTCGTCGCTTCCCCGGTGGGTTATAGGCGATTGCGGGCGGGATCAATAAGTCCCGTGCCCGGCCGGTAAAGATCCCGCGAAGGGCCCCCCAAACCCCCCTTGACTTATGCTTCTCATGGATTTTACCAGTGATTGACCTGCGTCGATACGGTCAAGAGCGCATCCGTGAGAGGTGGACCTCAAACTCAGCTCAAACCCGCGAAGAACCCCTTCAATTCGCTTGTACGATGACGCGCGTTTGCATCAGGTACAGCTATCGGGGACGAAGGGAGTGTCAGGGACGTTGAGCACTGAACAAGGTTCCCACTCGCATTACAAAAGGTCGCTCGGAACGGTGTCGCTCACCGCGGTCGGCCTCGGTTCCATCATTGGCTCCGGCTGGCTCTTCGGTGCCGAGCGAGCCGCGTCGCTGGCCGGCCCCGCCGCAATTCTCGCGTGGGTGATCGGTGCCGCGGTGGCACTGACCATCGCGCTGACCTACTCCGAACTCGGCTCGATGTTCCCCAAGGCCGGCGGCATGGTCCGGTACGGGCAGTACTCGCACGGCTCGCTCGCCGGCTATCTGGCCGCCTGGGCCAACTGGATCGCCATCGTCTCGGTGATCCCGGGTGAGGCCACGGCCTCCATCCAGTACATGAGCTCCTGGGACTTCGGCTGGGCGAAGCACCTGTACGACGGGAAGGAGCTGACCGGCACCGGCGTCATCCTCGCCTCCGTCCTGCTGGTCTTCTACTTCTTCCTCAACTGGTTCGCGATCACCCTCTTCGCGAAGACCAACACCGCGATCACCGTCTTCAAGCTGGTCGTCCCGGCGCTGACCGCGGGCGCTCTGCTGCTGGCCCACTTCGACAGCGGCAACATCAGCGGCAACGGCGGCTTCACCCCCAACGGCTGGAGCTCGGTGTTCACCGCCGTCGCGGTCTCCGGCATCGTCTGGGCGTACAACGGCTTCCAGTCCCCGCTCAACATGGCGGGCGAGGCGCGCAACCCCGGCAAGTCCCTGCCCAAGGCCGTCATCAGCTCCATCCTCATCTCGCTGGTGATCTACGTCGCCCTCCAGGTCGCCTTCCTGGGCGCGGTCCCGGCCGCCGACCTGGCGCACGGCGGCTGGAAGGAGCTGTCCTTCAACTCCCCGCTCGCCGACCTGGCCACCGCCTGGGGCCTGAACTGGCTGGCGCTGCTGCTGTACGCGGACGCCTTCATCTCCCCGTCCGGCACCGGCATGATCTACGCGGCCACCACCTCCCGCATGATCCACGGTGTGCAGGAGAACGGCCATCTGCCCAAGATCTTCGGCCGGGTCGACCCCAAGACCGGCATCCCGCGCCCGGCGCTGCTGCTCAACCTGGTGATCGCCTTCGCGTTCCTCGCGGTCTTCCGCGGCTGGGGCTCGCTCGCCGAGATCGTCTCCGTCGCGACCGTCATCTCGTACATCACCGGCCCGGTCGCCGTGATGTCGCTGCGCCGCCTCTCCCCGAACCTGCCGCGCCCGGTGAAGCTGCGCGCGATGCCGATCGTCGCGCCGGTCGCGATGGTCTTCGGCTCGCTCGTCCTGTACTGGGCCCGCTGGCCGCTGACCGGCAAGGTCATCTTGATCATGGCCATCGGTCTGCCGATCTGGGCCTGGTACGAGCTGCGCAAGCCGTGGGCCGAGCTGAAGCCGCACCTCATGGGGGGCGCCTGGATGGTGTCGTACCTGCTGGTCATGGCGCTGGTCTCGTTCCTCGGCAGTAAGAAGTACGGCGGCCGCGGCGATCTGGCCGACGGCTGGGACTTCCTGATCGTGGCCGTGATCGCTCTGCTCTTCTACGCCTGGGGCGTGGGCAGCGCATGGCGCAACCCGTCCCTGGTGCAGGCCGAGCAGGAGCTGGTCGCCGCCGAGGCCGAGACCGCGAACGCGGAGGGCACGGACGACGCGGGCGACGACCGTCGCGAGAAGGCCGCCGCGGGCGTCTGACACGATGCGGTCCGGACGAGGGTGTCGCCTCGGCGAGGCGACACCTCGACCGGCCACACCGCCGATGACCGGCCGCGTGGCCGGATGAGTACCTCGTTGTAAGAAGGCGTATCCGGTGCGTGAAGGTTGGGCGTAGGCTCGGGCATATGCGGATCGGGAATTCCTTACCGGAGTCACGGAGGCGTGCGTGGGGGCGCGCCAGATTGGAGGGGGCGGACCGATGAGTGACACCAATGCCGTCCTGCCATGGCTCGTCATCCGCCAGGACGACAACGGCAATCGCTATCGCGTCGGCCGTTACGCCACCAAGACCGAGGCCCAGGAAGTGGCCGACCGGCTCGATTCGCGGACCGAGGAGCGGCTCTACGTCGTCGAGCGGACCGAGGCCTCCCGCCAGGTCCGCTGAGCCGTCCCGCTCCCCCTGTACGCCTCCCCTCGCGCCTTTGCTCCCGTAGGGTGCGGCACATGACGGTGCGCGTGGTGGTGGGCGGAGCGGTGTTCGACCAGGGGCGGCTGCTGGCCGCGCGGCGCAGCGCCCCGCCCGAGCTCGCCGGCCGCTGGGAGCTGCCCGGCGGCAAGGCCGAGCCGGGCGAGACCCCGCAGCAGACCCTTGTCCGGGAGCTGCGCGAGGAGCTGGGCGTCGAGGTACGGCCGCTGGAGCGGCTGCCCGGCGAGTGGACCCTGAAGCCGGGGTACGTCCTCCAGGTGTGGACCGCGGAGCTGTGCTCCGGCGAGCCGCGCCCGCTGGAGGACCACGATGAGCTGCGCTGGCTCCCGCCCGACCGCGTGAACGAGGTCGACTGGCTGGACGAGGACCGCCCGGCGGTGGCCGAGGCGATCCGCCGGCTGCGCGCCTGAGGACTTTCCCCCACCCCACCCCACCCCACCCCTTCCCGCGGTCGCGGAAGCCTTCAGGGCGGTGACGGTACCGGGCCCGGATATCGGGTATGTACTGATTAACCTCCCTGAATCCGCACATTCCGGCGGGGATTGCACATGTCGGGGGAAGTGATCGGCGTGACGGACAGCTCAGGAGCGCCCGGCTCCGGGTCCGGCGGGCCCGGCTTCGTCGAGTGGGTGTTCCCCGCCGACCCCGTGGCCGTGCGGGTGGTCCGCTCCCGGGTGCGCCAGGCGCTGGACGGCTGGGGTCTGACGCCGCTTGGTGATGTGACAATGTTGCTGGTGAGCGAGTTGGTCACCAATGCGCTGCGGCATGCCAGCGGTCCGATCGGCGTTCGTATGTACGCCCTTCGCGAACGCGCCGCGGCCGACCCGGTCCTGCTGGTCGAGGTCTCCGACCCGCTCGCCGACCCGCCGCGCGAGCGCGTGGCCGCCCTGGAGGATGAGGGTGGCCGCGGGCTCCAGTTGGTGGCTGGCAGCGCGCTGCGCTGGGGCTCCCGGCGGGACGGCGCTGGGAAAACGGTGTGGTTCGAGCTGGCTCTGCCCGGTTAAGAGTGTGAGAGAGCACTGATCTTGAGCGCTTGTCAAAAAGCCGGGACGGAACCTGAACGCGGGCTGAGATAGTGCTGTGATCGTGAAGACCGTACTCCGGATGGCCGAGGTGCTGGATACTCGCTATCTGAGAGCCGGTCGGAGCACCTGAGCCGGAGGGGACGGGCGCATGAGCGAGAAGCCAGCGGGGGCGGACATCCCCGAGGAGGCGGTTGGTTCGCAGATGTCGCCGGATTCGCGTACATCCTCATCGTCAGATTCGTCCGCCTCGCGCGCGAAGCCCTCTTCGTCTCTTGTGCCCGTTCCATCCCGATTGCCAGCACTGTCATCCAGTTCGCACGAACCCTCTCTTTCGTCCGCTCCGACGGTGTGGCAGAGCAGCCCGCCCGGCTCGATTTACGACTACATCCGGGTCGCCTCGTTCTCGCTGGGGCCCGACGGCCGGATCGCGCAGTGGAGCCGGCGCGCCACCGAGCTCCTCGGGCTGACCGCCGAACAGGCCATCGGCAAGGACCCGGTGGAGGCGTTCGTGCCGCCGGAGCTGCACGAGGCCAGCCGCCGCACGGTCGCGGACATCCTCGACGGCAGAGAGTGGACGGGTCTCGTCCCGTATCACAACCCCCGGGCGCCCCACGGGCATGGCATCGCCGAGGTCTATGTGATGCCGGCGGAGACCGAGCACGGTGAGCGCTCCGCCCTGTGTATCGCCGTGGATGTGACGGCCCTGCGCGGGCTGGAGACCGACCTCGCCGCCTCGCAGGCCGTTTTCGGTCAATCTCCGCTCGGTTTCTTTCTCTTCGGTACCGATCTGCGCATGCTCCGCGTCAATGAGCGGTTTGCGACGGTTTTCGGCCGCCCCGCCGAGTCGTACCGCGGCGCCTCCGCGTACGACCTGCTGCCGCGCGGCGAGGCCGACCGGCTCGCCGCCGCCCTGCGCCAGGTGCTCGACAGCGGGCAGTCGCTGACCGACATGCCCATCGTGGGCACCGTGCCCGGCAACCCCGAGCGGCGCCGCTGGTCGGTCTCGCTGTACCGGCTGCACAGCGGCTCGGGCCGCCCCATCGGCGTGGCCGGTCTTGCCACCGATGTGACCGGCCGCCGCCGCGCCGAGCAGGAGGCCGCGGGCGTACGCCGCAACCTGGCACTGCTGAACGAGGCCGGGGCCCGAATAGGCACCTCCCTCGACCTGGAGACCACCGCGCGCGAGCTGCTGGACGTGGCCGTACCGCAGTTCTGCGACCTGGCCTCCGTCGACCTCTACCAGGGGCTGCTCTCCGGCGACGAGACCCCGCCCGGACTGGCCGACGGCAGCGCCGAGTTGCGCCGCGTCGCCTTCGCCAGCGCCGTCTCGGACGGCCCGGTCGCCTTCGGCGACAGCTACCGCGCAGGTAGCGACGGAGAGGGCGGGGCCACCGAGCCCGTCCAGGTCGGCGAGGTGCACCGCTACCCCTTCAACTCGCCCTGCGCCGTGGCCCTGCGCACCGCCCGGGCCCGCGTCGTCCCCGGCCGCGACAGCGCCGAGAGCCTCGAACTGGGCACGATGCTCCAGTCCACCCTGGTGGTGCCGATGGTCGCGCGCGACACGGTCGTCGGCCTCGCCCAGTTCTCCCGCACCAAGGGCAGCGAGCCCTTCGGCGAGCGGGACACCGCCCTCGCCGTGGAGCTCGCCGCCCGCGCCGCCGTCTCCATCGACAACGCCCGCCTCTACCGCAGGGAGCACGAGCGCGCGCTGATACTTCAGCGCAGCCTGCTGCCGCCCGGCGACCCCGAGGCAGCCGGGCTCGACATCGCCTGCCGCTATCTGCCGGGCAACGCGGCGACCGAGGTGGGCGGCGACTGGTTCGACGTCATCGAACTGCCCGGACACCGCACGGCCCTGGTGGTCGGCGATGTGATGGGCCGCGGCCTGCGCGCCGCCGTCGCCATGGGCGAGCTGCGCACCGCCGTACGGACGCTGGCGCTGCTCGACCTGGAGCCCGCCGAGGTCCTCTCCGCGCTCGACGAGATCGCCCGCGGGCTCGGCGCGCCCGGCGGCTCGCACGGCGGCGGGCGGTCCGGCTCGCGCGCCCGCGGCGGCAGAGCCGCCGACCTCTCCGAGGTCTACCTCGCCACCTGCGTCTACGCGGTCTACGACCCGGTCACCCGCCGCTGTACCTTCGCCAACGCCGGCCACCCGCCCCCCGTCCTCGTCGAACCCGGCGAGTCCGCCCTGCTGATGGACGTACCGCCCGGCATGCCGCTCGGCGTCGGCGGCGAGCCGTTCGAGGAGATCGAGGTCGAACTCCCCGACGGCGCGCTGCTCGCCCTCTACACCGACGGCCTGGTCGAGTCCCGCGACCACTCGCTGGACGAGGGCCTCCAGGCCCTGCGCGCGTCCCTGGACATCCCTGACGGCTCGGACGGGGCAAAGGCCGTGGCGGGCTCCCTGGAGGACGTCTGCGACCACGTTCTGTCCACCCTGGACACCCACCACGGCGAGGACGACATCGCCCTGCTCATGGCCAGGATGCAGGGCCTGTCGGCGGAGTCGGTCGGCGACTGGCAGCTGCCCAGCGAGCCCAAGTCGGTCGGCCGCGCCCGCGAACTGGCCCGGGAGCAGCTGGAGTCCTGGGGCATGGACGAACTGGTGGACACCACCGAGCTGCTGGTGAGCGAGCTGGTCACCAACGCCCTGCGGTACGGCGAGGGTGAGATCCGGCTGCGCCTGCTGCTGGACCGCACGCTGGTCTGCGAGGTCTGGGACAGCGGCCTGGTCCAGCCCCGGCGCCGGCGCGCCCGCGACACCGACGAGGGCGGGCGCGGGCTCCAGCTGGTCGGCATGCTCAGCGCGGGCTGGGGCAGCCGGCGCACCCCGCACGGCAAGACGGTCTGGTTCGAGCTGGCGCTGCCGAACGGGCAGTCGTCCACCCCGGACTCGGTCGAGGCGCTGCTCAGCATGTGGTGAAGCCCGGGCCGGCATCCCGACCCGGGCCCGGTATCAGGACGAATCGCGGCGGCGGATCTTGTTGCCCAGCCACACCAGCGGGTCGTACTTGCGGTCCACCGTCCGCTCCTTGAGCGGGATCAGCGCATTGTCCGTGATCTTGATCCCCTCGGGGCAGACCTCGGTGCAGCACTTGGTGATGTTGCAGTAGCCCAGGCCGTGCTCCTCCTGGGCCGCGCGCTTGCGGTCGAGCCCGGTCTCGGCCGCCGCGTCCAGCGGGTGCATGTCCAGCTCGGCGACGCGCATCAGGAACCGGGGCCCGGCGAAGGCCTCCTTGTTCTCCTCGAAGTCGCGCACCACATGGCAGGTGTCCTGGCACAGGAAGCACTCGATGCACTTGCGGAACTCCTGGGAACGCCCCACGTCCTCCTGCCACATCCGGTACTCGCCCGGCCCCAGGTCCTCGGGCGGCACGAAGGACGGCACCTCGCGCGCCTTGGCGTAGTTGAACGACACATCCGTCACCAGGTCCCGGACGACCGGGAAGGCCCGCAGCGGGGTGATGGTGAGCGTCTCGTCGCGGCCGAAAACCGACATCCGGGTCATGCACAGCAGCCGGGGTCGGCCGTTGATCTCGGCGCTACAGGAGCCGCACTTGCCCGCCTTGCAGTTCCAGCGGACCGCCAGGTCCGGGGCCTGGGTCGCCTGGATCCGGTGGACGATGTCCAGAACGACCTCCCCCTCATTGACCTCGACGTGGAAGTCCTTCAGACCGCCGCCTTCCACATCGCCCCGCCACACCTTGAAGTGGGCCTCGTACGCCGTCACTGGGTGAGCTCCTCGTCCGTCAGGTACTTCGCCAGCTCGTCCTTCTCGAACAGGCCCAGCAGATCGGGGCGGATGGGCGGGGTGTTGCGCCGCTCCAGCCGGATCTGCCCCTGCCGCGCGTCCGGTGCCGCCAGCCCGCCCGAGGGGTCGGAGAGCCGGCAGACCAGGTTGACCGGCCGCCACTCGCGGTCCATCTCCGGATAGTCGTCGCGGGTGTGCCCGCCGCGGCTCTCGGTCCGCTCCAGCGCGGCGCGCGCCACGCACTCGCTGACCAGCAGCATGTTGCGCAGGTCGATGGCCAGGTGCCAGCCGGGGTTGAACTGCCGGTGCCCCTCCACCCCGGCGCGCCGCGCCCGCACCCGCAGATTGGCCAGGCGGTGCAGCGCCTCCTGCATCTCGCCGGCCTTCCTGATGATGCCCACCAGGTCGTTCATGGTCTGCTGGAGCTCCTGGTGGAGCGAGTACGGATTCTCGGCCGGAACCGTGGACGGGGGTGCGAGCTGCGGATCGCCGCCCTCGGCGCTGAACGGGCGCAGCGCCTCGGCCGCGGCCAGGTCGATCTGCGCGTCGTCCGGTTCCGGCCGCCGCTCGGCCGCGGCCGCCTCCTCCGCGTACCGGGCCGCGTGCAGCCCCGCGCGCCGGCCGAAGACCAGCAGGTCGGAGAGGGAGTTGCCGCCCAGCCGGTTGGAGCCGTGCATCCCGCCCGCGACCTCGCCCGCGGCGAACAGTCCTGGCACTCCGGTGGCGGCCGTGGTGTCCGGGTCGACGTCCACGCCGCCCATCACGTAGTGGCAGGTCGGGCCGACCTCCATGGGCTCGGCGGTGATGTCGACGTCCGCCAGCTCCTTGAACTGGTGGTGCATGGAGGGCAGCCGCCGCTTGATGACCTCGGCGGGCATCCGGGTGGAGACATCGAGGAAGACCCCGCCGTGCGGGGAGCCCCGGCCCGCCTTGACCTCGGAGTTGATGGCCCGGGCGACCTCGTCGCGCGGGAGCAGCTCGGGCGGGCGGCGGTTGTGGTCCGGGTCCTCGTACCAGCGGTCGCCCTCGTCCTCGGTCTGGGCGTACTTCTCCTTGAACACATCCGGGATGTAGTCGAACATGAAGCGCTTGCCCTCGCTGTTGCGCAGCACCCCGCCGTCGCCGCGCACCGACTCGGTCACCAGGATGCCCTTGACCGAGGGCGGCCAGACCATGCCGGTCGGGTGGAACTGCACGAACTCCATGTTGACCAGCGGCGCCCCGGCCAGCAGCGCCAGCGCGTGGCCGTCTCCGGTGTACTCCCAGGAGTTGGAGGTCACCTTGAAGGACTTGCCGATGCCGCCGGTGGCCAGTACCACCGCGGGGGCCTCGATGAGGAAGAAGCGGCCGGACTCGCGCTCGTAGCCGAAGACCCCGGCGACCCGCTCGCCCGCCTCGTCCTTGAGGACGCGGGTGACCGTGCACTCCTGGAAGACCTTCAGCCGCGCCTCGTAGTCGCCGAACTCGGCCTTGTCCTCCTGCTGGAGGGAGACGATCTTCTGCTGGAGGGTGCGGATCAGCTCCAGGCCGGTGCGGTCCCCGACATGGGCGAGGCGGGGGTACTCATGGCCGCCGAAGTTCCGCTGGGAGATCTTGCCGTCGGAGGTGCGGTCGAAGAGCGCGCCCCAGGTCTCCAGCTCCCAGACCCGGTCCGGCGCCTCCTGCGCGTGCAGCTCCGCCATCCGCCAGTGGTTGAGGAACTTCCCGCCGCGCATGGTGTCCCGGAAGTGCACCTGCCAGTTGTCGCCCTCGTTGACATTGCCCATGCTGGCGGCGATGCCGCCCTCGGCCATCACGGTGTGGGCCTTGCCGAAGAGCGACTTGCAGATGACAGCGCAGCGCTTGCCCTGCTCCCGCGCCTCGATCGCGGCCCGCAGCCCGGCGCCGCCGGCGCCGACCACGACCACGTCCCACGACTGCCGTTCGACTTGCGTCATGTTGTTGGGCACCTCTCCTAGAAAAAGCGCGGGTCGTCGAAGGCGCCGCTCGCGAGCAGATAGACATAGAAGTCGGCCACGGCCACGCTCACCAGCGACGCCCAGGCCAGCTGCATATGGCGCGCGTTGAGCTTGCTGACCCACCCCCACAGCCGATAGCGCACCGGGTGCCGGGAGAAGTGCTTGAGCCGGCCGCCGACGATGTGCCGGCAGGAGTGGCAGGAGACGGTGTACGCCCAGATCAGCGCGATGTTGACGAGCAGCACCAGGGTGCCGAGGCCCATGTGGCCCCACCGGCCGTGCTCGTCGCGGAAGCCGAGCACCGTGTCGTAGGTGAGGATCCCGGCGACGATCACCGCGAAGTAGAAGAAGTAGCGGTGGATGTTCTGGAGGATCAGCGGGAAGCGGGTCTCGCCGGTGTACTTGGCGCGGGGCTCGGGGACCGCGCAGGCCGGGGGCGAGGCCCAGAAGCCCCGGTAGTAGGCCTTGCGGTAGTAGTAGCAGGTCAGCCGGAAGCCCAGCGGGAAGATCAGGATCAGCAGGGCGGGGGACAGGCCCCACCACGCGCCGAAGATCTCCCAGTTCGCGCCGCCCTTCATGGGCACGCAGTTCTGCGCGATACAGGGCGAGTAGAAGGGCGAGACGTACGGCTCGGCGTAGTAGTCGTCTCCGGAGAAGGCCCGCCAGGTCGAGTAGACGATGAAGGCGAACAGCCCGGCGGCGGTGGCCGCGGGCGCGAGCCACCAGCGGTCGGTCCGCAGATGGCGGGCCGGGACGGCGGCTCGCGAGGGCGTGTGTACGCCGTGCGCGGCGGGGTCCTTTCCGGAGGTCGTACGGGCCTGGGGGTCGGTGCCTGTGGCCAAAGGGAACTCCGTGTGGAGTGTGTGCGGGCGGGATGGGATGGCGGGGCGGCGCTCACGCGGTGTGGGCGGCGGGACGGTGGGCGTAGGCGCCCGCCCGGCGGGTCACCTCGCGTCGCGCACCGGTCACACAGCGTACGCGCCTCAGGGTGCGTGATGGTCGCGTACGCCGAGTCCCTCGTCGTCGACGTCCAACCAGAGCGCACTGTTGTACGGCGCGTCGGGAACCAGCACCATCTCGGGGCGCGACCGCTCGCCGGGGGCGGACTCGCGGAGCAGGGCGAGGCTCTCGCGCAGGTGGTCCGCGTCGGTACGGACGCGGCGTATCTCCAGGCCCTGGGTGCCGACCGACTGCTCGAGCCGGGTGACGGAACGGACCAGGTCGTCGAGACAGCGTTGGACGGCCGTCAAGTCGTCGTTCAAGGACATGGCTAGCCCTCACTTCCGCGGTTGCGGTTGGCGACGCTCATGCGACAGCGAGTGTTGCGCGTCATGGTCACGGTTGGGAAGGGATCTGTCGCGATTCGCGGAGCCACCGGGGCGATCGCCCCCTCGCGCGCGGGGGCGTGCGCCCACCGGATTGACCCGGACGAGTGATCCTTTCCCCTCCATGGCCGTCTCGGCGTGCTGTTCCCTGAACCGTCGCTTTGAGTGAGGAGTATATGCGATGAGTGTCACAATATGCCAAATGTGCATAATCCCGGCTCACCCGGTCCATCCGGGCGCTCAGGCCCACCGGAGGTACGCGTCATGTCCATCGCCAAGCGCCGCCGCGTCGCGCTGTTCGCCGCGGGAGTGCTGCTGCCGCTGCCCTGGGTGAGCGGATGCAGCTCCAGTGATGACGACAGCTCGCCCACCGCCGCCCGGCGGGACGTGGCCCCGGCCGCCCGCGACAAGGTGGCCGGCACCGGGACGCTGCGCTGGGCCCTGGACGCGGCACCCGGGACGTTCAACGTCTTCCAGACCAACGCCGACAGCGGCACCCAGCGGATCGCCGGCGCCGTGCTGCCGTCCCTGTTCACCCTGGACGGCCGGGGCAGCCCGCAGCGCAACCCCGACTACCTCGAGGCCGCCGACGTGGTGGACCGCGAGCCCAAGCAGGTCGTGCGCTACAAGCTCACCCCCGAGGCGGTCTGGAGCGACGGGCGCCCGATCGGCGCCGAGGACTTCGTCGCCCAGTGGAAGGCGCTGCGCGGCGCGGACGGCGCGTACTGGACGGCCCGCAACGCCGGGTACGACCGCATCGCCAAGGTCGCGCGCGGTGACGGGGAGCACGAGGTCGAGGTGACCTTCGCCAAGCCGTACGCGGACTGGCGCTCGCTGTTCACTCCGCTCTACCCGAAGAGCGTGATGAGCACCGCGGCCGCCTTCAACGACGGCAGGCGCCGGGGCCTGGCGGTCAGCGCCGGCCCGTTCATGATGCGCAGCAACACCGGCGGCACCAAGAACGTCACGCTGGTGCGCAACCCCCGCTGGTGGGGCGATCGGGCCCGGCTCGACAAGCTGGTCTTCAAGACCGTGCCGGCCAAGGAGCGGGCGGCCGCGCTGCTGGCCGGGCAGGTCGATCTGGCCGAGGTCGACCGGGCGACGGCCGAGCGGATCCAGGACGTGGGCGAGACGCCGAAGAAGAAGGACGGGAAGAAGGAGAAGCAGGCCGCGGCCGAGCCCTCGGCCCAGCACGGAGCGGCCCAGGACCAGCCCCCGCGGGAGGACCCGGCCGACCTGGCGGCGGACGGCCGGGACGCGGCCGACTCGATGCGCGCCTGGGCCGAGGAGAACGGCTCGAAGAAGGCGCGGGCCGAGGCGGCGGCCCTGCGCAGGTTCACCGTGCGCAAGGCCCTGGAGCCCGCGTACACCCAGCTCGCCCTGAACGGCACCAAGGGCCCGCTCGCCGACGAGCGGGTGCGCCGCGCGGTGGCCCGCGCGATCGACCGCAAGGCCCTCGCACGGCTGGTGCTGGCCCCCATGGGCCTGCCGGACAAGCCGCTCGGCAACCATCTGCTGATGGCAGGCCAGCAGGGCTACAAGGACCACAGCGGCGCCATCGGCGGCCAGGACACCCACGCCGCCCAGTCCCTGCTCGCCGACGCGGGCTGGCGCGCCGCGTCCGCCTCGGAACGGCGGAAGGCGCTCGGCGCCGGGACGGACGACCAGGGCCACGACAAGGCGCGGGACGGCGGCCGCGGGGCGGGCCCCGACGCGGGCGACGCGGGCCGCTCGGGCAAGACCGGGCGCGCCGCCGCGGCGGTCGTACGCAAGAACGGCCGGCCGCTGGAGCTGCGCTTCGTGGTGCCGACCGGCTCCGGCACCGCCCCGCTGGGCACGGTCAGCCGGCGCATCGCGCGGATGCTGGAGGCGATCGGGGTGCGCACCCGGATCACCAAGGTCTCGGGCAGCGGCTACTTCAAGGACCACATCGCCTCGGGCAACTACGACCTCGCCCTCTACTCCTGGCCCGCCAGCGCCTACCCCGCCACGGACGGCCGCCCGATCTACGCCAAGCCGCAGCCCGCCACCGACGGCTCGCTGGTCGTCGAGCAGAACTACACCCGGGTCGGCACGGACCAGATCGACCAGTTGTTCGACCAGGCGGTCGCCGAGCTGGACGCCGGCTCCGCCCGGGCCCTGGTCAGCCGCGCGGACGCGCGGATCTGGGCGGCGGCCGGGTCGATCCCGCTCTACCAGCGCCCGCAGCTGGTCGCGGCCGGGAAGAAGGTCGTCAACGCGGGCGCCTTCGGCTTCGCCACCCCGCGCTACCAGGACATCGGCTTCCGGAAGTAACCCTCAGGGCTGTCTCAACTCCCTTTTCCTGTAGGCCGGTCGACGTGAAGTATGGTGCGTGATCACGACACCGGCTACACGGGGGAGGACGATATGAAGCGCGGATTGACCACGGGGGTCGCGGCCGTAGCGATCATGGCAGGGGCCGCGGGCTGTACGTCGGGCGGCTCCGATGGGGCCGCCCGCGGCGGCTCCCAGAACACTGCGGCCAAAGGGCAGAACATCGCGGCCCCAAAGGCGTGCGCCGACGGCACGTACACCTGGCTGAACGTCTCCCGGCGCCCGGTGGTGACCGACTTGGCGGTCGGCACTCGGAGCGAGAAGGGCGGCAAGGTCAGCACCCGTGGCCTTGAGACGGTGGCCCGCTACACCGTGTCTGTCCGGACACAGGGCGCGACCCTGTCCGAGAAGCAGTCGATCCACAGTCTCGCCCGGCAGGTCAAGCCGGTCGTCCCCCTGGCCGACCGGATCGGGCAAACGACCGCGTACGACAAGGACCAGGAGAAGGACAAGGACTCCTCCTCCGGCGAAGGAGCGCCCGGCCGTTATGTCACGGCCCGCGCGTTCGACCTGGTCGAGGCCGATTTCCGCTATGCCTGCGGGGACAAGACGGTCAGCTCCGGTCACGTGGTGACCTGGAGGATCAATGTTTCGATCTCCTTGGAGTGCGGCGAGAAGCTGGACAAGAAGGCGAGCGGCGGCGCGCGCGAGGCCGCCAGGCTGGGCTGCCGCGAAGGCGACCGCGCCCGGGCCTGAGCACGGCCCACCGGCCGTACGTGGGCGGGGCGCCCGTTACCTCCCCGCCCACGTACCATGGGGTGAGGCCGTGGCGTGATCTGCCCGGCGGGCGGGCGTACCGGACCGGGCGCGCCGCCATCCACGATTCCGGGAGAAGCGCCGCAGTGCCCACGCGCCACGACATCCGTAACGTTGCCATCGTCGCCCACGTCGACCACGGCAAGACGACCCTCGTCGATGCCATGCTCAAGCAGGCCGGCGCGTTCGCCGCCCACCAGCACGTCGACGACCGGGTCATGGACTCCAATGACCTGGAGCGCGAGAAAGGCATCACCATTCTCGCGAAGAACACCGCCGTCAAGTACCACCCGGCGGGCGGCGGGGACCCCGTCACCATCAACATCATCGACACCCCCGGCCACGCCGACTTCGGCGGCGAGGTCGAGCGCGGCCTGTCCATGGTCGACGCGGTCGTGCTGCTGGTGGACGCCTCCGAGGGCCCGCTGCCGCAGACCCGCTTCGTGCTGCGCAAGGCGCTTCAGGCCAAGCTGCCGGTCATCCTGTGCATCAACAAGACCGACCGCCCGGACGCCCGGATCGACGAGGTCGTCAACGAGACGTACGACCTCTTCCTGGACCTGGACGCGACCGAGGAGCAGATCGAGTTCCCGATCGTCTACGCCTGCGCCCGTGACGGCGTGGCCTCGCTGAACAAGCCGGAGGACGGCACCGTCCCGGCCGACAGCGACAGTCTCGAGCCGTTCTTCTCCACCCTCCTGGGGACCATCCCGGCCCCCGAGTACGACGCGAGCGCCCCCCTCCAGGCCCATGTCACCAACCTGGACGCGGACAACTTCCTCGGCCGTATCGCGCTGCTCCGCGTCGAGCAGGGCGAGCTGAAGAAGGGCCAGACCGTGGCCTGGATCAAGCGGGACGGCTCGATCTCCAACGTCCGGATCACCGAGCTGCTCATGACCGAGGCGCTCACCCGCAAGCCCGCCGAGGTGGCCGGTCCCGGCGACATCTGCGCGGTCGCGGGCATCCCGGAGATCATGATCGGCGAGACCCTGGCCGACCCCGAGAACCCGATCGCCCTCCCGCTGATCACGGTCGACGAGCCGGCCATTTCGATGACCATCGGGACCAACACCTCGCCGCTGGTCGGCCGGGGCCCCGGCGGCAAGGGCGCCGACAAGTCGGTCGTGAAGGACCGGAAGGTCACCGCGCGCCTGGTCAAGGACCGCCTGGAGCGCGAGCTGATCGGCAATGTCTCGCTGCGCGTCCTGCCCACCGACCGCCCGGACGCCTGGGAGGTGCAGGGCCGGGGCGAGCTGGCGCTGGCCATCCTGGTGGAGACCATGCGCCGGGAGGGCTTCGAGCTGACCGTCGGCAAGCCGCAGGTGGTCACCCGGGAGGTCGACGGCAAGGTCCACGAGCCCATCGAGCGCATCACCATCGATGTGCCCGAGGAGCACATGGGCGCGGTCACCCAGCTCATGGGCACCCGCAAGGGCCGGATGGACAACATGTCCAACCACGGCTCCGGCTGGGTCCGCATGGAGTTCATCGTCCCCTCCCGCGGCCTCATCGGCTTCCGTACGGAGTTCCTGACCCAGACCAGGGGCACCGGTATCGCGCACTCCATCCACGAGGGCCACGAGCCGTGGTTCGGGGAGCTGAAGACCCGCAACAACGGCTCGCTGGTGGCCGACCGCTCGGGCGCGGTGACCGCCTTCGCGATGACCAACCTCCAGGAGCGGGGCACGCTGTTCGTCTCCCCGGGCACCGAGGTGTACGAGGGCATGATCGTCGGGGAGAACTCCCGCTCCGACGACATGGATGTGAACATCACCAAGGAGAAGAAGCTCACCAACATGCGGTCCTCGACGGCGGATGTGACCGAGTCCCTGGTCCCGCCGCGGCAGCTGTCGCTGGAGCAGTCCCTGGAGTTCTGCCGCGACGACGAGTGCGTCGAGGTGACCCCGGAGACGGCCCGTATCCGCAAGGTGGTGCTGGACCAGAAGGACCGCGCCCGGACCGCCGCCCGCGCGAAGCGGTAAGGCCTGCGCGAGGCGGTAACGCCGCGCGCGACCGCCCGTAAACGCAATATCGAAAACAATACCGGCCGATTACCCTACGTAATCGGCCGGTATGGCGTCTGCGCTATTCGGCGGCCCGGACTCTCGGCCTCTTTGGTCGGGGTCCGGGCCGCTGCCATGTCAGCAACTTGCCAGTCAAGCTCTTATCCGACAACCAGTGTCCGATTATCGGTGAATGCGCTCCGCATGATGTGTTAACAGTCCGTTTCGCGTGTGTCTGTCTGCGGCAGTTTTGTCCGGATTTCGAAGCTCCGCGCGTAGATCTCGTGACCAAAGCGAGACCCTTAAAGTGTGGTTAACGGGACTGCCGTGCTCAATTATTGGGTCCGTTGGGCTCGGGTCGATGGGTCACGCGCTGTGGGGAGCGCCGGCCTACGAGCACACGGGGGGTTCCGGTCCCTTTCGCTGTCAGGGGTGTCAGCGTGTCTCCGGCGGCCCCTTTTTTCGTAGTGACAGTGGACTCCTGAGGAGGCTTACCCATGCGCGGTGCGATGAGCGCCAAGTGGGTCGCGATGGCCGCGGTTGTGGCGCTGGCCGCAACCGCCTGTGGTGGCGGCGACGACAAGGACAGCGGCAGCAAGGACATGAACAAGGGGACGGCGGACCCGAACGGGATCCTGACCGCCCAGCTGAGCGAGCCGCAGAACCCGCTTCAGCCGGCGAATGCCAAGGAGAGCCAGGGCAGCCGCGTCATCCGCTCGGTCTTCTCCCAGCTGGTGGGCTATGAGCCGGGCACCGGCAAGCTGACCTACGTCAACGCCGAGTCCGTCACCCCGAACAAGGACTCCTCGGTCTGGACCGTCAAGCTCAAGCCGGGCTGGAAGTTCCACAACGGCGAGGCCGTGACCGCCCAGTCCTACGTGGACTCGTGGAACTGGTCGGCCAACGTCAAGAACAACCAGACCAACTCGAGCTGGTTCCAGGACATCAAGGGTTACGCGGATGTCCACCCGGCGAAGGGTGACCCCAAGTCGGACAAGATGTCCGGTCTGAAGGTCGTCAACGACAACGAGTTCAAGATCGAGCTGGCCAGCTCGGTCTCGTACTTCGCCTACAAGCTCGGCTACGACGTCTGGTCCCCGCTGCCCAAGGAGTTCTTCAAGGACCCCAAGGCCGCCGGTGAGCACCCGATCGGCAACGGTCCCTACAAGTTCGTCTCCTGGGACCACAAGAAGATGATCAAGGTCCGGAAGTTCGCCGACTACCAGGGCCCGGACAAGCCCAAGAACGGCGGCATCGACTTCGTCAACTACACCACCGCCGACGCCGCCTACTCCGCGCTGCGCTCCGACACCCTCGACTGGATCGAGCAGATCCCCACCACCGCGCTCACCAACTACAAGAGCGACCTGGGTGCCCGCGCGATCGACCAGGAGTACTCGGCGGTCCAGTCGATCGTCCCGGCCTTCTACACCAAGCAGTTCAAGGACATCGACCCCAAGGTCATCCAGGGTCTGTCGATGGCGATCGACCGCAACACGATCACCAAGACCGTGCTGCACGGCTCGCGCACCCCGGCCGACAGCTATGTCGCCCGCGGCGTGCTCGGCTACAAGCCGGGTGCCCTCAAGGAGCAGGTCACCTACGACCCGGCGAAGGCCAAGGAGCTGGTCAAGGAGGGTGGCGGCGTCCCGGGTAACAAGATCTCCATCCAGTACAACGCCGACCAGCCGCACAAGGAGTGGGTGGACGCGGTCTGCAACAGCATCCGCAAGGCCCTCGACATCGAGTGCGTGGGCGACTCCAAGCCGGACTTCCAGACCGACCTGAACGCCCGTGACAAGCACCAGGTCAAGTCGATGTACCGCGGTGGCTGGGTGCTCGACTACCCGGTCAACTCCAACTTCATGCGTGACCTGTACGGCACCACCTCCGCCGGTAACACCAGCGGCTACTCCAACAAGGAGTTCGACAAGCTGAGCAAGAAGGCCGACGAGGCCCCGACGCTCGACGAGACGGTGAAGCTGTACCAGCAGGCGGAGCAGCTCCTCGCCAAGGACATGCCGGCGATCCCGCTGTGGTTCTACAAGGTCAACAGCGGCCAGTCCAAGAACGTCCTCGGGAAGATCCCGTACGGCCAGGACGGTGACCCCATCTTCACCGACGTTCAGGTGAAGAAGAAGTAAGCATCGGGACCGCCTGCCGGTGTCGCCGCTCCCCCTCACCCCGGGGAGCGGCGGCACCGGCTCGCAGGCGTCAAGGCCCCGCCACTTGTCCCCCCACCCGGTGGCTGTAGACGAGACGAGACGAGGCCTTCGCCGCCCCCCAACGGCATGGAGGCATAATGGGGCGCTACGTCCTCAGACGACTGCTCCAGATGATCCCGGTGTTCATCGGGACGACTCTGTTGATTTTTCTCATGATCCACGTCCTCCCCGGCGACCCCATCAGGGCGATGTGGGGCGACAAGGCGGCGGACCCCGCGCAGGTCGTGCAGCTGCGCCACAAGTTCGGGCTGGACAAGCCCCTGTGGCAGCAGTACGTCGACTACATGGTCAACCTGTTCAAGGGTGACTTCGGCGAGACGTTCGGCGGCCGCCCCGTCCTCGACGAGATCACCCAGGCGTTCCCGGTGACCCTCCGCCTCGCGGCGGTGGCCCTCACCATCGAGATGATCGTCGGCATCGGGCTCGGCGCCTGGGCCGGGCTCAAGGCCGGCAAGGCCGTCGACACCGGCGTGCTGATCTTCACGCTCATCGTCATCGCGATGCCGGTGTTCGTCCTCGGTTACCTCGCCCGGTTCCTCTTCGCGGACGAACTCCAGTGGCTGCCGCCCAACGTCCAGGACTCCACCAGCCTGGAGCAACTGCTGCTCCCGGGCTTCGTCCTCGGGATGCTGTCCATGGCGTATGTGGCCCGGCTGACCCGCACCACCTTCGCGGAGAACCTGCGCGCCGACTACATGCGCACCGCGCTCGCCAAGGGCCTGCCGCGCCGCCGCATCGTCGGCGTCCACCTGCTGCGCAACTCGCTCATCCCGGTGATCACCTTCCTCGGCACCGACGTGGGCAGCCTCGTCGGCGGCGCGGTCGTGACCGAGGGCATCTTCAACGTCCAGGGTGTCGGAAACCTGCTGTACACCGCGCTCGTACAGCGTGAGGGCGTCACGATCGTCGGCATCGTCACGGTCCTCGTTCTCATCATCCTGCTGATCAACCTGCTGGTCGACCTGCTGTACGCGGTCCTGGACCCGAGGATCCGTTATGCCTGACGTGACCGAGACCAAGACCGAGACGGCGATCGACGCGGTGGCCCCGCCGGCCGAGCCGGCCGCGGCCCCGGCCGCCGGACCCGCCCCCCAGGGCAAGCCGCGCTCCCTGTGGGGCGACGCCTGGTACGAACTGCGCCACCGGCCCATGTTCTGGATCTCGGCGGTCCTGCTGGTGCTGCTGATCGCCATCGCCGCCTTCCCGGGGCTGTTCACCGGCGCCGACCCGCGCGACGGCGACCTGACCAACCACTTCCTGACCAAGCCGGAGCTGACCCACTTCTTCCAGGCCGACTGGTTCGGCTACGACGGCCAGGGACGCTCCATCTACGCGCGTGTCATCTACGGCACCCGAGCCTCGGTCCTGGTCGGCCTCGGCACCACCCTCGTGGTGACGATCGTCGGCGGGCTGCTCGGCATGCTGGCCGGCTACTTCGGCGGCTGGATCGACACGATCATCTCCCGGATCACCGACATCTTCTTCGGCCTGCCGTTCCTGCTCGGCACCATGGTCGTGATGAACGCCTTCACCGAGCGCAAGGTGTATGTCGTCGTCGGCGCCCTGGCGTTCCTCGGCTGGACCACCATCGCGCGGGTGACGCGCAGCTCGGTGATCACGGCCAAGCAGGCGGACTACGTGGTGGCGGCGCGCGCCCTCGGCGCCGGTACGCCCAGGATCCTGCTGCGCCATGTGCTGCCGAACGCGATCGCCCCGACGATCGTCGTCGCGACGATCGCCCTCGGTGCGTACATCTCCGCCGAGGCCACGCTGTCCTACCTGGGCCTGGGCCTCGCCGACCCGACGGTCTCCTGGGGTGTCGACATCTCCTCGGCCAAGGACGCCATCCGGGACAATCCGCATGTGATGCTGTTCCCGGCGGGGATGCTGAGCCTCACCGTCTTCGCGTTCATCATGCTCGGCGACGCGGTGCGCGACGCCCTCGACCCCAAGCTGCGCTGAGGAGGGCGTACGTGACCACCATCGAGAAGACCACGAGCGCCCCCGCGGCGCAGACCGAGGGTGACGACGCCACCCCGCTGCTGGAAGTCCGCGATCTGCACGTGGAGTTCCACACCCGGGACGGCGTCGCCAAGGCCGTCAACGGCGTCAACTACAGCGTCCGGGCCGGCGAAACCCTCGCCGTCCTCGGCGAGTCCGGATCCGGCAAGTCGGTGACCGCCCAGGCGATCATGGGCATCCTCGACATGCCGCCCGGCAAGATCCCGCAGGGCCAGATCCTGTTCCGCGGCGAGAACATGCTCACCATGTCCAATGAGGAGCGCCGCAAGATCCGCGGCCGGAAGATCGCCATGATCTTCCAGGACGCGCTCTCCTCGCTGAACCCGGTGCTCTCCGTCGGCTACCAGCTCGGCGAGATGTTCCGCGTTCACCAGGGCCTGTCCAAGAAGGCGGCCAAGGCCAAGGCCATCGAGCTGATGGACCGGGTGCGCATTCCGGCGGCGAAGGAGCGGGTGGGGGACTATCCGCACCAGTTCTCCGGCGGTATGCGCCAGCGCATCATGATCGCCATGGCGATGGCGCTGGAGCCGGATCTGATTATCGCCGACGAGCCCACGACCGCCCTGGACGTGACCGTCCAGGCCCAGGTCATGGATCTGCTCGCCGAGCTCCAGCGCGAGTTCAACATGGGCCTGATCCTGATCACCCATGACCTGGGTGTGGTCGCCGACGTCGCCGACAAGATCGCGGTGATGTACGCGGGCCGGATCGTCGAGACCGCCCCGGTCCACGAGCTCTACAAGCGCCCGTCCCACCCGTACACCCAGGGGCTGCTGGACTCGATCCCGCGCCTGGACCGCAAGGGCCAGGAGCTCTACGCGATCAAGGGCCTGCCGCCCAACCTGCTCAAGATCCCGACGGGCTGCGCCTTCAACCCGCGCTGCCCCAAGGCGCAGGACATCTGCCGCACCGACGTCCCTGTGCTGGAGCCGGTGACAGAGCAGGACGGCACCCCGCTGCCGGGCCGCGGCAGCGCGTGCCACTTCTGGAAGGAGACGATCCATGGCTGAGACCGACAAGAACGACGAGGCCATGGACGCCACCCCCAACGTCACCGAGGTGGAGGTGGTCGAGGCGGCCACCGAGGAGGCGGCCGTGGCCGCCCTCGACGCCCCGGTCGAGCGCGGCGAGCCGATCCTTCAGGTGCGAAACCTGGTCAAGCACTTCCCGCTGACCCAGGGCATCCTGTTCAAGCGGCAGATCGGCGCGGTCAAGGCCGTCGACGGCGTCTCCTTCGACCTCTACCAGGGCGAGACCCTCGGCATCGTCGGCGAGTCCGGCTGCGGCAAGTCCACGGTCGCCAAGCTGCTGATGACCCTGGAGACCGCCACGGCGGGCGAGGTCTTCTACAAGGGCCAGGACATCACCAGGCTGTCCGGGCGTGCCCTGAAGGCCGTGCGGCGCAACATCCAGATGGTGTTCCAGGATCCGTACACCTCGCTGAATCCGCGGATGACGGTGGGCGACATCATCGGGGAGCCGTTCGAGATCCACCCGGAGGTGGCCCCGAAGGGCGACCGGCGCCGCAAGGTCCAGGAGCTGCTCGATGTCGTGGGTCTGAACCCGGAGTACATCAACCGGTATCCGCACCAGTTCTCCGGCGGTCAGCGCCAGCGCATCGGGATCGCGCGCGGTCTGGCCCTCAACCCGGAGATCATCATCTGCGACGAGCCGGTCTCGGCGCTGGATGTGTCCGTCCAGGCACAGGTCATCAACCTGATGGAGAAGCTCCAGGACGAGTTCAACCTCTCCTACCTCTTCATCGCCCACGACCTGTCCATCGTGCGCCACATCTCCGACCGCGTCGGCGTGATGTACCTGGGCAAGGTGGTCGAGATCGGCAGCGACACCGCGATCTACGACCACCCGACCCACCCGTACACCCAGGCCCTGCTGTCCGCGGTCCCGGTCCCCGACCCGTCCTCGCGCGAGGGCCGGGAGCGGATCATCCTGGCCGGAGACGTCCCCTCCCCGGCCAACCCGCCCTCCGGCTGCCGCTTCCGCACCCGCTGCTGGAAGGCCGAGGACCGCTGCGCCAAGGAGGCCCCGCTGCTCGCCATCCCCGAGCGCTTCGCGGGCACGGACTCGCCGGCGGCGCACGAGTCGGCGTGCCACTTCGCGGAGGAGAAGGACGTGGTCCACGCCTAGCGTTCCCGTCTCGGGCCACGACGAGGGCCGCCCGGACCGTACCGACGGTCCGAGCGGCCCTCGCGGTCGTTCAGGCCCCGCCGCTCACCTCACGGCGGGCCGCGTCCAGCAGCCTCCCGATCTCGGCCGAGGCCCGGCGGGCGTCCTCGATCCCGTCCGCCTGCCCGACGGCGCGCTCCAGCTCCTGGAGCCGCCGAGCACGGTAGGGGTGGCGTCGCAGCGCCACGAACACGTCCCAGCGGTGCAGGAAGGTGCGGGTGGGCACGGTGCTGTCAGCCTTCGCCGCCTCCCGCTTGGCATGGTGGAGTTCGGCCTCGAACCGGACGGACGCGCTGGGCGCCAGAGCGCGAACAGCGACCCGCAGGGCCTGCTCCGAGAGCGGAGGCATGGGCGACAGCGCCGTGTCGACTTCGGCCAATGGTCATCCAGTCTGTCGTCGCACCGGGCGGGCACCGGCTGCGGCAGGTCGTCGCCGGAGTCCCACACGGTGACCCGGAAGTCGGGCGGCGCGGGCTCCCAGTCCATGCTGACGTACGCGTCGGTGGTGGTGTTGCGGTACGCGTTGGTCACCAGCTCGGACACGAGGAGTTCGGCGGTGTCGACGATGCAGTCGAGGCGGGCCGCCTTAAGGACGCAGCGGATGGTGGCCCGGACGACGCCCACGGCTCGGGGGTCGTGCGGGATGAACAGGCCGTAGGACCAGGGCTCTTCGGGCGTGCGCATGGGGCAGCCTCCGGGTGAGTGCCTTCTGTGACTGGCGCCATACGTAAGGTAGCGACTCGATGCGTATACATACAACCCAGTTGGCTGGATGGTGGTTACGGAGTGGACGCATCCGCCTGCACCACGCAACACTCGCCACAGGTGAAAGGGGAATCCGCATGGGGCTCAGGGCCGATCCCACGTATCGGCAGCGCCGGTTCGGCATCGAGGTGCGCAGGCTGCGTGAGGCGGCGGGGCTGACCGTTGGCGAGGCTGCGCAGTTGCTGGGAATGCGTCAACCGCACCTGAGCAACGTCGAGGCGGGTCGGACGAGCCTGTCGGCCGAGCGGCTTCAGAAACTGGCTGAGGTGCTGAGGGGTATGTATACCTATCCCGTTGACGCCCTGCTGGCGCTGGGTCGGGAGTCCGGTAAGGGGTGGTGGAGCGACTACGGCGGTACTGTCGGCGCGACTCACTTGGACCTGGCCGAGCTGGAAGCCGGGGCCGCCACCCTGCGCAACTACGAGCTGCTGTTCATCCCAGGGCTGCTCCAGACCTTCGAGTACGCCACCGCCGTCCACCGCAGTGTCTTCTCCCCTGCCGCGAACGAGGTACGGGAGACGGCCGTCGAGTTCCGGATGCGGCGCCAGCATGTCCTCACCGGGGCCCAGCCCCCTCGGTTGCACGCCATCATCCATGAGGCGGCGCTGCGCGTGCTGTACGGAGGCCGGGCGGTGATGCGTGATCAACTCTTGCGGCTGATCGAGGTGTCACGGCTGCCGAATGTGATGATCCAGGTGATCTCGCTGGACGACGAAGGTCGTAGCGCGTTCAGCCACCCGTTCATGCTGATCGAACCGGACGCGGTGGAACTGGGGACGGCGCTGGTCGACCAACTGGGCAAGACCCAGTACCTTGACGACCGTCGATCGTTCGCCGAATACGGGCGGTCGTTCGCCGAACTGAGCGAGCTGGCCCTGCCGCCCATCGACGCCGAAGCCGCACCCGAGGGCCGTACGGTGAAGGACTCGCTCGGGCTCATCCAGCACGTCCTGTATCCCCTGCTCTAGGAGACGTCCGCATGTCCACGCTTCAGTGGCGCAAGTCCAGCTTCAGCTCCGGGGACGCCGCCAACTGCGTGGAACTCGCCGCCGACCCCACGGGAACTCCCCACCTCCGGGAGAGCGACGACCCGGAGGTCGTCATAGCCACGACCCCGGCCGCGTTGCGTGCGCTTCTGCGGGCCGCGAAGGCGGGGGAGTTCGACCGGATGATCTAGTGCCCGGCGGCGGTCACTTCATGTAGCAGACCTTGTGGCCCTCGATCCAGATCTTGTAGGTCTTGCCGTTGTGGGTGACCGTCTTGGTCTTCGCCTTGACCTCCTTACACTGTTTGCCCGACATGGTGGGCGAAGGCGTGGGCGAGGGCGTGTCCTGGGCGGAGACCGTCTTGGCGTGTGTCACCGACGCGGCGGGCGTCGCGAAAGCGGTACTCGTGGAGGCCACCGCCGCTCCGCTGGCCAGCAGGGCCGCCGCAGCACCGGTCGCCAGGGTGCGTACGATCGAGTTCCGCATCACTGTCACCTTCTCGGATCGATTCTGAACTGCCTTTGTTTCAATTCTTCGCTCGCTCACGGCGAGGACGCACGTCGATCACCCCGGTGCCGCTCCCCGCGGATACGCAGCAGCTCCGCCGTGGCCTGGTCCGCGGGCAGAAACGCCTCCAGGTGGAGTTCGGCGAGCGTGATGTCCGTCGCGGTGGCGAAGGAGGTCAGCGTGGTGATGAGGCGTAGCTCGCCGTCCGCCGACGTCAGTCGCATGGGAACGGAGAAGCCGAGGTGGTCAGGGCCGACGGGGGCCTGGGGGACGTAGGTGGCCAGCTCGTCGGTGAACGCGTCGAGGCGGGGGTCCGGGCTGCGCCGGGCCCGGGCGCGGAGGTTCTCGATGACGTGGCGGCCCCACTCGGGGAGGTTGCGGACGCGGCGGGCCATGCCGTCCGGATGGAGCATGAGCCGCAGCATGTTGACCGGGGGCACGAGCAGTTCGGGGGCCGCGTCCTCGGTGAAGACCTCGACGGCGTCGTTGGCCGCGACCACGCGTCCGTACGGGGCGATGACGAGCGCGGGGTAGGGCAGATGACCGTGCAGGATCTGCTCGAGGGCCGTACGGACCGGCCGTAGCGCGGTCTCGTCCAGGCCCGACTCGGCGAACACCGGGGCGTAACCGGCCCTGCCGAGCAGGTCGTTGCGCTCCCGCAGGGACAGGCGGAGCGACTCGGCGAGCCGGATCAGGATCGCGCGGCCCGGCTGGGAGCGGCCGCTTTCGATGAAGCTCAGGTGGCGTTGGGTGGTGTCGGCCAGCGCGGCCAGTTCGAGCTGGCTGAGCCGGCGCGCCCGGCGCCAGCGTCTCAGCTCGGCGCCGACGCCCGACTGCTCGACGGTGTTGTTCACCCGGGTAGTTGTATCCGGAGGTCGTGGCATGCGGCGATTCCCTGGAGGGAATTGCCGCATCGCGGGCCGCCTCGCAGGATCGCTCGGCACAACCACTGAGCGACTGCGAAAGGCCGTTTGATGAAGAGCTACCGCCTTGTTCCGGGCCATGGCCTCGCCGGGCTGACCGTCCAGGACCGGGACGAGCCCGAGCCGGGGCGTGGTCAGGTCGTGGTCAGGATGCGCGCGAACTCGATCGGTTTCCGCGATCTGATGGTGCTGGCCGACAACTATCCGCTGCCGATCACGCCCGGCGTGGTGCCCGGCTGCGAGGGAGTCGGGGAGGTCGTGGCCGTCGGCGAGGACGTGGGGCGGGTGAAGGCGGGCGACCGGGTGGCCGCCGCCGTCTTTCCCCGCTGGCTCGACGGCCCGTTCCGGCGCGACAACGCCGCACAGCTCGGCACCATGATCGACGGGGTGCTGACCGAGTACGCGGTGCTCAGCGAGGACGGCGTCGTGCCCATCCCGGAGCATCTGTCGTACGAGGAGGCCGCGACGCTGCCGTTGGCAGCGGTGACCGCCTGGAACGCCCTGACCACGGGCGGCGCGCCGCGCCCCGGCTCGACCGTGCTGACCCTCGGCTCGGGAGCCGTCTCCCTGTTCACCCTGCGGTTCGCGAAGCTGGCCGGCGCCCGGGTGATCGTGACCACCTCCGGCGCGGCCAAGGCCGAGCGGCTGCGGGAACTCGGCGCCGACGAGGTGATCAACTACCGGGAGAGCCCGCAGTGGTGGCAGGACGTACGCGCCCTGACCGATGACCACGGCGCCGATCGCGTCGTCGATCCGTCGGGCCCACTGGAGCAGTCACTCAAGTCCGTCGCGGTCAGCGGCGAGGTGGCGCTCGTAGGCCGATGGCTGTCCGGGGCCGAGGGGGCCAAGCCCCTCGACCCCGCGGTCCTGTTCGGCGCGGGCGCGGTGCTGCGGCGGGTCGCCACGGGGAGCCGGGCCCATTTCACCGAGCTGAACCGGGCCGTCGCGGCGCATCGGGTGCGTCCGGTGATCGACCGGGTGTTCCCGTTCGACGAGGTACCGGACGCCTTCCGGTACGTCCAGTCGGGCGGCGGCTTCGGGAAGGTCGTCATCAGCCACGGCTGACCCCGGCGGACGGAGGCGCGTTACCCCTGCGGTGCGTGGCGTCGGCGTCCTCGGTGACTTTTGCGTCCGAAGCCTGAGGTTGCGGTGAGTATGGGACAGCGACACGCCATGGCGTCGGCGCGTCGCTGTCCCATACTCACCGCAAAGTCACTGGCATTGGGCCTGGAAGGACAGCCGTCAGCGCAGCGAGCGGAAGAACGCCCGTACATCGCCGATCAGCAGCTCCGGCACCTCCATCGCCGCGAAGTGGCCGCCCGCGTCGAACTCCGACCAGTGTGTGATCGCGTGGTACGGCTCGGTGAGGCGGCGGATGGCGCCGTCGCCGTGGAAGACCGCCACACCCGTGGGGATCTTGGACCGCTCCGGGACAGTGCTCCACACCGACGCCGCCTCCTTGTAGAGCCGGGCGGCAGAACCGGCCGTGTTGGTGAACCAGTAGATCGAGACGTTGGTCAGCACGGCGTCGCGGTCGAGCGCGTCCGGCTTGTCGCCATGGGCGGCGAACCAGTCGAGGTTCCAGGCGAGTTGGCCGGAGGGGGAGTCGGCGAGGCCGTAGGCCAGGGTCTGGGGACGGGTGCCCTGGATGGCGGCGTAGCCGGAGAGATCGCGGCGCCAGCGGCGGGTACCGGCCAGGCGGGATTCCTCCGCCGGGGTGAGCCCCTCCAGTTGGACCGTGTCGCCCGAGGGGATCGGCACCAGCGCGTTGACGTGCACGCCGATGACCTCGGCCGGGGCCACCCGCGCCACCTCGGGAGAGATGAGCGAGCCGAAGTCGCCGCCCTGCGTTCCGTAGCGCTCGTAGCCCAGGCGCCGCATCAGCTCGCTCCAGGCGGTGGCGATGCGGCGGATGTCCCAGCCGGGTTCGCGGGTCGGGCCGGAGAAGCCGAAGCCGGGGAGGGACGGGACGACGAGGTGGAACGCGTCGGCGGGGTCGCCGCCGTGGGCGCGGGGGTCGGTCAGCGGGCCGATGATCTCCGTGAACTCGGCGACCGAGCCGGGCCAGCCGTGGGTGATCAGCAGCGGCAGGGCCGTCGGCTCGGGGGAGCGGATATGGAGGAAGTGCACCCGCTGGCCGTCGATGTCGGTGGTGAACTGCGGAAACGCATTGAGCCGCGCCTCCTGCGCCCGCCAGTCGAACTGCTCGGCCCAGTAGTCGGTCACCTCGCGTACGTAGTCGAGCGCCACGCCGTAGGACCAGCCGACGCTGGGGAGCTCATCGGGCCAGCGGGTACGGGCCAGGCGCTCGCGCAGGTCGTCGAGGTCGGGCTGGGGGATGGCGATGCGGAAGGGGCGGATGGCGGGGTGGTCGCCGTGCGCGGTGTCGTTCATGGGGCGCACGGTAGGGCCCCTTGAGGACGGCTGACGTCCTCAAGGGGCCTGCCCCCGGCGCGCGTCAGCACACGTGCGCCCCCTTGGCTACGCCCACGCCCCGGCCGCGGCGGCCTGCGCGGCGTAGGCGCCGAAATCGATCGGTTCGCGTCCGAGGACGCGCCGTACCCCGTCGCCGGGCTCGGTGAAGTGCCCGGCGCGCATGATGGCGAACAGCGCGTCGAGCTCCCTGACGGCCTCCTCCGGGAACCCCTCGGCCAGGAGCTCGGCCCGGTACTCCTCCGGCGTGAGCTCCACGTAGCGCATGGGACGGCCCGCCGCCTCGGCGATCGTCGCCACGGCGGCCTCGAAGGTGAGCGCCCGGGGCCCCGAGAGGTCGTACACCTGGCCGTGATGGCCGTCCGTGGTCAGCACGGCCGCCGCCACATCGGCGATGTCCTGGGCGTCGATGAACGGCTCCGGCATGGAGCCGATCGGCAGCGCCAGCCGGCCGTCCCGCAGCGGGGCGTGCCACACGTCTTCGTCGAAGTTCTGGCTGAAGTTGTTCGGGCGGAGGATCGTCCACCGCGCGCCGGAGTCGCGCACGGCCTGCTCCGCGGCGGCCATGCCCTGGAAGGCGTCGGCGGAGACCTGCTCGATCCCGCGGCCGGACAGCGCCACGAAGCGGCCGACGCCCGCCTCGGTCGCCCGCTTGACGAAGACCTGGGCCAGGGCCGGGTCCTCGGGAGCCATGAGATAGACCGCCGAGGCCCCGTCCAGGGCGGTCGGCCAGGTGTCCTGGTCGGACCAGTCGAACCGCACCTCGCCTGAGCGGGAGGCGGCCCGGACGTGCTCGCCCGCCGCCCGCAGCGTGTGCACCAGGCGGCGGCCGGTCTTGCCCGTCCCGCCCAGGACCAGGATCTCGTTTGCGTGTGTCGTCATGGTCAGCAAGTCAACCGGCCGGGGCGCGGGCTGGGGATGGCCGGTCGTACACGGGGCATACGCGATCGTCCAGACGGTTATCGTGAGGCACATGGATCCGTTCGACGATCTGCTGCGGGGTGTCCGTGCCGACGGGGCCGGCTTCCGGCGGACGGAGCTGTCGCCGCCGTGGGCCCTGCGGTTCACCGATGCGGCGTCCCTGACGCTGTGTGTGCCGCTGCGGGGCGAGGGATGGATCTCCTCCGAGCGTCCCGGAGAGGGCGGGGAACCGCGGCCGGTGCGGGTCGGTGACACCGCGATCGTGCGCGGGCCGGGACCGTACGTCCTCTCCGACCGGCCCTCGTCGGCCGGACCGGCCGGTCGCACGGTGCTGCTGGTCGGGACGTACCAGGTGCGGTCCGAGGTGTCACAGCGGCTGCTGGGGGTGCTGCCGCCGGTGCTGGTGATGCCCGGCAACGACGGCTGCGCGTCGCTGCTCGACTTCCTGGACGCGCAGGTCGCCGCCTGCCCGCCGGGGCAGCAGGTGGTGCTGGACCGGCTGCTCGACTGGCTGCTGGTGTGCGCGCTGCGCGAGTGGTCCGAGCAACCGGAGGCTGTGCCGCCGGGCTGGTTCCGGGCGTTGGACGACGAGGTGATCGGCCCCGTGCTGCGGGCCATGCACGCCGCGCCGGACCGGCCGTGGACGCTCGCGGCCCTGGCCGGCGAGGCGGGGGTGTCGCGTACGGCGCTGGCCGGCCGGTTCGCCAAGCTGGTGGGCAAGCCGCCGCTGACCTATCTGACCGACTGGCGGATGGCCTTGGCCGCCGATCTGCTGACCGGGTCCACCGCGACGGTCGCCGCGGTGGCGCGCCAGGTGGGATACGCGGACGCGTTCGGCCTCAGCGCGGCCTTCAAGCGGATCCACGGGGTCAGCCCCAGCGAGTACCGCAGGACCTGCCGTACGGACGCCGACTGCGTCGGCGCGGAGTGCTCACAGGGCTGAGACCGCCCTTCTCCTCCTGGAGAACACGGACGGACCCCTCCCGGATGCGGAAAGTCATCTCATGGGATGCCATATGGGCCTAAGCCGGAACTCGGATCCGCCCTCGGGAGGCACCCATGCGCATCGCCACACGCGCTCGGCGCCTTCGGCGTGGATCGGGGGCCGCCCGCGTGCCGGTGGGCCCCGCCGTGCCGGTTCTCGGCCTGCTGGTGCTGGCCCTGGCCGCGACGGGCTGCGGCGGCGGGAACGCACCCAAGGGCGTCGTACGGTCCTCCTGGGGCGACCCGCCCAACCCGCTGGAGCCCGCCAACACCAATGACGTCCAGGGCGGCAAGGTCCTGGACATGGTCTTCCGGGGGCTCAAGCGGTACGACCCCGTCACCGGCGAGGCGAAGAACGCCATGGCCGAGCGGATCCTGACGAGCGACCAGCGGAACTTCACGGTCACCATCAAGGACGGCTGGACGTTCGGCGACGGCGAGAAGGTCACCGCCAAGTCCTTCGTGGACGCCTGGAACTACGGCGCCCTGCTCGACAACAAGCAGCGCAACGCCTACTTCTTCGAGTACGTCCAGGGCTACGACAAGGTCCACCCGGCGACCGGCCACCCCACCGCGAAGACCCTCTCCGGCCTGCGCGTCAAGGATGCGCGGACGTTCACGGTCAAGCTCACCCAGAAGTTCTCCAGCTGGCCCAAGACCCTGGGCTACAACGCCTACGCCCCGCTGCCCCGCGCGTTCTTCGACGACCACGCCGCCTGGCTGCGCAAGCCCGTCGGCAACGGCCCGTACGAGGTGGTCTCGTACGACAAGGGCTCGGCCATGAAGCTGCGGGCCCGGGACGGCTACCCCGGCCCCGACAGGCCCCGCAACAAGGGCGTCGAGCTGCGCGTCTACACCGACAGCAACACCGCGTACACCGATCTCCAGGCGGGCAATCTCGACCTGGTGGACGATGTGCCCGCCGCCCAGCTGAAGTTCGTCCGCTCCGACCTCGGCGACCGCTACATCAGCCGGCCCGCCGGGATCATCCAGACCCTCACCTTCCCGATGTACGACCGCCGCTGGCGGGGGCCCGGCTCGGCCAAGCTGCGGCGCGGCATCTCCATGGCGATCAACCGCGCGCAGATCACCGACCGGATCTTCCACGGGACCCGGACCCCGGCCAGCGACTGGACCTCCCCGGTCCTGCGCCGCCAGGGGGGCTACCGGCCCGGCCTGTGCGGCGGCGCCTGCGATTACGACCCGGCGCGGGCCAGGGCGCTGATCAAGGCGGGCGGCGGGCTGCCCGGTGGCCGGATGACCATCACGTACAACGCCGACACCGGCTCCCACAAGGACTGGGTCGACGCCGTCTGCAACAGCGTCAACACCGTGCTGGGCAGCGACCGGGCCTGCGTCGGCCGGCCGGTCGGCACCTTCGCCGACTACCGCAACAAGGTGGCGAACCAGCGGATGACCGGCCCGTTCCGGGCGGGCTGGCAGATGGACTACCCGCTGATCCAGAACTTCCTCCAGCCGATGTACTACACCGACGCCTCCTCCAACGACGGCCACTGGAGCGACACCGGCTTCGACGAACTCGTCGACCGGGCCAACGCCGAGTCCGCGGACGGCCGGGCCGTCGCCACCTTCCAGGACGCCGAGAAGATCCTCGCCGCGCAGATGCCCGCCATCCCGCTCTGGTACCAGAACGGCAGCGCGGGCTACTCGTCCCGGCTCTCCGACGTGGCCCTCAACCAGTTCAGCGTCCCGGTCTACGACCGGATCGAGGTGGGCTGAGCCATGGGCCGTCATGTGCTCCGGCGGCTGCTCCAGATGATCCCCGTGTTCCTGGGCACCACCTTCCTGATCTTCTTCATGGTGTACGCGCTGGGCGACCCCGTCGCCGCGCTCTTCGGCGACAAGGCCCCCGACCCCGCCACCGCCGCCCGCATCCGCAAGGACCTCTACCTCGACGAGCCGCTGTGGCGGCAGTACGCGCACTACATGGGGCAGGTCTTCACCGGCCACTTCGGCACCGCCTTCGACGGCCGCCCCGTCACCGAGCTGATGGCCGAGGCCTTTCCCATCACCCTCCGGCTCACCGTCGTCGCCGTCCTCTTCGAGACGGCCCTCGGGCTCACCCTGGGCGTCGCGACCGCGCTGGGCCGCGGGCGCGGCCTGGACAGCTCGGTCCTGCTGCTGACCCTGGTCGTGGTCTCCGTCCCGACCTTCGTCAGCGGCTCGGTGCTCCAGTATCTGATCGGGGTGAAGTGGGGCTGGACCACGCCCTCCGTCGCCCCGGAGGCGCCGCTGGACCAGCTGCTGCTGCCCGGCGTCGTCCTCGGCCTGGTCTCGCTCGCGTACACCACGCGGCTCACCCGTACCTCCATCGTCGAGAACGCCCGCGCCGACTATGTGCGCACCGCCGTCGCCAAGGGGCTGCCGCGACGCCGGGTGGTCGTGCGCCATCTGCTGCGGAACTCCCTGATCCCGGTGGTGACCTTCCTCGGCACCGACATCGGCGCGCTCATGGGCGGCGCCATCGTCACCGAGCGGATCTTCAACATCCACGGCGTGGGATACCAGCTCTACCAGGGCATCCTGCGCCAGAACTCCCCGACGGTCGTCGGCTTCGTGACCATCCTCGTGATCGTCTTCCTGCTGGCGAACCTGCTTGTCGACCTCCTCTACGCCGTGCTCGACCCGAGGATCCGGTATGCCTGAGCCCTACGACACCCCCCAAGCGATCGTCCCGCCCGGCGGCGGCGCGCCGGCCCTGGCCGGGGCCGACACCGCGACCCTGGCGGGCGCCCCCGCCCCGGCCCCCGTGGTGCCCGCGGGCCGACGCGGCCGGGGCCGCCACGGCGGGCGGGCCGCCGCGCCCCACAGCCTGTGGTCCGACGCCTGGCGGGACCTGCGCCGCAACCCGGTCTTCGTGGTCTCCGCCCTGGTCATCGTCTTCCTGGTGCTGATCGCGATCTGGCCGCAGCTGATCACGGACGGCAATCCGTACCGCGGCGACCTGTCCAAGGCGCAGGACGGCCCGGCGCCCGGCCACCCCTTCGGCTACGACCTCCAGGGCCGCGACGTCTACACCCGCACCGTCTACGGGGCCCGCGCCTCCATCACCGTCGGCATCTGCGCCACCGCGGGCGCGGCCCTGCTCGGCAGCGTGCTCGGCGGGCTGGCCGGGTACTACGGCGGCTGGTGGGACGCCCTGCTGTCGCGGATCGCCGACGTGTTCTTCGGCATCCCGATCCTGCTGGGCGGCCTGGTCTTCCTGTCCGTGGTCACCAGCGGGTCGGTGTGGCCGGTGGTCGGCTTCATCGTGCTGCTGGGGTGGCCACAGATCTCCCGGATCGCGCGCGGCACCGTCCTGACCGCCACCCGGCAGGACTACGTCCAGGCGGCGCGGGCGCTCGGCGCGAGCGACGCCCGGACGCTGCTGCGGCACATCGCGCCCAACGCCGTGGCGCCCGTGATCGTCGTCGCCACCATCGCGCTCGGCACGTACATCGCGCTGGAGGCGACCCTGTCCTTCCTGGGCGTGGGGCTCAAGCCGCCGACCGTCTCCTGGGGGATCGACATCTCGTCCGCCTCCACCCAGATCCGCAACGCCCCGCACATGCTGCTGTGGCCCGCCGGAGCGCTGAGCGTCACGGTGCTGGCGTTCATCATGCTCGGCGACGCGGTGCGCGACGCGCTCGACCCGAAGCTGCGCTGAGATGAGCCGCGTCGAAGAACCGCCCGCCGTGCCGCGGCTGCTGGACGTACGGGACCTGCGGGTCGAGTTCCGCACCCGGGACGGCGTCACCGAGGCCGTGGGCGGGGTGACGCTGGGCGTGGACGCGGGCCGGACGCTGGCGGTGCTGGGCGAGTCGGGGTCGGGCAAGTCGGTGACCGCCCAGGCGATCATGGGCATCCTGGACTCCCCGCCCGCCCTGGTGACCGGCGGGAAGATCTTCTTCCAGGGGCGGGACCTGCTGGCGATGGGGGAGGAGGAGCGCCGCCGGGTGCGTGGCGCCCGGATGGCGATGATCTTCCAGGACGCGCTCTCCGCGCTGAACCCGGTGCTGTCGGTGGGCGCCCAGCTCGCCGAGATGTACGAGGTCCACCAGGGCCTGTCGCGCCGCGCCGCGCGCGCCAGGGCCGTCGAACTGATGGACCGGGTGCGGATCCCGGCGGCGAAGGAGCGGGTGGGGGACTATCCGCACCAGTTCTCCGGCGGTATGCGCCAGCGCATCATGATCGCCATGGCGCTGGCGCTGGAGCCGGATCTGATCATCGCCGACGAGCCCACGACGGCGCTGGACGTGACCGTCCAGGCCCAGGTCATGGAGCTGCTCGCGGAGTTGCGCCGCGAGTACGACATGGGTCTGATCCTGATCACCCATGACCTGGGCGTGGTCGCCGACGCCGCCGACACGATCGCCGTGATGTACGCGGGCCGGATCGTCGAGACCGCGCCCGTACGCGACCTCTACCGGCGCCCCGCCCACCCGTACACGCGCGGGCTGCTGGACTCGGTGCCGCGCCTGGACGCCCGCGGGGGCGCTCACGGGGGTCGCGAGCTGTACGCGATCAAGGGCCTGCCGCCCGGCCCGGCGGACCTCCCGCCCGGCTGCCCCTTCACCCCGCGCTGCCCCCGCGCCCAGGACGTCTGCCGCACCGAACGGCCGCCGCTGTACGAGGTGACGTACGGGGACGGGCCCGTGGGCCGGGCCAGCGCCTGCCACTTCTGGAAGGACGAGCTCGATGCCCGCGACGCCATCGCAGCCCCCTGAGCCCGCCGCCGAGCCGCTCCTGCGCGTCCGTGACCTGGCCAAGCTCTACCCGCTCACCCAGGGCGTCGTCTTCAGGCGCCAGGTCGGCGCGGTCAAGGCCGTCGACGGCGTCTCCTTCGAGCTGCGGCGCGGCGAGACGCTCGGCGTCGTCGGCGAGTCCGGCTGCGGCAAGTCCACCCTCGCCAGGCTGCTGGTCAATCTGGAGCGGCCGACCGCGGGGGAGATCCGCTACCGGGGCGAGGACGTCGCCAGGCTGTCGGGACGGGCGTTGAAGGCCGTACGGCGCAATATCCAGATGGTGTTCCAGGATCCGTACACCTCGCTGAATCCGCGGATGACGGTGGGCGACATCATCGGGGAGCCGTTCGAGATCCACCCGGAGGTGGCCCCGAAGGGCGACCGGCGCCGCAAGGTCCAGGAGCTGCTCGATGTCGTGGGTCTGAACCCGGAGTACATCAACCGCTATCCGCACCAGTTCTCCGGCGGTCAGCGCCAGCGCATCGGGATCGCGCGCGGTCTGGCCCTCAACCCGGAGATCATCATCTGCGACGAGCCGGTCTCGGCGCTGGATGTGTCGGTGCAGGCGCAGGTCGTCAATCTGCTGGCGCGGCTCCAGGAGGAGTTCGCCCTCTCCTATCTCTTCATCGCCCATGACCTGTCCGTCGTCCGCCATATCTCCGACCGGGTCGCGGTGATGTATCTGGGCCGCTTCGCCGAGACCGGTACCGACACCGAGATCTACGACCACCCGACCCACCCGTACACCCAGGCCCTGCTGTCCGCGGTCCCGGTCCCCGACCCGACCTCGCGCGAGGGCCGGGAGCGGATCATCCTGGCCGGAGACGTCCCCTCCCCGGCCGACCCGCCCTCCGGCTGCCGCTTCCGCACCCGCTGCTGGAAGGCCGAGGACCGCTGCGCGGTGGAGGTGCCCCGCCTCGCGGTGCCCACGGCCTTCCAGCGTTCGGGCGGCCCGGCCGCACACCCCTCGGCCTGCCACTTCGCCGGGGAACGCCTGCCCGCTCCCAGCCGCTGACGACCCGCCCTCCTGATCCCGCGCCGGGGCACCTACGATCCCCCCATGCCATCGAGCGATCTCCATCGGGCCACGGCCTTCCGGCTCGCCTTCGCCCGCCGCCAGGCCGCCGAGGTGCGGGAGGTGCCGGGGGGCTTCCTGGTGCTGGACGAGCGCTACGCCCGCTCGTACGAACACAACCAACTCCACCTCGACGGGCCCGTGTCCCCCGCCGAGGTCTCCGGCCTCGCCGAGGCGGCCATGGCCGATCTGCCCCACCGCCTCATCACCGTCCACGACGACGCCTTGGGTACCGCCTGCGCCGCTCATCTCACCCGGGCCGGCTATGAGCACGCCACCGAGCTCGTCATGACTCACACGGGCCCCACTCCGCCCCCGGCCCCGGCCCGCGCCGAGTCCCTGGACCTGCCGGCCCTCGCGCCCGCGCTCGCCCGCCAACAGCGCCTTTGGATGCCGGACGCCGACGACGAGACGATCCGCCAACTCGTGGAGCGGCGCGCCGCCCGGCTCCGCGGAGCCGAGCGGGTCGAGTTCCTCGGCGTGTACGCCACGGGCGGCGACCTGGCCTCCTGGGCCGACCTCTACCTGGCCCCGACGGACGGCGTCGCCCAGGTCGAGGACCTGGTCACCGCCGCCCCCCACGCCCGCCGCGGCCACGCGGACACCCTCCTGGCCGACGCCCTCCACCGCTCCGCCGCCGCGGGCTGCACCCTCCGCTTCCTGATCGCGGACGCCGACGACTGGCCGCGCCACTGGTACGCCCGGCGTGGCTTCACGGTGGTGGGCCGCGCGCATGTCTTCACCCGCCACCGGGCCGCCACGCCGTGAGCCGTGCGGACCGACTACGCCTCGGGCGCGTCCCCGAAGTCCGGGATATCCAGCCTGACGCCGCCCTGGAGCGCGGACTGGTGCGCGACGATGCCCGGCAGGGTGTAGCGGGCCGCGACCCAGGCGTTCACGGACGGCAGTGTGCGGGTGTTGACCGCGGTCACGAAGTCGTCCACCAGGAAGTGATGGCTGCCCTCATGGCCGTTGTGCAGATGGTCGAACGCCCTCGGCAGCCGCGACCGGTCGTGCACCGGCGCGGAACCCGAGGTGAAGGCGGCCCGCAGGGCCGGGGCGATGTGCTCGAGCGACGGATCGTCGGGCGCCAGCGTGGGCTTGGGCTCCAGCAGCTCGGTGATGTCCTTCACCCCCTCCTTGTCCTGCCAGAAGCTGACGGTGGCGAGCTGCTCCATGCTGGCCTCCGTACCGAAGAACCGGAATCGTGATTCCCGTATGTGCGAGGGATAGCCGACTCGCCGGAACTCGTTCGTACGGAACGACCCGCCGCCCGCCACCTCGAACAGCGCGGTGGCATTGGAGAAGTCGTTGCCGAACTGGCTGATCTCCCGGTCGAACACGCCGTCCCCGCGGTCGTCCTTCACCCCGATCGCGGACACGCTCACCGCATGCGTCTGCCAGGCGCCGAGCACCCCGCCGACGGAGTGCGTCGGGTAGAGCAGCGGGGGATAGCTGGCGGTCGCCTTCCAGTTCTCGCCGCCGCTGTACTGGTAGGCCTCGTAGAAGCCGAGATCCATGTCGTGGACGTAGTCGCCCTCCGCGTAGAAGAGCCGGCCGAAGGCGCCCTCGGCGATCTGATCGCGGGCATGGACGGTCGCCGGGTTGTACTGGCTGGTCTCACCCATCATGTATGTCAGCCCGGTGGCCCGTACGGCCTCGATGATCGCCGCTATCTCCTCGGTGCTGATCGCCATGGGGACGGCGGAGTAGACGTGCTTGCCCGCGTTCAGGCCCTGGAGCACCAGCGGACCGTGCGTCCAGCGCTGGGTGAAGATGGCGACCGCGTCGACCGCCTCCGACTCCAGCATCGCCTCGTACGAGGGGAAGGTGCCCGTCAGCCCCTGTGCGGCGGCGAGCTGTTCCGCGCGTTCGGGCAGCAGATCGGTGACGTAGATGTCGCTGACGCCGGGATGGGCCTGGAACAGCGTGGCGAACTGGCCGGAGAACTGGCCGGCGCCGACGATGCCGAGCGAGAAAGTCATGTGGGGGTTGCCCTTTCGGTGGTCGGGGATCAACGGGGGCCTCACTGGCCGAGGATGAAGTTGATCTGGTCGTTGGTCTTGTCGAGGCCGCTCACGGGCGCGTCGTTGGCGTAGACGTCCTGCATGGCGGGGCGTATCAGCGCGTACACGTCCGCCGCGTAGTCGGTGATCGGGAAGGAGAAGGTGGTGGAGTCCTTCTTGTCGGCGACCGCCCTGGTGAAGGCGGTGACGTCGATGCCCTTCTTCTTGTAGGCGGCGACCGCGGCGTTCGTGCCGTCGGGAGTGGCGGGGAAGACGATGCCGTACCCGCCGACCGTCTTCTGGCACTCGTTCGAGGACAGGTACTTCACCCATTTCTCGGCGCCCCGCTTGTTGCGGGCGTTCTTGGTGATCGAGTCGGCGAGGCCGTTCATCATCGTCGCCCGCTTGCCGGTGGGACCGGTGGGGGTGAAGGCGGTGCCGATCTTCACGCCCTTGAAGCCGTAGTACGTGGAGATCATCCAGGCGCCGTCGAAGGCGGTCGCCGCCCTGCCCGAGGCCACCTGGGCGTTGGCGGGGTTCGCGCCCTGGCTGTAGTCGGTGAACGGGGCGAGATAGCCCTTCTTCGCCAGCCCGAAGTACCACGTGATGACCGACTGGAAGGTTTTGCTGTCGTACTGGTACTTCGTGCCCCACCGCTTCTTGTCGGTGTAGGACCATCCGGCGGAGGCGGCGAAGTTGCTCCACTGGGTCTGCCCGTCGCCGTCGCCCGCCCCTCCGGTGGCCAGGCCGTACACCTTGACGTGGCGCTTGTCGAAGCCCGGTTCGTCGCCGCGCCTGCCGTTCCTGTCGATGGTGAGGTGGGCGATGGCCTTCTCGAAGGTGCCGCCGTCCTTCGGGTTCCAGG
The DNA here is from genome assembly GCF_055569495.1 of Streptomyces sp. NPDC028305. Taxonomy (NCBI): domain Bacteria; kingdom Bacillati; phylum Actinomycetota; class Actinomycetes; order Kitasatosporales; family Streptomycetaceae; genus Streptomyces; species Streptomyces sp. NPDC028305. The sequence goes on from NZ_JBVHTN010000004.1 coordinate 377,823, forward strand.
AGAGGCTGTTCAGCTCTTCGGGGGTCAGCCCGGCCGCTTGGGCCATCTTCTGGTTGTAGAACAGGGCGACGGTGTCCCAGTCCTTCGGGGATCCGTAGCGGTGGCCGTCCTGGCCGACCCAGCTGGACGCCAGCCCCGGCTGGTAGTCGGCCTCGTCGATGCCGAGGTCGTCCAGCGGCTGAAGCACGTCGAGGTCGGCGAACTGCCCGAACTTCTGGATGTGGTCGGTGAACACGTCAGGCTGTGTGCCCGCGATGAAGCTCGCGGTGAGCTTGGTCCAGTAGTCGTCCCAGCCCATCTGGGTGATCTTGATACGGAGGCCCGGGTTCTGCTTCTCGAAGTCCTTGGCACAGGCCTGGTAGGCGGGCAACTGGTTGGCGTCCCACAGCCAGTACGTCACCGTGTTCCCGGACGACCCGGCCGAGTCGCCCTTCGCGCAGCCTGTCAGCAGGGACAGCGTCAGCGCCCCGGCCAGCGCCACCACCTTACGAATTCGCATCACGGTCCCCTTACTTGATCCCGGTGAAGCTGATGGAGCTGACGATGCGGCGCGCGAACAGGCCGAAGAGCACCAGCATCGGGAGCGCGGCGATGAGCGTCGCCGCCATCAGACCGGACCAGTCGGTGCCGGTCTGCGGCGTCTGCGCGCGGAAAATGGCCAGCGCCACGGTGAGCACCCGGGAGCTGTCGCTGTAGGACACCATCAACGGCCAGAAGTAGTCGTTCCAGGAGGTGATGTACGTCAGCACGGCCAGGGTGAGGACCGGGGTGGACGCCATGGGCAGCAGCACCCGGAAGAAGACGCGGACCTTGCCGGCGCCGTCGAGCAGCGCGGCCTCCTCGACCTCGCGGGGCACGTTCATGAAGAACTGCCGCAGGAAGAACACCGCGAACGGGGTCATGAACATGGTCGGCAGTGCGATCCCGAGCAGCGTGTCCACCAGCCCGAGTTGCTTGATGAGCACGAAGTTCGGCAGCAGGGTGAAGATCGCGGGCACCATCAGCCCGGCCAGGAAGAGGCCGAACACCTTGTCCCGGCCCCGCCATCGCAGGCGTGCGAAGGCGTACGCGGCCATGGACGAGAAGAAGATCTGGCAGACGGTGATCAGCGTCGAGACGATCACCGAGTTCAGCAGATAGCGCCAGAACGCCAGCCCGCCGCCCGAGCCGCCCTGGGCGATCGCCTCCTGCGTGGACTGGAGGCCCAGGGCGCGTGCGAAGCCGCCGCCGGTGAGGTCCACGGGCAGCGGGTCGCCGGGGTGGGCGACGAGCGCGCTGTTGGCGGACAGCGCGGTGCGCAGGATCCAGTAAAAGGGCAGCAGGGTGATGAGCACGATCGCGGCCATCACCGTCCAGGCCAGGGCCCGCCCGAGGGAGGGCCTGCGCCGGACGCGCCGTACGGTGGTGGTCGTTGCCACGGCAGCCATGTCGGATCTCTCCCTTCCGTCAGCCGAGGTCGGATTGGCCGGCCCGGGTGACCCGGTACTGGATGACGGTGATCGCGCTGAGGACGACCAACAGGGCGACGGACATCGCCGAGGCGTAGCCGAACTGGAAGCGGCCGAAGGCAGAGCCGTAGATGTAGTACTGGAGGACGTTGGTCGCGTTCGCCGGACCGCCCGCGGTTGTCACGGCAACCGTGTCGAACACCTGGAACGAACCGATCACCGTCATGATCAGGACGACCGCGAGGACCGGCCGCAGCAGCGGCATGGTGATCCGCCAGAACATCCGCCATTCGCTCGCGCCGTCGACCCTGGCCGCCTCGTACATGTCGTTCGGGATCGCCTGGAGGCCGGCGAAGAGCAGGAGCGCGGTGTAGCCGACGTGCCGCCAGACGTTGATCAGGGCGATGGTGGGGATCGCCCAGGTCTCGTCGGCGAGGAAGGGAATGCGGTCGAAGCCGAGGCTCTGGAGGATCTCGTTGCCGATGCCGAGCTGGTTGTCGAGCATCCACAGCCAGACGATGCCCGCGACCACGTTCGACATGAGGTACGGGGCCAGCACGATGCCGCGCAGCACCGCCGACTGCGTCAGCCGCTGGAGCAGCACCGCGATCACCAGCGCAGACACCGTCTGGACGCCGATGTTGATGACCACGTACTCGACGGTGACCTTGAGCGAGTCCCAGAAGATCGGGTCGTGGACCATGCGCACGTAGTTGTCCAGGCCGACCCACTCGGCCGGGGTGAGCAGGTTGAAGCGGGTGAAGCTCAGATAGATGCCCCGCAGCGTCGGCCAGAGCAGGAAGACCAGAAAGCCCAGCAGGGCGGGGGCGATGAAGAGGGCCGCGAGGGCTCCGTCTCCGCGCTCCCGGGCCTTGCGGGCTTTGAGTTTCGGTGTGACTCCGTCGGCGCCGCGCAACGGCAGACGCGAAGGAGGGCTGCTGGAGGCGACGGTCATCGGAGACTCCCTCGTCTGCGGCGTCCTCAGGTTGAGGGCACTTACTTTTGATGCAAAAGAATCCACGCGTCAAGAGCCGTGCAAACTTGTTCTGTGCCCGGATCCTTCGGCGTAGAGTGACGCCATTACTTCCTTGGTGAAAAAAATCTTGTGGGGGTCCGACCTTCATGACGACACGTGCGGCGAGTTGGCCACCGCTGAGTCCCGGTGAGCGCGCGGTGGCGATCGAGGTGCTGGTGCACGGCCCGCTGTCACGCAGCGAGATCGCCCGCCGGCTGAACCTCTCGGCGGGCAGCCTCACCCGGCTGACCAAGCCGCTGATCGAGTCGGGTCTGCTGATCGAGTCGGCCGAGGACACGACGCTCGCGGAGGTACGGCAGGGGCGGCCCTCACAGCCCTTGGACGTGATCCCCGAGTCCCGCTACTTCCTCGGGTTCAAGATCACCGGGGACCGGGTGTACGGGGTCGTCACCACCCTGCGCAGCGAGGTCGTGGCCCGTTACGAACGGCCGCTGACCACACACGACCCCGCCGAGGTGGCCGACCTGCTGCATGAGATGACGGACGAGCCGGCTCGTGCGTTTCCCCGCCTGGCGGGGATCGGCATCGGCGTCGGAGGCAGCGTCCGGGACCGCTCCGCCGTCGTCGATTCGCCCTTCCTCGACTGGGCGGATGTGCCGCTGGCCGAACTGGTCGAGAAGCGCACCGGACTGCCGGTGGTCGTCGAGAACGACGTGGCGGCGCTGGTGGAGGCCGAGACCTGGTTCGGCGCGGGGCGGGGCCTGGAGCGGTTCGCGGTGCTCACCATCGGGGCGGGTCTTGGCTACGGGCTGGTCGTCGGCGGCAGGCGGGTGGCCTCCTCGGAGGACGGTGCGGGCGTGGGCCGGCGGTGGATCGTCAACCCCTACGGACCGCTCACCCCCTATGGCGATCGGGGCAGCGCCATCTCCCTGCTCACCATCCCCAGCATCCGCTACCAACTCCAGGCCGCGACGGGCCGTGAGATGACCTACGAGGAGATCCTCGCCCTCGCCGCCGAGGGCGAGCCCATGGCGGCCCGTGTCGTGGACGAGGCCGCCCGGGCCCTGGGCACGCTCGTGGCCCAGATCGCCAACTTCGCGATGCCGCAGAAGATCCTGCTGGCAGGTGAGGGGGTGAGCCTGGTCGATGTGGCCGGCCCGGCGGTGGAGGACGCCATCCTCGCGGGCCGCCACCCCCAGGCCGACCCGGTCAACCTGGAAACCAAGGTCTCCGACTTCCATGACTGGGCCCGTGGCGCCGCGGTTCTGGCCATCCAGGTGCTGGTCCTGGGGTCGGCTGAGGTCTGACGGTCAGCCGCGCGGCTCCGCCGTGTCCGACGCGTCCACCGCGTAGCCGGGCACGGACGGCCAGCGGACCGTCAGCACCACCGACTCCTCCTCCGCCAACCAGGAGTGGTCGACGCCGTGGCCCCACACGACGTAGTCGCCCTGCTGCTCCAGGAGCACGCTGCGGCCGGGCAGCTCGACGCGGAAGCGGCCGCTGATGAGGACCAGCAGAGCCGTGCGTTCCTCGCCCCGCACCCATTGGGCCCGCTCGTCACCCGGCGGGTGGATGCCCCACTTGATCTCCACGGCGTCGCTGTGGCGAGGATCGCCGGCGTCCTTGAAGTGGCCGAGGATCCATCCCCGGTCCAGCGGGGCGTCCTTGCCCGCGTTGCCCACGTACACGCTGTCGTTCACGCGCTCGGACGCTACCAGCCAGGCTTACGGTTCGGGCGACCTACCCGGCGAGGTCGCTCTTGTAGAAGACGGTCGCCCGGAACTGGTCAGGACTGCCACTGATCTTGCTGGAGAAGCCGAACGCGAGGCGCGGGCCGCCCGACGATCGCCAGATCGCCATTCCCTGGGGTTCGCGACCGGGCAGCGACTCGCCCGCTCTCGTCCGGTACACCTCCTCGAACGAACCCCCGGTCTTGTTCATGTCGAGACGGACCAGGTAGGACGGCTCGGCCGGGTCCGAGGGGGTCGCGGGCGCACCGCCGTAGGAGAGGTACGCGTACTGGCCGTACGAGGTCACGCCCTGGAAGAGGTCGGAGTCGGAGAGACCGAGTTGCGCGTTGGTCGGGAGGGCGCGCTTGGCAAGGATGGGAGTGCTGTCGCTGATGCCCTTGTTGATGACGGCGGGGAGGTCGAACAGCGCGAGGCGCCACGGGCTCGTCGTCCCCATGTACCGGACGAGCAGCCGGTTGGTGTAGGGATCGATCGACGGTCTCGGACAGTCCCGGAAATCGGAGAGGCCGATCGGGAATTTCCAGACCCCTGCGTCCTCGGCGTAGTCGAGCTCGCCCCCGTCGCTGTATTTGATGCGGCAGATCGTGTGGCTGTTGGCGGCCGTATCGGGGGACAGGCTCCGCCAGTCGCCCGCGAGCCACACATACGGAGAGCCGGACGTGTCCGGCTGGATCCCCATCGACGAACCGTGGTCGAACCCGTGGAGCGCCATGGCACCCAGCACCTTGCCGCTCAGGTCGGTCCTGGTCATCCAGAGGTCGCCGTTCGTGCTCCCGACCTTGGTCTGTACGAAGTAGATGTGCCCGTGGACGTGGTCGAAGGCGAAGGACTGCATCGCCCAGTAAGGCTGGTGAAGCGTGGCCCGCACAACGGGATCGCCGCCGGCCCCCTCGAATACGAAGCGCTGCGATGTCGGGACGGTCGCGGACGCCGATTCAGCCGCGAATAAGGAAAGGCCGCCGCTCGCTGCGGCGGCTGCTAACCCTGTTCCGGTTCGGAAGAGCGTGCGACGGCTTACGGCAGACGCTCCGCCGGTTTGGGTACTTTTACGCAAGGACATCACCCTGTCGGTCGTTCGGTCGATTTGGTCGATCACGATCTGGTACTTCACCAGCCGCGCCAAGCGCCGTCGATCAGGCATCGGTGCGCTCAGTCCTTGTGGATGTCCTCCGCCGCTATCAGGGCCGGGTCGAGGATGACGTCCTGCTCGCGGGCCTCGGTGGTCGGGTCCTCGGGGAAGTGGCAGGCGGACAGATGGCCCTCGCGGTTGCCTTCGAGGCGGATCAGCGGGGGCTCTTCGCGGGCGCACTTGTCCTGGGCCTTCCAGCAGCGGGTGCGGAAGCGACAGCCGGAGGGCGGGTCGATGGGGGAAGGGACGTCGCCGGCGAGACGGATGCGCTCGCGGCGGGAGGTGGCGCTCGCCCCGGAGCCGTCGGCCTCGCCGTCGTCCTCGCCCTCGTCCTCGGCCAGCAGAACGGCCTCGGGGACCGCGGACAGCAGAGCGTGGGTGTAGGGGTGGCGGGGGCGGAGGTAGATGGAGTCGCGGTCGCCGACCTCGACGATCTTGCCGAGGTACATGACCGCGACGCGCTGCGAGAAGTGGCGCACCACGGCCAGGTCGTGGGCGATGAAGAGGAAGGCGATGCCCAGCTCGCGGCGGAGCTCCTGGAGGAGGTTGACGACCTGGGCCTGGATGGAGACGTCGAGAGCTGACACCGGTTCGTCGGCGACGATGAGCTTGGGTTCGAGGGCGAGCGCGCGGGCGACGCCGATGCGCTGGCGCTGGCCGCCGGAGAACTCGTGGGGGAAGCGGTTGTAGTGCTCGGGGCTCAGCCCGACGATCTCCAGCAGCTCGCGCACCCGGGCCTCGCGGCCGCCCGGCGGCCTGATGCCGTTGATCTCCATCGGCCCGGAGATGATCGCGCCCACCGTCTGCCGGGGGTTCAGCGAGGAGTACGGGTCCTGGAAGATCATCTGGATCTCGGAGCGGATCGGAGCGAGCTGTTTTCGGTCCGCGTGGGTGATGTCCTGGCCCTGGTAGGTGATGGTCCCGGCGGTGGGCTCCACGAGCCGGGTCAGCAGCCGGCCGGTGGTGGACTTGCCACAGCCGGACTCGCCGACCAGGCCGAAGCTTTCGCCCGCGCGCACGGTCAGGTCGATGCCGTCCACCGCCTGGACGGCGCCCACCTTCCGCTTGAAGGGGAAGCCACCCATGATCGGGAAGTGTTTGGTCAGCTTCTCGGCGACGAGGAGGGGTTCCCCGGACGCGGGCGACGCGTTGCTGCTCATGTCCGTGACTCCTAAGCCAGCCGGGGCTTGATCTGCTCGATGAAGATGGTCTGTTTGCGCTCGGCGGCCAGATGGCAGGCCGCGCCCCGCCCGTCCGGGAGCGAGGGGCGCTCGGTGGCGCACCGGTCGCCGCCGACCTCCTCGGTGTAGGCGCAGCGCGGGTGGAAGGGGCAGCCGGGCGGCGGGGCGAGGAGGCTGGGCGGGGCGCCGGGGATGGGGCTGAGCGGCTCGTCGACGGCGGAGTTCAGACGGGGCATGGAGCCCAGCAGCCCCCAGGTGTACGGATGCCCGGGGGAGCGGAGCACCTCGCGGACCGTGCCCCGCTCCACGGCCCGGCCGGCGTACATCACCAGCAGGTCGTCGGCGGTGTTGGTGACCACGCCCAGGTCATGGGTGATGAGGATGATCGCGGAGCCGAACTCCTGCTGAAGATCCTTGAGCAGGTCGAGGATCTGGGCCTGGACGGTGACGTCCAGAGCGGTGGTCGGCTCGTCGGCGATGAGCAGATCGGGGTCGCAGACCAGGGCCATGGCAATCATCGCGCGCTGCCGCATACCGCCGGAGAACTGGTGCGGATAGTCGCGCACGCGCAGCTTGGCGTTGGGGATGCCGACCTTCTCGAGCATCTCGATGGCGCGGTCCCACGCCTCGCGCTTGGAGGCCCCGGTGTGCTTCCGGTAGGGCTCGGCGATCTGGCGGCCGATCGTGTAATAGGGCGAGAGGGCGGTGAGCGAGTCCTGGAATATCATCGCCATCTTGTGGCCGCGCAGCTTCTCCAGCGCGCGCTCGGGCGCCCGGGTCAGCTCCTGGCCGTCGAGCACGATCTCGCCGCGGATCTCGGTGTTGCGCGGGTCGTGCAGACCGAGGACGGCGAGGTTGGTGACGGACTTGCCGGAGCCGGACTCGCCGACGATGCCGAGGGTGCGACCGCGCTCGAGGTCGAAGGAGAGGCCGTCCACGGCCTTGACGACGCCGTCCTCGGTGGAGAAGCGCACATACAGGTCGCGCACGGACAGGAAGGCGTCGCCCGCGGCGGGGGCCGGGGTGGCCTCGGACTTGGTCAGGGTGGTCACGTCGGTCGTACTCCTAGGCGAGGCGCACGCGCGGGTCGATGACGGCGTACAGCGCGTCCACGATGATGTTGGCGATGACGATCGCCGTGCAGCTGAAGAGCATCACGCCCATCAGCATCGGGAGGTCCTTCTCGGTCACCGACTCCACGGCGAGCCGGCCCAGGCCGTGCAGGGTGAAGGTGAACTCCGTGATCATCGCGCCGCCGAACAGCGAGCCGAGGTCGATGCCGACGATGGTGATGATCGGGGCGATCGCGCCGCGCCAGGCGTAGCGGAAGAAGACCGTACGGCCCGACATCCCCTTGGCGCGCGCGGTGCGCACATGCTCCTCGCCCAGCTGCTCGACCATCTGGGAGCGCGTCATACGGCTGTAGTTGGCGATGAAGATGATGGAGAGCACCAGCCAGGGCAGCAGCAGCCCGCTGAACCACTTGGCCGGATTATCGGTGAACGGGGTGTACTCGGGCCGGTCCACCAGGCCCCAGGTGTCGACCAGCAGCCACAGCGCGATGACGCCGACGAAGTAGATCTGGAGCGAGTTGCCGATCAGCGACAGGGAGCTGAAGAACTTGTCGGCGAAGGTGCCCCGCTTGGCCGCGGCGATCATGCCGATGGAGACCCCGATGAGCAGGAAGACCGCGGCGCCGCCGACGGCGAGCGAGAGCGTGGTCGGGTAGCGGTCCATGATGGTCTCCCAGACCGGCTGGGAGTTGGTGAAGGAGTACCCGAAACAGGGGGCCGGGCAGTGGCCGACCTCGAAGTCCCGGCCGGCGAAGATGCCGACCAGATAGTGCCAGTACTGGACCGGGACCGGCTGGTCGAGGCCCAGGTTCTTGTTGATGAGGGCGATGGCGTCCGGGCCGCAGTTCTTCCCGCAGGCCAGCTGCGCCGGTTCGGAGGGCAGCGCGAAGAAGAGGAAGAACGTGATCGCGCTGATCAGGAGGATGATGACGATCGCGCCGAGGGAGCGGCGTACGAGGAAACGAAGCATGGCGTCGCGGGTCTTCCGGTACGGGCGCCTTGGGCGACCAGGGCGGGTCGGAGAGGCGGCGCCGTCCGCCACCCGCGGAGGGTGACGGACAGCGCGCCCTGGGGCTGGTGCGGTGATCACGCGGCGGAGCCGCGTGGCGATCGCGGTTGTGCTACTTCACATACACCCCGGTCGGGTCCGCGGTTCCATATACCGGCTGGTATTTGATGCCGCCGAGCCCCGAACCCCAGATGTTCCACTGGCGGTTGTAGAAGAGCGGGACGGCCGGCACATCGTCGGTGAGGATCTTGTTGGCGAGCGTGACCCACTCACCCGACGCCTTCTCCACGTCCGTGATCTTCAGGATGCGGGCGATCTCGGAGTCGACCTCGGTGTTCCTGAGGTGCCAGTAGTTCTGCGAACCGTCGGCGACGGCCTTGCTGTCGAACAGCGGCGGGATCACGGTCGAGCCGACCGGCCAGTCGGCGCCCCAGGAGGCCCGGTAGATGTCGAAGCCGTTGTCGACCTTGGAGATCTCGGTGGAGAAGTTGTTGGAGTCGATCTCCTTCTTCTGCACCTTGAACCCGGCCGCCTGCAGAGCCTTGACGACGACCACGGAGACGTTCTGGTACTCGGTGGTGTTGGGGTAGGCGTAGACGATCTCCTGACCCTCCTTGCCCGCCTCCTTCAGCAGCTCCTTGGCCTTCTTGGTGTCGCCGCCCTCGTTCCCCTTCTTCGTCTTCTCGAAGGGGTCGAATTCCTTCCACCCGGCGAGCGAGGGAGCGAGCAGGTTGCCCGCGACCTGCCCGGCCCGCTTGCCGCCGAACTGGCCGAGGATCTGGTCGTTGGGCATGGCGTAGGCGAGGGCCTGCCGGACCTTCTTGTCCTTGATCCGGTCCATGTTGATGGCCATGTAGTCGACGTACGGCTGCACCTCGAGGAAGGTGCGCGCCTTGGCCCCCGCGTCCTTGGCCACTTCCTGGGCGGACTCGACGGTGACCGCGTTGGTGAAGGACATCGCCTGCTTGTCGCTGCCCCGGTCGGCCAGCAGCCGGCGGGCGGACTCGGGCTCCTGGACGCCGAAGCGGATGTCGAACTTCTCCGGGTACTGGTGGCGGACCGCGTCCGTCTTCGGGTCCCATTGGTCGTTGCGCACCAGGGTCAGCGACTTGTCCGGGTTGAGCTTCTCGATCTTGTACGGGCCCGAGGAGACCGGATGGTTGGTGTACTTCTCGGCGGTGTCCTTCTTGCCGTCGGAGGGCACCGCCCCGATGTTCGGCATGCCGACCGCGTACGGCGTGTCCGCGTGCGGCTCCTTGAAGTGGAAGATGACCGTCTTGTCGTTGGGCGTGTCCAGCACGTCCTTGGGCAGGTGCTTGCCCTTGTACGGGCCGTCGGGCAGCGCCTTCCGGAAGGACTGGCCCTCACCCGAGAGCCACTGCGGGATGTACAGCGGCCCGTCGGTCGCCCACTTGGAGTAGAGCCGCTCGACGGACTGCCGGACATCGGCCGAGGTGATCGGGGATCCGTCCTCGAACTTGAGGTTGTCCTTGAGCGTGTACGTCCAGGTCTTGCCGCCGTCCGAGGACTTGCCGGTGTCGGTGGCGAGGTCGCCGACCAGCTTCACCCGGCCCTTGTCGTCGACCTTGTAGGTGGTCAGCGACCGGTTGTAGAGCATCTGGACGGTCAGCATGTCGGCGTAGTAGATCTGCGCCGGGTCGAGATACGTGAAGGCGTCGCGCTGGAGGACGTTGACCGTCCCGCCCTTCTTGGCGCCGGGCACCTCGGCGGCCGGGCCGGTGGAGTCGGCCGCGGTGCCGAGCGAGTAGTTCTCGGCCCTGTTCTTGTCCGGCTTGTTCTCGACGGGATCCTCTTCGCCGCCCCCGCCGCTGCTACAGGCGGAGAGCACGAGGGCCCCGATCGCCAGAGAGACGGCCGCCAGCCGCCCTCTGCCCCGTTGAGATGAGGTCATGTGTCGTTGCACCTGCCTAGCGCTTAGTCTTCGGATCGAATGCGTCCCGGACCGAGTCCCCGAGCAGGTTGAAGGCCACCACGAAGATCACCATGGCCACGCCCGGGAAGAACATGTACGTGATGTCGTTCTGGTAGTGCCTGGCGCCGGTGGCGAACATCCGGCCCCAGTCGGGGGTCGGCTCGACGAGCCCGACTCCGAGGAAGGAGAGCCCGGCCTCGGCGGTCACGAAGGTCGGCAGCATCAGCGTCGACTGCACGAGGATCGGCGTCCACAGATTGGGCAGCAGCTCCTTGCTGATGATCCGCCACGGGGAGGCTCCGGTGACCTTCGCGGCCTCCACGAACTCCCGCTCGCGCAGGCTGAGCACCTGACCCCGCAGCAGCCGCGCCAGGCCCATCCAGCCCAGCGCCCACTGGACCAGGATCAGAGTGATCACGCGCAGATAAGTGGGCGTCTCCTTCTCCGGGCTGACGAAGAGCGAGTAGACGACCGGGGTGAACGCCACGAAGGAGAGCTGCGCCGGGAAGGCGAGGAGCAGATCGATGAAGCGGCCCAGGAAGTAGTCGGTCCTGCCGCCCATATAGCCGGCCGTGACGCCGACGAGGATGCCGGTGAGGGTGCACAGGAGGGTGACGGCGACCGCGATCAGCAGCGAGGTCCGTATGCCGTACAGGAGTTGGGTGAACACATCCCGGCCGAGCTGCGGCTGGAGGCCGAACCAGAACTCGCCGTCGATGCCCCCGTTGGGCTTGATGGGGTAGTAGAACTCGTTGAGCAGCCCGGGCCTGTCGAGTCCGTAGGTGGTGTACGGGTTCTTGCCGTACAGCCAGGCGATCACGGGCGCGAGTAACGCGATCACAAAGAAGAAGATCACGATGTAGGCCGAAATCACGCCTGTCTTGTCGCGTTTGAAGCGCCGCCACATCAGCTGGCCGGGCGAGCGCCCCACCAACGGCGCGCCCCCCTTGCCGACTTCGGCCGCAGGGGCGGCATCCGGGCCGGGCGGGGGCGCGTTCGCCCCGGCCGCCGCGGCCTGGGAAGGACTCGTCATCGCGTAACGCCCCCCGGACTGTTCGCTGTGTCTTTTCGCGCTGGTCTACTCGCGTCATGTCGCAGCCCGGCCGCCGGTGGTCGTGCGCGTCTCGGGATGAGCGGACTTTCGCAACCGATTCGCAGCCCAGTCAAGGGGCCAGCGGAAGCGGAAGGCACCCACCGGGCAGTCTTGAGCGAACATTTTGCAGATCGAGGTCCCGGCGTGCTTGACAGAGATCGTCCGTCGGCGACAAAGAGTGAGCAACGCACATCAAACGCGTTAACACGCAAGCAACTTGACTGACGCGATACCGATATACGGACGCGCCAGGCTGAACTGCGTACGGCCGTGCGGGTGCCGTAGACCGGCCGGGGCGCGCCATGTCGCCCCGGCCGGTCACCCATGTCGGCACACCTTCGGCACACTGCCGGCACATTGGTGGCGCCTTGACGGTTGATCCGGTGCCGGGGCGGGGCAAACCTACAGCCATGGGGCAGGGACGCATACTCAACCGCGGCGCGCGCACCTTCGGCGCACTGGTCTGCGCAGCGCTCGGACTGATCTCACTGGCGTGGATCATCCGGGACTTGGACAAGGCCGAGAAGGCCAGTGACGTGTGGTGGGCCTGGACCTCCGGGATTCCGTACGGGCTCCTCGGCTCGTCCCTCGTCGACGTGGTCCTGCTGGCCGTCTATGCGGCCGTCGGCATCACGGCGCTGCGCTCGTCGGCCGCCGCCGGGGCGCTGGCCTCGGCCGCCGTCGCGACGGTCGTGCTGCGCCTGCCCAGCCTGTGGAATCTCCAGGCCGACTGGATGCAGGGCATCCCCGGCGGGCTGAAGACCCGCGCGCAGCTCAGCGTATGGGCGGCCGTCGTGCTGGGCGGCCTCCTGCTGGCCGTCGTGGCCGCCGCCCGGCGCCCGGCCGATCCGGCCGTCCCCGACCACGCCGTCTCGCCCGCCGACCAGCCGCCCGCCCGGCCGACGCCCGCGGTCGCCGTGACGGCCGCGCTGTTCCTGGGAGCCGTCGCGGTCGTCGGCGGCGCCTGGCAGATCTACTGGGCCCAGGAGCGGGGCTGGGACAACTACAAGTACCTACTCTCCGGCGAGCACACGATCTCCACGCTGCTCTCGCCCCCCAGTGCCTGGGCGTCGTGGACGGTGGTGGCGCTGGCCCTGGCCGCCGCCTTCGCGGCGCTCGGCCGGGCGCCGCTGGCCCGGCCGCTGGGGATGACGGCGGCGGCGCTGGTGCTGGGCAGCGGGATCGCCGAGGTCTCGGTGTACATCAAGGTCAAGGTCGTCGAGCACCTCGACGAGGTGCCGACCGTGGTCGTGCTCGGCGTGCTCACCGCGTTCTTCGAGGTACTGGTCGGCCTGGTCGCGCTGATCGCCCTGGCGCAGCGCGGCGTCTCCGTGGACGACGGACCGCTCACCGGATGGGGCCGGCCCGCGCCGCCGTACGGGGGCTACGGCGGCTACGGTGCCGCGCCCGGGGGGTACGGCGACGCGACCGGCGGTTACGGCGCCTACGGCAGCGCGTCCAGCGGCTACGGCAGCGCGCCCGGCGGCTACGGCTACCCGTCGTCCCCGCCGACGGCTCCGCCCCCGCCGCCCGCGACCCCGCCCGCGGTCCCGCCGCCGCCCTCCTCGCCCCCGCCTCCGCCCCCGCCGGGCTGGTAGGAAGGCTCAGTTCGCGCCCAGCGACCGCCTCAGGAAGTCCACCTGGAGCAGGAGCAGGTTCTCGGCGACCTGTTCCTGCGGCGTCATATGGGTCACGCCGGACAGCGGCAGCACCTCATGGGGGCGGCCGGCCGCGAGCAGCGCGGAGGACAGGCGCAGGGTGTGCGCGGCGACCACATTGTCGTCCGCCAGGCCATGGATGACCATCATCGGGCGGTGCGGGTCCGCCGCGCGGGACAGCCCCTCGTCCGTCACCAGCGAGTTCGTGGCGTAGACCGCCGGCTGCTCGTCCGGGTGGCCCAGGTACCGCTCGGTGTAGTGGGTGTCGTACAGCCGCAGATCGGTGACGGGGGCGCCCACGATGCCCGCGTGGAAGACGTCGGGGCGGCGCAGCACCGCCAGCGCGGCGAGATAGCCGCCGTACGACCAGCCGCGGATGGCCACACGGGAGAGATCCAGCGGATAGCGCTCGGCGAGCGCCCTCAACGCGTCGACCTGGTCCCGCAGCGTCACCTCCGCCAGGTCGTCGCGGACGGCCTTCTCCCAGGCGGGGGAGCGGCCGGGCGTGCCGCGGCCGTCGGCGACGATCACCGCGAACCCCTGGTCGGCGAACCACTGCGAGGTCAGGTGGGGGTTGTGGGCGGCCAGCACACGCTGGCCGTGCGGACCACCGTAAGGATCCATGAGGACGGGCAGCGGGCCGTCGTCCGCGGTGTGGCCGGCCGGCAGCAGCACGGCGCACGGGATGTCGCGCTCGCCCGCGAAGACCAGGTGCGGGCGGGCGGTGATGACGGGCCGCTCCGCGTACGAGGCGATCTCCGCGAGCGGCTCCGCCGAGCCGTCGGCGGCGGGACGGACCACCTCGACCGTGGCGCCGGGCCGCTCCGGCTCGGCGTACGACAGGACGATCACCTCGCCGCCGCGCACGGCGGAGTGCACGGCCGGGAAGGGCCGCTTGCCGACCGCCTCCCAGCCGCCCTGGTCCCCGCTGCCGCGGTACCAGGCGCGGAAGACGCCGATCTCGCCGGGCCGCTCGGGCAGGTCGGCGTCCGCGCCGGGGGAGGCGGAGAAGAGGACGTCCTCCTCGCCGATGTCGAGGACCGCCCGGACGTGCAGCGCGCCCGAGGTGAGCTTGCGGTCGCCGACCATCAGCACGCGGGCGCCGCCCTCGTCCGCGATGCGGACCAGCCGTCCGTCCGGGGTCCAGGCCGGTACACCAGGGAAAAGATCAAGCCAGACCGGGTCCTCGTCCACATGGACGGTGCGGGTGCGCCCGGAATCGGGATCCACGGCCAGATAGAGCTGGCTGCGCTGGTCGCGCGCCTGGACGAGCAGCAGCGGCGGGCCGTACGCGGACCAGTGCACCTGGGCGAGATACGGATAGCGCCCCCGGTCCCACTCGACCTCCGTACGGGACCCGTCCAGGCCCAGCAGCACCAGCCGCACCTCGGCGTTGTCGGTGCCCGCGGCCGGGTAGGCGACCTCGGCGGGCTCCCGGTCGGGGTGCGCGGGGTCGGCGATCCACCAGCGCCTCACGGGCGCGTCGTCGACCCGGGCGACCAGCAGGGCGTCGCTGTCCGGCGACCACCAGAAGCCGCGCGAGCGCTGTGTCTCCTCGGCGGCGATGAACTCCGCGAGCCCATAGGTGACGGTGTCGCCCTCCGGCAGGGCCAGCGCCCGGTCGCCGGCGCCCTCGGTGCCCCCGGCGCCGCCGTTGGCGTCCGTTACGCGCAGCGCGCCCTGCGCCACATAGGCGATGTGGCGTCCGTCGGGCGACGGGCGCGGGTCGATCACCGGTCCGGGCGTGGGGAGTCGACGGGTCACACCGGCGCGCAACTCGGTGGCGAACAGCCGTCCGGAGAGTGCGAAAGCGGCCAATTCGACGGCCAAGTCGGTGGCGTAATCGATGACGCCCGCCGAGCCCTCCCGGCTGCGCTCGCGGCGCGCCCGCTCCTCGGCGGACAACTCCTCGTCGGCGCCGCCGAGCAGGGCGGCGGGGTCCGCGGCCGGGTACTCCCGCCGCTCTTCGAGGTCGTACACCCACAGGAGGTTGGCCCGGTCGGTGCCCGAGCGGGAGCGCAGGAACGTCACGCGCGAGTCGTCGGGGGCCACGGCGAAGGCGCGCGGCGCACCGAGGGTGAAGCGCTGGGTGCGGGCGTGCTGCCGGGGGAAGGAGAGCTGTCCGGTCATGGGCCGAGCGTACGGCCCGGGCCGGGTTGCCGGGGGCATGTTCGTCCCGCGACGCCCGAGAAGATCAACTCACCGAATGTGGCGAGAATCAGGCCTGATGACGAGGGCGATCGTGCGAACAGGCATGCGCCCCTGTCATGCTCCCGTGCACCGAGTCGTGCGCACGGGCCCATAGTTATGATCGATTGCGCATAGTGGGTAGGCCCCCTGTGGCATGAATATGTTGTCCGTTCGAGCGCGTGTACCTGGAGGTGAGCCGCTGTGGCGCTCTCGATTTCGTTGGTCGTGCTGTTGCTGATCGTCGTCTTCATGCTCGTCCAGAAGGCTGGGCTGAAGTCGGCGCACGCGCTTGTCTGTGTGCTGCTCGGCTTCTACCTCGCCAGTTCGTCGATCGCCCCGACGATCGACGACCTCACGACGAACGTGGCGAACATGATCGGAGATGTCGACCTCTGATCCGCGGGTGACCCACGATCCTCCCCCAGGGGGCTCGTAGGCTGTGCCCATGACCCCGGTCCTTCCCGCCCGACGCCTGCTCCTGGTACACGCACATCCGGATGACGAGTCGATCAACAACGGCGCGTCCATGGCCAAGTACGCCGCCGAGGGTGCTCATGTCACGCTGGTGACCTGCACGCTCGGCGAGGAGGGCGAGATCATCCCGCCCGCCCTGGCGCATCTGGCCGCCGATCGCGACGATGCGCTCGGCCCGCACCGGATCGGCGAACTCGCCGTGGCCATGAAGGCGTTGGGGGTCAGCGATCACCGCTTTCTGGGCGGACCGGGCCGGTATCGCGACTCCGGGATGATGGGCGCCCCGCAGAACGACCGCCCCCAGTGCTTCTGGCGGGCGGAGGTGGACGAGGCGGCCGCGCACCTGGTCGAGGTGGTCCGCGAGATGCGCCCGCAGGTCCTGGTCACCTATGACCCGCACGGGGGCTACGGCCACCCCGACCACATCCAGGCGCACCGCGTCGCCATGCGCGCGGCGGAGCTCGCCGCCGAGCCGGTCTACCGCCGGGACCTCGGCAACCCGCACGAGATCGACAAGATCTACTGGAACTGCGTGCCGCGTTCGGAGCTCGAGGAGGGCTTCGCCCGGCTGCGCGCCGCGGGCGCGGAGGCCCCGTTCCCGCGGACCGCCTCGGCCGAGGACGTGCCGGGGGTGGTCGACGACGCGCGGGTGACCACGACCGTGGTCGGCGCCGCGTACGCCGGGGCGAAGGCGGAGGCCATGCGCGCCCACGCCACCCAGATCGTGGTGGACGAGCCCTTCTTCGCGCTCTCGAACGATCTGGGGCAGCCGCTGTTCGCCACGGAGCACTATCTGCTCGTCGGGGGGCGGGCGGCCGCGGCGGCGGACCCGGCGCGCGGCCGCGAGGACGACCTGTTCGCGGGGGTGCCGGCATGACGGCCGTGCGCCTGGCGGGGTATGTGGGGCTCGGGGTTCTCGGGGTGCTGGTCGCCGCCGCGGGCGCGCTGGTCCAAGCGGCCTGGTTTCCCGGCGGGTTGCTGCTCGCGCTGCTCGGGATCGGCGCGCTGTGCGTCGGCGGGGTCAAGGCGATGGACGCCCGGCTGGGCGGGGTGGTGCCGGCCGGGGCCTGGGTGATCGCCGTGTTGTTTCTCACCGCGGCCCGGCCCGAGGGGGACTTCCTCTTCGGGGCCGGACTGGGTTCCTATGTCTTCCTGCTGGGCGGAATGTTCGCGGGTGTGATGTGCGCCACGATCCCGAAGGTGTCGCAACCGGGCAGAGGCCCGGCCCGACTTGTTAAGTGACGTCACGTTTCGCCGGGGCCTTCGCCAGGGCGGCGGGCGGTGCCCGCCGGTGCGCGGGCCGCGCTGTCGCAGCGGTCGTCAAGTGCATGCCTGCGGGGCCCAGTAAGGTGGTGCCGCCGCCGAGCCGCCCGCGCGAGTCTGACGGGCGGCGGAGCTAACTGGGAGAACCTGCTTTGAGCCGTGAATCTGACAGTTCGTCCTCCGGGACCCGGAAGGGCAGCGGCGCCGCCGCGTACCCGCCGGGCACCCCGCCGTACGGATCCCGCCAGTACCCGTCGCAGGATGCCCAGCAGGGCGGTTCCGGAGACGGCGAGGCGCGTGCCGCGGCCAGGCCGGAGGAGCCGAAGACCGAGACCACACTGACGACCCGGATCAGGATCAACATCCCCGGGTCGCGGCCCATCCCTCCGGTGGTCATGCGCACACCGGTCGGCGAGGAGGGCGTGCCGAACCAGCGCTCCGCCGACGACGCCGAGGGCACCGACGACCAGCCCGGGCCCGACGCCGCCCCGGCGGACGGCCCGCGCCCGCCCCTGCCGGTGCGCGGAGAACACGGAGAGCACTCGGCGAACAGGGCCGAGAAGAAGAAGGAGGACCGGACCAGCGACTGGTTCGCGCCCCGCAAGGGCAAGGGCGGCGGGTCGACGACGGGCAGCTCGCCCAAGCCCCCGGTGCCGCCGGCCGCCACGCCCCCGGCCCCCGGGCCCTCCGCGGCCGAGCCGTTCGCGGCCGAGCCGTTCGGGGCGGCGGCCGCCGCTCCGGAGACCACCCAGCAGTTCCCGGCGCCCGACTTCTCGGCCCCCGACTTCCCGGCCGCCGATTTCTCGGCTCCCGAGACCACGCAGCAGTTCCCCGCCCCCTCGCTGGGCGGCGGGCCGGGCGCCGACCTGCCGTACTTCACCGACACCCCGCCGGGCGGCTTCTCCGGGGTGCCGGAGCCCAGTGGCCCGACGACCGGCCCGGTCACCGGCGACATGCGGCTGCCCCGGCCTTCGGGCGCCACCCGGCCGCCGCTGGGCGGCGCCGGGCTCGCCGGCCAGCCGCCCACCCCGCCGAACGGCTCGCCGCTGTCCGGCAGTCTCGGCGCCACCACTGGTACGAGCCCCGTGGCGCCCGCCGGGCCGCTCGGCGGCCCCGGCGGCAAGCCGGGCGCCCAGACGGACACGGCGCCGCCGCTGTTCCGCGACCCGGACCCGACCCCCAGCGGGGGCGTGCCGGTCGACCAGGCCTCCGGGGAGACGCTGGTCAGCGGCATCCCCGTGGTCCCGCCCGCTGCGAAGGGGCCGGGCTCGCCCTTCCCGTCCGCCCCGAGCGGCGCCGCCTCGCCCCCCACACCCGACGAGGGGACCGCCCCGCCGAGCGGCCCGAAGCCGCCCGCGACCCCGGCGGCCGCCCGCCCCAAGAAGAAGGGGCGCTCCAAGATGGTCCTGGCGGTGGGCGCGCTCGTCTTCATCGGCGGCGTCGCGTACGGCGCGGGCCTGGTGATGAACCACGCCGACGTCCCGAACGGCACCACCGTGCTGGGCGTCGACATCGGCGGCACCTCCAAGGCGACGGCCGTCCAGAAGCTCGACACCGCCCTGTCGGGCCGTACCACCGCCCCGCTGAAGGTGTCGGTCGACGGCCAGCAGAAGGAGATCAAGCCGTCCGTCGCCGGCCTGACGCTGGACACCGAGGCCACGGTCCGCGAGGTCGCGGGCCGCGACTACAACCCGGTCACCGTGGTCGGCTCGCTGTTCGGCGGCACCCATGAGGCCGAGCCGGTCGTCACGATCGACGAGGAGAAGCTCAAGGACGCGCTGGAGCGGCTCGCGGGCACCTCGGGCACGGCACGCGAGGGCACGATCAGGTTCCAGCCCGGCCGGGCCGTCGCGGTGTACGGCAAGGCGGGCAAGGCGCTGGACGTCGAGAAGGCGGTCGCGGCGGTGGACGAGGCGTTCCGGCAGCGGGCCGCCACGGGCCAGAACAAGGTCATCACCCTGCCCGTCGTCACCAAGCAGCCGCAGGTCAGCAACGCCGAGGTCGACCGGAAGATGAAGACCTTCGCCCAGCCCGCCATGTCGGACCTGGTCAAGGTCCAGACGGACCCGGCGCACTCCCTTCCGCTGAGCCCGCAGAACTCCCTGTGGAAGGTCCTGTCCATGAAGGTGGTGGACGGCAAGCTGGTGGAGCACTACGACCTGAAGGCCCTGAAGGAGCTGTACGGCGGCTTCTTCGACAGCGTCCTCATCGAGCGCGGCAACGGGAGCAAGCAGCCCGTCGCCCCGACCGATGTCGCGGTCGCGCTGGGCAAGGCGCTCCAGGGCAAGACCCCGGCCGAGCGGATCGGCATCATCGCGACCAAGTGAACATCGCGTACGGCCCCCGTCCGGCTCCGGGCGGGGGCCGCGGCGTGCCCGGCCCGGACCATGACATCTGTCATGCCGAGCCCACGACCGCAGACACTGCCGGGGAGCCATCGCTCCGGGCGAAGCTTGGGCCATGACCGCAACAACCGCTCAGTCCGCTTCCGGCCCGGCCACCGCGTCCGGCGGCGCCCCGGCGTCCGCGCCGGTGGTCGCCTTCGACAAGGTGAACAAGAGCTACGGCAGCGTGCGCGCCGTGGCCGACCTGGACCTCACGCTGCACGAGGGCGAGACCGTCGCGCTGCTCGGGCCCAACGGCGCGGGGAAGTCCTCCACCCTCGATCTGCTGCTGGGGCTGCGCACCCCCGACTCCGGCGCGGTGCGGCTGTTCGGCACCAGCCCGCGCCAGGCGATCGAGGGCGGCCGGGTGGGCGCGATGCTTCAGAGCGGCGGCCTGATGGAGGACGTCACGGTCCAGGAGCTGGTGCGGCTGGCCTGCGATCTGCACCCCCGGGCCCACCCGGTGCGGCAGGTGCTGGAGCAGGCGGGGATCACGGAGATCGCCGACCGTAAGGTGAACAAACTCTCCGGCGGCCAGGAGCAGCGGGTGCGCTTCGCGCTCGCCACCGCGGGCGCCTCCGATCTGATCGTGCTGGACGAGCCGACCACCGGCATGGACGTCTCGTCCCGGCAGACCTTCTGGGCCGCGATGCGGGCGCAGGCGCGGCAGGGGCGCACCATCCTCTTCGCCACCCACTACCTCGAAGAGGCCGACACGATCGCCGACCGCGTGATCGTGCTGCACCGCGGGCGGGTGCTCGCCGACGGCTCGTCCGCCGAGATCAAGGCGATGGCCGGGGCCCGGCGGATCGCCTTCGAGCTCGACGAGCCGGCCGACGAGGCGGCGCTGCGCGCACTGCCCTGTCTGACCGGGATCGAGATATCGGGGCGCACGGTCCGGATGCGGTCCAGCGACGCCGACGCGACGGTCCACGCGCTCTACGGCCTCGGGGTGTACCCGCGCGGCATCGAGGTCGCGGGCCTCGGCCTGGAGCAGGCGTTCCTCGCCATCACCGACGCCGCGACCGCTGAGGAGGCGGGACGATGACCACCCTGATCAAGCTGGAGATCGTGCGCGCCCTGCGCAACCGGAAGTTCATGTTCTTCACGATCATCTACCCCTCGGCGCTGTTTCTGATGATCGCGGGTACCAGCGACACCACCTCCCTGGTGTCCAACACCCATCTGACGATGCCGCTGTACTACATGGTCGCGATGGCCTCCTTCGGCTCGCTGACCGCCGTGCTGATGGGCAACAGCGAGCGCATAGCCAAGGAGCGCGAATCGGGCTGGGTGCGGCAGCTGCGGCTGACCTCGCTGCCCGGGCGCGGCTATGTGGTGGCCAAGATCGCCTCGGCGGCGGTCGCCACCCTCCCGGCGATCGTGGTCGTCTTCGTCGTGGCCGCGGCGGCCAAGGACGTGCGGTTCGACGCCGCGTGGCAGTGGTTCGCCCTGACCGGCGTGATCTGGGCGGGCTCCCTGGTGTTCGCCGCGCTGGGCGTGGCCATCGGCTATCTCGCGTCCGGCGACGCCGTACGCCCCCTGACGATGATCATCTACTTCGGGCTCTCGATCCTCGGCGGGCTGTGGAGCCCGACGACCTCCTACCCGCAGTGGCTCCAGCACATATCCGACTACCTGCCCACCCACGCCTATGCCGCGCTCGGCCAGGCGATCGAGCTGGGCGGCGCGCCGCACACCAAGGACGTCGCGCTCCTGGCCGCGTATCTGGTCCTCTTCGCGGGCGCGGCCGCCTGGCTGTACCGCAAGGACACCCGCAAGGCCTGAGCCGCAGGGAGGGACCATACGAGAAGCCGAGGGCCGAGGGGCCGAGAAGGGATGAGAGGCGTGGACGAGCGGTGCGAGCGGGAGAGCGGGGCGGCCGAGCGAGGCGGCGCCCGCCGGGCGGCCTGGCGCCGGTCGCTGACGCGCGAGGACGATGTGCTGACCGGCATCGGCCGCGAGGCCACCGACCGCAAGCAGGCGCTGATCAAGCTGATGTGGGTCGGCATCTGGATGGCGTATATGACCGCTCCGGTCAGAGATCTGCTGAACGGCGGCCACGGCCCCCTCGCCACCGCCCTGGGCTGCCTGGGCCTGCTGGCCTTCCTGTCCGCCTACTGCGTGCTCCTGTTCCGGCACGTCGGCCGGCCCCTGGACCACCGGAAGGTCGTCGGGGCGCTGGTCACGATGGCCGCGCTGGCCGCCGTCCTGGCGCTGACGCTCGGCGCCTCCTGGCTGGTGCTCTTCGTCTATGTGTCGGTGGCCTGCGGCGCGGTGCTCCCGCTCAGGGCCGCGCGGCTGGCGATCCCGCTGGTCACCGTCGTCCTGCTGCTGGTCGGCCTGACGGCCAGGGACGCCCGGCATCTGCTGCCCGCCCTGGTGATCCCCGCGCTGCTCGGCGGGTTCGCGATGAGCGGGGTGCGGCAGCTGGTCCGTACGACCAGGGCGCTGCGGGAGGCGCGGGCCACCGTCGCCCAGCTCGCCGCCAACGAGGAGCGGCTGCGGCTCGCCCGCGATCTGCACGACCTGCTCGGCCACTCACTGTCGCTGATCACGCTCAAGAGCGAGCTGGCCGGGCGGCTGCTCCCCGCCCGGCCCGAGGAGGCCGGGCGGCAGGTCGCCGACATCGAGCGGGTCGGCCGCCAGGCGCTCGTCGACGTACGGGAGGCGGTCGGCGGATTCCGCCGCCCGACCCTGGAGGCCGAGGTGGCCGGGGCCCGCACCGCGCTGGCCGCCGCGGGCATAGCCGCCGACCTCGGCCGGGCCGCCGACGGCCACCCGGATCTGCCGCCCGACGAGGAAGGGGCGCTGGCCTGGGCCCTGCGCGAGGCGATCACCAATGTGGTGCGGCACAGCGGGGCGCTGCGCTGCGCCGTGACCCTCACCGAGGCCGGCGACGAGCTGCGCCTGACCGTCAGCGACGACGGCCGGGGCCCCGAGGGTCCGCCGGGCAACGGCCTGTCCGGGCTGTCCGAGCGGCTCCAGCTCGCCGACGGCAGGCTGGAGACCGGGAGCGGCGAGCGGGGCGGGTTCGCGCTCCGGGCCTATGTGCCCCTCTCGCGCCGAGCCACCGCCCCCGAACTCTCGTCGTCCACACCCGGGTAAAGCGGGTTGTCCACAGCCGGGTAGAGCGCCGTCCACACCCGGGCCAAGGGTGTCGGGGTCGCCACTTACTCTGGGCCCATGAACGTGCAGACGGGGGAGCCGGGCGGGGCGCCGGGCGGTCGCATTCGGGTGCTTCTCGCCGAGGATCAGTCGATGGTGCGGGAGGCGCTGGCCGCGCTGCTCGGGCTGGAGTCCGATATCGAGGTCGTCGCCCAGGTCGCGCGCGGGGACGAGGTGGTGGACGCGGCCCGGGCCCACCGGCCGGACGTCGCGCTGCTGGACATCGAGATGCCCGGCATGACCGGGCTCGACGCCGCAGCCGTGCTCCGCACGGAGCTCCCCAGCGTGCGGATAGTGATCCTGACCACCTTCGGCCGCCCCGGCTATCTGCGCCGGGCGATGGAGTCCGGGGCCGAGGCCTTCCTGGTCAAGGACGCCCCCGCGGCCGAGCTCGCGGGCGCGGTGCGCCGGGTGCTGCGCGGCGAGCGGGTCATCGACCCGACGCTGGCCGCGGCCGCGCTCGTGGACGGGGCCTGCCCGCTGACCGCGCGGGAGCGGGAGGTGCTTCGGGCCTCGGCCGACGGCTCGACCAACGCGGAGCTGGCGCGCAGGCTGAACCTCTCACAGGGCACGGTCCGTAACTACCTCTCCACGGCCATCCAGAAGACCGCCGCCCGCAACCGCGCCGACGCGGTGCGCATCGCCCGTGACAAGGGGTGGCTCTGACCAGGATCAGTATCTGACCGGGCTCAGCAGCCGGTTCGGCGGCGAAGCTCAGTTCAGCCTCGCCCTGGCGGCCCGCGCCTGGCGCCGTATGGCCTCCGCCGCGTTCGGCTCCATCGCGGCCACCACCTCCGCGTACTCCTCCATCTCCTGCGCGCCGCCCACGAAGTCCCCGCGCTCCACGAGGAGTTTGGCGCGCTCGTAGCGCAGCCTGGCCGGGTGGCTGGGCAGCAGCAGTGACAGCTCCACCGCCCAGAGCTGGACGTCCGAGCTCCCCCAGCTACCGCTGGGAGGTGCCCCCGGCCTGGCGGCGGCCCAGGCGCGGATGTTGTTGAGGATCCGCAGGACGATCTCCAGCGGGGTGGCCGGGCCCGGCCTGATCGGGCCCGGCGGGGTCCCCAGCGCGCCCGCCACCATCAGCGCCGCGTCCTCGTCGGACAGCGACCGCCCGCCGTCGAAGGGGTCGGCCAGCACATGGCTCCCGTACGGATCGCCGAAGCCGACCACGAAGTGGCCCGGCAGCGCCACCCCGTACACCGGCGCGCCCGCCCGCCGGGCGACCTCCATCCAGACCACGGACAGCAGGATCGGCAGCCCGCGCCGCCGCCGCAGCACCTCGTGCAGCAGCGAGGATTCCAGCCGCCGGTAGTCGGCCGCGGAGCCGCGGAAGCCGAGGCGTTCGCCGAGCAGCCGGGCCAGCGCCGCGGCCCAGGCTCCGGGCCCGTCGGGGGAGTAGGGCACCAGACCGGCCAGCCGGTCGAGTTCGATCTGCGTGGCGTCGATCGCGTCCTCGTCCAGCTCCGGATCGGCCTCCTGGGCCAGCAGCAGGCACAGCAACGCCAGGTCGGGGCGTTCCTCGCGGGCCGCCTCGGCGAAGCGCCGGCGCCGGGCCGGGGTGTCGTCTCTGCGTGGCATAGGTGCCTCGTACCCGATCAGCGGTGGTTCTCGTGGGGTGCGCGCCAGTGGTGGTAGCGGTGGTGGAGGGTGAAGCCCATGCCCTCGTAGAGCGCTCGGGCACCGTCATTGTCCGTCTCGACCTGGAGATACGCGGCCGAGGCGCCCTCCTTCAGGGCCTTGCGGGCGAGCGCCGTCATCACGGCGGTGGCCAGCCCCTGACGGCGCAGTCGCGGATCGGTCTCCACGGCCGTGAACCCGGCCCAGCGGCCGTCCACCACACACCGCCCGATCGCGGCCGGGACGCTTTCGTTCTCCGTCTCCGAGGTCGCCTCGGCGGTCGCTATGGTCGCGAACCACACCGACGGGCCGCCGCCGAGCACCCGCAGCACCTCGGGGGCGGGTTCGCCGGAGGCGGAGCGCTGATAGCGGGCCAGCCAGGCCTCGTCGATGTCCTGGGAGAGGGCGACCCGTGAGACATCGGCGTCGAGATCCGCGAGGGGCGCGAGGGCGGCGATCCGTGTCTCCGCGGAGACCTCCTGGATCCAGCCGTGGGCCGCGAGCTCCGCGGCCAGCAGCTCCTGTGTCCCCTCGGCGCCGGTGCTGACCTGGATGTACGCGGGCAGCCCGCGCTCGGCGTACCAGGCGGTCACCCGCCGCAGTGCCTCCTCGACCGGGACGCCGGGGTCGCCGAGCGGCAGCACGGAGTTGGCGCGCCGGGTGAAGCCGCCCGCCGCGCGCAGCTCCCACGCGCCGAGCCGCTCGCTCTCCACCGGCGGCCAGGCGCGGGCCGCGGCCCGGTCCAGCTCGGCCGCGGTCGCCGCCGGGCCGCGGCGGCGGGCCGGAGCGGCGGGCACCACCTTCCCCGCCACGAGCGAGGCTTCCGCGATGCGGACTTCCTCTCCCGTGCGCCGGGTGACGCACAGCACACCGCTCGTCCACGATGTGAGCACTCCGACGACGTCCGTGAACCGCGCGCCGCTGTTCCCACCCTCGATCGTCAGCCTGACGGACACACGTTTACCCACGTCGGATGGGGTAATCCGGACCTCTAGCCGTCCGCCAGTGGTGAAATCCACAGCTCTGCTCGCCCCTCGTGTGCGTCTGGTGCCCAAGAACGGAGATACTAGGTGCGGGCATCGACGACGCCGCGCTCCCGCGCGATAGCAGCCCTAACGAGGAGGAACGACAGCGTGACCTACGTCATCGCGCAGCCTTGTGTCGACCTGAAAGACAAGGCGTGCATCGAGGAGTGCCCCGTCGACTGCATCTACGAGGGCCAGCGGTCCTTGTACATCCACCCGGACGAGTGCGTCGACTGTGGGGCCTGTGAGCCGGTCTGCCCGGTCGAGGCGATCTTCTACGAGGACGACACTCCCGAGGAGTGGAAGGACTACTACAAGGCGAACGTCGAGTTCTTCGACGAGCTGGGCTCGCCCGGTGGCGCGAGCAAGCTGGGCCTGATCGAGCGTGACCACCCCTTCATCGCCGCCCTGCCCCCGCAGGAGCACGACGAGTGACCTCGCGGCGCGCGGGCGCGTTCTGAAGACGCCCCGGCACCGCGCAGCCTTCGGTCCCGCAAGCCACCCGGGCCTGCGGGGCCGGGCTGTTTTCCCGAGAAAGCGAGCCAGTTGTGCCACCCGTCTCCGCCCGTCTCCCCGTCTTCCCGTGGGACCGGCTCGAACCGTACAAGGCGACCGCCGAGGCGCATCCGGACGGCATCGTCGACCTGTCGGTCGGCACCCCCGTGGACCCGGTCCCCGAGCTGATCCGCGCGGCGTTGAGCGGCGCGGCCGACAGCCCCGGCTATCCGACCGTGTGGGGCACCGCCGCGCTGCGGGACGCGCTGACCGGCTGGGTGGAGCGGCGGCTGGGCGCGACGGGTGTGTCGCACACCCAGGTGCTGCCGGTCGTCGGCTCCAAGGAGCTGGTGGCGTCGCTGCCGACCCAGCTGGGCCTCGGCCCCGGCGACCGGGTCGCCTTCCCGCGGCTGGCCTACCCGACGTACGAGGTGGGCGCGCGGCTCGCGGGCGCGGAGCCCGTGCCGTACGACGAGCCTACGGAACTCGACCCGGCCGGGCTGAAGCTGCTGTGGCTCAACTCCCCGTCCAACCCGACCGGCCGGGTGCTGGACAAGGACGAGCTGCGGGCGGCGGTGGCCTGGGCGCGCGAGCACGGCGTGCTGCTGGTCAGCGACGAGTGCTACCTGGAGCTCGGCTGGGACGCCGACCCGGTGTCGGTGCTGCACCCCGAGGTGTCGGGCGGCAGCTTCGACGGCCTGGTGGCGGTGCACTCGCTCTCCAAGCGCTCCAACCTGGCGGGCTACCGCTCGGCGTTCCTCGCCGGTGACGCGGCGGTCCTCGGCGAGCTGCTGCAACTGCGCAAGCACGGCGGGATGATGGTGCCCGCGCCCGTACAGGCCGCCACCATCGCGGCGCTCGGCGACGACGCGCACGTGGCCGAGCAGCGCGAGCGCTACGCCCGCCGCCGCTCCGCGCTGCGCGGCGCGCTCGAGGGGTGCGGCTTCCGGATCGAGCACAGCGAGGCGTCGCTGTACCTGTGGGCGACGCGGGACGAGCCGTGCTGGGAAACTGTCGGCGCGCTCGCCGAGCTGGGCATCCTGGTGGCGCCGGGTGACTTCTACGGCGTGGCGGGGGAGCGGAATGTGAGGGTCGCGTTCACCGCCACCGACGAGCGGGTCGCGTCGGCGGTCCAGCGGCTGGGCGGCGGTCTGCCCAGGAGCTGAGGGCGCGGCCGGGACACGGCGGCCGGGACACACCGGCCGGCACGGACATGACGGGCCCGGGGAGCCGATGCTCCCCGGGCCCGGGTGTGTCGCGGGGCGTCAGCCGCTGATGAACGGCAGGCCCTTGAGCGGCAGACTGTCGGTCAGGGCGGCGAGGGGCGACGGGTTCGGGGCGACCGGGGCGGAGGGCGCGGCCGAGGTCGGCTGCTCGGGCGCGGCCGCGCCCTCCTTGCCGACCCTCTCCATCTTGCCCGACTTGCCCGCCTTGCCGGTGACGGCCTTTCCGACCTTGCCCATCACGGCCTTGCCACGGCTCGGCGCGGCGTGCCGGCCCTTGCCCTTGCCCTTGGCGGCCGGGGCCGCGGCCTTGCCGTGCTCGCCCCCGGCGGCCTTGGCGGCCTTGGCCCCCTTGTTGGCCCTGACGGCCTTGTCCTCTCCCGCCTTGCCCGCGACCGCCTTCGTCCCGGACGCCGCCTTGGCCCCGGAGGGGGCCGCCTTGCCCGCCGCCGGAGCGGTCTTGTCCGCGGGCCGGGCGGCCGGGGCGGCCTGCTCCGGGCCCCGGAGGGCGCGCTTGACGGTCCCGCCCGCCGCGTTCCCGACCTGCCGCGAGGCGGAGTCCGCGAGGTTGCCGACCGAGGAGGTGTCGAGCGCGCTCAGCCCGCCCAGCTTGGGGGCCTGCGAGAGGTTCAGGTCCGCTGCACTCGCGGCGCCGGCGGCACCGGCCACGGGAGCTGCACCCGCTGCGACCAGCAGCGCGGTTCGCGCGATCCGACGCGTGAGGGGGAGGGACATGATGCTCCTTTGACGGAGGGACATTTGGCGTGAATGTCCGGCAGGCGGACGCAGTGAATACCGCGTGAGAAGCGGGAAGGTTGCGGTACGCCAAGGTAAAGAATTGATAATGCGTCGCATAATCCGTTTAAGATGTGAGTGGGTTTCCGGGAATGCCTCAGAACCCGCTCCAACCCGCTTTCACCTGCGGAGATGTACCGCGCTATCGGGCGGTGGAGATATGCACTTCCGAGCCGGATCCGTCTTCGGTGGTGCGCCAGCGGGCCTCTGAATTCCCGGCGGTCCACACGTGATTTCCGTAAGAAACGCGTTCGATGCGCAACTCGTCCGAGTGAGCCACCGCCCAGTACGCCAATTCCCAGCCGCGCTGCTTTGCACCGCCGCGGGCCGTGGTCGCCCCGGTCGGCACCCGCACCACATCCGCGGCCGCGGAGCGCCCGCCACCCTGCCCGGCCGACCGCACCGCCGCAGCCACCTCGGCGCCGAACTGCCGCTTCAGCTCCGCCCGGACCCGCGCCGGATCGCCCGGAATCCCGTCGTCCGCCGGGCCGGGGCAGGAGAACGCGGCCGCCGAACGCCCCGTCAGCGCGCCGGTCAGCACCACGGCCTCGGTCTCGTGCTTCGCGTACGCCTGCGGGAAACCGCTGTACTGCACCCGCTGGGCGGCCACCGTGAGCGGAAGCCGTGAGTAGCCCGGGACCTTGACCAGGCGGTCGTAGAACTTCCCCGCCGCGTAGACGGGATCGAGGATCTGCCGCGCGGTGCCCCAGCCCTGCGAGGGCCGCTGCTGGAAGAGCCCCACCGAATCCCGGTCGCCATGGCGGATGTTGCGCAGCCCCGATTCCTGGAGCGCCGTGGCCAGCGCGATGGTGACGGCCCGCTCGGGCAGTCCCCGGGAGGCGGCCACCGCCTCGATCGTGGCCGCGTTCACGGCCTGTTCGGGGTCGAGCGACACCCCCTCGCCCTCCGCCCGCACGAGACAGCGGGGCGGGCCCCAGCCACCGGTCAGGACGTGCAGCGCCACATATCCGACCAGGGCCAGCAGTACGGCACAGGCGATCGCGGCACGCGTCCGGCGGGCGCGGCTGGCGAGGACGGGCAGGGGCACGGCGGACACGTTACTTCAGGGCCGCCCGGACCCGGACCGGCTTGTGTCAACAGGAGCATCACGGGCCCGGGGGACCCCGCCACCACCGCCGTGAGAGCCGCCGCCACCACCGCCGCCCGGCGGACGCCGCGAACGGGCTAGGGTCGCGGGTATGGCACATCCCGCACTCGATCTGTCCCTGGACGCCGCCCGGCTCACCGCCCGCCTCGTCGACTTCCCCTCGGTCAGCGGCGACGAGAAGGCGCTCGCCGACGCCGTCGAAGAGGCCCTGCGCGCCCTGCCGCACCTGACCGTCGACCGCGACGGGGACGCCGTCGTGGCCCGGACGAACCTGGGGCGGGCCGAGCGGGTCGTGCTCGCGGGACACATCGACACCGTGCCGATCGCCGACAACCTGCCCTCCCGGCTCGACGAAGACGGCGTGCTGTGGGGCTGCGGCACCTCCGACATGAAGTCCGGCGTCGCCGTACAGCTGCGCATCGCCCAGACCGTCCCCGACCCGGGCCGCGATCTGACCTTCGTCTTCTACGACCACGAGGAGGTCGCCGCGGAGCTCAACGGGCTGCGGCGGCTGGCCGAGCGGCACCCCGAGTGGCTGGCCGCCGACTTCGCCGTCCTGCTGGAGCCCACCGAGGGCAATGTCGAGGGCGGCTGCCAGGGCACCCTGCGGGTGCAGGTCACCACCAGCGGCCGGCGCGCCCACTCCGCGCGCGACTGGCTCGGCGAGAACGCCATCCACAAGGCCGCGCCCGTCCTCGACCGGCTGGCCGCCTACCGGGCGCGCCGCGTGGACATCGACGGGCTCACCTACCGTGAGGGCCTCAACGCGGTGCGCATCGACGGCGGCCACGCCACCAACGTCATCCCCGACCACTGCACCGTGACGGTGAACTTCCGGTTCGCCCCCGACCGCTCCGAGGAGGAGGCGGCGGCGCATGTGCGCGAGGTCTTCGACGGCTTCGAGGTGGAGGTCACCGACAGCGCCCCCGGCGCGCTGCCCGGGCTGTCCCACCCGGCCGCGGCCGCCTTCGTCGAGGCGGTCGGCGCGGAGGTGGGTCCCAAGTTCGGCTGGACGGACGTCGCCCGCTTCTCGGCGCTCGGCGTGCCCGCGATCAACTACGGCCCCGGCGATCCCAAGCTCGCGCACACCCGGGAGGAGCATGTGGCCACCGCGGCGGTGCTGGAGGCCGAGGAGCGGCTGCGGGCCTGGCTGACCGCCTGACCGCCTGACCGCCCGGCCGCCGCCCCGACCTGGCTGACGTGCCGAATCGAGGGGCCTACGCTGAACGACAGATCTGCGGCTGATCGGAGGCAGATCTTGGCGAAGGGAGCACACATGGGCAACGCGGAGGACGAGCGAGCGCTGCGGGAGCAGCGTGAGGGTCCGGTCGTGCGCCGACGCCACCAGATGCGGCCGGGCACGACCGACCAGCGGCTGCTGGACACCCAGGGCGCGACGCACTGGGTACACGAGGATCCGTTCCGGGTGCTGCGCATCCAGTCGGAGTTCGTCGAGGGCTTCGGCGCGCTCGCCGAGCTCGGCCGGGCGGTCAGCGTCTTCGGGTCCGCCCGCACGCCGCGGGAGTCGCCGGAGTACGAGGCGGGGGTGCGGATCGGGCGGGCGCTCGCGGAGGCGGGGTTCGCGGTGATCACGGGCGGCGGCCCGGGCGCGATGGAGGCGGCGAACAAGGGCGCGTGCGAGGCGGGCGGGGTCTCCGTCGGGCTGGGCATCGAGCTGCCGTACGAGCAGGGGCTCAACCCCTACGTCGACATCGGTGTGAACTTCCGCTACTTCTTCGTAAGAAAAACAATGTTTGTGAAATACGCCCAAGGATTCGTGGTGCTGCCCGGTGGGGTCGGCACGCTGGACGAGTTCTTCGAGGCGCTCACCCTCGTCCAGACCAAGAAGGTGACCCGCTTCCCGATCGTGCTCTACGGCTGCGCCTACTGGCAGGGGCTGATGTCCTGGCTGAAGGACACGCTGGTCGCGGAGGGCAAGGCGAGCCCCGCGGACCTGGAGCTGTTCCGGCTCACCGACGACGTGGACGAGGCGGTCGACCTGATGACGAAGGAGTCCGGCGGCTGACCCCGCCTGCCGGACCGCCCGCCCGGCGCCTCTTTCCGGCCGGGTGCTGTCCGGCCGGGTGCTGTCAGGCCAGGCCGCGCCGGGCGACCGCCGGGGGCCGGTGCCCGGCGATGGACGAGACCATGTCCAGCACCTGGCGGGTCTCGGCCACCTCGTGCACCCGGTAGACCCGCGCCCCGAGCCAGGCCGAGACCGCGGTCGTCGCCAGGGTGCCCAGCAGCCGCTCCTTGACCGGCCGGTCGAGCGTCTCGCCCACGAAGTCCTTGTTGGACAGCGACACCAGCACGGGCCAGCCGGTCTCGGCCAGCTCGCCGAGGCGCCGGGTCGCCTCCAGGGAGTGCCGGGTGTTCTTGCCGAAGTCATGGCCCGGGTCGATCATGATCGACTCCGGCGGCACGCCCAGCTCGACGGCGCGCCGCGCGAGCCCGAGCGTGACCCGCAGGATGTCGGCCACCACGTCGTCGTACCCGACCCGGTGCGGCCGGGTGCGCGGCTGGGCGCCGCCCGCGTGGGTGCACACCAGGCCGGCGCCGTGCCGGGCCGCGACCTCGGCCAGCTTGGGGTCGACCCCGCCCCACGCGTCGTTGAGCAGGTCGGCGCCCGCCGCGCAGACCGCCTCCCCGACCTCGTGGCGCCAGGTGTCCACGCTGATCACCACGTCGGGGTGGCGCCGGCGTACCTCGGCCACGAAGCCGACCGTGCGGCGCACCTCCTCGGCGGCGCTCACCTCCTCGCCCGGACCGGCCTTGACCCCGCCGATGTCGATGATGGCGGCGCCCTCGGCCACGGCCTGCTCCACGCGGGCCAGGGCGGGCTCGTCGCGGAAGGTCGCCCCCTGGTCGTAGAAGGAGTCGGGCGTCCGGTTCACGATCGCCATGATCACTTGCTCGTTCTCGCCGAACTCACGCCGTCCGAGCCGCAACATCCGCACTTCCTCTCGCTTCCTCCCCGGAGGGGCTGCCAGCGACGATAACTGTCGGTGGGGCATGGCACGATCGAGGCAGACTGGTAGGACGTACGAGCGCACCCCGGGGAGACGATCGTCGTGTTTTGGTTCTTGCTGATCGCGCTGGTCGTGGTGGTCGGCGCGGTCACGCTCGCCGTCGTCGGGGGCGGTGACGGCAGTGTGCTGCCCGAGGCGCCCCCCGACCGGCTGGACGACGCGTTGCCCGCCGACCGGCCACTGGGCCGGGCCGATGTGGAGGCCCTGCGGCTGCCGATGACCGTGCGGGGCTACCGGATGGCCGATGTCGACGATGTGCTGGGCAGGCTCGGTGCCGAGCTCGCCGAGCGCGACGCGCGGATCGCCGAGCTGGAGACGGCCCTGGCCGGGGCGCACGCGTCGGCGCGGGGCGGGCCGGGGCCGCTGAAGGGGCCCGGCGGCTTTCCGCCGCCCGATGTCGCCCCTCCGGGCTTCGCCCACGACCTGCCGCCGCATGACCTGCCGCCGCCCGGGCTGCCCACGCACGACCTGCCCACCCATGACCTGACCCCGCACGACCCGCCCCCGAACCATCCGCCCGCGCCCGACTTCCCGCCGCGCGGCCAGGACGGGGAGGGCGCATGAGCGCCGCCGGCGTGGTTCTGGGGCCGGACGGGCTGGCGCGCTGCCCGTGGGGGCTGGAGGCCGAGGGCATGGCCGACTACCGCGCCTACCACGACACCGAGTGGGGCCGCCCGGTCCATGGCGACGACGCCCTGTTCGAGCGGATCTCCCTGGAGGCGTTCCAGTCGGGCCTGTCCTGGCTGACGATCCTGCGCCGCCGCGAGGGGTTCCGCGCCGCCTTCGCCGACTTCAAGATCGCGGCGGTCGCGGAGTTCACGGAGGCGGACGAGCAGCGGCTGCTCGGCGACTCCCGCATCATCCGCAACCGCGCCAAGATCTCGGCCGTCGTGGCGAACGCGCGGGTGGCCGGCGAGCTCGCGGCGGGCGAGCTGGACAAGCTGATCTGGTCGCACGCCCCGAACGCGGCCCGCCGCCCGGCGCCGCGGACCTTCGCCGACGTCCCCGCGACCACCCCGGAGTCGACGGCGCTGGCCCGCGATCTGAAGAAGCGCGGCTTCCGCTTCGTCGGCCCCACCACGGCCTACGCCCTGATGCAGGCGTGCGGCCTGGTCAACGACCACCTGGCCGACTGCCATGCGCGGGGCGCCGGCTGAAATATCAGCGCCCGGTGAAGCGGGGCTTCTGCTTCTTGACGAACGCGTCCACCGCCGCCAGGTGGTCCTCGGAGGCCCCCGCGCGCCGCTGGAGCTCGTCCTCCTTGGTCAGGGCCTCGGTCAGGCCGTGCCCGGCCGCGAAGGCGAGGGATTCCTTGATCGCCGCATAGGCGGCGGTGGGGCCCTCCGCCAGCCGCCGGGCCACCGCCGCCGCCTCGTCGGCCAGCTCCGCGGCGGGGACGACCTTGTTGGCGATGCCCAGGTCGTACGCCTCCTGGGCGCCGACGTTGCGTGGGAAGAGGAGGAGGTCGGCGGCGCGGCCATGGCCGATCAGCCGCTGGAGGGTCCAGGAGACGCCGGAGTCGGCGGTGAGGGCGACCCCGGCGAAGGAGGTGTTGAACGAGGCGGTGTCCGCGACGATGCGGTGGTCGGCGGCGAGGGCGAAGCCCGCGCCCGCGCCCGCCGCGACCCCGTTGACCGCGGCGACCACCGGCTTGGGCATCCCGGCGATCGCGGTCACGATCGGGTTGTAGTGCAGCGCGACGGTGCTCATGGTCGAGCCCTCGCCCTCCCCCGCCCGGTCGGCCGCCAGCAGCCCGATGTGCTCCTTGAGGTCCTGGCCCACGCAGAAGGCGCGGCCGGTGCCGGTCAGCAGCACGGCCCGTACGGCCGCGTCCCCGGCGGCCCGCAGCAGGGCGTCGCGCAGCGCGACCTTGGTGTCGATGTCGAGCGCGTTCATGGCGTCGGGACGATTCAGGGTGATCGTCGCGAGTCCGTCGGTCAGCTCGTAGAGCACGGTGTCGGCCATGGTGGGTCCTCCGGTGCGGCTGGGGCGGGGCCCGGTCCGGGCCGCCGGTGGCGCCGCACCGGCGGCCCGGTCGGGGCCCCGCCGCGGCGGTCAGCGCTCAGCATGCCGAAAGATCGGCTCGGCCGACATGTGACCTGCGTCAAAGAATTCGGCCCTCTCCGGGCCATCGCCGGCGGGTGCCCCGGACATCGGCGCCCGTACGGTATCGCGACCCCTCCCCGAATTGGGTGGTTTTGGGCGAGCGCGTTGCGCGGGGGTTGCCGACTGATGTTGGTCATCGGGTCGTGCCATGCGGGATAATGACAGGGAAGCAACGTGTTCGATGCCGGTGACACCTGGGTTGTCGGCTGCGATGAGCTGGTTTCAGGAAGGGGAACGAGCATGGCGGCCATGAAGCCGCGGACGGGCGACGGCCCGCTCGAGGTGACCAAGGAGGGGCGGGGCATCGTCATGCGCGTTCCGCTCGAAGGCGGCGGTCGGCTCGTCGTCGAGCTGACACCGGACGAGGCCGACGCGCTCGGCGACGCTCTGAAGAAGGTTGTCGGCTGAAGGCTCAGGCCCTACCACCACCCGTGTGCCGCCCCGGCGGCCGGTATGTACGTACCGGCCGCCGGGGCGGTGCTTTACCCATGCTTGACCAGGCACTCTTGACCATCCGCGCTTGACCACGCGCGGTTGACCGCCGGCGCCCCCGCGCGGCTACGCGCGCTTGACCGCGCAGAGCAGCCCGTCGCCCACCGGCAGCAGCGAGGACTGGAGCACGGTGGACTCCCGTACGCTGCGCAGCAGCTCGCGCAGGCGCAGCACCTCGGCCGGCTGCGCGGCGGAGTCCACGGTCCGCCCGTTCGCGAAGACGCCCTCGAAGCAGACCAGCCCGCCGGGCCGCAGCAGGCGCAACGATTCACCGAGGTATTCGAGGCACTCGGAGCGGTCGGCGTCGAAGAACACCAGGTCGTAGCCGCCGTCGGCGAGCCGGGGCAGCACATCCAGCGCCCGGCCGGGGATGAAGCGCGCCCGGTTCCCGGCGAAGCCGGCGGCGCGGAACGCCTGCCGGGCGAACTGCTGCATCTCCGGCTCGGAGTCCACGGTGGTCAGCACGCCGTCCGGCCGCATGCCGTGCAGCAGGTGGATGCCCGAGACCCCGGTCCCGGTGCCGATCTCGGCGACGGCCTTGGCGTCCGCGGTGGCGGCGAGCAGGCGCAGCGCGGCGCCCGTACCGGACGACACCGAGCGCATCCCCGCCTCCCGGGCCCGTTCACGGGCCCAGCGCAGGGCTGCGTCCTCGGCGACGAACGCATCGGCGAACGCCCAGCTCGTCTGCCGGTTGGCGGTAATGGCCCTCTCCTGTCCCCGTAGTTGACGCAAGCGTGACTGTAGCCGCTGCGCCCGGGAACCCGCTGATGGGACCGGGCGTTGAGAGGAGAGGGGGGAGCATATGGATCGCGAACAAATGCAGGTCAAAAATGCTTATCCGGAGCTAACGGGCGAGGTGGATATGGTAGGGGCTCTACTGGACACCACCAGAGCCGACAGGGGAGGTGCGGCTGCGGCCGGTGACCGGAGAGTGCTGAGGCGCTTTCGCAGGTCAACGGGCGAGCCGAAATCCGTGACCAACATCGCTGACCGTCCTCGTTCCGCCGATTCCGCTACGACCGCGACCTTCGCCACCGACGCGGACGCTCCGGCGTGGACACCTCCTACCTGGGAGGAGATCGTCAGCACGCACAGCGCGCGTGTCTACCGCCTTGCGTACCGCCTCACCGGCAACCAGCACGACGCCGAGGACCTCACACAGGAGGTCTTCGTCCGGGTCTTCCGCTCGCTGTCCACCTACAGCCCGGGCACCTTCGAGGGCTGGCTGCACCGCATCACGACCAATCTCTTCCTCGACATGGTCCGCCGCCGTCAGCGCATCCGCTTCGACGCGCTCGGTGAGGACGCGGCCGAGCGGCTCCCCAGCCGCGAGCCCTCTCCCCAGCAGCATTTCAACGACACCCACTTCGACGCCGATGTGCAGCAGGCCCTCGACACCCTCGCGCCGGAGTTCCGCGCGGCCGTCGTGCTCTGCGACATCGAGGGGCTCTCGTACGAGGAGATCGCCGCGACCCTCGGTGTGAAGCTCGGCACGGTGCGCAGCCGGATCCACCGCGGCCGCTCGCATCTGCGCAAGGCCCTCCAGCACCGCTCGCCCGCGGCGCGGGCCGAGCAGCGCACGGTGACCGCGGCGCCCCGCCGCGTCGCCGCGCCCCGGCTCAGCGGGGAGGTCGGAATCGCGTGACCCGGTCAGGCGGTCAGTCCCCCGCCGAGCAGCATCTCGGCGACCGCCTTGCAGCTCTGATCGATGGCGAGCTGGGGCACGATGCCCGTGAGCGCGTGCTCGCACACCTCGCGACGTGCTGCAAGTGCAAGGCGGAGGCCGACGCTCAGCGGCGGCTGAAAGACGTGTTCGCGCAGACGGCGCCCCCCGCTCCCTCGGAGGGCTTTCTGGCGCGTCTCCAGGGCCTGCCGGGCCTGTCGGCGGACGATGGCGACGGCGCCGGGGGCGACGGCTCGCCGTTCGGCGCCTCGGGCGTCTTCGGCGTCCCGGACACCCGGGGTGTCCGGGAGCCGCGGGAGCAGGCCTTCGCGTTCCTTCCCACGAGCCGGCCGGTCGGCCCGGCCGCCGCGGCTGTCGCCGCCTCGCGTCAGCGCGGCTTCCGGATCCATGAGGTCGAGCGCCCGGCGCCGCGCCGGCGGTTCGCCTTCGCGGCCGCGGGGGCGGTGTCGCTGGCCGCGTTCGCGCTCGGCGGCGCGCTTCCGCTGGACGCGGCGGTCGAGTCGCCCGGGAGCCAGGCGGAGGGCTCGGACAGCGCGGCGAGCCCGGTCGGTGTGACGTCCAAGGTGGAGGATGCCGACGCCATGGGCGTGCGCGAGCGCACCCGTCGCGAGGTCGGGCTGCTGGATGTGGCGGCCCCGGTCGACACGACCTCCCCGGGCTCCACCCGGGCCCGTACCCTCAGCGAGGCCGCCGGCAGCGTGCCGGACCCGCTCATCCAGCCGATCCTGGCCGCCACCCGGCTGCTGCGCGCCGCGGCGGCCACGCCCGCGGCCCCCGAGCCCTCCCAGATGGCGGGCCCCTCCCACCCGGCGACCCGGACCCCGCCGTACCACGGCGTCAGCGCGCCCCCGGAGTAGCCGCGGCCGGCGGGCGCCGTGTCCGCCCGCGCTCGCTGCGTTCTCGGGCTCGCCCGAGTACGTCCAGGACGAGAGCGACCCTCCGCCTTGCGATCGCACACGCCCCCGCCAGCGGTAGCTGGGGGTGCCCCCTGACGCCGCGGGCTGATCCGATGAGACTTTGCGGACCCGACCTGGCCCGAGGGCGGGGGCGGGGGCGGTGAACCGTCGCGGCGGGGGCGGCTCCCGGCGTACGCACTGCGCGGGCGTCGGCGGACCTGATTGAATCGCTACCGGGCAGCGCCACCCGGTGGCGGTGGCGGCTGTTCCGAGGCGGCGCAGTCCGTGCCGTTTCGCGGGAACTCTGAGGAGATCATGGACGAGGGGAAGGCCACCGGGCCCAAGCCGAAGTGGTGGAGCCGTCCGGACGCGCGGCCCGGCGGCCGATCGTCATCCGGGGCCGGGCTGAGGCCCGCGGGAGACACCACGGCCGGGGATGCCGCAGCGCCCGGCGCGGCCGGCGGCGCACAAGGCCCGGCTGACGGCGCGTCGGCTCCGGCGCCGGCGGGTGACACGGTCCAGGCGGCCGGGGCGGCCGAGCCGGGCGCGGCGCTCGTGGCCCAAGAACCCGCCGACGGCGCGGTAGGTGACGGCGCGTCGTCCGCGTCGTCGGCGTCGTCGGCGTCGTCCGGGTCTCCGTCATCGGCGGCCGACGGCGGCGGTGCCGGGGCCGTGGCGGGAGCCGCCTCCGGCGCGGAGGCCGGGCGGGCCGCCACCCCGCTGCACGCCCCCGACCCGTACAGCACGCCGCCCTACGGCGGGCCGGGCCCCTGGGCGCCCGCCCCTCCCGTGCAGCGGCCCGTGCCGACCCCGGCCCATGGCACCCACCTTCCGCCCGGCGTCGTCCCGGGCACGACCCCCGCACACGGCACCCAGGTGCCGCCCGCGGCGGCCCAGACCATGCCCCCGCCCGGGATGACCCCGGCCCACGGCACCCAGCTCCCCCCGCCCGGGATGACCCCCGCGCACGGCACCCAGCTTCCGCCGGGCGCGCAGGCGGACCCGGGCGCCGCCGCCACCGCCCAGCTGCCGCAGCAGCAGGCCGGGCCGCAGCCCCCCCTTCAGCCCCAGCCGGGTCAGGCCGCGCAGTGGCAGCACTACGACCCGTGGACGGAGGTCCCCGCGCCGGAGAAGCCGCGGAGGTCCGACCGCCGCGTCGCTCTGATCGTGATCGCGGTGATCGCGTTGATCTCGGGCGGGATCGGCGGCGGCGTCGGCGCGTATCTGGAGCACCAGCGGACCACCGAGGACAGCGTGGTCGACCTCCCGCAGGCGCCCCTCGACAAGGGCGCCAGGGACCCGAAGAGCGTCGCCGGCATCGCCGAGAGGGCGCTGCCGGGCGTGGTGACCATCCATGTCAGAGGAGGCTCGGAGCAGGCCACCGGCACCGGCTTCGTGCTCGACAAGCAGGGCCACATCCTCACCAACAACCACGTCGTGGAGCCCGCGGGTTCGGGCGGCGACATATCGGTGACGTTCAACGGCGGCGAGGTGGCGGACGCCAAGATCATCGGCCGGGACAGCGGCTACGACCTGGCGGTCATCAAGGTCGACGGCGTCTCGGGGCTGCACCCACTGGCCCTCGGCAACTCCGACTCCGTGCGCGTCGGTGACCCCGTTGTGGCGATCGGCGCCCCGTTCGACCTGGCGGGCACCGTGACGTCCGGGATCATCAGCGCCAAGGAGCGCCCCATCACCGCCGGCGGCGATGAGGGCGACGGCAGCGACATCAGCTATGTCGACGCGCTCCAGACCGACGCCCCGATCAACCCGGGCAACTCCGGCGGCCCGCTGGTGGATTCCAGGGCGCGGGTCATCGGCATCAACAGCGCGATCCGGGCGGCCGACGACGGCTCGGGGCTCGGCGGCGGCCAGGGCGGCAGCATCGGCCTGGGCTTCGCGATCCCGATCAATCAGGGCAAGCGGGTCGCCGAGGAGCTGATCAACACCGGCAAGGCCACCCACCCTGTGATCGGCGTCACGCTCGACATGGAGTACGCGGGCGACGGCGCCCGGGTGCACGCCCGCGGCGCCGGCGGCCCGCCGGTCAATCCGGGCGGCCCGGGCGACAAGGCCGGGATCAAGGCCGGCGATGTGATCACCGAGGTCGACGGCGTACGGGTGCACAGCGGGCAGGAGTTGATCGTGAAGATCCGCAGCCATCGGCCCGGCGACCGGCTCCGGCTGACGCTGCGGAGGGACGGCCAGGAGCGGACGGTGGAGCTGACGCTCGGTTCGGCGGGCGGCAGCGGCTGAGCACGCCTGGTGGAGGCCAGGGGGCACCTCCCAGCGGTAGCTGGGGGCGGTGATGGTGGGCGGAGGACGCCGGATGTTGGCCCGGGCGTCTCCCGTCCCGCCCCCACTGACGGGTACCGTGTTCAGTGGCCTGGACCGTGGCCACGGACGTCTCTAGGAGCTGCAAGGTGTTCTTCGACATAGGACCCCTCGAGCTGATCGCGCTCGTCGTCCTTGCGGTGCTCGTCTTCGGCCCGGAGAAGCTTCCCAAGGTCATCCAGGATGTGTCGCGGTTCATACGCAAGGTGAGGGAGTTCTCCGACAACGCCAAGGAGGACATCCGCTCCGAGCTGGGCCCGGAGTTCAAGGACTTCGAGTTCGAGGACCTGAACCCGAAGAATTTCGTCCGCAAGCATGTGCTGGACTCGGACGAGCTGGGCCTCAAGGAGATCCGCAACGGCTTCGACCTCCGTAAGGAGATGGCCGAGGTCGCGGACTCGGTGAACGGCCGGGAGAGTGACTCCGCACAGGGCTCTTCCGGTTCTTCCCCGGCCTCCCAGTCCGGCGGCGGGTCCGGCACCGACAGCGGCTCCAGCACCCCTGACCTGCTGCGCAAGCGCGAGGAGCCGAAGCGCGAGGAGCGCCCTCCTTTCGACTCCGACGCCACTTGATCCCCCCGTATGCCCGGCCTGGTTGACCCGTATGGCTATCCTCCCTTTGTCCGGGGTGAGGACGCCTGAGGGGGGCGGGCCGCCCACGACGAAGGGCAACGAGGAGGCTCCGCACAGATGGAGACGACGGGTCGGCTAGGGGCGCATGGCGTGGCTGATACACCGGGCGCGCCCGCCGGGGACGGCGCGTCGGCCGCGCAAGGGATCCCCGCCGACGCTCGGCGGAAGGTCGACGGCTATCTGCTGGCCGCCTTTCCGTGGTACGGCCTTGACGAGGCGTTCACGGGACGGCGCTGGCTGATGCAGGTGGGCGCCGCCGCGGACGGCACGGTCGAGCACGGCTCCACCGGGCACGGCGACGAGCCGTCGCTGCGCGCGGAGACCGAGCCGGACCAGCAGCGCTTCGCGGTGGTGGTGACCGTGGCCAGCCGCCCGGTGCGGGACAGCGCGGACGGCACGGGCGTGCTGGAGGCCACCTCGGTCTCCTCGGCGGCCTGGCTGGCCGGGTCCGGACTGCTGTCGTCCACCTGGCCGACGCGCATGGAGCGCGCGCTGCGCCAGGACTGGCTGGACCAGCAGACCGCGATCGCCTGGGAGCTGGCGGACGACCTGGAAGGCCCGGGCTGGTCGCAGCTGTCGCTGCCGGTGGACGGGGTGCCGACCGAATTCCACTACCGCGAGTCGGAGTACGGCTGGGTGCTGGCCGGCTCCGCCCGCGAGG
The DNA here is from genome assembly GCF_055569495.1 of Streptomyces sp. NPDC028305. NCBI lineage: Bacteria > Bacillati > Actinomycetota > Actinomycetes > Kitasatosporales > Streptomycetaceae > Streptomyces > Streptomyces sp. NPDC028305. Next base: position 418,650 of record NZ_JBVHTN010000004.1, read on the forward strand.
GCGTGCACATCGGGGCGTACGGGCGCGGGATGAGCGCGTACGGGCTGGGCTTCGCGGTGGTCAAGGACATCACGGCGTACGAGTAGCCGTACGGCGGCATATGGGCGGACATGAGTGGGGCGGCCCCCCTTGGGGAGGCCGCCCTCAGTGGCTCATGGCTCAGTGGCTCATGGCGCGCGACCCGCGGCCGCGCACGCGCTCAGAACTTGTTGCGCGGCGTGATGCCCAGCGACATGCCCGCCAGCCCGCGCTGCCGCCCGCCGAGCTTGCCCGCGATCGACCGCAGCGCGCTGCCCGCCGGGGAGTCGGGGTCGGTCAGCACGACCGGCTTCCCCTCGTCGCCGCCCTCGCGCAGCCGCACATCGATCGGGATGGAGCCGAGCACCGGCACCGTGGCGCCGGTGGCCCGGGTCAGCCCGTCGGCGACCCGCTGGCCGCCGCCCGTGCCGAAGACGTCGACCATCTCGTCGCAGTGCGGGCAGGGCAGCCCGGACATGTTCTCCACCACGCCGACGATCTTCTGATGGGTCTGGACCGCGATCGAGCCCGCCCGCTCGGCGACCTCGGCGGCGGCCTGCTGCGGCGTGGTGACGACCAGGATCTCGGCGTTGGGCACGAGCTGGGCCACGGAGATCGCGATGTCGCCGGTGCCGGGCGGCAGGTCCAGCAGCAGCACGTCCAGGTCGCCCCAGTAGACATCGGCCAGGAACTGCTGGAGCGCGCGGTGCAGCATCGGCCCGCGCCACACCACCGGAGTGTTGCCCGGCGTGAACATCCCGATCGAGATGACCTTCACGCCGTTGGCCGACGGCGGCATGATCATGTTCTCGACCTGGGTGGGGCTGCCGTCGGCGCCCAGCATGCGCGGCACCGAGTGGCCGTAGATGTCGGCGTCCACGACGCCGACCTTCAGACCGTCGGTGGCCATCGCCGCGGCCAGGTTGACCGTCACCGACGACTTGCCGACGCCGCCCTTGCCGGACGCCACCGCGTACACCCGGGTCAGCGAGCCGGGCTTGGCGAAGGGCACCTCGCGCTCGGCCTGGCCGCCGCGCAGCGAGGCGGCCAGCTCGCGCCGCTGCTCGTCGCTCATCACATCCAGCTCGACGGTGACCCCGGCCACCCCGGCGACCTTGCCGACCGCCTCCCGCACCCGCTCGGTGATCGTGTCGCGCATGGGGCAGCCGGAGACCGTGAGATAGACCGCCACCGCGACCGTCCCGTCCGCCGCGATCTCGACGGATTTGACCATGCCGAGATCCGTGATCGGCTTGTGGATCTCCGGGTCGTTGACCGTGGCGAGCGCGGCGCGCACCGCGTCCTCGGCCGGCGTGGGGGCAGTGTCGGTAGCCATATGGAGATGGTACGGCGCGGCGGGTACTCGGCGGTAAGGGCCGTCAGCGGTCTGATTCGTCACGTGGGGCGCCGGGGGGCGGCGCGCCGGGGGACGGGGCACCGGACGGCGGGGTGGCCCGGTCCCTCTCCTGGTCCCTGATCAGCTCCTGGAACTCGGAGCGGATCCAGTCGCGGGTGGCCACCTCGCCGAGCCCCATCCGCAGCGCCGCGATCTCCCGGGCCAGGAACTCCGTGTCGGCGATGGAGCGCTCGTCCCGGCTCCGGTCCTGCTCCAGGGTGACCCGGTCGCGGTCGGCCTGCCGGTACTGGGAGAGAAGGATCAGCGGGGCCGAGTAGGAGGCCTGGAGCGAGAGCATCAGGGTCAGAAAGATGAACGGGTACGAGTCGAACCGCAGCCGCTCCGGGGCCAGGATGTTCCAGCCGAGCCACACGGCTACGAAGACCGTCATCCAGGCGATGAAGCGTCCGGTGCCCAGGAAACGGGCGATCTGCTCCGACGCCTTGCCGAACGCCTCCGGGTCCCACCGCGGCAGTCGCACGCGGCGCGGCTCCCTGGGCCGGTCGAGCCGGGTTCCCTCACCTCGCATCGGGGACCTCTGGCCAGCCGCCGGGTACGTCGGGCCTGCCGTCCGGGACCTCGGGCGGCGCGCTGCCGGGGACCGGGCGCACGGTCAGGCCGTACAGCTCCCGCTCCCGCCAGTCGTGCGGCAGCAGGTGGTCGAGTACGTCGTCCACGGTCACCGCGCCGAGCAGCGAGCCGCTCTCGTCCACGACCGGCGCCGTGACCAGGTTGTACGTGGCCAGATAGCTGGTCACACCGGGCAGCGGGGCCTCCGGCGGCAGCGGCCGCAGATCGGTGTCCACGACCGAGGCGACGAGGGTGTACGGCGGCTCGCGCAGCAGCCGCTGGAAGTGCACCAGCCCCAGATAGCGGCCGGTCGGCGTCTCGTCCGGCGGCCGGCACACATACACCTGCGCGGCGAGCGCCGGGGTCAGGTCCTGGTTGCGCACCCGCGCCAGCGCGTCCGCGACCGTCGCGTCGGGGCGCAGCACGATCGGGTCGGGCGTCATCAGCCCGCCCGCCGAGCCCTCCTCGTACGACATCAGCCGCCGCATGTCGGCCGCGTCCCGCGGCCGCATCAGGGCCAGCAGCCGCTCCTTGTCCTCCTCCGGGAGCTCGGAGAGCAGATCGGCCGCGTCGTCCGGGTCCATCGCCTCCAGGACGTCGGCCGCGCGCTCCTCCTGGAGCTTGCCGAGGATCTCGACCTGGTCGTCGTCCGGCAGCTCCTCCAGGACGTCGGCGAGCCGCTCGTCGTCCAGCGCCGCGGCCACCTCGCCGCGCCGCTTCGCCGAGAGGTGGTGCAGTACGTTGGCGAGGTCCGCGGGGCGCAGCTGCTCGAAGGTGGCCAGCAGGTTCTCCGCGCCCTGCCCGTGCTCCTCCAGGGAGAAGCCGGTGACCGCGGACCAGTCGGCGATCAGCGTCTCCCCGCGCCGCCGCAGCGCGCCCGACCTGCCGCGCCGTACGAAGACCTTCTCGATCGCCCAGTCGCGGCGCGCGGGCAGCTGCCCCATGGCCACGTCGAGGACCGTCACGTCCTCGCCCGTCTCCACCAGCGTCACGGTCCGGTCGAGCAGCTCGCCGAGCACCAGGGTCTCGGTCGGGCGCTGCTCGAAGCGGCGCATGTTGACCACGCCGGTGGTGATGACCTGTCCGGACTCGACGCCGGTCACCCGGGTCATGGGCAGGAAGATCCGCCGGCGGGTGACCACCTCGACCACCAGCCCCAGGACACGCGGCGCCCGCCCGCCCAGGCGCAGCATGGCCACCAGGTCACGGACCCGGCCCACCTGGTCGCCGTTCGGGTCGAAGACGGGAACACCCGCGAGGTGCGAGACGAACACCCTGGGGGCGCCTGCGGGCATGTCATGCGCCTCCCTGTGAACTATTTGTGGCTTATCTGGTTGAATGCCTGGTTCAGGCTAGCGCGCCCTGCCCTGCCCTGCCGCCGGACAACCTCCCCGGCTACCGCTGGGGTACCCCCTCCCGCTCCACCGTGCCGACACCTCTGGACAGCACCGGTACGCTGCCCCTGCACCGGCTTCAGGAGGCAGAGCAGACGTGCGCACCCGGAACACGGCTCTCGTGGCGGCGATGTGCGCGGCGTTGGCCGCGACGGTCGCCGGATGCGGCGGCGACGGCGGCGGTGAGGACCCCGACGCGGGCACCAACGGCGTGGGCAAACTTCCCGCCGCCAAGATCGAGAGCAAGGCCCGCAACGCCGCGGTGGGCGCGGAGGCGGTACGCCTGTCCGGCAACCTCGTCACCAAGGGGCGCACCTACAAGGTCGACATGCGGCTCAAGGCGGACGGCGGCACCGGCCAGGTCTCCAGTGAGGGCAGCACCTTCGAGCTGCTGCGCGTCGGCAAGGAGCTCTACCTCAAGGCCGACGCGGGCTTCTGGTCACACGAGGACGAGAGCGGCAAGGGCAACGGCGGCGCGCCGACCGACGCCGACGCGGCCGCGGCGGACAAGCTCGACGACAAGTACGTGAAGGTGCCGGTGGGCGACCCCTCGTACAAACGGCTCAGCGGGCTGACGGACAAGAGCCTGCTGCTCGACGGGCTGCTCGCCCTGCACGGCGAGATCTCCACCGGCGACCGGGGCAAGGTCGGGGGCGTACGGACCATCCGGATCCGCGGCGGGGAGGGGAGCGGCGGGATGCTCGACGTCTCCCTGGAGGGCCGGCCGTATCCGCTGCGGCTTCAGCGGGCGGGTGACGCGGGGGTCATCCGGCTCGCCGACTGGGACAAGGACTTCACGCTGGCCGCGCCTGAGAAGGGCGATGTCGTGGACTACGGACAGCAGATTCCGAGCGGCACGTAGCGCCTGCGGCGGGCTGGCTCGGCGCTGTCCTGGCGGGCGTCGGCGCCTGCGGCCGGCCCTTTCCCCTACCCGCCCCTTCCCGAAACTTGGGCTCCGCCCCAGACCCCGACGGCCGGGGGCAGGGGCCCGCCCCGCGGTGGAGTCCCCGCGTGCGCTGGCGCCCCGCGGTGTGCTGGAGGGCCGTGGGCTGGAGTTTCGTGCGGCGGTGTCGGGGCTGCGGGCGGGGGAGCCGGGCGCGACGGAAATCGACGGGGGCTCAGGCGCGCTTGCGGGTGCGGGGGCGGCGGGTCAGGAGTTTGGGGAGCGCGGCGGGCATCGGGCGGCGGGTGATGGCCGGACTCGGGGGCGGCGTCGCGGCCAGGGAGCCGGACGGCGGCTCCGCGAGCGGGCCCGGCGCCGGTTCCAGGCGCAGCACCCGGCACTCACGGGCCCAGCGCTCGGCGATCCGCTCGGCGTCCGGCGCGTTCAGCCGCTTGCCCTTGAGCTCTTCGACGGCGGCCGTCCACGCCTCGCCGCCGGGCGCCAGCTCGGCCACCCGGGCGGGCCAGGCGACGAGCCGTCCGCCCTTGTCCTTGCTGCGCACGGTGACGGTGGCGGCGCCCCCGTCCACCAGGCCGAGGCCGCTCAGGGGCTGCTCCCCGGGGCCGTCCCCGACCAGACACACCGCGCCCTCGTGCCACACGTGCCACAGCGCGCGCTCGGTGTCCCGGGCGCCGTCCGCGCCCCGGACCCAGATGAGGGCGGACTTCTTGGCCGCCTCCTCGATGAGGGCGCGGTCCATCGGGGTCTGCGTCATGCCGACAGCCTATGACCACCCCCGGCGACCGCGGGACGGACGGCCGTCCCAGCACGTGGGCGGACAGTTTCGAAGCGGACCTATGCCCCTTACCCTGAGGCGGTGTCCAGCGCCAGTTCCAGCCGCACCGGTGCCGCCACCGGTGCCGGGTCGGCCGCCGAGCCCGTCCCTCACCGAGCCGCCGCCCTCGATGTGGCGCTGCTGGCGCTCGCCGTCGTCTCGGTCTCGTCCTCGGCGCCCCTGGTCGCCGCGACGGCGGCCCCGGCCCTCGCCGTCGCGTTCTGGCGCAACGCCATGGCCGTCGGCGTGCTCACTCCCTTCGCGGCGCTGCGCCATCGCCGGGAGCTGCGCGGGATGGGGCGCGGCGGGGTGCTGCTGTCCGCCGGGGCGGGGGCGCTGCTGGCGCTGCACTTCGGGACGTGGCTGCCCAGCCTGCACATGACCTCCGTCGCCTCGTCGACCGCGCTGGTCACCACGACCCCGATCTGGACCGCGCTGCTGCTGCGGCTGCGCGGGCAGCGCCCGCCCGCCCTGGCCTGGGCGGGCATGGCGGTCGCCATGCTCGGAGTGCTGCTGCTGACCGGGGTCGACCTGGCGCTGTCCCCCCGCGCGCTCGCGGGCGACGCCCTCGCGCTGGTGGGCGGCATCGCGGGCGCGGGGTATGTGGTGCTCGGCGCGGAGGTGCGGCGGACGGTGAGCACCACGGCGTACACCTATGTCTGTTACGGCACCACCAGCGTGCTCCTGCTGCTCACCTGCCTGGCCTCCGGCACGGCCCTGGGCGGCTACAGCGGCGCGACGTGGCTGAAGCTGGCCGTGCTGACGGTCACCGCCCAGCTGCTGGGCCATTCGCTCATCAACCGCGTCGTCAAGGGCCTGGGGCCGTCCATCACCTCGACCGCGCTGCTGCTCGAGACGCCGGGCGCGGCGCTGATCGCCGCCCTCTGGCTGGGCCAGACGCCCGAGGCGGTCGCCTACCCGGCGCTCGCGGTGATCCTGATCGGCCTCGCGCTGGTGATCCTGGCCGACCGCAGGAAGCCGGGCTGAGGGCCGGGCTGCCGGGCCGCGAACAGATCAGAGCCAGCCGTTGCGCTTGAAGCCGCGGTGGATCGTGACACAGATCGCGACCGTGACGACGAGCACCGCCGGGTAGCCGAACTTCCAGCGCAGCTCCGGCATGTAGTCGAAGTTCATGCCGTAGATCCCGGCGATCATCGTGGGCACGGCGAAGATCGCCGCCCAGGAGGTGATCTTGCGCATGTCCTCGTTCTGGGCGACCGTGGCCTGCGCCAGGTTCGCCTGGAGGATCGAGTTGAGCAGGTCGTCGAAGGCCAGCACCTGCTCGTTGACCCGGGCCAGGTGGTCCGCGACGTCCCGGAAGTACTTCTGGATGTCCGGGTCCACCACCCGCATCGGCCGCTCGCTGAGCAGCTGCATCGGCCGCAGCAGCGGCGAGACGGCCCGCTTGAACTCCAGCACCTCGCGCTTGAGCTGGTAGATCCGCCCCGCGTCGCCGCCCCGCCGGGAGCTGGCCGCCGAGAAGACGTCGATCTCGACCTCGTCGATGTCGTCCTGGACCGCGTCGGCGACCGCGAGGTAGCCGTCCACGACCTGGTCGGCGATCGCGTGCAGCACCGCCGAGGGGCCCTTGGCGAGCAGCTCGGGGTCCTCCTGGAGGCGGTGGCGCAGCGCGCGCAGCGAGCCCTGGCCGCCGTGCCGGACGGTCACGATGAAGTTCCGGCCGGTGAAGCACATCACCTCGCCGGTCTCGACGACCTCGCTGGTGGCGGTGAGCTCCGCGTGCTCGACGTAGTGGATGGTCTTGAAGACGGTGAACAGGGAGTCGTCGTACCGCTCCAGCTTCGGCCGCTGGTGTGCCTGGACCGCGTCCTCCACGGCCAGCGGGTGCAGCCCGAACTCCTGCGCGATGCCGGCGAACTCGCGCTCGGTGGGCTCGTGCAGCCCGATCCAGGCGAAGCCGCCCTCGGCGCGCACCCGCTTCATGGCCTCGGCCGGGGAGCAGTGGTCGCTGACCCGCCGCCCCTCGCGGTAGACGGCACAGTCGATCACCGCGCTGGAGACGGACGGGTCGCGGGTGGTGTCGTAGTTGCTGGTGGCGCGGGGGCGGCGCAGGGCGGGGCGGACGGCTGCGCGCAGGTCGCGGATCATCGACATGACGGGCTCCTTCACAAGCGGGCCGTCAGCGGCGGGCGCGCGGCGCAGCGCGGCCCGGAAGGTGGACGTACGGGCTCCGGTGGCCGTACGTCCGCAAAGCGGGCGGCGCTCCGTGCGATGGCGCTGACGGAAGTTCGCGGAAAATCGCGGAGGCGCGATAAAGAAAGGGGCAAAGCGTTACGAAGGCGCTCTACCGTCACGTGCCCTGGATGCGAAATCACTTCACGTGTTTCACCGCGAGGCGGTGGGGTACGGAAGGTTTCAGATCACGAACAGACGCATACCGAGGGGAAGAGGACGGGAGAACTGTCGGTACTGCACGGTCGACTCGGATCCACCGCAGCCCCACCTCCTCCAGCCGGTCCCCCTTGAGGGATGACGTGTAACTCCCTGGGCAGGCGTCAAGGCTATCAGCCGCCTGAAGCGTTCAGCCGTCGTTTTGCCTGTTCGATACGCGATCTATGCTCGCCGCATGTCAGACGTTCTTGAGCTGGTCGAGGCCCGGTTGCGTACGGCGCTGGGCGAGCCCGACGCCCGCGCGGCCGTGACCTTCGTCGGTACGGACCGCATCGAGGTGCTGCGCTTCCGTGACGCGGACGTCGTGCGTTACGCCACACTCGGGATGTCCGACCGGCCGATGGCCGACCCCACCGCCGTCCTCGCCGACCCGCTGCGCGGTCCGCGCGCCGAGCTGGTGCTGACGGTACGGATCGGCGGCGCGGCCGTGGGCCCCGGGCTGCCCGTACTCGACGAGGTGCTGCGCCCGCTCGCCGTCCTCGCCGCGTCCCCCCAGGTGGAGGGCGTGGTGGTGGCGCCGGGCGCCTCGCTCGACCTGGGCGGGCCGCTGTGGCCGGGGGCGCCCTTCAGCTCCGTACTCGTGGCCGAACCCGGCGGGCTGGTCGAGGACGTGGAGCTGGACCTGCTGAGGGACCCGGTCCGGTTTCTGCCGCTGCTGCCCATGACCGGGAACGAGGCGGCCTGGAAGCGGGTGCACGGGGCGGGGGCGCTCCAGGACCGCTGGCTCAGGCACGGCACGGATCTGCGGGACCCGGCCCGCTCCGCGGTGCCGCTGGCGAGCTGAGGGACGCGGCCGTAGGTCCTCGGCCGGGCCCCGGTCGATCCGGGCGTGTCCACGCGTCGTATCCGGACGGGTGATCGTCCTTGACGTGGCGGTTTCCGGGGAGGACCGTGGGGCCCTATGAGGGGCGAACCCAGTTGCCCGAAGTGCGGTGGCCGGGTGCGGGCGCCCGGTCTTTTCGCCGACTCCTGGCAGTGCGGGGTGCATGGCACGGTGCACCCCCTCCAGCCGGTCGTCCCGCCGAGCGTCGAAGCACTCGTGGTGGTGACCAACCGTGCCCGGGTGCCCGTGTGGATGCCGTGGCCGCTGCCCGTGGGCTGGCTGTTCACCGGTGTCGCGTGCGCGGGCGACGACCGCAGCGGCGGCCGGGCCACCGCCGTCGCCTGCTCAGGACCCGGCCCGCTGGGCGGGCCCGGGGAGCTGCTGCTGGTCGCGGAGGAGCTGGGGGTGGGGCTCGGGGCGCGCTACGCCGGGATCCGCGGCCCCGATCCGGGGCCGGGCATGCGGGTCGACCGCGCGCCGCAGGTCAAGGTGTTGGCCGCGGGGCGGCCCACCCCGCTGTGGCTGGTCGAGGGCACGCCGGACGACCGCGCGGTGTTCGCGGGCGAGGCGTGCGGGCTGTGGCTGTGGGCGATCCTCTGGCCCGAGCAGACCGGTCTGATGATGTACGACGAGATGGTGCTCACCGATCTGCGGGACGCCGGGGCCGAGGTGGACCTGGTGCCGTGCGGGGCGCTCTCGCCGCGGATCCTGGGCTGATCATCCCGGTCGCGGCCGGTTACCCTGGAGCGTCCGCTCCGTTCCACCGCCGTAGCCGGGAGTCCGCGTCGTGCGCATCGATCTGCACACCCACTCCACTGCGTCCGACGGCACCGACACCCCCGCCGAGCTGGTGCGCAATGCCGCCGCGGCCGGGCTGGACGTCGTCGCGCTCACCGACCACGACACGGTCGGCGGATACGAGGCGGCGAAGCGGGCGCTGCCTGCGGGGCTGACCCTGGTGACCGGCGCCGAGCTGTCGTGCCGGCTGGTGCTCCCGCCGTCCGGCGGCGGCGGTTCGGGCGCTTCGGAGGACGGCGCGGCGGGCGTGAGCCTGCACATGCTGGCGTATCTCTTCGACCCGGCCGAGCCGGAGCTGGCGCGCGAGCGCGAGCTCGTCCGCGACGACCGGGTGCCGCGCGCCCGCGGGATGGTCGACAAGCTGCGTGAGCTGGGCGTGCCGATCACCTGGGAGCAGGTGGCGCGGATCGCCGGTGACGGGGCCGTGGGGCGGCCGCATGTGGCCACCGCGATGGTCGACCTGGGTGTCGTCGAAAGCGTCTCGGACGCGTTTACGCCGCAGTGGCTCGCCAATGGCGGCCGGGCCTACGTCGAGAAGCACGAGCTCGACCCGTTCGACGCGATCCGGCTGGTCAAGGCGGCCGGCGGGGTGACCGTCTTCGCGCATCCGCTGGCCCTCAAGCGCGGGCAGTGCGTGCCCGAGAGCGCGATCGCCGAGCTCGCCGCCGCGGGTCTCGACGGCATCGAGGTGGACCACATGGACCACGACGAGCCCACGCGCGCGCGGCTGCGCGGCCTCGCCGCCGACCTCGGACTGCTCACCACGGGCTCCAGCGACTACCACGGCAGCCGTAAGACCTGTCGTCTCGGTGAGTACACGACGGATCCGGAGATCTACGGAGAGATCGCCCGCCGGGCGACCGGGGCGTCCCCGGTGCCGGGCACGGCGGGCTGAGCCCGGCACCGGGCGCGCCCGGACGCACAAGCGCCCCCGTGCGACGAGGCACAGGGGCGCCGGAAGCTGCGTACTAGCTGCGTACTACATGCGGGGCGTTACCGGGCTGAGCTTTCGGCGGGACGGATGTAGATGCGCTGACCGATTGCGGCGGCCTGCTGCACGATCCGGTTGACGGAGGCGGCGTCTACAACGGTGCTGTCCACGGCGGTGCCGTCGACGTCGTCAAGGCGCATGATCTCGAAGCGCATGGCTTCTCCCTTCGTCTGATCCTCCTGAGGAGAACTGTGATGATGAACGGACGCCGGCGGCGTCACTGCCGCGAGCGTCTGTACGGTCCAACAGAGGGTCTACGGAAAACATTCCCTACGCTAAAGAAAATTTTCGGGAGCCTAATTACCGTTTCGTACCAGGTCCGGTTGTGTCCCTAGCGCGCTGGCCCGGACAATGAAGCGCGTATGAGTGACGTCACGCCTGCGGGCCAACCAGACCTCGCCTCGATCGTCTCGGGCATCGAGCGCACCAACGAGCTGTTGCAGCGTGTGCTCGCCGAGGTCGCGACCACACCCTCCACCCACGCGATATTCGTGGACGCCGGCTACGTCTACGCGGCAGCCGGCCGACTGGTCGCCGGGACCGAGGACCGCAGAGCCTTCGAGCTCGACGCCGAGGGGCTCATCGAGGCGTTCATCGACAAGGCCCGCACGATCTTCCCGGACAGCAGACTCCTGCGCGTCTACTGGTACGACGGCGCCCGGCGCCGTATCCACACCTCCGAGCAGCAGGGCATCGCCGAGCTGCCCGACGTCAAGGTCCGGCTCGGCAACCTCAACGCCAACAACCAGCAGAAGGGCGTCGACTCGCTCATCCGCACCGACTTGGAGTCCCTCGCCCGGCACCGCGCCATCGGCGACGCGGCGCTGATCGGCGGGGACGAGGACCTGGTCTCCGCGGTCGAGGCGGCGCAGGGGTACGGCGCGCGGGTGCACCTGTGGGGCATCGAGGCCGTCGAGGGGCGCAACCAGGCCGAGCCGCTGCTGTGGGAGGTCGACAGCCAGCGCACCTTCGACCTCGACTTCTGCAAGCCGTACGTCACCCGCCGCCCCATGGGCTTCGAGCCGTACGGCGGCGGCGACCCGGTCCCGGGCGGTCCCGCCCCCAGCCGCGACGATGTGCGCTTCGTCGGGGCGCAGATCGCCGCGCGATGGCTGTCCTCGCGCGGCCGGGAGTCACTCGCCGAGCTGCTGCCCGGCCACCCCTATCTGCCGGGCTCGGTCGACCAGGAGCTGCTGATCGACGCGGAGGCGCTGCTGCGGCTGTCGCTGCGTACGCACGCCGATCTGCGCCGGGCGCTGCGGGACGGCTTCTGGGAGCACCTACAGGCCCAGTACTGAACCCGGTACTGAAGGCCCGGCGCCGAGGGTCAGCCCTGGCGGGGTGCGACGCCGCACCAGAAGTCGATCAGTGCCTCGGCGGTGGGACGCGGCCGCTCGGCGTTGGGGGAGTGCCCCGCGCCCTGGATCACGGTGCGGCGGGCGGCCAGCCGCTCGGCCATCCCGTCCATCAGCGACACCGGCCAGGCGTCGTCCACCACCCCCGACAGCACATGCTTGGGCAGCGCCACCGCGGCCAGCTCCGCGACCCGGTCCGGCTCCCGGTTCAGCTGCCGCCCGGTGGCCATCAGCTGCTCGGGCACGGTGCCGAGCCAGCGCTGATGCAGAAACTCCTCGATGCCGGGCGGCGTCGTCTCCTCGGGCGCCTCCTGCGGGTCCAGCTCGCGCATCGCCCGCCAGACGCTCTCCATGTCGGTCACGGACAGCGCGTCGATCAGCAGCTTGGTGCGGGCCTGCTGCGGCTCGGAGATGGCGGCCGGGCCCGAGGACATCAGCGTCAGCGAGGCGAAGGCACCCGGGTCCAGCAGCACGGCGGCCCGTACGATCAGCCCGCCCAGCGAATGCCCGAGCACATGCGGCGGCGCGGGGTCCCCGGCAGCGGCGGAGTCCAGCGCGGCCGCCTGCGCCAGTACGTCCCGGGCCAGCTCCGGCTGCGCGTACGCCGCCTCGTCCCGCGGCCCCTCGCTCTCGTGCTGCCCCCGCCCGTCCAGCGCGACCGCCCGGAACCCGGCGCGGGCCAGCGGCTCCAGCAGTGCGATGAAGTCCTCCTTGCTGCCGGTGAACCCGGGCACCAGCAGCACCGTGCCGCGCGGCGCCCCCTCGGGGCGCGCTTCGTGTACGGCGAACTCGCCGCGCGCGGTGCGAAGGCGGTACGCGCGGGCGCACCCGGGCAGCGTGAGGAACGGCGGCCTGCTCATGCGCCGAGGCTAGCGCGTACACGGAAAATCCCGGCCAACCCACCGTGACGAGTACCCCGTGCCGCGGGCCGCTCGAGGGCCTGGACGGGGACACCGAAGGGCCCGGTCCGCGGGGAGCGGACCGGGCCCTTCGGCGGTTGAGCGGGTGCCGTCAGCTCGCCTCTGTGGCCTCTGTGGCCTCTGTGGCCTCGGCGGCCTTGGAGGCCGCGCCGCGGGTGCGGCGACGGCGGCGGGCCGGCTGGGGCTCGCCTTCCTCGGCGGCTGCCGGGGACGCCTCGGCCTCGGCGGACGGGGCCGCCGCTGCCGCTTCCGCGGCCTTGGCGGCCGTGGTGGAGCGGGTGCGGCGACGGCGCGGCTTGGCGGGGGCCTCGGCGGGCTCGGCGGCCGCCTCCGCGCCCGGCTGGGCCGGAGCGGTGTCGGCGACGGCCGTGGCCGGGCCCTCGGCCGTGGCCACGGCTGCCTCGGCTGCCTCGGCCGCCTTGCCGGTGACCCCGGCGCGGGTACGGCGACGGCGGCGCGGCTGCCTCGGCTCGGCCGGCGCGGTCTCGGCGTCGGCGGGGGACTCGACCGCCGCGGTGTCCACGGCCGTCTCGCCCGTCTCGCCCGTCGTCCCGTCGACCGCGACGCCGCCGCGCAGCCGGCGCCGCTGGCGCGGCGTGCGGGTGCGGGCGGGGCGCTCCTCGACGGGCGCCGCCGAGCGGCGGCCACCGCGGCCGCCCCGGGGTCCGCGGGCGCCGGTCTCGCCGAGGTCTTCGATCTCCTCGGCGTCCAGGCCCGCCCGGGTGCGCTCGGCGCGCGGCAGGACACCGGTGGTGCCCTCCGGGATGTTCAGCAGCTCAAACAGGTGCTCGGAGGTGGAGTAGGTCTCCTCCGGCTCGTTGAAGGGCAGGTCCAGCGCCTTGTTGATCAGCTGCCAGCGCGGGATGTCGTCCCAGTCGACGAGGGTGATGGCGGTGCCCGAGGCGCCCGCGCGGCCGGTGCGGCCGATGCGGTGCAGATATGTCTTCTCGTCCTCGGGGGACTGGTAATTGATCACATGCGTGACGCCCTCGACGTCGATGCCGCGCGCGGCGACGTCGGTGGCCACCAGCACATCGACCTTGCCGTTGCGGAAGGCGCGCAGCGCCTGCTCGCGCGCCCCCTGGCCGAGGTCGCCGTGGACCGCGCCGGAGGCGAAGCCGCGGCGGGCCAGCTGGTCGGCGATGTCGGCGGCGGTCCGCTTCGTACGGCAGAAGATCATGACGAGGCCGCGGCCCTCGGCCTGGAGCACACGCGCCACGACCTCGGGCTTGTCCAGGGAGTGGGCGCGGAAGACATGCTGCGTGATGTTCGCGACGGTCGCGCCCTCGTCGTCCGGCGCGGTGGCGCGGATGTGGGTGGGCTGCGACATGTAGCGCCGGGCCAGCGAGATGACCTGGCCCGGCATGGTCGCCGAGAAGAGCATCGTCTGGCGCTTGGCCGGCAGCATCTGGATGATCTTCTCGACGTCGGGCAGGAAGCCCAGGTCGAGCATCTCATCGGCCTCGTCGAGGACGAGGGACTTCACGGCGGAGAGCCGCAGCTTCTTCTGGCCGGCCAGGTCGAGCAGCCGGCCGGGGGTGCCGACCACCACGTCGACGCCCTTCTTCAGGGCCTCGACCTGCGGTTCGTAGGCCCGGCCGCCGTAGATCGACAGGACGCGCACGGCGCGCACCTTGCCGGCGGTGAGCAGGTCGTTGGTGACCTGCTGGCAGAGCTCGCGGGTGGGGACGACCACGAGCGCCTGCGGGGCGTCGGTCAGCAGCTCGGGCGCGGCCCGGCCCGCCTCGACGTCCGCGGGGACGGTGACGCGCTCCAGCAGCGGGAGGCCGAAGCCCAGCGTCTTGCCGGTGCCGGTCTTGGCCTGGCCGATGACATCGGAGCCCGAGAGGGCCACCGGGAGCGTCATCTCTTGGATGGGGAACGGGGACGTGATGCCGACGGCCTCGAGGGCCTCGGCCGTCTCGGGGAGGATCCCGAGTTCTCGGAAAGTGGTCAGGATGCTTGCCTCTTCTGTGAGACGCGGCGTGAGGCGGCGAAGGGGGTCGCACGGCGCCCCGAGTACAACCGGCCTTGGGGTGGCCGGTCCGGCGCGGGACCACTGCCCTCGCTCGAGCGCTCATACCGCGAGCGGGTCCCTCCTGCCGTGCGCACGATTCCATGCGCGCCGCGCGGAGGGCGGTCGGTTTGGAGCCGATCGGGCCACCGACCGGGCATCCGTATTCGTGGAACGACCCGCCGATACTCGGCGGGCGCCAATAGCACTGTACCCCGAGAGCGCGCATCTGTGACCGGGATGCCGGTTCCGCCCTGTGGTCGGCCGTGGCTGACCAGGGCCTTCCCAGGGGCGCTCAGCGGGCTATTGTGCGCTCCATGGAGACGTCTGACACACCGGATAACGCCCCCGCCGCCGGGGAGACCGCAGAGGGACACACCGGCGAGGAGCCCACCGGGATCGCCGCCCAGGACTGGGATCGGGCGGCCGCCGACCCGCAGTACCGGGCCGCCGTCGTGGATCTGCTCGGCGCCCTCGCCTACGGCGAGCTGGCCGCCTTCGAGCGCCTGGCCGAGGACGCCAAGCTGGCGCCGACGCTGGAGGACAAGGCGGAGCTGGCGAAGATGGCGTCCGCCGAGTTCCACCACTTCCAGCAGCTCAGGGACCGGCTGGCGGAGGTGGGCGAGCAGCCGACGGCGGCCATGGAGCCCTTCGCGGCGGCGCTGGACGGCTTCCACCGCCAGACCGCGCCGTCGGACTGGCTGGAGGGCCTGGTCAAGGCGTACGTCGGCGACTCGATCGCCAGCGACTTCTACCGCGAGGTGGCGGCCCGGCTGGACTCGGACACCCGAGGGCTGGTGCTGAGCGTGCTCGACGACACCGGCCACGCCACGTTCGCGGTGGAGAAGGTGCGGGCGGCCATCGAGGCGGACCCGCGGGTCGGCGGGCGGCTGGCGCTGTGGGCGCGGCGGCTGATGGGCGAGGCGCTGTCGCAGGCGCAGCGCGTGGTCGCGGAGCGGGACGCGCTGTCCACCATGCTGGTCGGCGGGGTGGCGGACGGCTTCGACCTGGCGGAGGTCGGCCGGATGTTCTCCCGGATCACCGAGGCGCACACCAAGCGGATGGCCGCGCTGGGCCTGGCTTCCTGAGTCGGCGGACGGAACGGCAGCGGCGGCCCGTGCCCCAGGGGGGTGCGGGCCGCCGCTCAGGTGGGATGGACAGGCCGGTGGATGCGCGGCCGGGTCTCAGGCCGGGGCGGAGCGGCGCAGCCCGCTCGCCGGGCGGACCAGCAGCGACAGCAGCGCCACCGCGAAGCCGAGCGCGACGATCAGCACCGTCGCCGTGTGGCCCGCGCCCAGCACGGCGTGGGCGAGCAGGGCGCCGAGCAGTGCGGCGCCGGGGCCGGTGGACAGCAGCAGACGCCTGGAATGGAACCTCCGGGGCTGCCATCGGCCCGCCCCGTAAGCGATGGCGAGACCGATCAGTACGGAGGCGAGCGCTTCCAAGATCATGGTGCGTCCTTCCCGTGGGCGGGGATCGGGACCGGGGCCCGGGGTCACATCGGTCCGTGCCCTGGTCGAGGCCGTCCTACCCCCGGCCGGGGGTAGGCAACCCCTGTCGGCCCGAGCCGCACCCGAAGGTGGCCTTCCGTACGGAAAGCGGCGGGGCCCGGTGAGGTTTCCCCACCGGGCCCCGCCGCTGTTGGCGCGGACGCTCGGACGCTCAGAGCGCGCTGAAGCCGACCTTGCGGGCGGTCGGCTCGCCGATCTCGACGTACGCCAGCCGGTCGGACGGGACCAGGACCTTGCGGCCGTGGTCGTCCACCAGGGTCAGCAGCTGCGCCTTGCCGGCGAGCGCCTCGGCCACCGCGCGCTCGACCTCCTCGGCGGTCTGCCCGCTCTCCAAGACGATCTCGCGGGGCGCGTGCAGCACGCCGATCTTGACCTCCACGGCTTTGTCCCTCCGACGGTCAGTTGGGTGCGCGGCCAGCCGCGCCGTACGCAGCACACATTAGCCCGGTGCGGAGACCGAGCGGGCCGCCCGGGCGCACGCCCGCAGCGAACACGCACCGCCGTCCGCGGGGAATACGCGGCGGGGCCGTGCCGTTCAGTGGCCGCCTTCGGTCCCGTGCAGAGGGAAGCCCGCGATGCCCCGCCAGGCCAGCGAGGTGAGCAGCTGCACCGCCGTGTCGCGCGGGACGGAGCTCTCGCTGGAGAGCCAGTAGCGCGCGACCACCTGCGAGACCCCGCCGAGGCCGACCGCCAGCAGCATCGACTCGTCCTGCGACAGCCCGGTGTCCTCGGCGATCACCTCGCTGATCGCCTCGGCGCACTGGAGCGCGACCCGGTCCACGCGCTCGCGCACGGCCGGCTCGTTGGTCAGATCGGACTCGAAGACGAGGCGGAAGGCGCCGCCCTCGTTCTCGACATACGCGAAGTAGGCGTCCATGGTGGCGGCGACCCGCTGCTTGTTCTCGGTCGTCGACGCCAGCGCGGTGCGCACCGCCTGGAGCAGCGCCTCGCAGTGCTGGTCCAGCAGGGCCAGATAGAGGTCGAGCTTGCCGGGGAAGTGCTGGTAGAGCACGGGCTTGCTGACCCCGGCGCGCTCGGCGATGTCGTCCATGGCCGCCGCGTGATAGCCCTGTGCGACAAAGACCTCCTGGGCGGCCCCCAGGAGCTGATTCCGTCGGGCTCGGCGCGGCAGGCGCGTGCCACGCGGGCGCGCCTCGGTCTGCTCGATGGCTGTCACGCCGCCTCCCAAATGAGTGTTCCGTACACGGTGTCCACCGCGCCGCCATCGTACTTTTGGGTAACAGGGCGGCGCGCGGTCCGTACGGAGAATTTCACGGACCGGACTCCATGAAAAGCTGACAAATGGCGCAGGTCATTGATAGTCGTCCTCGTTCACCTCGACGACCCGGGTCTGCTCCACCCGGTCCGCCTCGTTCGCCTCCACCAGTCTGTCGGTGATCCGGGGCAGAGGCTCGTCCCGGTGCGGAAGGAGATCGTGGCGCTGCTCCGCGGCGTCCACTTCCGGCGCCTCGACGTCCTCCACAGCGGATTCGGTGACGTCGGTTTCCTCGAAGGTCTCGGGGTCGCTGGGGTCGACGGACATCTCTCCCCTTCCCTGGGGCGCGTTCTCCTGGGGCGTTCCTGCGTTCCTGCGTTCCTCGGGTCCCCGGATCCGGGCGTCTGTCCCGCCCGCTTTCCGGCCCGGGTGATCGTCCCTGTGTATTACGAGCCTAGGAGAGCTCACTTTCGGACGCTACGCGGCCTGTGAGGCCGAACACAGAGCTCCGTACGTGATCGTCTCGTAACATTGCCGCATGTCTTCGACCGAGCAGCCGGATGCCCGCACTGTTTCCGCGGTCCCGCCCGCCCGGCCCGTTCGTCTCGGAGCGGGGGAGAAGCTGCGCACCGCGCGCCTCCCCGGCCTCACTCTCACCGTACGGTCCCGTCCGCCGGTGCGGGACGGCCTGCCGCCGGCGCTGTATGTGCACGGGCTCGGCGGCTCCTCGATGAACTGGTCGCTCCTGATGGAGCCGCTCGCCGACCTGGTGGACGGGGAAGCCCTGGACCTGCCCGGCTTCGGCGACTCCCCGCCGCCGGACGACGGCGACTACTCCATAGCCGGCCACGCCCGCGCCGTGGTCCGCTATCTCGACGCGAGCGGGCGCGGGCCCGTCCATCTGATCGGCAATTCGCTGGGCGGCGCGGTCACCACCCGTGTCGCCGCGCTGCGGCCGGACCTGGTGCGCACCCTCACCCTCGTCTCGCCCGCGCTGCCCGAGCTGCGCCCGCAGCGCACCGCGGTCCCCACCGGCCTGCTCGCGATCCCCGGCGTCACCCGGCTGTTCACCCGGCTGACCAAGGACTGGGACGCGGAGCGGCGCACCCGCGAGGTCATGGCGCTCACCTACGGCAACCCGTCGCGGGTCAGCCCGGAGCACTTCGCGATGGCGGTGGAGGAGTTCGAGCGGCGGCTCGCCCTCCCGTACTTCTGGGACGCGCTGTCCCGTTCTGCGCGCGGACTCGTCGATTCGTACACCCTCGGCGGCCAGCACTCGATGTGGCGCCAGGCCGAGCGGGTGCTGGCGCCGACGCTGCTGGTCTACGGCATGCGCGATCAGCTGGTGTCCTACCGGATGGCGGGGCGGGCCGGCGCGGCCTTCCGCGACTCGCGGCTGTTGACGCTGGTGGACGCGGGGCACGTGGCGATGATGGAGTGTCCCGAGGCAGTGGCGCGGGGGATCCGCGAGCTGCTCGACGATGTGACAGGCAGAGAACCCAGAGAAGTCAGAGAAGGCCTGGAGGGCTGGGAGGACGGCGGCCGCCGGGGCGACCCGGGGGAGCCCGCCGCCCCGGTGCCGGGCGCGGACGGGAGCGGTGCGGCGCGTGGGTAAACACAGCGCACGTGGCAGCCAGGAGGGCCGCGACCGCCCGTCCGGGCAGGCGGGCCCAGGCTCGGCCCCCGGCGGCGGGCGCGGCCCCGGCTCCGGTCCCGGCTTCGTGGAGTACACGGCCTCCGGCGCGGCTCCGGGCACCGGCCGCAGACGGCGGGTGGCGCCGGGGACCGGCGCGGACCCCGGGGTGACCCCGCCGCAGGGCGTGCCGCGGATGCGTCCGCAGGGGCCCGCGGTGCCGCGGGCCAGGGGCGGGCACCCGGAGCACCGCGAGCCGGGCGGCGGCTGGGGCGCCCTGGGCGCGCCGAGCGGGCCCGGCGGCCAGATGGGCCCCGGCGGCCAGATGGGCCCCGGCGGTCCGGTGCGGCGCGGCGGCGGTCCCGGTGGTGTGCCGGGCGGGGCGCGGGCGTCCTTCGGGGCGCGGACCGCGGGCCCGCCGGCGGGCGCGGCGGCGGGCGGCCTGATGCCCGGCCCGCGCAAGGAGTACGTGGATGCGTTCGACACGGCCGACGCCCTCGACTGCGACGGCGAGGACGTGTTCGCGGCGGGCGCCCCGGGAGCGGAGCGGAGACCGCGCCGCACCGATGTCGGCAGCGGCGCCGAGGCCGATGCCGACGACGGCGCGGAGGACGAGCCTCAGGACGTGGGCGGCAAGGGCGGCAAGGGGCGGACGTTCACCGGCGTCGCCGCCGCGGCCGTGACGACCGTGCTGGCGGTCGTGGTCGCCGGGCAGGTGGCCAACGGGCCGCAGGACGGCGGCAACACCGCACGGGCCCAGGGCGGCGCGGAGCGCACCGACGCCGCGGGCGACCGCGACGACGGGCGGGCCGGGCGGGCGGCGCCCTCCACCGCCACCCCGAGCCCGAAGGCCACCTCGTACGACGCGCTGATGGCGCGGCAGTTCCCGCTGGACCCGAAGCTGAGCGGGTCCGGGGCGTTCACCACGGTCTCCGGGCAGGACAAGGGGACCGGCCGGGGCCGGGTGTGGCGCTATCGCGTGGACGTGGAGAAGGGCCTGCCGCTGGACGGCGAGCTGTTCGCGAAGGCCGTGCACAAGACGCTCAACGACGACCGCAGTTGGGCACACGCCGGGATGCGCTCCTTCGACCGGGTCTCCTCGGGCCGGGCCGACTTCGTGATCACGCTGGCGAGCCCCGGCACCACCGCGGATTGGTGTCTGAAATCCGGCCTTGACACCACCCAGGACAACGTCTCCTGTGACTCCGCCTCCACCGAGCGCGTCATGATCAACGCCTATCGGTGGGCGCAGGGCGCGAAGACCTTCGGCGACGACAAGATGCACGCCTACCGGCAGATGCTCATCAACCACGAGGTGGGCCACCGGCTCGGCCACAACCACGAGGCATGCACCCGGCAGGGCGCGCTGGCGCCGGTGATGATGCAGCAGACCAAGTTCCTGTCGACGGACGGGGTCACCTGTCGGCCGAACGCCTGGCCGTACCCCGCCGCCGCCTCGGGCGGCGGCACCGCGAACCGATAGCGGCGGGCCGGCGAACCCGGCCCGGCCCCGCCCCCGGCTGACGTACCGGCGCCGAGCGGCATTCGACAACGCCTGACGTCATGGAAGGTCACGGGCGTTCACCCCTTCCGGTGGTGCGACGGACAACCGTCCGCCGCACCACCACCCCTCCCGCATAACGTGCTCCCGCTGCCGGACGGCGGCGCGACGGCTTGCCGACATGGGAGATCGGGGGTGCGCTCATGCGCGTGGGACTGCTCACGGAGGGTGGATATCCGTACGCGAGCGGTGAGGCGCGGCTGTGGTGCGACCGGCTGGTGCGGGGGCTCGCCCAGCACGAGTTCGAGGTCTACGCGCTCAGCCGCGGCGCCCGCCAGGCGGCGGGGGGCTTCATGGAGCTGCCCGACTCGGTGCGGCGGGTCCGTACGGCGCCGCTGTGGGGGGAGCGCCGGGACGGGGGGTCCTACGGGCGGCGCGAACGGCGGCGGTTCGCCGAGTGCTTCGGGGAGCTGGCGGCGGCCATCAGCGCGCCGGGCGGGCCCGGCAGTACGGGCGGTCCCGACGCCCCCGACGGTCCCGGCGTCCCCGGGGCCGCCACAGGCCAGGCGGACCGTTTCGCCAGCGGCCTGTACGGGCTCGCCGAGCTGGCCCGGGAGCGCGGCGGGCTGCCCGCCGCGCTCCGCTCCGAGACGGCCGTGCGCGCCCTGGAGCGGGCCTGCCACACCCCCGGTGCGCTCCAGGGCGCGCACCGGGTGCGGGTCGCCGACCTGCTGACCGTGGCCGGAGCGCTGGAGCGCGCGCTGCGCCCGCTGTCGCTCGACTGGTACGGCGACGGGTCCGCCCCGGCCGGGGCCGGGGCGGACCCGGGCCTGTCCGGGGTGGATCTGTGCCACGCCGCCTCGGCGGGCCCGGCCGCGCTCCCGGGGCTGCTGGCCCGGCGCTTCTTCGGCACCCCCCTCCTGATCACCGAGTACGGCGTCCGGCTGCGCGAGTACTACCTGGCGACCGCGGCCCGTCCCGCCGCGCCCCGAGGCGCGGCCCTCTCCGGGCCGGTGCGGACGCTGCTCGCCTCGTTCCAGGGCCGGCTGGCCGCCGAGGCGTACGCCCGCGCCGCGCTGATCACCCCCGGCAACGCCCATGCGCGCCGCTGGCAGGAGCGCTGCGGCGCCGCCCCGGAGCGGCTGCGCACCGTCTACCCGGGCATGGACGCCGACCGCTTCGCCGAGGTCGGCGAGCGCGGCGCGGGCACGGAATCAGGCGGGGGCCGGAGCGGGGGCGCCGGGGCGCGGGCCGACGACGGCTGGACGCTGGTGTGGCTGGGCCGGCTCGAACCCGCCAAGGACGTCGTGGCGCTGCTGCACGCCTTCGCCCAGGTGCGGCGGGCGGTGCCCCGGGCGCGGCTGCGCCTCGTCGAGACCGGGCCCGCCGCCCCCACCGTCGGGGGCTACCCGGCCCACTGCCGCGCCCTCGCCGCCCACCTCTTCCCCGACGAGGCCGCGGACGCCCACACGGTCGGCGACAACCCCGTCTCCTTCGAGCGCCTCGGCGACCCGGAGCTGCCGACCGCGGCGGACGCCTACGCGGCGGGCAGCGTCGTGGTGCTGTCCAGCGTCGTCGAGGGCTTCCCGGTCGGGCTGGTGGAGGCCATGTTCTGCGGGCGCGCCACGGCGTCGACCGACGTCGGCGCGGTGTGCGAGGTCATCGGCGGCACCGGCCTGGTGGTGCCGCCGCGCAATCCGCGGGCGCTCGGCGACGCCTGCCTGGAGCTTCTCGCCGACCCCGCCCGCCGGGAGCGCCTGGGCGCCGCGGCGCGCGCCCGTGCGCTTGAGCTCTTCACCGCCGAGCAGAACGTGGCGGCGTTCCGCGGCATCTATCTGGAGCTGATGTCGCACTGCCCGGTGCGCCGCGAGGAGTTCGGCCCGGACGGCGAGCCCGTGCCCTTCGCCCGCCCGGCCGAGGCCCATATCCCCGGCCGCTGGGCGGCCATCCGCCGCCCCGGCCCCGCGCCCGACGACCACATCCCCAGCTGGGCCGCCGCACGGCCCGGCAGCGACACCGGACCCGGACCCGAACCCCTGGGCGTGGGCCCGTGCGCCCCCCTGCCGGGGGAGGCGCGCCCATGACCCGGCCGGGCCCCGCCGCCCCGGGGGACGTCCCGCGGCCGTCGGACGCCGCTGCCGAAGCGGCCCCCCATCTTTCCGGGGATGCCGCGCCCGTCGGCCGGGGGTCGGCGGATCCGGTGCGGGCGTTGATACACCGTCACCACGAGCTGTGCGCGTACGCCGTCGACCCGCTGGAGATCGCCGCCGGTCTGGAGGCCCACGGCGTGACGGACCGCACCGCCGCCCGCTTCCGCCACCGTGACGTCTTCTCGCTCGCCGAGGAGCTGTACGCGCGCGTCCCCCGCGAAGACCGCGAGGACGACGTCCCAGGCGTCCCAGGCGCCCCAGGCGGCCCGGCGGCCGCGCCGCCGCGCGGGCGGGCCTGCGGCGGATACGCCCTGGGCGCGCTGCACCTGGTGCCCGGTGTGCTGGGCGCGGCGGTCGTCGTCTGGCTCGCCAGGGCGCAGGACGCGGCGCCGGGGGCGCGGGTGGCCGCCGGGGCGGGTGGGGCGGTGCTGGCGGGGGCCGCGCTGTGGCTGTGCCTGGCGCGCGGGCCGCTGAAGGCGCGGGGCGGCGGGTTCGCCGGGCGGCCGGCCGGGCTGCTCCGCGCCGGCTGGCTCGTCGCGTACGCCCTCTGCGGCGACTGGCTGCTGGCCGGGGTGCGTACCGGTGTGTGGCGGCCGTATGGCGCCGCGCCCGCCGACCGGCCCCTCGCCGCAGAGGCGGTTGTCGTCCTCGCCCTCGCCGTCGCGCCCGCCGCGTGGTGCGCGCGCTGGTTCGCGCGGCGGGCACGCCGGAGGCTGGCGGCCAGCCGTGGGCTCGAGGAGTTCGCGGCGGGGGCGCGGCCCTTGCTCGCGGGCACGGTGGCGCTGTTCCTCTGCGCCCTGCCGCCCCTGGTGTTCGCGGTCCGGCTCGCGCTGCCGCTGCCCGGCCGCCCGCCCGGGGCCGTCCCGGCGGCGGACGCGGCGGCCGCGTCCGACAGCGCCGTGGTGACCGTGTGCGTCCTGCTGTTCGTCGCCCGGCTGCTCGCCGTCCACGGCTTCCGCGGGGCCGCGGCCGCCGGCACCGCCGTGGCCTGTGCGGCCGAGGCGGCGGTGCTGGCCGGTGCCGCGGCCGGCCGGCTGCCGGGCGGCGGGCGGTTCGCCGAGGCGGTGGCGTGGGCCTCGGCCGCCTGCGCACCCGCCGCCATCCCGGCCGCGATCTGCGGCGCCACCGCCCTCGCGCTGCTGGCGTACGCGTTCGCCGCGCTCTCCCGCGCCTCGGCCCACTCCCCGTACGCCGCCGCCTCCGACGTTTCCGAACTCGCCGCCCCCCTCCGCCCCACCACCACAAGGAGCACATGACATGCGCGACGACATGACCGACCCACAGCCCCGGGAGCGTGGCCGATGAGAGTTCTGCTGCTCGGCTCCGGGGGATATCTCGGCCGCTATGTCGCCGAACACCTGCTCGCCGACCCCGCCGTCCAGCTCACCGCGCTCGGCCGCGGCGACGACGCGGATGTGCGGTTCGACCTGTCCACCGGGAGCCCCGGCGCGCTGACCCGCTTCCTCAACGCCGTCCACCCCGGAGTGGTGATCAACTGCGCGGGCGCGACCCGCGGCGGGGCGCGCGAGCTGACCCGGCACAACACCGTGGCCGTCGCCACGATCTGCGAGTCGCTGCGTCGCAGCGGCTGCGGCGCCCGCCTGGTCCAGCTCGGCTGTTCCGCCGAGTACGGGCCGTCCCAGCCGGGCTCGTCGACGGCCGAGGACGCGGTTCCGCGCCCCGGTGGCCCGTACGGGGTGAGCAAGCTGGCCGCGACCGAGCTGGTGCTGGGGTCCGGCCTGGACGCGGTGGTGCTGCGCGTCTTCTCTCCGGTCGGGCCCGGCACCCCGGCCGGCTCGCCGCTGGGCCGGCTGGCCGAGGCGATGCGCCGCGCCATGCAGGCCGGGGACGGCGAGCTGAAGCTGAGCGGCCTCGGGGTGCAGCGGGACTTCGTGGACGTACGGGACGTGGCGCGGGCGGTGCACGCGGCCTCGCTCTCGGCCGCGCAGGGGGTCGTCAACATCGGCACCGGGCGGGCCGTCCGGCTGCGCGACGCGGCCGCCGTGCTCGCCCGGGTGGCGGGCTACGGCGGCACCCTGCACGAGATCGACGGCCCGCCCGGGCGCGGGCCGCTGCACCACATCCCCGCGGCGGCGGGCCCGGCCGGGCCCGGGGTCGAGCACGTGGGCGGCGCGTATCCGTACCCGGACGGCTGCGGCAGCTGGCAGCAGGCGGATGTGCGCACCGCGCGCGACCGGCTCGGCTGGCGCTCCAGGATCGGTCTGGAGGAGTCGCTGGCCGACATCTGGATGGAGGCGGCGTGCCGCATCTGACGGCCGGCGGCGCTGCCCGGGTGCTGGGACGGATCCGTCTCGCGGACCGGACCGCCCGTCTCGGAATGAGATGGGCCATGGCAGTGTTACGAGGAGAAGAACCCTGCTCCCACTCATTACGGAGTCCCCGTGTCGCTGCCACCCCTGGTCGAGCCGGCCGCCGAGCTCACCGTCGACGAGGTCCGCAGGTATTCGCGCCATCTGATCATCCCTGATGTGGGGATGGACGGGCAGAAGCGGCTGAAGAACGCCAAGGTGCTGTGTGTGGGCGCGGGCGGTCTCGGCTCGCCCGCGCTGATGTACCTCGCCGCGGCCGGTGTCGGCACCCTCGGCATCGTGGAGTTCGACGAGGTCGACGAGTCCAATCTGCAGCGCCAGATCATCCACAGCCAGGCGGACATCGGCCGCTCCAAGGCGGAGTCCGCGCGCGACTCGGTGCTCGGCATCAACCCGTATGTGAAGGTCGTGCTGCACGAGGAGCGCCTCGAGGCCGACAACGTGATGGAGATCTTCTCCCAGTACGACCTGATCGTGGACGGCACCGACAACTTCGCCACCCGCTATCTGGTCAACGACGCGTGCGTGCTGCTGAACAAGCCGTATGTGTGGGGGTCGATCTACCGCTTCGACGGCCAGGCGTCGGTCTTCTGGTCCGAGCACGGTCCCTGCTACCGCTGCCTCTACCCGGAGCCCCCGCCGCCCGGCATGGTCCCCTCCTGCGCCGAGGGCGGCGTGCTCGGCGTGCTGTGCGCCTCCATCGGCTCGATCCAGGTCACCGAGGCCATCAAGGTGCTCACCGGCACCGGCGAGCCGCTGGTCGGCCGCCTGATGATCTACGACGCCCTGGAGATGACCTACCGCCAGGTCAAGGTCCGCAAGGACCCCGACTGCGCGGTCTGCGGCGAGAACCCCACCGTCACCGAGCTCATCGACTACGAGGCCTTCTGCGGCGTCGTGTCGGAGGAGGCCCAGGAGGCGGCGGCCGGCTCGACGATCACTCCCAAGCAGCTCAAGGAGTGGATCGACGACGGCGAGAACATCGACATCATCGATGTCCGCGAGCCGAACGAGTACGAGATCGTCTCGATCCCCGGCGCCCGGCTGATCCCGAAGAACGAGTTCCTGATGGGCAGCGCCCTCCAGGACCTTCCGCAGGACAAGAAGATCGTCTTGCATTGCAAGACGGGTGTCCGATCGGCGGAAGTCCTGGCCGTCCTGAAGTCCGCGGGCTTCGCGGACGCGGTCCATGTGGGCGGCGGCGTCATCGGCTGGGTCCACCAGATCGAGCCCGAGAAGCCCGTCTACTGACCCGAGGCTTGTGTGCCACGGGGCCCGCACCGTCGAGGACGGTGCGGGCCCCTGTGCGCAGGCGCTACGAGCAGACCTTGCCGTCCGCCGGCACCTTCCCGTTCAGCAGGTAGTCGTTCACGGTCTTCGTGGTGCACGTGTTGCCGCCGCCGCCGTTGTACGCGCCGTGGCCCTCGCCCTTGTTGGTGAGCTCCACGCCGACGCCCTTGCCCAGTTCCTGGACCATCTTCCGGGCGCCCTCGTACGGCGTGGCCGGGTCGCCGGTGTTGCCCACGACCAGGATCGGAGCCGAGCCCGGGGCGCTGACCTCGGGGTGCTCGGTCTTGCCCGTCACCGGCCAGTCCATGCACGAGAGCATGCCCCAGGCCAGGAACTCGCCGAAGACCGGGGAGGCCTTGCGGTACTCGGGTAGCTTCGCCTTCACATCGGCGACCGTGTAGCGCTGCTTGTCGTCCGCACAGTTGATGGCGACGTTGGCGGCGTTGATGTTGCTGTAGCCGCCGTTCTCGTCGCGGCCGGCCATGGAGTCCGACAGCAGGAGCAGCATGTTGCCCTGCTTGGCCTGGAGGGCCTCGGTCAGCCCCAGCGTCAGGTACTGCCAGGTGTCCTTGCTGTACAGCGCGGCGGCTATGCCGCCCACGGCCTGGTCCTGGGTGAGCTCGCGGCCGCTCCTGGTGGGCAGCGGCTGCTTGTCGAGCCTGGCCAGCAGCGTGGTGATCGTCTTCTCGGCCTGGTCGGGGTCGTCGCCGACCGGACAGGCGAGCCCCTTCTTGGCGCAGTCCTTCAGATAGTTGTCCAAGGCGAGCTGGAACCCCTTCGCCTGGCCGAGGTTGCTCCGCTCCGGGTCCTCGGTCGGGTCGACCACGGCGTCGAAGACGGCGCGCCCCACGTTCTTGGGGTAGAGGTGGGCGTAGACGCCGCCCAGCTCGGTGCCGTAGGAGATGCCGAAGTAGTGCAGCTTCTTGTCGCCGAGCACCTCCCGCATGAGATCCATGTCGCGGGCCGCGCTGACGGTGTCCACATGCGGGAGCACCTTGGCGGAGTTCTTCTCGCACGCGGCTATGAAGTTCTTCTGGTCCGCCGTCGCGGCCGCGATCTCGGCGGCGTCGTCGGGCGAGCCGTCCACGGAGTCGGAGGCGTCGAGTTCCTTGTCGCTCAGGCATTTCACGCCCGCGCTCTCCCCGACCCCGCGCGGGTCGAAGCTCACCAGGTCGTAGCGGGCGCCCAGGCGTTCGTAGTCGTCGGCGAAGCCGGGGAGGGTGGAGACCCCGGAGCCGCCGGGGCCGCCGAAGTTGAAGATGAGCGAGCCGATCCGCTTGCCCGGATCGGTGGCCTTGGAACGGATCAGGGCGAGGTCGATCGTCTCGCCCTCGGGCTTGGCGTAGTCCAGCGGGGCGCGCAGGGTGGCGCACTGCCAGTCGCTGCCCGGGGCCTCGCCGCTGCCCTGCATGGTGGTGGGCGCGGGGCAGGACTTCCAGTTCAGCTTCTGTCCGGTGAGCGAGGTGGGCAGGCCGGAGGCGGATGGTCCGTCGGACGACGAGGAGGGGGCGGAGGAGGCATTGTCCTTGCTGTTTTCGCCGCCGTTGTCGTCGTTGCAGCCGGCGACGGCGGTGAGTGCGACCACGACGGTCGCGCAGACCAGTGCCCTGGCCCGTATGGTGCGTATGGAACTCGACATAGCCGAGGATCCTATGAGCACGGTATGACCCGGAAGGTGCAGGTCCCTTCTCGATTCGGTCACAGGTTCCGGAACGTCGGGTGTGGATTCCGGTACGGAACCGGGCCCGCTAGCCACAGACCTTGCCGTTCGCCGGCACCTTGCCGCGCAGCAGATAGTCGTTGACCGTACGGCGCACACAGGCGTTGCCGCTGTCGTACGCGCCGTGCCCCTCGCCCCGGTACGTCAGTTCCACCCCGACGCCCGGGCCCAGCTCCTGGGCCATCTTGCGGGCGCCCGCGTACGGCGTGGCCGGGTCGCCGGTGTTGCCGACGACCAGGATCGGCGCGGCGCCCGGGGCACTGACGTCCGGGGTGCGCCAGGCGCCGTGCACCGGCCAGCCGGAGCACTGGGTGAGGCCCCAGGCCAGCGAGTCGCCGAAGACCGGGGACGCCTTGCGGAACTCGGGCAGCCTCGCCTTCACATCGGCGACCGTGTAGCGCTGTTTGAAGTCGGCGCAGGTGATAGCGGCGAGGGAGGACTGAAGGGTGCTGTAGCGGCCGTCCGGGCTGCGGCCGTTCATGGCGTCGCCGAGGGCCAGCAGGATCTTGCCGTCGCCCTGTTCGGCGTCCGCCATGCCCTCGGTGAGGTACGGCCAGAAGTCGCGCGAGTACAGCGACTGCGCGATGCCCCCGCCGGCCAGCGACTCGGTCAGCTTGCGCCCGCCGATGCCGGGCAGCGGGCGCTGGTCGAGCTTCTTCAGCAGCCCGCGGATCTCCGCCTGGGTGGGGCAGCTGGAGCCGCCGCCGCTGCCGCCGGCGCACGCCTTCATGTAGTCGCCCAGCGCCAGCTGAAAGCCCTTCGCCTGGCCGAGGGCGCCCTGCTCGGGGTTCTGCGTCGGGTCGACCACGCCGTCGAAGAGCGCGCGCCCCACCTTCTTGGGGAACAGATGGGCGTAGACGCCGCCCAGTTCGGTGCCGTACGAGACGCCGAAGTAGTGCAGCTTCTTGTCGCCGAGGACGCTGCGCATGAGATCCATGTCACGGGCCGCGTTGGCGGTGCCGACATACGGAAGCACTTTTCCGGAGCGCTTCTCACAGGCCGCGGCGAACTTCTTGCCGCGGCCCACAAGGGCGTTCACTTCCGTCTTGTCGTCCGGGGTCGAGTCGGCCGCGAAGAAGGCGTCGAGCTGCTTGTCGCTCAGACATCTCACCCCGCTGCTGAGACCGACCCCGCGCGGATCGAAGCTGACCAGGTCATAGCGGGTGCGCAGCTCCTTGTAGCCCCTCGCGAAAGCGGGCAGGGCGGCGACGCCGGAGCCCCCGGGGCCGCCGAAGTTGAAGATGAGCGAGCCGATGCGGCGGCGCTGGTCGGTGGCCTTGGCGCGGATCATGGCGATGCCGAGGGTCTCCCCGTGCGGCTTGCGGTAGTCCAGCGGGACGTGGAGCGTCGCGCACTCCCACTGCTTGCCGGGGGCCTTGGTGGTGGCCCCGTCCTCGCTGTTGTCGGGGGCGTGACAGGTGGACCACTTCAGCTTCTGGTGGGCCGAGGTGTCCGGCCGCTCGTCGCCGCCCGTTCCGCAGCCCACGGCGGCGGCCAGCAGCAGGGCGACGGCGGACGGCGCACCGGCGCGTACGGGTCGGGACACGGCGCTCTCCGGGGGTGGGGGCGTGGTGCCATCCTCCGGCGCGCCCGGGCCCGGCGCGCGCGGTGCGGGCGTACGGGTGATCCGTGCCCGGGCACCAAAGGGCTCCGTGCCCGGGCCCCCTACAGGGCCTCTTTGCGGGTGAGGTGGGTGAAGGCCAGCCAGCCCGGCAGCACCGGCAGCCAGAAGACCATCAGCCGGAAGAGGAGCACCGCGGGCGCGGCGATCTCGTACGGCAGCCCGGCCAGCGTCAGACCCGCGATCAGCGCCGCCTCGACAGCCCCCACGCCGCCCGGGGTGGGCGCCGCCGACCCAATGGCGTTGCCCGCGAGGAAGACCACCGCGATGCTCGCGTAGCTCATGTCGCCGCCGAACGCCCGGATCGAGGAGTCGAGGCAGAGCACGTTGGCCGCGGTCAGCAGCAGCATCCCGCCGATCCCGGCCAGCAGCTTCCTGGGCCGCTGGAGCACGTCCAGCATGCGCGGGACGACGCCCGCGAACAGGGACCGCAGGCGGGTGGACACAAACTTCCGCAAGCCCGGGATCGCGGCCACCACGAGCGCGAGCACCGCGGCCGTCAGCAGCCCGGCGATCACGGTGCGGGACGGCGAGAGGGTCGGGGTGCGCTCGGTCCCGGTGATGTAGCCGAAGGCCAGCAGCAGCAGGATGTGGCTGGCGAGGCCGAACAGCTGGGACGCGCCGACGCTGGCCACCGCCAGCCCGGGCCGCACCCCGGCGCGCTGGAGGAAGCGGGCGTTGAGCGCGACCCCGCCGACCGCGGCGGGCGCCACCAGCTTCACGAACGACGCGGCGACCTGCGCCAGCACGGTGCGCCCGAACGGCACCTTCTCCGGCACGAAGCCGAGCAGGGCCAGCGCCGCCGCGATGTACGTCAGCGCCGAGGACAGCAGGGCGGCGATCACCCAGATCCAGTTGGCCTCGCCGACCACCGTGCCCAGCTTGATGTGGGTGAACTGGGACAGCAGGAAGTACGCGGCGAAGGCGCCCGCGCAGAAGCTGACCAGCGTGCGCGGCTTGATGCGCTCCAGCCGCACCGGCTCTATCGGCGCCTGCGGCCTGATCAGCAGCACCTGGCGGCGGATCTGGGAGAGCAGGTCCTCCTCCCGGGCCACCTCCACGGCCTCGTCGATCGCCCGCTTCTCGGCCTGCTTCTCGGCCTTGAGCGCCTTGCGGTCGACCGCCGCCGTGTCCACCCGGCGCCCCACCTCCTCGGCGGGGACGGCCTTGGCCGCCTCCTCGGCCTGCTTCGCCTCCTTGGCCTCCTTCGCGGCGCGCGAGGCCTCCACGACGGCTTCCCGGTAGCGCTGCGCGCGCTCGCGCGCCAGCTGGCGCAGCGTCGCGCGGGTGCTGCGGTGGAGGGCGAGAGGCTGGAGCAGCGGAAGGCTGTCGGCCACCGCGTCCGGGCCGAGGACCGCGACCGCGGCGGCGACGGACCGCTCCGCGCCGACCCGCAGGCCGAAGGTGGTGAGCAGCTGCGCGACGTCCATCCGCAGCACCACGTCGCCGGCCGCGATCTCGCCGCCGCGCAGATCGGTCAGCACGATGGTGCCGGAGCGGTCCACCAGCAGCGCGTCGCCGTCCAGCCGGCGGTGGGCGATGCGGCGCGACTGGAGGGCCTGGACCTGGCGCCAGGCCCCGGCCATCAGCTCGTCGGTGACCGCCGCGTCGGGCAGCGCGTTGAGCGGGCGGCCGCCGATGTGCTCGTAGACCAGCATCACGGCGTCCGGGCCGAGCTCGGAGGTGGCGATCAGCTTCGGCGCGTTGGCGCCGGCCGCGATGGCCGCGTAGGACAGCAGCGCCTCCTGCTCGAGGGCCTGGCGCAGCGACTGGAGGCTGCGCGGCGGGGTGATGGTGCGCAGCGTCAGCCGCTGCCAGAGGCGGTAGAAGAAGCCCTGGGCCTGCTGCTCGCGGTCCACGACGGTGACGTCCAGCGGCGGGCCGTCCTCGAGGGTGACCAGATAGCGGCGGCCCCGGTCGTTGTGGTTCCCGTGCTCGCCGTCGGCGGAGCCGGAATCGTCGTATCGCAGCGCGCTGACCGGCGCGAAGCCGACCCGGCGCAGCCCGGCGAGCAGATGCTGGCCGGTGGGGCGCACGTTCGGGGAGCCGACGGCGTACAGCGTGCCGTAGGCCACGGTCCAGCCGATCAGCACCGTGATGATGATCGAGAACGGTGTGGTGTAGCCGCCCACCAGCACCGCGAAGGCGTCGAGCAGCAGCACGAACCACATGGCCACCCGCCAGCGCGGGCGGCGGGCCATGCCGACGGCCGTCATATAGGCGATGACGGGTGCGAGATAGCCGTGGACGGGGTCGCTGAGGGTGCCGCCGGGCGCGGGCTGGGTGAGCGCCTCGCGGATCGAGTCGGGGGCGCCGCGGGCCACCCACAGGTCGGTGGCCAGGGACACGCCATGGGCGAGGACCGCGGCCAGCACGCCGTCGGCGATCCGCAGTCCGTCGCGTTTGATCAGCCGCTCGATGGCGAAGGCCATCGGGAGGAGGAGCACCGCGACGCTGGCCGCCAGGCCCGCGAAGTCGATCAGCAGCGTGGGCGCCTGGTTGGCGCCGTGGCCGATGTCCTTCTCCAGGCCGGCGGTGGTGCCGTGGGCGAAGGCCGCGATGGCCAGCACGACGCCGATGCCCAGGATCCCGAGCAGCAGCCGCATCAGGTCGAAGGGGCGGTGGACCCGGGCGGGGAGCAGAGGCTCGTCGCCCGACACGCGGTCGACGGGCGGCTGGGGGGTGTCGCAGTCGTTCATCTCGGAGGTCTTGTCGCCGGTCTCGCGAGCCTCACGAGTCTCGGGAGCCTCAGGGGCGGACGGCTCCGGCTCGGGCGCCTCGGGCCGTGACGCTTCGTGGTCGGACGTCTCTGGCTTCGGCTCTCGCTTCGAGGGCTCTCGCTTCTTGGCGCGGGGCAGCGCCTTGGGGGAGCGGGCCTCCCCTTCCGGAGGCTGCGCACCCTGCTGCTCGGCTGTCTCTTCTTGATCTCGTATCACCAGTCACCGCCCGGAAGATGGTGGCATGCCCGGGCTGAGCAGGTGGGCATCAGGGTGCATTTCGGGGACGTGAAATTCGGATGGTACGTCGCGTATGGGGTTTCCGCACGCTTGATGGCCGGGTCGGGGGATGGCGCTGTGGAGCACCGGCGGGGCTGTCGGTGGGGTGCGGCAGGATGTACCGGATGAGCCGGATTCCCGATCAGAGCGGTGAGCACGCCGAGGGCGAGCGGACGGGGGACGCGCACCAGCTGCCCGACTACGCGGAGCGAGTGCTGGAGGTCGCCGAGCTGATTCCGCCCGGCCGGGTGATGACCTATGGCGATGTTGCCGAATGGCTGGACGAGGGTGGCCCGCGGCAGGTCGGCCGCGTCATGGCGCTCTACGGCGGCGCCGTGCCCTGGTGGCGCGTGGTGCGCGCGGACGGCGCGCTGCTGCCCGGCCATGAGCTGCGGGCGCTCGGCCACTACCGGCAGGAGGGCACGCCGCTGCGCGAGGCGGCGCGCTCGGCCGAGGGCCATCTGCCGCGCATCGACATGGCCCGGGCCCGCTGGGGCGGGGATGGTGGGGACGGCGGGGACGGCGGGGCCGGTGCGGACTGACCCCGGGCCCCACGTCCGCCGGTCGCATGGCCGGCGGGGCCCATGCCGAAGCGACGCGGCGCGCCCGCGGCCGTATCCACAGCCATTCGGGTGACGCCCCGCGTCACATGAGAGGCTGTGCCGCACCCAGCACACCCACCAGGACCGGCGATCCACGTGAGCTCCTCCTCCTCGTCCGTTCCGCGCCAGCGGCAGGCCCGACAGCCGTCCTCACGGCAGCCGTCCCCGGGCACGTACCGGCTGGTCCGCACCCGGCCGGACCCGGTGGCGCCGCCTGCGCTGGACGCACGGCAGCGCGCCGTGGTCGACCACCCCGGCGGCCCGCTGCTGGTGCTGGCCGGTCCGGGCACGGGGAAGACGACGACGCTGGTGGAGGCGGTGACCGAGCGGGTGCGGGGCGGTGCGGACCCCGAGCGGATCCTCGTGCTCACCTTCAGCCGCAAGGCGGCGGTCGAGCTGCGCGATCGGATGG
Source organism: Streptomyces sp. NPDC028305 (assembly GCF_055569495.1). Lineage (NCBI taxonomy): Bacteria > Bacillati > Actinomycetota > Actinomycetes > Kitasatosporales > Streptomycetaceae > Streptomyces > Streptomyces sp. NPDC028305. Next base: position 452,041 of record NZ_JBVHTN010000004.1, read on the forward strand.
CGGCGCGCCTGGGGGGCGCCCGCGGACCGCAGGCCACGACCTTCCACTCTTTCTGTTATGCCCTGGTCCGCGCCTACCAGGACATGGACATTTTCGCCGATCCGATGCGGTTGCTGTCGGGTCCCGAGCAGGACGTCGTGGTCCGCGAGCTGCTCACCGGCCAGGCCGAGCTGGAGCGCGAGGGGCGCGCCGCGGTCCGCTGGCCGGACGAGCTGCGCGCCTGCCTGACCACCCGCGGCTTCGCCGACGAGGTGCGCGCGGTGCTCGCGCGCAGCCGGGAGCTGGGGCTCGACCCCGGCGCGCTGGGGGACTTCGCGGCGCGCCAGGGGCGGCCGGACTGGCGCGCGGCGGCGGCCTTCCTCGCCGAGTACCTGGATGTGCTGGACGCGCAGGGGGTGCTGGACTACGCGGAGCTGGTGCACCGGGCCGTGCTGCTCGCCGAAGGCCCCGGCGCGGCGGCGGAGCTGGCCGCGCGCTACGACGCCGTCTTCGTCGACGAGTACCAGGACACGGACGTGGCCCAGCTGCGGCTGCTGCGCGCGCTGGCGGGCGGCGGCAGGACGCTGGTCGCCTTCGGCGACCCGGACCAGTCGATCTACGCCTTCCGCGGCGCCGACGTGGGCGGCATCCTCGAATTCCCCCGCAGCTTCCCGCGGCGGGACGGCCGACCGGCCCCCGTCGAGGTCCTCACCACCTCCCGCCGCTCCGGCGCCGCGCTGCTCGCGGCCACCCGCCTGATCACCCACCGGATGCCGCTGACCCGCCTCCCCGCGGCCGCGGTGCGCGCCCACCGGGAGCTCGCGCCCGCCCGCGCGGGCGGCCGCGTGGAGGCGTACACGTATCCGACCGCGGGCTCCGAGCTCGACAACATCGCCGACATCCTGCGCCGCGCCCATCTGGAGGACGGCGTTCCGTGGCGCGAGATGGCCGTGCTGGTGCGCGCCGGAGGCCGCTCGCTCCCCGGCGTCCGCCGCGCCCTGACCTCGACGGGCGTGCCCGTGGAGGTCGACGGCGACGACATCCCCCTGCGCCACGAGCCCGCGGTGGCCCCCCTCCTCACCGCCCTGCGCGCCGCCGCGACGGCCGCCCTGCGGGGGCCCGCCGGGCGGGGGCCCGTGGGGCGAGGTGCGCCCGTGGCGGCTCGCGGCCGGGGGTCCGCCGAGCCCGCAGGGCTCGCCGGGGCGGCGGCTTCCCCCGGCGCGGCCGCGGACGCGGCCGGTGCCACCGGCCCCGGGCCGGCCGAAGCGGCCGTGCCCGCCGCCGGTCTCGACGTCGAGACCGCGCTCACCCTGCTCACCTCGCCCCTCGGGGGCATGGACGCGGCCGATCTGCGGCGGCTGGGCCGGGCCTTGCGGGAGGAGGAGCGGGCCGCGGGGCGGGGGGTGCCGCGCCCCTCCGACGTCCTGCTCGCTGAGGCGCTCGCCGAGCCCGAGCGGCTGGTCGCACACGACCCGGCGTACGCGCGCGGCGCGCAGCGGCTCGGCCTGCTGCTGGGCAAGGCGCGCGAACTGCTCGCGGGCGGCGGCACCGCGGAGCAGGCGCTGTGGGAGCTGTGGGACGGCACGCCCTGGCCGCAGCGGCTGGAGCGGGCCGCCCACCGCGGCGGCGCCGCCGGGCGCAACGCGGACCGCGACCTGGACGCGGTGTGCGCGCTGTTCGAGACCGCCGCGCGCGCGGAGGAGCGCGTCGGCGGCCGCGGCGCGCTCAACTTCCTGGAGGAGATCGACGCGCAGGACATCGCGGCCGACACCCTCTCCCGCCGTCTCGTCCGCCCCGACGCCGTACGGCTGATGACCGCGCACCGCTCCAAGGGCCTGGAGTGGCGGCTGGTCGTGGTGGCGGGGGTGCAGGAAGGGCTCTGGCCCGATCTGCGGCGCCGTGGCTCGCTGCTGGAGGCGGACCGGATCGGCCGGGACGGGCTGGCCGAGCCGCTGCCCGCAGGGGCGCTGCTGGCCGAGGAGCGGCGGCTGTTCTACGTCGCGGCGACGCGGGCCCAGGAGCGGCTCGTGGTCACGGCCGTCAAGGCCGCGGCGGAGGACGGGGACCAGCCCTCCCGGTTCCTGGCCGAGCTGGGCGTCGAGCCGGTGGACGTCACCCAGCGCCCGCGCCGCCCGCTGTCGGTCGCGGCGCTGGTCGCCGAGTTGCGTGCCACCACCGTCGACCCGGCGGCCCCCGACGCCCTGCGGGACGCCGCCGCGCGCCGCCTCGCGCGGCTGGCGGCGCTGCGCGACGAGGACGGTCAGCCGCTCGTCCCTTCGGCGCACCCCTACCGCTGGTGGGGGCTGTACGAGCCGACGCACAGCGAGGTGCCGCTGCGCGACCGCGACCGCCCCGTGGCGCTGTCCGGCAGCGCGCTCGACCAGCTGGTCAACACCTGCTCGCTCCAGTGGTTCCTGGGTCGGGAAGTGAAGGCCGACACCCCGGCGACGGCCGCCCAGGGCTTCGGCAACGTCGTCCACGTCCTGGCCGACGAGGTGGCGTCCGGCCGCACCCCGGCCGATCTCGCGGTCCTCATGGAGCGGCTGGACTCCGTATGGGAGGCGCTGGCCTTCGACGCGCCCTGGAAGTCGCGGCAGGAGAAGGAGCAGGCGCGGGCGGCACTCGAACGCTTTCTGCGCTGGCATGTGATGGAGCGCGGCGGCCGCACCCCGGTGGCCACCGAGCACGAGTTCGACGTCACCTTGGAGGCGGACGCCTATCTGGTGCGGATCCGCGGCAGCATGGACCGGGTCGAGGCGGACGGGGATGGCCGCGCCTATGTTGTCGACTTCAAGACGGGCAAGCAGTCGGTGACCCGCGACGCCGTCGCCCGCCACCCCCAGCTGGCCGTGTATCAGCTGGCGGTACGGGAGGGCGCGGTCGACGGCCTGTTCGCGGACGGCCGCCCCGAGCCGGGCGGCGCGGAGCTCGTACAGCTGCGGCAGGGCGCGGCCCGTAAGGAGGGCGGGGACACCGCGCCCAAAGTGCAGGCGCAGGAGCCGTTGCAGGGGGAGTGGGTGGGCGAGCTGCTGGCCACGGCGGCCGGGCGCGTCCTCGACGAGCGCTTCTCCCCGAGCGCGGGCGACCACTGCAACCGCTGCTCGTTCCGCGGGGCGTGCAGCGCGCGGGCGGAGGGGCGGCACGTCGTGGAGTGAGCGAGTGAGCGATGTGGCGTTCGCTACACCGGTTCTGATTGGTTCTGGTTGCTGCTGATTGATGCCGATCGGTCCCGTCCGGTGGGGCCCGCGTACGGACCGGCGCTGACCTCGGTGTTGACGTCGGTGTCAGCGGGCCCGGATAGCCTCACTGGAATGTCCGCCCGCATCACCGACCCCGAGCAGCTCAAGGAGCTCCTCGGCATTCCGTTCACCCCGGAGCAGATCGCGTGCATCACCGCGCCCCCAGCCCCTCAGGTGATCGTGGCCGGAGCGGGCTCGGGCAAGACCACGGTGATGGCCGCGCGGGTGGTGTGGCTGGTGGGCACCGGGCAGGTCGCCCCGGAGCAGGTGCTCGGCCTCACGTTCACCAACAAGGCGGCCGGGGAACTGTCGGAGCGGGTGCGGAAGGCACTGGTCAAGGCAGGGGTGACGGACCCGGAGCCGGTGCCGCCGGGGGCCGCGCGGAGCGCCGGGACCGGGCCCGAAATCGCTGCGGGCGAGCCGCACATCTCCACGTACCACGCCTTCGCCGGGCAGCTGCTCAAGGAGCACGGGCTGCGCATCGGCCTCGAACCGGGCGCCCGGCTGCTCGCCGACGCCACCCGCTTCCAGCTCGCCGCGCGCGTGCTGCGCACCGCCCCCGGGCCGTTCCCGGCCCTCACCCGCCCCTTCGCCGACCTGGTCACGGATCTGCTCGCGCTCGACGCCGAGCTGGCCGAACACCTGGTCCCCGCCGAGCGGCTGCGCGCGTACGACACCGAGCTGCTGCGCACCCTCGACGGGGTGAAGCTGACCAACGCCGAGCTGCGCAAGGTGCCCGAGGCCGCCCACGCCCGCCTCGAACTCCTGCGCCTCGTCGAGACGTACCGCGCGGACAAGCGCGGCCGCGATCTGCTGGACTTCGGCGACCAGATCGCGCTCTCCGCCACCCTGGCCGGCACCCGCCCGGAGGTCGGCCGGATCCTGCGCGAACAGTTCGCTGTCGTCCTCCTGGACGAGTACCAGGACACCTCGGTCGCCCAGCGCCTGCTGCTCTCCGGCCTCTTCGGCGGCGGCACCGGCCACGCCGTCACCGCCGTCGGCGACCCCTGCCAGGCCATCTACGGCTGGCGCGGCGCGTCCGTGGCCAACCTCGACGACTTCCCCGAGCACTTCCCGCACGCCGACGGCAGCCCCGCGCGCCGCTTCGCGCTCAGCGAGAACCGCCGCAGCGGCGGCCGCCTCCTGGACCTTGCCAACGGGCTCGCCGCGCCCCTGCGCGCCATGCACGAGGGCGTCGAGGCGCTGCGCCCCGCCCCCGGCGCCGAGCGGGACGGCGTGGTGCGCTGCGCGCTGCTGCCCACCCACGCCGAGGAGCTGACCTGGCTCGCCGACTCCATCGCCCACCTGGTGCGCACCGGCACCCCGCCCGGCGAGATCGCGGTGCTGTGCCGTACGGCAGGCGACTTCGCCCGGATCCAGGGCGCCCTGGTGGAGCGGGAGGTCCCGGTGGAGGTCGTCGGCCTCTCCGGGCTGCTGCACCTCCCCGAGGTCGCCGACCTGGTGGCCGTCTGCGAGGTGCTCCAGGACCCGGGCGCCAACGCCGCCCTGGTGCGCCTGCTGACCGGCCCCCGCTGGCGGATCGGCCCCCGCGACCTGGCGCTGCTCGGCCGCCGCGCCCGCGCGCTCGTGCGGTACGGGGGCGCGGGGCTGCCGGATGGGGGCGAGGACCCCGACCGCCGGCTCGCCGAGGCCGTCGAAGGTGTCGACCCAGCCGAGATCGTCTCGCTCGCCGACGCCCTGGACACCTTCCTCACCCCGGACGGCCCGGACGACGGGCTGCCCTTCTCGGCCGAGGCCCGGATCCGCTTCGCCCGCCTCGCCGCCGAACTGCGCGAGCTGCGCCGCTCGCTGGGCGACCCTCTGATGGACGTGCTCCACCGGGTGCTGGCCGCCACCGGCCTGGAGGTCGAGCTGTCCGCCTCGCCCCAGGCCCTGGCCGCCCGCCGCCGGGAGACGCTCGGCAACTTCCTCGACGTCGCGGCGGGCTTCGCGGCCCTGGACGGCGAGGCCACGCTGCTCGCGTTCCTCGGCTTTCTGCGCACGGCCGCGCAGTACGAGAAGGGGCTCGACAACTCCCTCCCCGGCGGGGAGAACACGGTCAAGGTGCTCACCGCGCACAAGTCCAAGGGGCTTGAGTGGGACGTGGTGGCGGTGCCCGGTCTCGTCGCCAAGCAGTTCCCCAGCGACCAGGCCCGCGAGTCCTGGACGGCGAACGCGCGGGTGCTGCCGCACGGGCTGCGCGGCGACGCGGAGACGCTCCCCGAGGTCGCCGACTGGAACGCCAAGGGGCTGACCGCCTTCAAGGAGTCCATGAAGGCGCACCAGAGGACCGAGGAGCTGCGGCTCGGCTATGTGACCTTCACCCGCCCCCGCTCCCTGCTGCTCGGCTCCGGCCACTGGTGGGGGCCCACGCAGAAGCGGCCGCGCGGCCCTTCGGCCTTCCTGGAGGCCCTGCGCGAGCACTGCGAGGCAGGCCACGGCGAGGTGGAGGCGTGGGCGCCGCCCCCGGAGGAGGACGAGGAGAACCCGGCCCTCGAAGCCGCGGCCGCCGACCGCGCCTGGCCGCTGCCCCTCGACCCGGACGCGCTCGCCCGCCGCCGCCGCGCCGCGGATGTGGTGCTGGCGCACCTGGACCGCCTGGAGGCGGCGCGGAACGAGCCGCCCGCGCCCGAGGCCCTGCCCCCGCGCGGTGGCCCCGCCGCGCACGACGCGGGCCACCCGTCGGTCGGCCGGACGCCCGAGGCAGACGTCGGCGCCGGAGACGCCCCGGCCTGGCCCGAGCCGCCCGAGGACGCGTACGACGACCCGGACGCGTACGACGGCCCGTACCCGTACGACGAGGCGTACGCCGATGAGCCGTACCCCGACCCCGACGCCGCCGGGAAGGGGCGGAGCGAGGGAGGAGACCGACCCGACGACGACCTGTGGGCCGACTGGCCTGCCGAAGCCGACCCCCACCCGACCCCGGTAGGGGCAGCCGCATCGCCCGGCGGCGGCCTGTCGCCGGAGGAGGCGCGGCTGGTCGGCTCCTGGGACCGGGACCTGGACGCGCTCGCCGGCGAGCTGCGCCGCGCCCGCGCGACCGTCCGCGACGTGCCGATGCCGTACACCCTCAGCGCCTCGCAGCTGCTGCGCCTCGCCGCCGACCCCGACGGCTTCGCGCGGGAGCTGGCCCGCCCCATGCCGCGCCCGCCGCGCCCCGCCGCCCGCCGCGGCACCCGCTTCCACGCCTGGGTGGAGTCGCGCTTCGAGGCGCTGCCGCTCCCGTTCCTCGGCCCGGACGAGCTGCCCGGCGGCGAGGACCACGAGCCGGAGATCGCGAACGAGCGGGACCTGGCCGAGCTCAAGGAGGCGTTCGCGCGCACGCCGTACGCGCGGCGCACCCCTTACCGCGTCGAGGAGCCGTTCCAGCTGGCGCTGGCGGGCCGGACGATCCGGGGCCGGATCGACGCGGTGTACCGGGTGCCGCGGGCCGCCGGGGCCGGGCCGGGCGTGCGGTACGAGATCGTCGACTGGAAGACCGGCCGCTCGCAGGACGCCGACCCGCTCCAGCTGGCGGTCTACCGCCTGGCCTGGGCGGAGCAGCGCGGTCTGCCCCTGTCGGCGGTCTCGGCGGCGTTCCTCTATGTGCGCACCGGCGACGTCGTCCGCCCGGCCGACCTGCCGGGCCGGGCCGGGCTCGAGCGCATCCTGCTCGGCGAGGAGCACGAGCCGCACGCCGAGCAAGCCGAGGAACACGTGACGGAGAACACATAGCGGCGGCGGCCGCGCGTGGACCCCGGCCCTGGCACCCCTCCGGGCCGGATAGGCTCAAGTGCATGAGTAATACCCCGGACACGGACATCGCCGTCCGCACCTACGTGGAAGGCAACCGCGCCGCGTTCCTCGATGATCTCGCCGAGTGGCTGCGCATTCCGTCCGTGTCCGCCGACCCCGCCCGCGCCGACGACGTCCGGCGGAGCGCGGAGTGGCTGGCGGCGAGCCTGACCGCCACGGGGTTCCCGGTGGCCGAGACCTGGCCGACGGCCGGGGCGCCGGCCGTGTTCGCGGAGTGGCCGTCCGGTGATCCGGACGCCCCGACCGTGCTGGTCTACGGGCATCACGACGTCCAGCCCGCCGCCCGGGAGGACGGCTGGCACACCGAGCCCTTCGAGCCCACAGTCAAGGACGGCAGGCTGTACGCGCGCGGCGCCGCCGACGACAAGGGGCAGGTGTTCCTGCACACCCTGGGCGTACGGGCCCACCTCGCGGCGACCGGCCGTACCGCCCCCGCGGTCAACCTGAAGCTGATCGTCGAGGGCGAGGAGGAGTCCGGCTCGCCGCACTTCGCCGAGCTGATCCAGGCCCACGCCGACCGGCTCGCCTGTGACACCGTGATCGTCTCCGACACCGGGATGTGGTCCGAGGACACCCCGACCGTCTGCACGGGCATGCGCGGTCTCGCGGACTGCCAGATCGATCTCTACGGCCCCGACCAGGACATCCACTCCGGCTCGTTCGGCGGCGCGGTCCCGAACCCGGCCACCGAGGCGGCCCGGCTGGCCGCCGCCCTGCACGACGCCGACCGCCGCGTCGCCATCCCCGGCTTCTACGACGGGGTCGTGGAGCTGACCGACCGCGAGCGCGAGCTGTTCGCCGAGCTGCCCTTCGACGAGGGCGCCTGGCTGCGCTCGGCGCACTCGCACGCCACGCTCGGCGAGGCGGGCCACTCCACCCTGGAGCGGATCTGGGCCCGCCCGACCGCGGAGGTCAACGGGATCGGCGGGGGTTACCAGGGGCCGGGCGGCAAGACGATCGTGCCGTCGTACGCCCAGCTGAAGCTGTCCTTCCGGCTGGTGGCGGGCCAGGACGCGGACAAGCTCGAGCCGGCGGTGCGGGAGTGGGTCGCGGCCCGGCTCCCGACGGGCATCCGCCATGAGATCGCCTTCGGGAACGCGACCCGCCCCTGTCTGACCCCCCTCGACCACCCGGCGCTCCAGTCGCTGGCGCGGGCCATGGGGCGGGCCTTCGGCACCGAGATCCGCTTCACCCGGGAGGGCGGCTCGGGACCGGCCGCCGATCTTCAGGACGTGCTCGGGGCGCCGGTGCTCTTCCTGGGCATCTCGGTGCCCTCCGACGGCTGGCACGCGCCGAACGAGAAGGTCGAGCTCGACCTGCTCATGAGGGGCGCCGAGACGGCCGCGTACCTGTGGTGCGATCTCGCGGAGAAACGCCCCGTATAGCACGCATATGTAGGTAAGACACCCGTTCCTCAGGGGGAGTTGGAAGCAGCCGTGACCACCTGGACCGATCGCACCGACGACTTGCCGATCGCCCTCAGCGGCGCGAGCGGCATCGACCGTGCCGCGCACCACCGTCTGGACGAGGCGTGGCTGGCCGCGGCGTGGAGCCACCCGACGACGCGGGTCTTCGTGGTCTCCGGCGGCCAGGCGCTGGTCGACGACACCTCCGACGGGCGCACCGAGCTCGTCATGACCCCGTCCTTCGAGGCCCCGCTCACCGAGAACCACCGCTACTTCCTGGGCACCGACGACGACGGGGTGCGCTACTTCGCGCTCCAGAAGGACGCGCTGCCGGGCCGGATGGACCAGTCGGCGCGCCCCGCGGGGCTGCGGGAGGCGGGCGCGCTGCTGTCGGCGCGGGACGCCGGGCTGCTGGTGCACGCGGTGGCGCTGGAGAACTGGCAGCGGCTGCACCGCTTCTGCTCGCGCTGCGGCGAGCGCACGGTGATCGCGGCGGCGGGGCACATCCGCCGCTGCCCGGCCTGCGGGGCCGAGCACTATCCGCGGACGGACCCGGCCGTGATCATGCTGGTGACCGACGAGCAGGACCGGGCGCTGCTGGGCCGCCAGATGCACTGGCCCGAGGGGCGCTTCTCGACGCTCGCGGGCTTCGTCGAGCCGGGCGAGTCGATCGAGCATGCCGTGGTGCGCGAGGTGGCGGAGGAGGCGGGCGTCACGGTCGGCCAGGTCGAGTATGTGGCCAGCCAGCCGTGGCCGTTCCCGTCCAGCCTGATGCTCGGCTTCATGGCGCGCGCCACCACCTCCCGGATCCAGGTGGACGGGGAGGAGATCCACGAGGCGCGCTGGTTCTCGCGGGACGAGCTGCGGGCCGCGTTCAAGTCCGGGGAGGTGCTCCCTCCGTCGGGTATCTCGATCGCGGCCCGTCTCATCGAGCTCTGGTACGGGGAGCCGCTGCCCAGGGCCTGAGCCCGCGCCCGAGGCCGGGTGCGAGCCCGGGTGTGAGGCTGGGCACAGGCGCCAGGCTCAGGCGCCGACCTTCGCCTTGACCTGGGCGAGGGAGGGGTTGGTCAGGGTCGAGCCGTCGGCGAAGAGCACGGTGGGCACCGTCTGGTTGCCGCCGTTCGCCTTCTCGACGAAGGCCGCCGACTCCGGGTCCTGCTCGATGTTGACCTCGGTGTACGCGATTCCCTCGCGGTCCATCTGGCCCTTGAGCCGGCGGCAGTAGCCGCACCAGGTGGTGCTGTACATCGTCACAGTGCCGGACATCGGTCCTACTCTCCTCGGGGCTCGGCCTCTCCGTGAGGCTCGGCGTATGGCAGTGGTGGAACGTCCGCCCGGCCCCGGAGATTCCCCCGCCGCCGCGCGACCCTCGCCGCCGTGCGACGGGGCCCCCGCCGGCAGGCAGATGATCGGCAGGCGGATGACCGGCAGGCAGATGAGATGACCGGGTGGTCACGGCTGTGGACAACCGTCCCGGCGGTCTCAGCGGACCTGGCAGCATGGCGGGGTGACAGCAGCAACGCCCTCCCCTCTCTTCCCGCGAGTCTCCACGCCGGCCGAGTACGCGGCGGTTCCGCGCGACGCCGACGCGGTGCTCGAAGGGCTCGATCCGGAGCAGCGCGAGGTGGCCACGGCCCTCCAGGGCCCGGTGTGCGTGCTGGCCGGAGCCGGCACGGGCAAGACCCGTGCCATCACCCACCGGATCGCCTACGGGGTGCGTGCGGGAGTCTTCCAGCCCGCGAGCGTGCTCGCCGTCACCTTCACCAACCGCGCGGCGGGGGAGATGCGCGGGCGGCTGCGGCAGCTGGGCGCGGGCGGGGTGCAGGCGCGCACCTTCCACTCGGCCGCGCTGCGCCAGCTCCAGTACTTCTGGCCCAAGGCGGTGGGCGGCGAGGTGCCGCGGCTGGCGGAGCGCAAGGTGCAGCTGGTCGCGGAGGCCGCGGCGCGTTGCCGGGTCCGGCTGGACCGCAATGAGCTGCGGGATGTGACGGGCGAGATCGAGTGGTCGAAGGTCACCCAGACGGTGCCCGAGGACTATCCGGCCGCGGCCGCCAAGTCCGGCCGGGAGGCCCCGCGCGACGCCGCCGAGATCGCCCGGATCTACGGCATGTACGAGCAGCTCAAGCGCGAGCGCGGGGTGATCGACTTCGAGGATGTGCTGCTGCTGACGGTCGGGGTGCTCCAGGAGCGGCATGACATCGCCGACCAGGTGCGCCGTCAGTACCAGCACTTCGTGGTCGACGAATACCAGGACGTCAGCCCGCTCCAGCAGCGGCTGCTCGAGTTGTGGCTCGGCGACCGGGAGACCCTGTGCGTGGTCGGCGACGCCAGCCAGACCATCTACTCCTTCACCGGCGCCACCCCCGACCATCTGCTGAACTTCCGCACCCGCCACCCGGGTGCCACGGTCGTCAAGCTGATCCGCGACTACCGCTCCACGCCCCAGGTCGTGCACCTGGCCAACGGGGTGCTGGCCCAGGCCCGGGGCCGGGCGGCCGAGCACCGGCTGGAGCTGGTGTCGCAGCGCGAGCCGGGACCCGACCCGGTCTATTCGGCCTACGCGGACGAGCCGGCCGAGGCCGAGGGGGTGGCCCGCCGGATCCGCGAGCTGATCACCCCCGTGGAGCGGGGCGGCGGCGGGATCCCGGCGAGCGAGGTCGCCATCCTCTACCGGGTCAACGCACAGTCGGAGGTGTACGAGCAGGCGCTGGCCGATGCCCAGGTGCCCTACCAGCTGCGCGGCGCCGAGCGGTTCTTCGAGCGCTCCGAGGTGCGTGAGGCCGGGCTGCTGCTGCGCGGCGCGGCCCGCGCCGGAAGCGCCGACCCCGCGCTGACGGACGCGGATGTCCCCTCCCAGGTGCGGGCCGTGCTGGGCACCCGCGGCTGGACGCCGGAGCCCCCGGCCGGGTCGGGCGCGGTGCGGGACCGCTGGGAGTCCCTGGCGGCGCTGGTGCGGCTGGCCGAGCAGTTCTGCGCGGGCCGTCTGGCGGAGGGCCACCAGGTCACCCTGGCCCACCTGGTGGCGGAGCTCGACGAGCGGGCGGCGGCCCAGCACGCGCCCACGGTGGAGGGTGTGACACTCGCCTCACTGCACGCCGCCAAGGGGTTGGAGTGGGACGCGGTCTTTCTGGTCGGGCTCACCGAGGGCATGGTGCCCATCACCTACGCCAAGACCGACGCGCAGGTGGAGGAGGAGCGTCGGCTGCTCTATGTGGGGGTCACCCGCGCCCGCCGCCATCTGGCCCTCTCCTGGGCCCTCTCGCGCTCTCCCGGGGGCCGCGCGAACCGCCGCCCCAGCCGTTTTCTGAACGGGCTGCGCCCCGGCTCCGCGGCCTCCGTCCCCCGCGCTCCGGGCGGGGGCGGCGGCATCGAGCGCGGCGTCAGCGGCGGCGCGACCGGCCCGGTCCGCAAGCGGCGTGGCCCGGTCCACTGCCGGGTGTGCGGCAGGACGCTGACGGACGGGGGCGAGATGAAGCTGAGGCGCTGCGAGGACTGCCCCTCCGAGATGGACGAGGCGCTGTACGAGCGGCTGCGGGACTGGCGGGCCGAGCAGGCCGGACAGCTGAGTCAGCCCGCCTATTGCGTCTTCACCGACAAGACGCTGCTGGCGATCGCCGAGGCTGTGCCGGGAACCGAAGGGGAGCTTGCCGGCATCCCTGGAGTGGGGAGGCGGAAGCTCGACAAGTTCGGTGCCGACGTCCTCATGCTCTGCTCCGGGCGGGAACTCACCCGGGCGGAGGATGCCGACGGGACCGGCGGAAGTGGTCCCGAAGACACCGCGCAAAACTCGACGGAAAAATAGTTTGCGCGCGCGGAGCGCATACCCATAGCCTTCCGAGCACGGAGACAACGGCCCTTCCGGGATCCGATGAATCCGTGTTGTACTGAACTAGCCGGACCGGATTCGAGACGGTCCCTGAGACGCCGAGAGGAGGCGAGCCCAATGATCAGCTTCATGAAGACCATCAAAATGACCGATCGTTCGGTCGTCGCCGCCTGCCCGCTCGGCTTTGAACTGCCTGGCACCGGTCTGTCCACCGGCGCCAATGAAGCACGTCTCAGCGAGCGACCGATCCAGGCACCTGCGGTAGCAGCGACCGCGCGGGCGATTGCCTATGCGTTTGCGGCCAATGGTGCCGGATCCCGGACGACGCAGCAGCACCACCAGAAGTGGGCCCTCCGCGGGCTTGGACCCTGGAGTTATCCAGCCTGATCCACGATCAGGTCGGCACCTTCCAGGGCCGCGGAACCCACACCGGGATCCGCGGCCCTTTTGATTTGCCCGCGTCCGGCCACCAGCCGGACCGAAAAGACGAGGAACTGACGACCGTGCAACTCAAGGCACACACGCCGTCCGTAGCGACCGACCTGATCCCCCCGCCCGACCCTTCGGAGGACTCCTTGACCCCGCTTACCGCCCTCACCGAGTTGGATGAGGCCATCGAGAACCTCGGCGTGGCCGTGCCGTGCCGCTCCTACGACCCGGAAGTCTTCTTCGCCGAGTCCCCGGCCGACGTCGAGTACGCCAAGTCGCTCTGTCAGACCTGCCCGCTGCGTGAGGCCTGCCTCGCCGGGGCCAAGGACCGCCGTGAGCCCTGGGGGGTGTGGGGCGGCGAGCTCTTCGTCCAGGGCGTCGTCGTCGCCCGGAAGCGGCCGCGTGGTCGCCCGCGCAAGAACCCGGTCATGGCATGAACGCCACCGGCACCATCGATCGCCCAGCGACGCACGACCCGATGAAACAGGTCCCGATGACCCCGTCCGTCTCCGACACCTCAGCCCGCAACACTTCGGGTGCGACCGAGTCGCGCCAGAACAGGACCCGTGAAATGCAACTCATCCCAGAAGCCCTGGCCCGTGCGCATATGCGTGAACGACTGCACGAGGCCGAGTCTCAACGCAGGGCGCTCCGGCTCGCCGCGGCGCGGCGGATGCAGCGCCGTGCGGAGCGCGCCTCGCTCCGCGCCCGCCGCGCTCTGGCCGTGGCGGTCATGCAGTAACACAGGGGGATACGAAGGGGCCGGTCCGATCGGACCGGCCCCTTCGTCTGTCCGCCATGAGGGCGGACGCTTCAGGCAGATGCCTCAGCCGTCTTCCCGGGCACCTCAGCGACGATCTCCGACGAACCCTTGTCCGCTTCCTCCACCTCTGTGGCCTCGACGGCCTCGACCGTCTCGGGTGCCTCTGCTGCTTCTTCTGTGTATTCCTCGTCCCGCTCGGCGAAGCCGGGCACCCAGTCCTCCAGCTCATTGCGCAGCCGCACCTCCGCGCCCAGCTGGCACAGCACCCCGATCGTGCTCAGGCACACCCGGTGGATCAGCAGATAGGCGGGCGGCAGATTGAGCTGGTTGCCCAGCTCATAGACCGGGGAGCGACGATCGGCCACCCGCGCCGCCTGGCGGCGCAGCCACTGGCGGTCGAAGGTGAACTCCTCCACCTGGGCCGGCTCCAGCATGGGCAGCAGGAAGTCCAGCAGCGCCTCCGGGTCGAGCTCGATGGCCGGCTTGACGAACCCCTCGCCGCGCAGCAGGTCATAGACCCCCTGGGCATCGCCCTCCAGCGCCATCCGCAGGGCGATGCCGATGGGCTCGGGAAGCCCGCCCGGGAGCCGGTCCATCGAACCGAAGTCCAGCACCCCCAGCTTCCACTTCTCCGGCGGACCATCCGGGGCGTCACCGGTCAGCAGCCGGAAGTTGCCCGGGTGCGGGTCGGCGTGCAGCAGCCCGGTGCGGGAGGCGCCCGAGAACAGGAAGCGCGCGAGCAGCTGTCCGGCCCGGTTCCGCTCCTCGGGCGTGCCCTCGGCTATCACCTCGGAGAGCGGTATGCCGTCCAGCCATTCCGTGATCAGCACCTGGTCGCTCTGGTGCACCACCTGCGGGACCACCACATCCGGATCTTCCGCGTACTCCTCGGCGTGGATGCGCTGAGAGTCGGCCTCCAGCTCGTAGTCCAGCTCCTCCGCCACCCGCTCGCGCAGCTCGGCGATGAGCGGCTTGACATCCAGGCCCGGCACCAACGGCCCCAAGACTCGGGCAAATCGGCTCAATTGGTTCAAGTCGGATATCAGTGCCTCGCCCGCGCCCGGGTACTGCACCTTGACCGCGACCGTGCGCCCGTCGTGCCACACCGCCCGGTGCACCTGCCCGATCGAGGCGGACGCCGCGGGCTTGTCGTCGAACTCGGCGAACAGTTCGCGCCACTCCGGGCCCAGCCGCTGCTCCAGCGCGCCGTGCACCGTGCGGGTCGGCATGGGTGGCGCCGCCTCCTGGAGCTTGGTCAGCGCCGCCCGATAGGGCTTGGCTATCTCTTCCGGCAGCGCCGACTCGAAGACCGACATGGCCTGGCCGAGCTTCATCGCACCGCCCTTGAGCTCGCCGAGCACCTTGAACATCTGCTCCGCGGTGCGCTGTTGCACCTCTCGCGCGACGATCTCCGCCGGCCGTCCCCCTATCCGCTTCCCCAGACCCCAGGTGGCGCGCCCGGCGAACCCCAAGGGCAGCGTCGCCAGCTTGGCGGTACGGGTGATCGCCTTGCGCGGCAGATCGGACATGCGCCCCTCCAACTACAGCTGAGCCATTCCCGGGAGGTGGCCCCCGGGCCCCCGTCGCCCACTTGGCGGACGCCGGTCACCCGGACATTGTCGCGTGCGGGTCCTCGGCAACCGAGGCATATACCGCATCAGTCCGCTCCGCCGCACCGCAGCCGCATTCCGCATGGGGCTCGATCCGCCGCATGTCCCAGGTGAGAGCCGGTAGCGCCGCCTCCAACCGGGCTCCGGCGGCGGCCGGCAGCCGCCCGTCCAGAAAACCCAGCGCATGCACGGCCGTGACCCCCGCGACCACCGTGGCCAACGCGGTGTCGCAGGCCCAGGTGGGCCGGCGGCGGCCGGACCGCCACTGCGCCAGCATCCTCGGCCAGGCCGGCTCCCGCTCGGCCCGCCCCGCCGCGACGCACCCCGCACACGGGGTGATCCCCGGGCACACCAGCGGCCCCACCACCCCCGTCGCCTCCAGCACCCCCGCGTACAGATGAGGTGTCCCCGAGGCCAGCAGCGGCTCGGCCTCCGCCGGATCCGGTGCATAGGCCGCGAGCCCGTCGCGCGGGGCGAACACCACCAGGCTCAGCCCCGGCTCGCCCGAGGGCATCGGGCCCGCCGACGGCCGGCGCGGCATCGGCCCCGGCGCGGACCGCCGCACCAGGCCGCGCGCCGCCGCGTCCCGCCGCTCGCCGATCCGCTCGGGCGGCAGCCCGCCGGGCATCACATCCCACGGCTCGACACAGCCGCCGTCCACCACATCGACCCGCCCGACCCCCGAGGCCGACAGCAGCGCCGCCACCGCCGCCCCGACCCGGCCCGCGCCCCTCACCTGCACACGCATCGCACCGCGCGCGGCCAGCAGCCGCGCCCCGGCCCCCGGCTCGGGACACAGCACCGACAGCGCCGCCAGATCGGGCCGCAGCCGATCGAGGGCCGCCCCGCGGCCCCAGGCCGCGGCCGCCCGCTCACCGCCCTCCACCGGATCGTCGAGCAGACCGGCCGCCGCCAGCCGCTCCACCAGTGCGTCGGCCCGCCCCTCCGGCAACCCCAGGGCCCTGGCCTCCTCCCGCAGCAGCGGCAGCCCGCGCGTGCCGTCCAGCAGCTCCAGAAAGCTGCCCGTCGCCGTGTCCAGCGGCCCCACCACCACCGCATGGGCCCGGGCCACCCCGAACTGCACGGTGTCCCGGCTTCGCCAGCCGCGCCGCAGCGCGGGCTTGAGCATCGGATGCATCGCCACCCCCGTGGTCACAGTCCCCGTCTCCGAACTGCACCCAGCTTGCGCGACCCCGCCACGCCGCCGCCGAAAGTTGTCCACAGCCCCGGGGGATAGTCGTACAAGCGATGACCACGGTGGAGTGGTTCGTCCGGCGACCCGGTGCGCGGCGGGACTTCCCCGGCTGCCAGCGGGTAACGTCAAGGGGTGTCTGCCGACCGTTCCCCCCACCTCGCCGGGGAGACTTCTTCGCACAGCGCCGCCAGGACGCGCGGCGCCCAGAGCCCGCCCGGCCGGGGCCCGGGCGCGGTCGAGGTCCGCCGGAGCACACGGCGGCGCAGAACGGTCTCGGCGTACCGCGAGGGCGACCGCACCATCGTCCTGATCCCCGCCCGCATGTCCGAGGCGGAGGAGCAGCGCTGGGTCGGGGTGATGCTCGACAAGCTCGCCGCACAGGAGAGCAAGCGGATGCTCGGCGACACGGAGCTCGCGGACCGCGCCGAGTGGCTGTCCGAGCAGTACCTGGCGGGGCGGGCCCGCCCCGCCAGCGTCCGCTGGGTCACCAACCAGAACACCCGCTGGGGGTCGTGCACCCCGTCCGAGGGCAGCATCCGGCTCTCGCACCGCCTCCAGGGGATGCCGGAGTACGTGGTGGACTACGTCCTCGTCCACGAGCTGGCCCATCTGCTGGTGCCCGGCCACGGCCGGCGCTTCTGGCAGCTGCTGGAGTCGTATCCGCGGACCGAGCGGGCGCGGGGGTATCTGGAGGGCGTGGTGGCCGCAGGAAGACTGCCGCACCTCCCCCCGGCCCCGGCCGAGTAGTCACCGGAACCACACGTCGCTCCCCGGCGTCGCTCCTTCTCGGCGGCAGCGGTTAGCCTGGCGCGCAATGCATTCTCCGCTATCGGGATGGGGGACGGTCGTTACGTATGGCCAGGGAATTCCAACGCGGCCACAAGGCCAAGCTCAGTGATCTGACCGCGGGGAGGGATCTGTATGTCGGTGTGCAGATCGCCGGGCCCGGCCTGACCTTCGACATCACCTGCTTCGGCCTCGACGCCGACGAGCGGCTCTCCGACGACCGCTACTTCATCTTCTTCAACCAGC
The DNA here is from genome assembly GCF_055569495.1 of Streptomyces sp. NPDC028305. Classification (NCBI taxonomy): domain Bacteria; kingdom Bacillati; phylum Actinomycetota; class Actinomycetes; order Kitasatosporales; family Streptomycetaceae; genus Streptomyces; species Streptomyces sp. NPDC028305. The sequence continues at coordinate 469,318 of NZ_JBVHTN010000004.1, forward strand.
CCAAGTCCCCCGAGGAAGCGATCCAGCAGCTCGGGGCGCAGGCCGGCGACGCCGAGTCGTTCCGCGTCACCCTCGACAGCATCCCGGCCCACATCCACAAGCTCTCCTTCACCGCCACCATCGACGGCGCGGGCCAGATGTCCCAGGTCGGCCCCGGTTACATCCGGGTCGTCGCGGGCGGCGAGGAGGTCGTCCGCTACTCCTTCACCGGCGCGGAGTTCAGCACCGAACGCGCCGTGATGCTCGGTGACTTCTACCTCAAGGACGTGTGGCGGTTCGCCGCGGTGGGCCAGGGCTTCGACGGCGGCCTCGACGCGCTCCTCAAGAACTTCGGCGGCGAGGTCGCCGAGGAGGAGCCCGCCCCCGCCCAGGGCGCGGCCCCCGGCTTCGCGCCGCCCGGCCAGGCCGCCCCCGCGCCGGGGTTCGCGCCCCCGGCCGCCGCGCCGCAGCCCGCCCCGGACTTCGGCCCGCCGCAGCCCGCACCGCAGGCCCCGCAGCCCGCGCCCGCGCAGGGCTTCGCGCCGCCGCCCGGCAGCACGCCCCCTCCGGTGGCCCCCAACCCGCCGCAGATGCACGCGGCACCGACCATCGCCGCGCCGATCGTGCCCCCCGGCCAGGTGCCGCCGCCCGGCCAGGTGCCGCCCCCGGGCCAGCCCGCGCCGTACCCCGGCCAGCCGCAGTTCGGCCAGCCCCCGGGCCAGATGCCCCCGGCCCCCGCCCCGTACGGCCAGCCCGCCCAGCCCGCCCCGTACCCCGGCCAACCCGCGCCGTACGGCCAGCCGGCCCAGCCGCAGGGCGGCGGCGCCGCCCCCGGCGTCCAGGCCGCGCTCGCCAAGTACCGCGAGGCGCCCACCGGCCAGCGCTGGACGCCGCAGAACCCCCGGCTCATCCGGGCCGACCTCGGGGTCGGCGGCCAGCCGATCCTGGCCCGCCAGGGCTCGATGGTGCTCTACCAGGGCAAGGTCGACTTCAGCTACAAGGGCGCCGGCTTCCGCGGCCGGATCACGGGCAACGCGACCGGCCAGGAGATGCAGCTGATGCGCTGCACCGGCCAGGGCCAGGTCTTCCTCGCCGAGGATGCCGCCGAACTCCACCCCATCGAGCTCCAGGGCGACGCGATCTGCGTGTCCGCCGAGAGCGTGCTGGCCTTCGACGAGGGGCTGCACCACGAGGTGCGCCGGATCGAGGGCCACGGGATCCCCGGCGGGGCGCTGTTCACCATGCAGTTCCAGGGCACCGGGACCGTCGTCGTGAAGACCCTGGGCACGCCCGTCGTGCTGCCGGTCACCCCCACGACCTTCGCCGACGCCAACGCCGTCGTCGCCTGGTCCGCCGCCTCACAGGTGATCATCTCCAGCCAGGTGCGGCTGCGCCGCAACGCCTACCCCGGCCACAGCGGGGAGACCGTGAACCTCCAGTTCCGCGGTGCGCCCGGCAACTTCATCGTCGTCCAGCCCTACGAGGTCTAAAGGGACCGCCATGGACCAGCAACTGATCAACGGTTACGCGCCGGCCCCGGTCTCCGCCCGGATGGAGAACCACGGCAGCAGCATGCTCAAGGTCGCCATGCAGAGCGGCCAGGACCTCTTCGCCCGCACCGGCTCGATGGTCGCGTACGAGGGCTTCATCCAGTACGAGCCCAACCCGCCCGCGGTGCGCCAGATGGCCTCCCAGTGGTTCACCGGGGAGGGCGCCCCGCTCATGAAGTGCAGCGGCGACGGCCTGCTCTATCTCGCCGACTACGGCGCGGACGTCGTGTGCGTCAACCTCAACGGCGACTCGCTGTCGGTGAACGGGACCAATCTGCTTGCCTTCGACGCCCACCTCCAGTGGGGCGTCGAGCGGGTCAAGGGGATCGCCAAGTTCGCCGGGCAGGGCCTGTTCAACGTGGGCGTCTCCGGCACCGGCTGGGTCGCCCTGACCTCCCGGGGCACCCCCATCGTGGTCGACTGCGGCCGCGGCGAGGACGAGACCTATGTGGACCCGGACGCACTTGTGGCCTGGTCCACCAATCTCAAGGTGAAGGGGAAGCGCAGCTTCAAGGCGTCGTCCCTGATCGGCCGGGGCAGCGGCGAGGCCTACCAGCTCGGCTTCTCCGGGCAGGGCTTCGTCGTCGTCCAGCCCAGCGAGGACAGCACTGACCGGCTCCGGGCGCGGGGCTGAGGGGGAGCGAAGACACCATGCAGAGCCCGCTTTTCGGCTTCACCGAGGCCCAGACCCAGGACCGCTACGCGCTTCAGAACCCGCAGCTGCTGCGGGTCGCCCTCAACGGCCATGAGGACGTACTGGCCCGCAAGGGCGCCATGGTCGCCTACCAGGGGCTGATCGAGTTCGACGGCGAATACCAGACGCAGGGGCAGCAGCGCGCCCGGGCCCGCACCGGCGAGGCGCTGGACCTGATGCGCTGCTCCGGCCAGGGCACCGTCTACCTGGCCAACCTCGCGCAGCACATCCACGTCCTGGATGTGGACCACGAGGGGCTGACCGTCGACAGCGCCTATGTGCTCGCGCTCGACTCCACCCTGCACTGGGAGTCGATCGCGGTGGACAGCCAGTACGGCATCTCCGGCTCGGGGAAGTACAACCTCAACATCTCCGGCCGCGGCAAGGTGGCCCTGATGACCTCGGGCCAGCCGCTGATGATGCAGGTCACCCCCGACAAGTACGTCAATGTGGACGCGGACGCCATCGTCGCCTGGTCCACCTCGCTGCGGGTCCAGATGCAGGCCCAGACGCACTCCAGCGGAGTGTGGCGGCGCCGTGGCAACACGGGGGAGGGCTGGGAGCTCAGCTTCCTCGGCCAGGGCTATGCGCTGGTGCAGCCCAGCGAGCTGCTGCCGCCGCAGGACGCGACGATCGGCGGCGGGGCGGCCGCCCAGTTCGGCATGGGCCAGCAGGGCGCCCGTGGGCAGAACCAGGGCAACATCTTCAGCAACTGACGGCCACCGACGGCCGCTGATGTCGGCCGACGGCAGTCGACGCCCCGGGTGTGGCGGCCCGGGGCCCGCCGTACCCGCGCGCTTCCCTTACGACCTGGGGCGCCATAGGGAGCGGCGTCGCGACGTCCAGCACGGCCGCTCGCGGCGTTACCGAAATGCCCAAGTAGCTCCGCTACGAGGACCTTCCGGTGCCTTGCGATCGACCGCACCGGACGCCGCTCCTTGGCCCACTCCCTATGGCGCCCCAGGTCGTTACACCAGCGCGCGGGTACGGGCCACCAGGCGGTGCACCGACTCGTCGGCCACGCCCGCCACCTCGTCATAGCCGAACCAGCGCAGATCCAGCGACTCCTCGCTGATCGCCGCGACCGCGCCCCGCGGGGCCAGCGCCGCGTACTGCACATCCAGGTGCCAGGCGCACGGGGTCCGATGGCGGTCGAGACGCACCGGGCCGCCCGGCAGCAGCGTCAGCCCCTCGATCCCGGACTCCTCGGTGGCCTCGCGCAGCGCCGCGCCCGCCAGGGTGGCGTCCTCGGGCTCGCAGTGGCCGCCCATCTGGAGCCACATCTTCAGTTTGCGGTGCAGCGTCAGCAGGACCCGCTCCTGGGACGGGTCGATCACCAGCGCGCTGGCCGTGATGTGCCCGTCCTGGCAGGCCTTCCACATGCCGTCCGGATACGCGGCCAGATGGTCGCCGTAGTCCTGCCGCAGCCGGTCCTGCGCGGCGTCCGGCGCGGGCCACTCGCGCAGCACGCGCGCCGCGTCCTGGTGCAGACTCACCGGCCGCTCTCGCCCTTGCCGCCGCTGCCCTTGTCGCCGTCGTCCTCGCCGTCCTGGGCGCCGCCGGCCTGCTGAGGGCCGCCGGTGCCCTTCTCGCCGCCCGCGGCCTCGCCGAGCATCTTGTCCAGCTCGGAGAAGTCCAGCTGCTCGCGGTGGACGAAGCCGTCCGGGTCGTCCAGGTCCTCGGCCGTCGGCAGCATGTCGGGGTGCGCCCACAGCCCGTCGCGCCCGTCCACACCGCGGGCGTCGGTCAGCGAGGCCCACAGCCGCGAGGCGTCGCGCAGCCGGCGCGGCCGCAGCTCCAGGCCGATCAGCGTGGCGAAGGTCTGCTCGGCGGGGCCGCCGCTCGCCCGGCGCCGCCGCAGCGTCTCGCGCAGGGCGTCGGCCGACGGCAGATGGGGCGCCGCGGCGGCGTGCACCACCGCGTCCACCCAGCCCTCGACGAGCGCCAGGGCGGTCTCCAGACGCGCCAGCGCGGCCTTCTGGGCCGGGGTGTCCTCCGGCTGGAACATGCCCTGCTGGAGCGCCTCCTGCAGCTGCTCCGGGTGGGTCGGGTCGAGCTGGCCGACCGCGTCCTCCAGCTTCGCGGTGTCAACCTTGATCCCGCGGGCGTACCCCTCGACCGCGCCGAACAGATGCGAGCGCAGCCACGGCACATGCGAGAACAGCCGCTGGTGGGCGGCCTCGCGCAGCGCCAGGTACAGCCGGACCTCCTCCTCGGGGACGCCGAGCCCGGAGCCGAACGCCGCGATGTTGATCGGGAGCAGCGCCGCCTTGCCCACGGGCCCCAGGGGCAGCCCGATGTCCGTGGAGCCGACGACCTCGCCGGCCAGCACGCCCACCGCCTGCCCGATCTGGGTGCCGAACATCGCGCCACCCATGGAGCGCATCATCCCGAGCAGCGGGCCGGCCATGGCCTGCATCTCCTCGGGGAGCACATCGCCCATGGCGGCGCCGACCCGCTCGGCGACCGGGTCCACCAGGTCCTTCCACACCGGCAGGGTGGCCTCGACCCACTCGGCGCGGCTCCAGGCCAGCGCGGCGCCCGAGCCGGAGGGCAGCGACGTGACGCCGTCCAGCCACAGGTCGGCCAGGCGGAGGGCCTCCTGGACCGCGGCGCGCTCGGCCGGGCCGACGCTCGAGTCCTTGGTGCCGTCCGCCGTGCCGCGCGCCACCGTCTGCCGCGCGATGTCCTTGGCCATGTCCCAGTTCACCGGGCCGCCCTCATAGGAGAGCATCTGGCCCAGCTGCTGGAAGGCCGCGCCCAGGTCGCTCGGGTTCAGCGACCCGAACATCGCGGCGAACGGATTCTCACCGCCGCCACCGCCCGCGCCGAACCCGAACGGATTCGCGGGGCCCTGACTGCCGCCGTGGCCGCCCTTCTTCTTGCCGTCGTCGCCGTCATCCGGCTCCTCCGGCGGGAGGCCGAATCCGAATGGGGTGTCACTCACGGGTTCCCTCGGCTCGTAGGGCCGCCGGCCCGGGCCGGCGGCGAATGCCTTGCATCACCACCCAGCCTAGACACCTCGCCGGTTTGCGGGCTCAGTGCTTCGCTGATAGCGGGCCTGCGGCAGGATGGACGTCACCTGGTACGTATGCGTCAGTGCGCTGCGTACTGAAGACAACCGCTGGAGACGCCCGGTGAGTTCCCCAGACCGAGAAGTTCGCGCCGCTGACCGAGAAATTCGCGCAGCGCGAAACGATACGCCGCGCACCGCGCGACGCCCCGTCGTCGCGGTCACCGGCGCCGCGTCGGGCGCCGGAGCCCTGCTCACGCAGCGGCTCGCCGAATCCGACGAGATCAAGCACGTCCTGGCCATCGACGAGCGCCGCGGCGAGGTGACCGAGGCGCAGTGGCATGTCCTGGACGTGCGTGACCCGGCCATCGCCGAGAAGCTGCGGGGCGCCGACGTCGTCGTCCACCTCGCCGTCGACCTCGACCTGGGCACCGATCCGGCCGCCCGTACGGCCTACAACGTGCGCGGCACCCAGACCGTCCTGACCGCCGCCGCGGCCGCCGGGGTGCGCCGCGTGGTGCTGTGCACCTCCGCGATGGTCTACGGGGCGCTGCCCGACAACGACGTGCCGCTCGCCGAGGACGCGGAGCTGCGCGCCACGGCAGAGGCCACCGGCGTCGGGGACCTGCTGGAGATCGAGCGGCTCGCCCAGCGCGCGCCCAGGGCCCACCCCGGGCTGAACGTCACCGTCGTACGCCCCGCCATCCTGGTCGGCGGCACGGACACCGCGCTCACCCGCTACTTCGAGTCGCCGCGCCTCCTGGTGGTCGCCGGATCCCGGCCCACCTGGCAGTTCTGCCATGTCGAGGACCTGGTCGAGGCGCTGGAGTACGCCGCCCTGGAGAAGGTCGAGGGTGAGCTGGCGGTCGGCTGCGACGGGTGGCTGGAGCAGGAGGAGATCGAGGAGCTGTCGGGCATCCGGCGCATGGAGCTGCCCTCCGCGGTCGCCCTGGGCGCGGCCTCCCGGCTGCACCGGCTCGGCCTGACCCCGTCCCCGGCGGGCGACCTGGCGTACACCATGCACCCCTGGGCGGTCAGCGGCAGCAGGCTGCACGAGGCGGGCTGGCGCCCGCGGTGGACCAATGAGGAGGTTCTTGCCGAGCTGCTGGAGGAGGTCTCCGGGCGCCACACGGTCGCCGGGCGGCGGCTCGGCCGCAAGGACGCCGCCACGACGCTGGGCGCCGCCGGCGCGACGGTGGCCCTGGTGGGCACCGCGGCGATCGTCCGCCGCGCCCGTAGGGCACGCCGCAGGGCCTGAGCGGAAACCATGTTCCGCCATCCGGCAAGATCCGGCATTCCGTGGAGTGAGTGCGGTGGGGCACGATGGGGCGCATGGGACGTAGGTACGACCATCCGGGCGAGCTCGCGGCCGCCGATCCGATCCGCCTGCTCGCGATCCGTGACACCCCCCTGTCCGTCGACGAGGTGTTCGGGGCGGTCGGCGACGCCGCCGCGGGGGGCACCGCGCTGTTCGTCGGCACAGTGCGCGACCACGACGGAGGCGCTGACGTGGGCGCACTCGGCTACTCAGCCCACCCGTCCGCCGAGGCGGAGCTGCGCCGGGTGGCCGAGAAGGTCGCGGCGGACTTCCCGGTGCGGGCGCTCGCGGCGGTGCACCGGGTCGGGGACCTCGCGATCGGGGACCTGGCCGTGGTCGTGGCCGTGGCCTGCCCGCACCGGGCCGAGGCCTTCGCGGCCTGCCGCCGGCTGATCGACGACCTCAAGAGCGAGGTCCCCATCTGGAAGCACCAGACCTTCAGCGACGGCACAGACGAATGGGTGGGCGCGTAGCGCCTCGTTGAGGGGTGGTGGTCGGGTGACGGGAGGGCGGGTGGGCGCGTAAGGGGCGCTTAGGGCGGGCGGGTGGAGGTGTACCGCTGAAGGATGTACTCCGGTTGCGTAACCCGCACCCTGCCCCGAGCGTTGACATGGCGGAGGATTAATCTGCTCATCTGTCAGTCGCGGTTGTGTCATGGGGATGGGAGGCCGCTATGAGTGTGCTTCTGTGGTTGCTCATTCCGGTTCTTGCCGCACTGGCTGCCGTGCTCTATACGGGCTGGGCCTCACGCACCCGCAAGACCGGGGACGTTGCCGAGCTCGCCGGGTACGCGCGGTTCCGTGAGGCGATGGAACGCGCACATTCCGATTCGGACGCCGCCTAGTCGTCGCCGCCCTCGGCCGTCGGCTCGTACGGACGGCCCGGGCGGTGCACTGACGGGCGTGTCCCGTACTGTCGTTCCATGCCACGCCGCACCGCGACGATGCTCGCTTCCCTCCTGATGCTGATCGCGCTGCTGTGCGCCGGGCTGCTGATCCCGGTGCCGTACTCCGAGATGTCGCCGGGGCCGACCTACAACACTCTGGGGTCGCACGAGGGCGAGTGCGTGCTTCAGATCTCCGGCCAGAAGGGCTGTGAGACCACCGGCGGGCATCTGAACATGACGACGGTGCGCGTCACCGGCTCCGAGTACAAGATGAACCTCGTGGAGGCCGTCTACGGCTGGCTGGCCCATGACGAAGTGGTGGTGCCGCACAGCACGCTCTACCCGGACGACAAGACGGCGGACGAGGTGAACCAGGAGAACGCGGAGGAGTTCACCCAGTCCCAGGAGAGCGCGAAGGTGGCGGCGCTCAGGCAGCTGGGCAAGAAGGTCAAGGCCCACGTCATCGTGGCCCGCGTGGAGCGGGACAAGCCGGCCCAGGGCAAGCTGCACGCGGGCGATGTGATCAAGGAGGTGGACGGCTCGCCGGTGCGCAGCGCTGAGGACGTCGCCAAGCTGATCACCAAGCACAAGCCCGGCGAGAAGGTGGTCTTCACGGTCGTCCCGGCCAAGGACGCGGCCGCGGCGGAGAAGCAGAACAAGGAGGCCACGCGCCGCGAGTCGGTCACCGTCACCACCGAGAAGGCGAAGGACGGACGGGCGATCGTCGGCATCGGGCCCGGAGTCGACTACACCTTCCCGCTGAAGATCGACATCAAGCTGGCCGACGTGGGCGGGCCGAGCGCCGGGCTGATGTTCGCGCTGGGCATCGTGGACCGGCTGTCGCCGGGGGACCTGACCGGCGGCAAGTTCATCGCGGGCACGGGCACCATCGACGACATGGGCACCGTCGGCCCGATCGGCGGGATCCAGATGAAGACCATCGGCGCGCGGAAGGCGGGCGCGGAGTACTTCCTCACGCCCCAGGAGAACTGCGCGGCGGCCGCCGCGGACAAGCCCGGCGGCCTCACGCTGGTGAAGGTGCACACTCTCGACGGGGCGATGAAGGCCCTGAAGCAGATCCGCGCGGGGGACACCGCCGCACTGCCCAAGTGCGCCAAGGGCTGAGCCCGGGCGGGGGCTGAGCGGAGGCCCCGCAGGCCCCCGCAGCCCCGGCCCGCCGCGGCCCCCGCCGCCGTCAGTCGGCGAAGGTGGCGGACAGCGCCTCGGCCAGCCCCGGCACCAGGTCGGCGCCGGTGAGCACGTCGGTGGGCGAGTCCTTCTCGCGCAGCCGCACCGCCGCCTCGCGCGACCCGTCCCGCAGCACCGCGACCGTCATGCGGACCTCCTGGCGGTCCGGATGCTTCGCGACCCAGGCGGCGAGCTGCTTCTCGCTCAGGTTCTGGGGCACGGAGTCCTCGGCGGACGGCGGCAGCATCAGGCGCTCGACGGTGAGTGCGCAGCCGACCACCGCGTCGGGCCAGGCGATGGTGGCCAGGAACTCGTCCAAGGGGGTGCCAGCGGGCAGCTCGTCCTGCTCGATGGGGGTGAGGGTGGCGGCCTCCGTGGTGTCGGTCTCCTCGTCGAGCCCGAGCTGGGCGGCCAGGCCGGGCTCCTGTTCGCGCAGCCGCGCGGTGTCGACGAGGGCGAAGAGGCGGGCCGGGCGGTCCCAGCCGAGCCCGGCGGCGTACTCGTCGATCTCGAGGACGGCACGGGTCAGCGGATTGGCGGCCAGGGGCCCGGAGGGAGGGGGAACGTTCGACATGGGTCATATCGTGCCCTGATCGGACCCGGAAACGGGAACTGAGTAAAGCCTGGGTAAGTTGCTCCATTGGGTCCTACTGCCCGGACCCGCTAGTCGACAGCGAACTTCGAGGTGCACACCTTGGCTTTCCAGATGCCGGACCGCGGCGGAGGCCCGACGGGGCCGCGGATCAGAGTCGGCCGACCGTCCCGGCGAGTCCGGACCCTGCTCATGACCCTGGGTGTGCTGGCCGTGCTGGCCATGCTCTTCGTCATGTTCGCGGGGTATTGGACCGACTGGCTCTGGTACCGCTCGGTCCATTACTCCTCGGTCTTCACCACCACCCTGTGGACCAAGATCGGTCTGTTCTTCGTCTTCGGCCTGCTGATGTCCCTGGCCGTCGGCGTCAACATCTGGCTGGCGCACCGGCTGCGGCCGCCGCTGAGCGCGATGTCGCTGGAGCAGCAGAGCCTGGACCGCTACCGCATGGGCATCGCGCCCTACAAGAAGTGGGTGCTGCTGGCGATCACCGTGGTGGTCGGGCTGATCGCGGGAGCTTCCGCGTCCAGCCAGTGGCGTACCTGGCTGCTGTGGGTCAACGGCGTGCCGTTCCACCAGTACGACCCGCAGTTCCACTTGGACGTCAAGTTCTACGCCTTCGACCTGCCCTGGTACCGCTTCCTGCTGAGCTTCGGCTTCGCGGCGACGGTGCTCTCGCTGGTCGCCGCCGCGCTGGTGCACTACCTCTACGGAGGCCTGCGCGTCACCAGCCCGGGCGCCCGCGCGACCGGCGCGGCCACCGGCCATCTGTCGGTGCTGCTGGGCATCTTCGTCAGCCTCAAGGCCGTGGCGTACTGGCTCGACCGGTACGGGCTTGCGGTGAAGTCGAGCGACTTCAAGTCGTCCAGCAACTGGACCGGTCTGCGCTATGTGGACGCCCACGCCTATCTGCCCGCGAAGACGATCCTCTTCTGCATCGCGGCGATCTGCGCCGTGCTGTTCTTCGCGACGCTGTGGCGGCGCACCTGGCAGCTGCCCGTCATCGGCTTCGGCCTGATGGTGCTGTCGGCGATCCTGATCGGCGGGCTCTACCCGGCGATCGTGCAGAAGTTCCAGGTCCAGCCCAATGAGCAGGCCAAGGAAACGCCGTACATCAAGAAGAACATCGAGGCCACGCGCAAGGCGTACGGCATCGACGGCTCCGACGTGCGGGACTACGAGGGCGAGGCGCCCAAGGACGCGGACCGCAAGCAGCTGCGCGCCGACGCCGACGCCACGGCCAGCCTGCGGCTGCTCGACCCGAATGTGGTCTCCCCGACCTTCCAGCAGCTCCAGCAGGTCAAGGACTACTACGGCTTCCCGTCCACCCTGGACGTGGACCGTTACAAGACCCCGGACGGCAAGGACCAGGACACCGTCATCGGGCTGCGCGAGCTGAACGTGAGCGGTATCCCCGAGCACAACTGGATCAACGACCACTTCAAGTACACCCATGGGTACGGCGCGGTCGCGGCCAAGGGCACCACGACGTCCCAGACGCGGCGCGGCGCTCCGGACTTCATCGAGGAGGACCTGCCGTCCAAGGGTCAGCTCCCGAAGTACGAGCAGCGCATCTACTACGGCGAGAAGACCACCCAGTACTCGATCGTCGGCGGTCCGCAGAAGGAGCTGGACTACTCCAGCGACAAGGGTGAGAAGACCTACCGGTACCAGGGCGACAGCGGCGTCAAGCTGTCCAACCCGATCACCCGCGCCGCGTACGCGCTGACCTTCAGTGAGCCCCAGATCCTGTACTCCGGGGCCATAGGGGACGGTTCGCGGATCCTCTACAACCGCACGCCCAAGGAGCGCGTCGAGGCGGTCGCCCCGTGGCTGACCATCGACGGCGACGCCTATCCGGCGGTGGTCGACGGCCGGGTCAAGTGGATAGTGGACGCCTACACGACGACGGACGGCTATCCGTACGCGTCGCGTACGACACTCGGCGACACGACGGCCGACTCGCTCAACGACCACGACGGCGAGCGGTCGGTGGTCGCGCAGCAGAACAAGGTCAACTACATCCGGAACTCGGTCAAGGCGACCGTCGACGCGTACGACGGCAAGGTCACGCTGTACGAGTGGGACACCAAGGACCCGGTGCTGAAGACGTGGAAGAAGGCGTTCCCGGGCACGGTCAAGCCGAAGAGCGCGATCAGCTCCAGCCTGATGGAGCATCTGCGCTATCCGCAGGACCTGTTCAAGGTGCAGCGCGAGCTGCTCACCCGCTACCACGTCACCGACCCCGTGACGTTCTACAGCGGCAGTGAGGTGTGGCAGGTCCCGGACGACCCGACCAACAAGGGCACCTCGGTACCGCCGTACTACCTGAGCATGAAGATGCCGGACCAGAAGGAGCAGACCTTCTCGCTGACGACGACGCTCACGCCCAAGGGCCGGGACAACCTCGGTGCCTTCGTGGCGGTGGACGCGGATTCGGAGAGCAGCGGCTACGGCAAGATCAGAATCCTGAAACTGCCGTCCAACACCGGTGTGGCCGGTCCACAGTTGGTGCAGTCCAAATTCAACTCCGATGACAAGATCGCCGAAACGCTCAACATTCTCAAGCGGGGCGATTCGGATATCGAGTACGGCAATCTGCTCACCGTTCCGCTCGGCGGTGGCCTGCTGTACGTCGAGCCGGTCTATCTGCGAGGCGCCGGTACGGACCTTCCGCTGCTGCGGCAGGTGCTGGTCAGCTACGGGGACAAGACCGCCTTCGAGAGCTCGCTCAGCAAGGCGCTGGACGTGGTCTTCGGTCAGAGCGAACCGTCCGACTCCTCGAGTGGCCAGGACGGCGGCGGTGGCGGTGGCGACACCTCCAAGCCGCCGGCGGCCGGTAACGCCACGGTCGAGCAGGCCCTGAAGGACGCCCAGAAGGCGTACGAGCAGGCCCAGGAGGCGCTCAAGAAGGACCCGCAGGACTGGGAGGCCTACGGCAAGGCCCAGCAGGACCTCAAGGACGCGCTGGACCGGGCCGCCAAGGCCGAGGAGAAGGCGGCCGAGAAGAAGGGCCAGAGCCAGGACGGCGGACAGCAGGACCAGAAGCAGGGTCAGTCCGCCGACGACAAGGCGAGACGGGAAGACGCCTGAGCTGACGCCCCGGCCGCTCGGGTGAATATCCGGGCGGCCGCCACCCCGCGCCGTGGTAACCTTGAGAAACAACGGCGCGGGGTGGAGCAGCTCGGTAGCTCGCTGGGCTCATAACCCAGAGGTCGCAGGTTCAAATCCTGTCCCCGCTACTGACAGACAAGGCCCGGATCCGAAAGGATCCGGGCCTTGTCGTGTGTCCGCCGGACGTCTACCCAAGGAATCGCGATACAAGCGTTTGGGTTGTCTCTCTGTGGGCATGTCGACAAAACGCTGAAGTGACCTCATCGGCTGCGGTATACCAAGGTGTACCCGGGTTGCAGGTGATGCCACGATGGAATTTATGGGGGACAGGGTCAGTCTGTTGGAGACAGGGCGTTTTGCGCACACTCACGACGATGCCGAGGAGGAGGCCCGGCACCGCCGGGCCGCCGAGTCCGGCGACATCGCGTCGATGAGCGCCCTGGGTGCGCTGCTGCTGCGCCGCGGCGACCTCGACGGTGCCGAGGCGCATCTGCGCGGGGCCACCGCCGCGGGCGACCGGGCCGCTGCCAACAACCTCGGTGTCCTTCTCCATCAGCGCGGCTACGCGGACGAGGCGGCAGGCTGGTGGCGCATCGCCGCCGTCGCCGGGTCCGCCGCCGCGGCCCACGCCCTCGGCCGCCACCACCGTGAGCGCGGGGACGAGCCCGCCGCCGAGTACTGGCTGCGCCAGTCCGCCGAGTCCGGCCACGCCCTGGGCGCTTACGCCCTCGGCGACCTGCTGGAGCACCGCAGCGACATCGGCGCCGAGCACTGGTTCCGGTCCGCCGCGGAGCGCGGCCACCGCGAGGCCTCGTACCGCCTCGCCCGCATCCTCGACAAGCGCGAGGACGAGGCCGTCAGAGGCCGCGCCGGTCCCGGCGCCGAGTCGGAGGCCGAGAAGTGGTACCGGCAGGCCGCCGCGCGCGGCCACCGCCGTGCCGCGCTCCACCTGGGCACGCTCCTGGAGAAGCGCGGCGAGATCCAGGAGGCGGGCCGCTGGTACCTGACGTCCGCCAAGGACGGCGAGGCCCGCGCCGCCTGCGCGCTCGGCTTCCTGCTGCGTGACGCGGGCGACACCGACAGCGCCGCCGTCTGGTGGCACCGCGCCGCCCAGGACGGCGACGGCAACGCGGCCAACGCGCTGGGCGCCCTGCACGCCGACCGCGGCGAGACCCAGACCGCCGAGCGCTGGTACCGCACCGCCCTGGACGCCGGGGACATCAACGGCGCGTACAACCTCGGGCTGCTCTGCGCCGAGCAGGGCCGCGCCGCGCAGGCCGAGCAGTGGTACCGCCGCGCCGCCTACGCGGGGCACCGCGAGGCCGCCAACGCGGTGGCCGTCATGCTGCTCCAGCGCTCCGACGCGGCCGGCGCCGAGCCGTGGTTCTCCAAGGCCGCCGAGGCCGGGAGCGTGGACGCCGCGTTCAACCTGGGCATCCTGTACGCCGGGCGGGGCGAGGAGCGGGCCGCCCACCAGTGGTACGAGCGGGCCGCCGCCGCCGGGCACACCGATGCCGCGCTCCAGGTCGGCATCGTCCTGCTGCGCGAGGGCGACGGCCGCGAGGCCGAGCGCCATCTGCGCTGCGCGGCCGGGGGCGGCAGCGCCGAGGCCGCCTTCCGGCTGGGCGCGCTCCTGGACCGGCCGTCCGCCGACGGGGGCGCGCCCCGCGGGTCCCTCGGCCGGGCCGAGACGGAGCCCGCCGTGCCCGAGTACGAGGAGTGGTACGAGCGCGCCGCCCGGCAGGGCCACCGGCGCGCGCAGGTGCGCATGGGCATGCTCGCGGCCGGCCGGGGCGATGTGGTGGAGGCCGCCCGCTGGTACCGCGAGGCCGCCGAGGCCGGCAGCAGCAACGGCGCGTTCAACCTGGGCCTGCTCCTCGCCCGCGAGGGCAGCGAGCCCGAGGCCGCCCTGTGGTGGACCCGCGCCGCCCAAGCGGGCCACGGCCGCGCCGCGCTGCGTCTGGCCCTCCTGGCCGCCCGCCGGGGGGCGCTCTCCGAGGGCCAGCGGTGGTGCGCCCGGGCGGTCGAGCTGGGCCCCGCGGAGGTCGCCGAGCGCGCGGCGCGGCTGCGGGACGCCCTCCAGCAGGAGCTCACGGCGTAGCCCCGCCTTCCCCGGCCCCCTCCTCCTTCCCGCGCCCCTTCCCGCTGATCGCTCTCTGCTCGCGATTTGCCCTGGCCGTCGCCCTGTGGTTAATATTTCGACACACCGACGCGGGGTGGAGCAGCTCGGTAGCTCGCTGGGCTCATAACCCAGAGGTCGCAGGTTCAAATCCTGTCCCCGCTACCAAGGCGAAGGGCCCGGATCCTCAAGGATCCGGGCCCTTCGTGTCGCGCCCGTGCGTCCGGGACCGGGCGGTCGCCTGGGGTCAGGCGGCCACGCAGTCGGGGCAGAGTCCGCGGTAGGTGACCTCGGCCGCCGAGACCGCGAAGCCGAAGCGCTCCTCCGAGGGGAGGTCGGCCAGCGGGTCGCCGGAGGGGTGGACGTCGCGGATGGTGCCGCACCGCGCGCACACCAGGTGCTGGTGGGCGTGGTGGGCGTTCGGGTCGTACCGCTTGGCCCGGCCGTCCGTGCTGACCTCGATCACCTCGCCGAGCGAAACCAACTCCCCGAGGGTGTTGTATACGGTCGCGCGCGAGATCTCGGGCAGACGCCCGGCTGCGAGGGCGTGAACCTCATCGGCGGTGTAGTGCACATGGTCCCCGTCGAGGACCTCGGCGACGACGCGCCGCTGTGCCGTCAACCGCCAGCCGCGTCCCCGGAGTCGTTCCAGCAGGTCACTCATGCCATTCACCTATCAGTCAGATAAGGCAAGGGTAGCAGTGGGCGCGTCCATGACCAGATCTGTTATCACTCTGAAGGCATTATTGAGTTAGACGTTGTCCAGGGTGGGCTTCGTCTCAGCCTGCCAGTGCCGGTGCCGGCCGCCGTGCGCCGGTCCAGCAGCGGATGATGTCGCGCACCGACACCACGCCCACGGGGTCGCCCGCGTCCAGGACGATCAGATGGCGGAAGCCGCCGTGGGACATCGCGCGCGCCGCCTCGTCGAGCGTCCACTGGGGCGCGGCGAAGACGACGTCGGAGGTGGTGTGGGCGTGGGCCGGCTCATGGTCCGGGTCCTGGCCCGCTCCCAGTGAGTTGAGGACGTCGCGCTCGGTCAGGATGCCGAGCCCGCTGGTGTCGGGGTCCAGCACGATCGCCGAGCCGACGCATCGCGCGGACATCAACCGGGCGGCCTGGCGCAGGGTGTGGGTGGGGCCGATGGTGAGCACCACGGAACTCATGGCGTCGCGGACGAGCATGGGTGGGGACATGGTCGTCGCCTCCTCCTTGGCGAATCCTTACTGCGGGGGGTTGAACGGCTGCGCGGGTGAACGATTGCGGGGGTGAGCGAAACCGCGGCGACTGCACAAGTTCACAAGCGCGCGGATTCACATGTTCACATGGGGGCGCGGGCGTCAACAAGGGGCGTGCGGAAGCCGATCTACCGCCTGGTGCGCCCCCGCGCTCCGGGATGTACGAGCCGGTCCGGGCCCGCCAGCGGCCCTAGCCGCCCAGATAGTTCAGCAGTTCGCCGTGCAACAGGCCGTTCGATGCCGCCGCGTCACCGCTGAGCACCCCCGGCACCCCGTCGAGTCCCGTGAAGCGGCCGCCCGCCTCCTGAACGATGACCGCGTTCGCCGCCATGTCCCACAGTGACAACTCCGGCTCGGCGCAGATGTCCACCGACCCCTCGGCGACCATCATGTACGGCCAGAAGTCGCCATAGCCGCGCGTCCGCCAGCAGGCCCGCGTCAGATCGAGGAAGCCGTTCAGCCTGCCGCGCTCCTCCCAGCCACTGAGCGAGGAGTACGCGAACGACGCGTCCTCCAGCCGCGACACCTGCGAAACCCCCAGCCGGGTCGCGGACGACAGGCTCCGGCCGGTGTACGCCCCCAGCCCCTCGGCCGCCCACCAGCGGCGGCCGAGCGCGGGCGCCGACACCACCCCGACGACCGGCCGGTCGCCGCCCTGGCCGCGCTCCATGAGCGCGATCAGTGTGGCCCAGACGGGCACCCCGCGCACATAGTTCTTGGTGCCGTCGATCGGGTCCACGATCCAGCGGCGCGGACCGCTGCCCTCGCTGCCGAACTCCTCACCCAGCACCGCGTCCCGCGGCCGGGCGCGCTGGAGCGAGCTGCGGATCAGTTCCTCGGCCGCCTTGTCGGCCTCGCTGACCGGCGTCATATCAGGTTTCGTCTCGACCTTGAGGTCGAGCGCCTTGAATCGCTCCATGGTGGTGGCGTCGGCGGCATCGGCGAGTACATGGGCGAGACGCAGGTCATCGTGGTAGTCGGGCATGGCCGAACAGTATCGATACGGATTCGGCCGATCCACACGACGACGGCCGGACGGGGGGCGCCCGGGGCGTACGCCGTGGCCATTGACATCACCTGGCGGTGCGTCAATTCTGTCCGCACGTGCCGCTGAAGAGGGACGCATGGCCTGGGAGGCGACGATGCCCGCAGCACGTGAATCCTTGCTCGACGCGGCCTTCACCGCGCTCGCCGACCGCCCGTGGGCGTTGATCCGCATGGTCGATGTGGCGTTGGCGGCCGGGGTCTCGCGGCAGACGCTCTACAACGAGTTCGGCAGCAAGGACGGCCTCGCGCGCGCTCTGGTGCGCCGGGAGGCGGAGGCGTATCTGACCGGCGTCGAGCGGGCGCTGTCCGGAGCGTCCGGCGCCGCCGGCCCGGACGAGCGGCTGGCGGCCGCGGTGGTCTGGACCCTGCGGGTGGCGGCCGCGAACCCTCTGGTGCGGGCGGTGCTCACCGGCTGCTGGAGCGAACGGCTGCCCTCGCCCGCGCACGCGGGGGCGGGAGCCGGTACCGGTGCCGGTGCCGCTCCGGTGAGGCCGTCGTGGCGCCCGGACCGCCCGGACGATCCGCTGCCCTCGCCCGTCGAGGTCCTGGCCCAGATCAGGGACCGCGCGGTGCGCCTGCTGGCGGGCGACTGGCCGCAGGGCGCGGCGGCGGACCTCGGCCGGGCCTGCGAGACGGCGGCGCGCCTGGCGCTGTCGTACGTGGTCGCGCCCGTGTCGGAGGAGGAGGCGGAGAGCGCGGTACGCGGCGTCCTGGCCTAGGCCGGCACTTTCGCCACGGCCCTAGTGGGCCGAGCCGGAGAGCTGGAGTCCTATCACGCCGGCGATCACCAGCGTGATGGAGATGATCTTGAGCGTGGAGACCAGGTCACCGAGGAAGACCATGCCGTAGATCGCCGTTCCGGCCGCCCCGATGCCCGTCCACACCGCGTACGCCGGGCCCACGTCCAGCTTCTTCAGAGAGAGCGTCAGCAGGCCGAAGCTGCCCAGCGCGAAGGCGCAGAAGGCGATGGTCGGCCAGAGTCTGGTGAAGCCGTGCGAGAGTTTGAGACAGACGGCGAAGCCGGTTTCGAGTAGCCCGGCGACCACGACCAGCAGCCACGCCATACAAGTCCTCCCGCGCCGGTGTCGGCTGCTTCCGCCTCGCTCGCCTGGAGCCGATCTCGCGATCTGGATCGGCCCGGTGTGATTATCCAGTTACCTCCCATGTGATGGGGGGTGGCAAACGTCGCGCGGGCGGGCGGATCAGTCGCCCTCGCGCCGCTCCCGTGTGGCCAGCAGCCGCCGCAGGGAGTAGAGCCGGGCCGGGTCGGCGTGGCCGTCGGCGACCCACTGGTCCAGCGCGCAGTCCGGCTCGTCGTGGCTACAGGCCCGCGGGCAGCCCTCGGTGCCGGGCTCCAGGTCCGGGAAGGCCTGGATGACCCGCGCGGGGTCGACGTGGTGCAGCCCGAAGGACCGTACGCCCGGGGTGTCGATGACCCATCCGTCGTCGCCGGGCAGCGGCAGCGCGAGCGCGGAGGTGGTGGTGTGGCGGCCGCGGCCGGTCACCGCGTTGACCCGGCCCGTGGCCCGCTTGCGCTCCGGCACCAGGGCGTTGACCAGGGTGGTCTTGCCGACGCCCGAGTGCCCGACGAAGACCGTGACCTGGTCCGCAAGCCGCGCGCGCACCCGGTCGGCCGCGGCGCCGTCGGTCAACTCCTCGCGGTTGGTGACGACATAGGGGATGCCGAGCGGCTCGTAGGTCTCCAGGAGCGGGGCCGCCGGAGCCAGGTCGGACTTGGTGAGGACCAGCAGCGGGGAAAGACCGGCGTCGAAGGCGGCGACCAGACAGCGGTCGATCAGCCGCGGGCGCGGCTCCGGATCGGCGAGCGCGGTGACGATCGCCAGCTGGTCGGCGTTGGCCACGACCACTCGCTCGAACGGGTCGTCGTCATCGGCGGTACGGCGCAGCACCGACGAGCGCTCCTCGACCCGCACGATCCGCGCGAGGGTGTCCTTGGCCCCCGACAGATCCCCGACGACCGCGACCCTGTCCCCGACCACCACGCCCTTGCGGCCCAGCTCGCGGGCCTTCATGGCGATGATCGTGCGGTCCTCGACCAGGACGGTCAGCCGGCCGCGGTCGATGGTCAGCACAAACCCCTCGGCGGCGTCCGCGTGCTTGGGGCGGATGCTGGTGCGGGGCCGGTTGCCCTTGCGGTTGGGGCGGACCCGGACGTCGTCCTCGTCGGTGTGCTTGCCGTAGCGGCGCATGGCGGGGGCGCCTCAGGCTCTCCGCGCCGGGGCCGTCGCCGCGTCGAGCATGCCGCTCCACAGGCCGGGGAAGTCGGGCAGGGTCTTGGCCGTGGTGGCCACGTTCTCGATCCGCACGCCCTCGACGACCAGGCCGATGACCGCGCCCGCGGTGGCCAGCCGGTGGTCCTCGTAGGTGTGGAAGACCCCGCCGTGCAGCGGGCGCGGGCGGATCCGCAGCCCGTCGGCGGTCTCGGTGACATCGCCGCCCAGCTCGTTGATCTCCTTGGCCAGGGCCGCGAGCCGGTCGGTCTCGTGCAGCCGCAGATGCGCGATGCCGCTCAGCGTGGACTCGGAGTCGGCCAGCGCCGCCACCGCCGCGATCACCGGGGTGAGCTCGCCCACCTCGTGCAGATCGGCGTCGATGCCGGTGATCCGGCCGGTGCCGGTGAAGGTCAGCCCGGCTTCGGTGAGCTCGCAGGAGCCGCCCATGTCGGTGAAGATCCGGCGCAGCGAGTCGCCGGGCTGGGTGGTGCGCTCCGGCCAGTCCGGGATCGTCACCCGGCCGCCGGTGACCAGGGCGGCCGCCAGGAACGGCGCCGCGTTGGACAGATCGGGCTCGACCACCAGGTCGCGGCCCAGCAGCGCGCTGGGCGACACCCGCCAGACGTTCGGCTCGCCGCCCGCCTCCGGGGCGTCCACGGCCGCGCCCGCGGCCCGCAGCATGTCGACGGTCATCCGGATGTGCGGCAGCGAGGGCAGCGCGGCGCCCACATGGCGCACCTCGACGCCCTGGTTGAAGCGCGGCGCGGACAGCAGCAGCGCGCTGACGAACTGCGACGAGGAGGAGGCGTCGATGCGCACCGGGCCGCCGTCCAGCGCCCCGCCGCCGTGCACGGTCATGGGCAGCGAGCCGCGGCCGTCGTCGTCGATCCGGGCGCCGAGCGCGCGCAGCGCGTCGATCACGCCGTGCAGCGGACGCTCGTGCGAGCGCTTGTCGCCGTCGAACCGGACCGGGCCGTCGGCCAGCGCCGCGACCGGCGGCAGAAAGCGCATCACGGTGCCGGCGTTGCCGACGTCCACGGTGGCCGGGCCGTGCAGCCCCGCCGGGATGACCCGCCAGGCCTCGCCGCCGCCCGCGGAGCCCGGCGCGCCGTGGGAGCCGGGGGAATAGTCGGGGACCGTCTCCTCGATGCCCACGCCCAGGGCGCGCAGCGCCTCGGCCATCAGGAGGGTGTCGCGGGAGCGCAGCGGGCGGCGCAGCCAGCCGGGCTCGGCGGCGAGCGCCGCCAGGATCAGGCCGCGGTTGGTGACCGACTTGGATCCGGGCACGGTGACGGTCGCGTCGACCGCTCTGTCGGCGAGCGGAGCGGGCCAGAGGGCGGAGTGCGCGCCCGAAGAGGTCTCAATGCCGGTCATGGCTCTCACTTTAGTGGCTCGCCGAGAGTGAGATTCCTGATCAAAAGTGGCGAAACCCAGTCGAAACACGCCGCTGGTATGAACAGCTCGCGGTTGGCTCGGGGCCGGGTCGGGGCCGGCTCGCGGCCAGGTCGAGGACCGGCGGGACCTCGGTTCACACCCCCAGCAGCCAGCGGCCGCCGCCGATCAGCGAGGTCAGCGAGACCACGTGGAAGAGCAGCAGCCAGACCGTGGCCGGCACATTGGTCAGCCGGGCCAGCTGATCGGGGTCGGAGTCGTGCGCCCCCGAGTAGCGGCGCTTGCGCTGAAGTTCGAACGGGGGGCGTACGCCGCCGAGGAGCAGAAACCAGACCACGCCGTACGCGAAGGCCGCCTGGACGTCCGGCTCGGTCAGCCAGGAGACCAGGAAGAAGGCGGCCCCGGAGAGGACCACGGTGAGCACGCCGTACGCGTTGCGGATCATGACCAGCATCGCGGCCAGCAGCGCCGTCGTCCCCCACAGCAGCGCGGTGATGTGGCCCGCGGCCAGCAGCCACGCGCCCGCCAGGCCGAGCAGGGACGGCGCGGTGTATCCGGCGGCCGCGGTGAGGATCATGCCGAGGCCGGTGGGCTTGCCGCGCGAGACGGTCAGCCCCGAGGTGTCCGAGTGCAGACGTATCCCGTCCAGCCGCCGCCCGCTGACCAGCGCCACCAGGCCGTGGCCGCCCTCGTGGGCGATGGTGATGGCGTTGCGGGCGATCCGCCAGGCGATCTGGGAGACGACCGCCGAGAGCGCGATGAGCCCGGTGGCGGCGACCAGCCAGGGGGTGGGGTCCGGCTGGGTGCCGACGACGCGGTCCCACAGATCGGCGGCGTTCGTGCTGTCCATGCGCGGGAGGCTCCTCGCGTCCGAGTTCGGTGCTTCTTCTGTTCTGTACGTTCTTCTTGGTCGCGCGGTTTCGACGGCCCGGCGTCACCGGCCCCGGGCGTCGTGGCAGTGTGGCACCTATGTGCGGTCGATACGCAGCGAGCCGGAAGCCCGAGGACCTCGTGGGCCTCTTCGCGGTGCAGAAGTGGGAGCCGGAGGAGACGCTGGCCCCGGACTGGAACGTCGCGCCCACCAAGGACGTGTACGCGGTTCTGGAACGCCCTCTGAAGGACGCCGACGAGCCGGGCCCGGTCCGCCAGCTGAGAGCGCTGAAGTGGGGACTGGTCCCGTCCTGGGCCAAGTCGCCGGACACCGGCGTGAAGATGATCAACGCGCGGGCGGAGACGGTCCACGAGAAGCCCTCGTACCGCCGCCCCTTCGCCTCGCGCCGCTGTCTGCTGCCCGCCGACGGCTACTACGAGTGGGTCACCGCACCGGCGGAGCGGCAGCTGGAGGAGCAGGGGAAGCGCAAGCGGCCGCGCAAGCAGCCGTACTTCGTGACCCCGGTGGACGGCTCGGTGATGGCCATGGCCGGGCTGTACGAGTTCTGGCGGGACCGGACGCTGCCGGACGACCATCCGCGGGCCTGGTGGGTGACCTGCACGGTCATCACGACCGAGGCGGAGAAGGAGCCGTTCCCGCTGCTGGGCGAGGGCGGCGACGACGCCGGCGCGGGGCCGCGGTCGCTCGCCGACATCCACCCGCGGATGCCGCTCGTGCTCACCGAGGACCGCTGGGCGGACTGGCTCGACCCCTCCCACACCGACCCCGACGAGCTGCGCCCGCTGCTCGCCCCGCCGCCCGCGGGGCTGCTGCGCGCCTACCCGGTCGCCACGGCCGTGAGTGACGTTCGCAACAACGGGCCGGAGCTGGTGGCCGAGCTGGAGGCCCCCGAGGCGGGCACGCTCTTCTGAGCCGCGTTCTGCGCCGCGTTCTGCGCCGCCGGTCTTCCGATCGGCGCGGGGTCGATACCGCGGCGCGCCGCCCGGACGCGGCAGGATGGGCCTGTGAGCGCCGAGCAGACCCAGCAGACCGCACAGACCGGTGAGCCGTCCGGAGCGACGACGGCCGGGACCGGCGAGACCGTGCCGACCCCCGCCGGTGACGCCCGCATCACCTGGCACCGCGCCGCCTCCGCCTCCGGCGCCCGCGCCGTGCTGGCCGTGAGCCATGGCGCCGGGGGCGGGATCGAGGCCCGGGACCTGCGGGCGCTGGCCGCCGCGCTGCCGCCGCTGGGCGTCGATGTCGCGCTGGTCGAGCAGCCGTGGCGGGTGGCGGGGAAGAAGGTCGCGCCCGCGCCCAAGACCCTGGACACCGGATGGCGCGCGCTGTGGCCCGCGCTGGAGAAGCCCGGGCTGCCGGTCGTCGCGGGCGGGCGCAGCGCCGGGGCGCGGGTGGCCTGCCGTACGGCGCGCGAGCTGGGCGCGAGCGCCGTGCTGGCGCTGTCCTTCCCGCTGCACCCGCCGGGCAGGCCGGAGCGGTCCCGGGCCGAGGAGCTGCTGGACGCCGGCCTGCCGACGCTGGTGGTCCAGGGCGACCGGGACCCGTTCGGCCGCCCCGAGGAGTTCCCCGAGCTGCCCGTCGGCATGGAGCTGGTCGGGATCCCGCACGGCGACCACGGTTTCGCCGTGCCGAAGAGGGCGGACATCGGCCAGGAGGAGGCGCTGGCGCTGATCACCGGAGCCGTCGCCGACTGGCTGGCCCGCCTACCGGGCTGAGCTGCGCGGACGTGCCGTATCGAGCGGCGGAGGCGGCCCGGGAATGCGATCGGGACGCTGTGTGTTGTAGCGCGCGTAGCTATGAATCAGGACAAGGCACAGGCTCAGGTACCCGCACCAGGAGAAGGAGTCCCCAGTATGGGTTCGCTCGCTTGCCCGGCCCGCCCGCGCGCCGCCGACCTGGACTGGTCGCAGCCGCAGCCGGGGTGGACCGCCCGGAACGAAGCGGCGGGCGGACCGGATCGTCGTCTATTCTCCGATTCGAGTGGGTCCGCATTCGGCGGTCCCGACACGAAGGCGGAGGAGGTGGGTCAGGTCACTGGCACCGACGCGGGGACCGACGGCGTGACCGAGGGCCGGCCGGCCGGGCAGCCGCACGAGACTGACGCCGAGCGCAACGCGCGCTTCGAGCGGGACGCCCTCACGTTCCTCGACCAGATGTACTCCGCCGCATTGCGTATGACGCGCAATCCGGCCGATGCCGAGGACCTGGTCCAGGAGACGTACGCGAAGGCCTACGGGTCGTTCCACCAGTTCCGTGAGGGCACCAACCTCAAGGCGTGGATGTACCGCATCCTCACCAACACCTTCATCAACTCGTACCGCAAGAAGCAGCGGGAGCCCCAGCGCAGCGCGGCCGAGGAGATCGAGGACTGGCAGCTCGCGCGCGCCGAGTCGCACATGTCGACCGGTCTGCGCTCCGCCGAGTCGCAGGCGCTCGACCACCTCCCCGACTCGGATGTCAAGGAAGCGCTCCAGGCCATTCCCGAGGAGTTCCGCATAGCGGTCTATCTCGCGGACGTCGAGGGGTTTGCCTACAAGGAGATCGCGGACATCATGGGGACACCCATCGGTACCGTGATGTCGCGGCTGCACCGTGGGCGCCGCCAGCTGCGCGGACTGCTCGAGGACTATGCCCGTGGGCGCGGGCTGGTCCCGGCCGGCGCGCCCGCCGCGGCGGACGAGTCGCACGATCGGAAAGGCGCGGACTCATGAGCTGCGGAGAGCCGCACGAGACGGATTGCTCCGAGGTCCTCGACCACCTCTACGAGTTTCTCGATCGCGAGATGCCCGACGTGGACCGCGCCAAGCTGGAGGTGCACTTCCACGAGTGCTCCCCCTGCCTGGAGAAGTACGGGCTGGAGCAGGCCGTCAAGAAGCTGGTCAAGCGGTGCTGCGGCCATGACGACGTGCCCAGCGACCTGCGCTCGAAGGTCATGAACCGCATCGAGCTGATCCGCTCCGGCGAAGTCGCGCCGGAGCGGGAGGTCGTCGCGGAGGCGAACGCGCCGACGCCCGCGCAGGACTAGGCGCCCTCCGGCGGGCTGTTCCGTTCACCGCCGTGCGGGGCCGAGGCCCTGCGCGCTGTCCGGGCAGCCCGGCCCGGCTCGCGCGTTCGTACAGTACGGCCGCCCGATCATCACCCGAAGGTGTGCAATCGGGCGGAGCACACGGACGAACCCCGCGCGCCCGGCTCTATCCTCCCCAATCTGACGGCCCGACCGGGGCCGCGGACGGACGGGGAGGAGGGGGCATGCGGGCGGTTCCTCTGGCGGCGCGCGTCTACATCCTGAGCGCCGCGCTCCTGGCCGCGGTGTGCGCCGCCCCGGCCCTGTGGCCCGCGGCGCATGTCTCATGGGCCACGGCCGCGCTGCTCGCCGCGCTCCACGCGGTCGTCGTCCGCAGGCCGCCCGGCTCCCTCCTGCTCAGCCCCGCGCTTCTGGCCGGGGCTTTTCTGCTGCCCGCGCCCGCCGCCGCGCTCGTGGCGGTGCCCGGCGCGCTGCTCGGACCCGTCGAGCGGCGCCCCGCCGGCGTACGGCGGCTGTGGCGCGCCGCGCGGCTCGCGCTCGCCGGATACGCCGCCTCGGGCGCCTTCGCGCTCTGCGGCGGTCGGGAGGCCCTGGCCGCCCCCGCCACCGCCGGTGCGCCCGATGTGCCGGGCGGCTTTCCGTACGTCCTGGTGCCCGCGGCCGTCGCCGCGCTCGTCCTGGGCCTGACCGCCGCCGCCCTGGAAGGCGGTGTGCTGATCACCGCCGAGGACCGCTCGCCGCGCGCCGCCTGGCGCGGCCGGGTGCTGTGCTCGGTCGTCCCCCATCTGGCGCACGGCCTGGCCGGGCTGCTCATGGCGGCGCTGTGGCGCAGCCCGTACGGGCCGCCCGCCGCGCTGCTGGTGCCGGTGCCGATGTACGTCTGCGCCCGCGCCTTCGCGCTGTGTCACCAGGAGCGCGCCGCCCACCAGGCCACCGTCCGCGCCCTCGTCCAGGCCGTCGACATCAAGGACCGTTATACGCGCGGCCACTGCGAGCGGGTCGGCCGCGCCTCCGTCATGATCGCCCGCGAGCTGGGGATGGGCGGGGACCGGCTGGAGGCGCTGCGCGTCGCGGGCGTCCTGCACGACGTGGGCAAGCTCGGCGTCCCCACCCGGCTGCTGCGCAAAAACGGTCCGCTGACCCCCGAGGAGCGCCGCGTCATCGAACTCCACCCCGAGTACGGGCACGAGATGGTGCGCGGCATCGGCTTCCTGGAGGAGGCGCGGGAGGCGGTCCTGCACCACCACGAGCGGCTGGACGGGAGCGGCTATCCCTATGGGCTCGCGGGGGCGGAGATTCCGGAGTCGGCGAGGGTGGTGGCGGTCGCGGACGCCTTCGACGCGATGACCTCGACCCGCGCGTACCGGCGGGCGCGGCCGGTGCCCGTGGCCATGGAGGAGCTCGAGCGGTGTGCGGGGGCGCAGTTTGACCCGCGGATGGTGGGGGCCCTGGCCCGCGCCCTGGACCGGTACGGCTGGCCTGTCCCCGCCCCGTCCCCGGCCCCGGAGGAGGCGCGCCACCTCGCCCCGGCCGGCCGGGAACGCGCACCGGGGCATTCGCCGGACCGGCGCGGAAACGTCCCGCCTGCGTCCCCTGAGACCGTGCCGGGCCGGGGCCCGGGCGGCTCCCGGCCCCGGGGGCTGAGCGCCTCGCGGCCCGGGCCGGGCGGTGGCACATGAGCCCGTGGCGGTGCGCCGTGCCGTGGCCCGGCGCGGGCGCGCGCAGGACGGCCGTCGGCGGGGGAGGTGCCGCGGCCCCGGGCCGGGCCGGTCGCCGCGGCGGACGCGAGGCCGGGCCCGGGCCGGAAGCCGGGCACCGGCCATGGTCCGGCCGCTCGGCGCGGCGGGGCCGGGGAGCGCTCACCGTCGTCGCGGTGTACGGCGCGGCCGGCGCGCTGGCCGTGGCCGCCGTCGCCTGGACGCAGTGGCGGGGCGTGCGCGAGCCGGGGACGGCGCTCGCCTTCGGGGCGCTGGTCGCGCTGGGGGAGGCCCTGCGGTGGGACGGGCGCGCGGGCCCGGCCGGGGCGCCCGGGCGGCCGGACGAGCCGGAGGCCGGGGAGCGCGAGCCCGCGCCCGTCGCCGCCGCCGGCGCCCTCGGCTACGCCGCCGTACTGGGGCGGCTGAACGGCCAGCCGGCCGCGCACGGCGTCCTCCAGGCCGTCGCCGTCATCGGCGCCGCCTCCCTCGTGGCGCTGCTGCCGCGCGTCGCGCTCGGGCGCCCGGTCGGCCTCGGCCTCGGCCTGGACACCGACCGCGCCGCGCGCCGGGTGCTCGCCGTCGCCTTTGTCGCGCTCTGCTGCCAACCGCTCCACCACACCGGCCGGTTGCCCGCCCTGCTCGACGGTCTCGACCGGCTGAGCGAGGGCTCGTATCTCGTCGTCTCCTCGCTGCTGGTCCTGGCCCTGGCCGCGCTCGGCGACGCCGCCCTGGCCGCGGCCCTGACCCGGGCCCGTACGGGCCGGCCGTACGCCCTCCTGCTGTGCGACGGACTGCGCGCGCTGCCCGGCGTGGGCGCCGCGGTCTGCGCGACGGCGGCGGCCATGGCCCCGGCGGTGGCCGTGGCCGGGCTGTGGGCGCTGCCGGTGCTGGCTGTGCCGCTGCTGCTCGTCCAGCACTCCTTCCGCCGCCGCGCGGCGATCCGGGCCACCCGCCGCCAGACCGTCGCCTCGCTGGCCAGGACGACGGAGACGGCCGGGTACACCCCCGCGGGCCACGCCCGCCAGGTCGCCCTCCTCAGCCGCGCCGTCGGCCGCGAGTTGCGGCTTTCCGGCCCGTCCCTGACCGTGCTGGAGTACGCGGCGCTGATGCACGACATCGGCCAGCTGTCGCTGCTCGACGCCGTGCCGGCCGGGGCCACCGAGCCGCTGCCGGAGGCCGAGCGGCGGCGGATAGCGCTGCTGGGCGGGGCCGTCGTCCGGCAGACCGGGGTGCCGGACGAGGTCGCGGAGATCGTGGAGCGGCAGGCGGACCCGTATCGGGAACAGCCGCTTCCGGCCCGTATCGTGCGGGCCGTGAACGCCTACACCGAGCTGGTGAACGCCTACACCGAGCCGGTGGGAGGTTCCCCGGGCGGCTCCCTGGGAAGCCCTCAGAAGGGCCGGGGCGCGGCCGGGCCCAGGGCCCTGGAACGGCTGCGGCGGGGCACGGCCCACGACTTCGACCCGGCCGTGGTGGAGGCCCTGGCCACGGTCGTGTCGCGTCCGGCGCCCGACCTGGTGCACGGCCGCCGAGCCGGCCGCGTACCAGGTCACCCGAGGTCTCCCGAAGCGAGAACTCGCGGGTAATGAGCGGCTGCCCCGAGAGGCATGGTTGGATGCGAAGAGAGGGGGTGTCGGGCCTATGGCCGGCGGCAAGGAGGTGTGGTGGGCATCGTCCCCGGGCCGATGTGTGAGGGGCCGGGCTGAGATGTCCGCGAATGTGTGGCAGGTTGTCGTCGAGGGAGGGCTTGTCCGTCCGCGAAGGCATCTGGTGCGGTACTACTTCGATACCGGCAGGCGGGAATGGTGAAGATCTTCGGCAAGGTGCGGCACCGGCCGTCCGCGTCATGGCGGCAGGCCACGGACCGCGCGTTCACGCTCATCGGAGACGGCCGGTACGAGGACGCGGGAGCTCTGCTGACCCGCGCCGCCGACCTGGAACCGTGGCTGTCGGAGTCCTGGTTCAACCTGGCGCTGCTGCACAAGTTCCGGCACGACTGGGAGCAGGCGCGCGCGGCGGGGTTGCGCGCGGTCGCGCTGCTGGACCGCGAGACCGGCGCCCCGGACTGGTGGAACGTGGGGATCGCCGCCACCGCTCTCCAGGACTGGCCGCTGGCGCGCCGCGCCTGGCAGGCGTACGGCCTGAAGGTGCCGGGCGAGGCCTCCGCGTCCGGTGAGCCGCTGGGCATGGAGCTGGGCAGCGCGGCCGTGCGGCTGTCGCCGGAGGGCGAGTCCGAGGTCGTCTGGGGCCGCCGGCTCGACCCGGCCCGGATCGAGGTGCTGTCCATCCCGCTGCCGTCCTCCGGGCGGCGCTGGGGCGAGGTGGTGCTGCACGACGGCGTTCCGCACGGCGAGCGCGTCACCTCCGCCGGCCCCGCGTATCCGGTCTTCGACGAGATCGAGCTGTGGGCGCCGTCCCCGGTGCCGACCTGGGTGGTGCTGCTGGAGGCCGCGACGGAGGCCGACCGGGACGCCCTGGAGCGGCTCGCGGCGGACGCGGGCTTCGCCGCCGAGGACTGGTCGTCCTCGGTGCGGCTGCTGTGCCGCTCCTGCTCGGAGAGCCGGATGCCCAGCGACGAGGGCGAGGGCGAGCACCTGGACCCGCACGACCACAGCGAGCCCGGCCAGCCCGGCCCGCTGGGGCACCGCATGGCGGGCTCGGGCTCGCTGTGGGTGGCGGAGCGGGAGTGCGGGATCGCCGCGCCGAGCGGGCTGGTGCGGGGGCTGCTGGACGGCTGGGTCGCGGACAGCCCGGACACCCGTGAGTGGCGGGACCTGGAAGAGGTCTGCTGACATACCCGCTCATCCGTCGCGGGCCTTACGACCTGGGGTGCGGCCGTTACCCTGTAGGGCGACGAGTGGCGGTTTTGAGGAAGGCGTGCGGCGGACGATGGCGCAGCAAGGGACTGAGCAGCGGGTGGACGACGAGTTCATCGTGGACACGGAGGACTGTGAGGAGCGCGAGCGCGCGTATCGCGAGCGCGGCACGGCCCGCCCGATCACGGTCGTCGGCAATCCGGTGCTGCACAAGGAGTGCCAGGACGTCACCGAGTTCGACGACAAGCTGGCCGCGCTGATCGACGACATGTTCGCCAGCCAGAAGGCGGCCGAGGGCGTGGGCCTGGCCGCCAACCAGATCGGCGTCGACCTGAAGGTCTTCGTCTACGACTGCCCGGACGACGACGGCGTCCGCCATGTGGGCGTGGTCTGCAACCCGGTGCTGGACGAGCTCCCGGCCGACCGCCGGGTGCTGGACGACTCCAACGAGGGCTGTCTGTCGGTGCCCACCGCCTACGCCGCGCTGGCCCGCCCCGACTACGCGGTGGTGCGCGGCCAGGACGCCCAGGGCAAGCCGATCGCGGTCCAGGGCACCGGCTACTTCGCGCGCTGCCTCCAGCACGAGACGGACCACCTCTATGGCCGTCTCTACATCGACCGCCTCTCCAAGCGCGACCGTAAGGACGCGCTGCGGCAGATGGCGGAGGGCACGCCGCGCTACGAGACGGTGCCCAACGACTGACGCCCGACAGGGCATACATACGGCGCGGCGCCCCCGGGAGATCCCAGGGGCGCCGCGCCGTATGCCGGGTTTGCATCAGAAGCGGCTCAGAAGTCGTCGTCGAAGGAGACCGAGCCCTCGACCGCCACCTGGTACGCGGAGGCGCGGCGCTCGAAGAAGTTGGTCAGCTCCTGGACGTTCTGAAGCTCCATGAAGGAGAACGGGTTCTCCGAGCCGTAGACCGGGGCGAAGCCCAGCCGGGCGAGCCGCTGGTCGGCGACGCACTCCAGATACTCGCGCATCGACTCGGTGTTCATACCCGGCAGCCCGTCGCCGCACAGGTCGCGGGCGAACTGGAGCTCGGCCTCGACGGCCTCCCGCAGCATGTCGGTGACCTGCTGCTGGAGTTCGTCGTCGAAGAGCTCGGGCTCCTCCTCGCGGACCGTGTCCACCACCTGGAACGCGAAGTTCATGTGCATGGTCTCGTCGCGGAACACCCAGTTGGTGCCCGTCGCCAGGCCGTGCAGCAGGCCGCGGGAGCGGAACCAGTAGACGTACGCGAAGGCGCCGTAGAAGAACAGGCCCTCGATGCACGCCGCGAAGCAGATCAGGTTGAGGAGGAAGCGGCGGCGCTCCTCCTTGGTCTCCAGCCGGTCGATCTTGTCGACCGAGTCGATCCAGCGGAAGCAGAACTCCGCCTTCTCCCTGATCGACGGGATGTTCTCCACCGCGGCGAACGCGGCGGCCCGGTCGTCCGGGTCGGGGAGGTAGGTGTCCAGCAGCGTCAGATAGAACTGGACGTGCACGGCCTCCTCGAACAGCTGCCGGGACAGATACAGCCGCGCCTCGGGCGAGTTGATGTGCTTGTAGAGGGTGAGCACCAGGTTGTTCGCCACGATCGAGTCACCGGTCGCGAAGAAGGCGACCAGGCGGCCGATCAGGTGCTGCTCGCCGGGGGAGAGCTTGGCGAGGTCGGCCACGTCCGAGTGGAGGTCGACCTCCTCCACGGTCCAGGTGTTCTTGATCGCGTCGCGGTAGCGGTCGTAGAAGTCCGGGTACCGCATCGGCCGCAGGGTCAGCTCGAACCCGGGGTCCAGGAGGTTCTTGACGCGTTCGGGGGCGGTGGTCACTGGCAGGCCTCGCAGGACTCGGGGTTCTCCAGGGAGCAGGCGATGACCTCGGGGTCGACGGGCGCCTGCTGAGTGGGGATGGGCACGGTGGCGGGGGCGGCCGCGCGGGCCGACTGGGCGATCCGGGTCGCCGGGCGCGAGCGCAGGTAGTACGTGGTCTTGATGCCGCGCTTCCAGGCGTACGCGTACATCGAGCTGAGCTTGCCGATGGTGGGCGAGGCCATGAAGAGGTTCAGCGACTGGCTCTGGTCGAGGTACGGGGTGCGGGCGGCGGCCATGTCGATCAGGGCGCGCTGCGGGATCTCCCACGCCGTCCGGTACAGCCGGCGTACGTCCTCGGGCACCCAGGAGAAGTCCTCGACCGAGCCGTTGGACTCGCGCAGCGCCTCACGGCTCTGGGCGTCCCACACGCCGAGCTTCTTCAGGTCGTTCACCAGGTAGGAGTTGACCTGGAGGAACTCACCACTGAGCGTCTCGCGCTTGAAGAGGTTGGAGACCTGCGGCTCGATGCACTCGTAGACGCCCGCGATCGAGGCGATGGTGGCGGTCGGCGCGATGGCCAGGAGGAGCGAGTTCCGCATCCCGGACTTGGCCATCCGCTCGCGCAGCGCTGCCCACCGCTCGGGCCAGGTCGCCACCGCGTCCGTGTAGTGGTCCGGGTGCAGCACACCGCGCGCGGTGCGGGTGGCGGACCAGGCCGGGTGCGGGCCGTGGCGCTCGGCGAGGGCGCAGGACGCCTCGTACGCCGCGAGCATGATGCGCTCGGAGATCTGGGTGGACAGCGCTTGCGCCTCGGGCGAGTCGAAGGGCAGCCGCAGCCGGAAGAAGACGTCCTGGAGGCCCATCAGGCCCAGGCCCACCGGGCGCCAGCGGGAGTTGGACGCCCCGGCCTCCTCGGTCGGGTAGAAGTTGATGTCCACCACGCGGTCGAGGAAGGTGACGGCGGTGCGGACGGTCGCGTCCAGCCGCTCCCAGTCCATTACTTCTTCCCCGGCGCCGCCGTCTTTGCCCAGGTGCGCGGCCAGGTTGACCGAGCCCAGATTGCACACGGCCGTCTCGCCGTCGTCCGTGACCTCCAGGATCTCGGTGCACAGGTTGGAGGAGTGCACGACCCGGCCGGGCTCGGCGGTCTGGTTGGCGGTGCGGTTGGCGGCGTCCTTGAAGGTCATCCAGCCGTTGCCGGTCTGCGCGAGGGTGCGCATCATCCGGGCGTACAGCTGGCGCGCCGGGACGGTCTTGACGGCCAGCCCGTCCGCCTCGGCCTTCCGGTACGCGGCGTCGAACTCCTCGCCCCACAGGTCGACCAGCGCGGGCGCGTCGACCGGCGAGAACAGCGACCAGTCGGCGTCGGCCTCCACCCGGCGCATGAACTCGTCCGGGATCCAGTGCGCGATGTTGAGGTTGTGGGTGCGGCGGGCCTCTTCGCCCGTGTTGTCCCGAAGCTCCAGGAACTCCTCGATGTCCGCGTGCCAGGTCTCCAGGTACACACAGGCCGCGCCCTTGCGCCGGCCGCCCTGGTTGACGGCGGCGACGGAGGCGTCGAGGGTGCGCAGGAACGGCACGATGCCGTTGGAGTGGCCGTTGGTGCCGCGGATCAGCGAACCGCGGGCGCGGATGCGCGAGTAGGACAGGCCGATGCCGCCCGCGTGCTTGGAGAGCCGCGCGACCTGGTGGTAGCGGTTGTAGATCGAGTCCAGCTCGTCCAGCGGCGAGTCCAGCAGATAGCAGGACGACATCTGCGGGTGGCGGGTGCCGGAGTTGAACAGCGTGGGGGAGCTGGGCAGGTAGGACAGTGTGCTGGTGAGCCGGTACAGCTCGGCGACGTCGTCCAGCGCCCGCTCCGAGTGGTCCTCGGCCAGCCCGCAGGCCACCCGCAGCAGGAAGTGCTGCGGGGTCTCGATCACCTGGCGGGTGATCGGGTGGCGGAGCAGATAGCGGCTGTGGAGGGTGCGCAGCCCGAAGTAGCCGAAGCGGTCGTCGGCGCCGTCGGCCAGCGCCCGCTCGACCAGCGCGTCCAGGCGGGCGGCGTGGGCGGTCACGAACTCGGCCGTGCCGTCCGCGATCAGGCCCTCGCGGTGGCCCACGGCCACCGAGGCGGAGAAGGAGACCGCGCCCTGCCCGGCCGCCTCCTCCGCGATGGCGAGGGTCAGCAGCCGCGCGGCGAGCTTCGAGTACTCGGGTTCTTCGGCGATCAGACCGGCCGCCGCCTCGGTCGCGAGGGTGCGCAACTCCGCCTCGTCCGAGCCGGGATGGCGGCCGCGCAGGGCGGCGGCCGCGACCTTGCCGGGGTCGGTGGCGGGCAGGTCGGCGGTGAGCTCCGTCAGGGTCCGCAGCAGGGCGGTCCCGGGCGCGTCGTCCGCTGCCTGAGTAGCCGCTGCCTCTGAAACCGGATCGGCTGGCGCGATGGTCACTGAAGTGTTCTCCCTCGCTCGGCTGGGGGCCGGGCGGGTGGTACGCGATGGGCGCGTGCGGGCATGCCGAAACCGCCAAGGGCATACCGCACAGCGTCCATCGGCCCAACCCGCGGGGCCCGGACGTATGAGACGGCTGTCGGCAGGTCCTCGGACTCGCGGGTACGCAAAAGCGTACGCGTACACCGTTGCGGGACAGTTCCGGATTCGCACCGGATTCCCCTGCGGCGACAGCGAGCATGAGCATACATCTTGTGGTGGCGAGCGCACGCGCCCCCACATGTTGTGTCGCGAGGTGGAGTGTTTCGTACGAATGTGCTATTCAGTGCCGGACTTGGCGCGGTCTTGGCGCGCGCTTGGCACAGGCCTGACGCAGGCCCGAGACAGGCCTGACGCGGGCCCTGGGGCGTGCCCCGAGGTGCCCCGAGGTGGCCCGGCAGAGGCCGGCAGGGGGCCGGTACGGCCCCGGCGCGGCCCCGGTGCGGGTCCGGCGCGGACGGTCGGGCGCGAGCCCGGCAGGGGCCCGGCAAGGGCCTGCGCCGGGCCCGGCGCGGCGCCGGGTCGCCTTTAAGCGGGCGCCGTTGCCCGCCACTCCGCGAGGGTACGGGCCAGCCTGGCCCGGTAGTCCGCGTAGCCGCGCTCGTATGCCTCGGCGCGCTCCGCGTCGGGTACGACAGTACGCGAATCGGCTCGCCATTGTGCCGCGTCCACCGGGTCGCCCAACGCGCGCCAGGCGACCGCGACCGCGCCGCGCGCCCCCACCTCGGGCTCGTCCGGGATCCGCACCGGCCGCCCCAGGACGTCCGCGAACAGCTGGGTCCAGGCGGCGGACCGGGTGCCGCCCCCGCAGGCCGCGAGCGTCGCGCTCAGCCCCGCGGCCTCCAGGCAGTGGCGTGCCGCGTACGCCACGGCCTCGCAGGCGGCCCGGACGGCGTCCGCGCGGGTCGTGGCCAGGGTCAGGCCGTCCAACCGGCCCCGCGCGGCGGGCTCCACGAACGGGGCGCGCTCGCCCGCGTCCGACAGGAAGGGCAGCGCGGTGACCCCGCGCGCCCCCGGCGGGCTGTCGGCGAGCAGCGTCTCCAGATCCGCGGTGGTCGCCCCGGTGAACTCCAGGACCCACTCCAGGGCCGCCGTGCCCACCATGGCGGGCATGCCGCGCAGCCAGCGGTCCCGGTCGGGCGTGCACAGCCACATGCCCGCCGGGTCGGCCGCCGGGTCGATCCGCGCGCTGTCGGTGAGGACCTGGCTGGCGAGCGTGGTGCCCACGATCAGCAGCCCGTCGCCCACCTCCGTCACGCCGCTGCCGATCGCGCAGGCCGGGAGGTCGTACGGGCCCGCCGTGACGGGCAGTCCGGCCGGCAGCCCGAGCAGCTCCGCGCCCGCGTCGTCGAGCCGCAGGACGGTGCCGGGCGCGGCGGGCGTCGGCAACAGCCGGGCGTATTCGGCGATTCCGCACGCTTCCAGGGCATCGGGGACGTATGCGCGTGTGGTCACGTCCAGGAAGGGCATGGACGCGTCCGAGGCGTCCACGCCGATGACGCCGGTGAGCCGCTGGGCCACCGCGTCCACGCAGTAGCCCGCGACCTCCGCGCGCGCCAGGGCCTGTGGCTCGTGGTCGGCCAGCCAGCGCAGCAGCGGCGCGTGGCAGCCGGGGAACACCCCGGAGCCGGTGAGCCGGTAGAGGTCGCGGATGGTGCCGTCCTCGCCCCAGCGGGCCACGGTGTCGTTCGCCCGGCCGTCCATCCAGGAGATCGGCGGGCGCACGGCGCGGCCCGCCGCGTCGCGCAGCCACAGCCCGTCGCCCTGCCCGGTGAGCGCGAGCGCCACCGGGGCCTCCCGGCCCTTCGCGGCCAGGGCGGCGGTCACCTCGCGGACCACCTCGGCGACCGTGCGCAGCACGTCCTCCAGGTCCTGCTCCACCCGCCCGCCGGGCAGGCGGTCGAGCCGGCTGGGACGGCTGGCGGCCGCCAGGGACCTGCCGTCCCGGCCGAAGGCCACGGCCTTGGTGACGGAGGTGCCGACGTCGACTCCGAGGACGATGCTCATGACGTGGGCCCTCCTTGGGGGCGTCGACTGCGCGGGTTTGTGCGGGGCTGTTGTGCGGGGGCCGGGCTGGGCCTGTCCGGCGGATCTTGCCGCCGGACACCTCCTAGCCCGTGGGCTGGTTCGCGGGGTGGGCGAGCTTTTCGCCGCGGGCGTAGCGGCCGACCTCGGCGGCGGTGATGGCGGCCGCGCGGTGCGCGGTCTGCCGGGTGGCGCCGGCGAGGTGCGGGGTGGTGACGACGTTGGGCGCGGAGTGCAGCGGCCAGTCGGCGGGCGGCGGTTCGAGGTCGTACACGTCGAGGGCGAGGGCGCCGAGCCGGCCGGAGCGCAGCGCCTCGGGCAGCGGGGCGTAGTCGAGCAGGCCGCCGCGCGCGGTGTTCACCAGCACCGCGCCGGGCCGCATCCGGGCGATCCGGTCGGCGTCGATGAGCCCCTGGGTCTCGGGGGTGAGCCGGGCGTGCAGGCTGACCACGGAGGAGCGGGCGAGGAGTTCGTCCAGCTCGACCGGGACGACGCCGTCCGCGCGGGCGGTCTCGGGGTCGGTGTACGGGTCGGCGATCAGCACCCGGGCGCCGAACGCGCGCAGCACGCGGGCGACGATCCGGCCGATGGCCCCGTAGCCGACCAGGCCGACGGTCGCGCCGTCCAGCTCGATGCCGCCCTCCTCGTACGCGTAGAAGTCCCCGCGCCAGCGGCCGGCGCGCAGCTCGGCGTCCGCCGTCGGGATGCGGCGCATCGCGGCGAGCATCATGCCGACCGCGAACTCGGCGGCGGCGGTGGCGTTGCGGCCGGGCGCGAAGCTGACGGCGACGCCGGCGCGGGTGGCGGCCGGCAGGTCGACGTTGACCGGGCCGCCGCGGGAGACCGCGACCATACGCAGCTCGGGGCGGGCGGCGAAGACCTCGGCGGTGAACGGCGCCATCTGCGTCACGCACACCTCGGCCCCGGCCAGCGCCTCGATCAGCTGCTCCTCGGTGCCGCTGGCCTCGATCACCCGGCTCGCCGGGCCGCCCACCGGGCCGAAGGGCTCGTGGGGCCACGGCAGCGTCAGCTCGGCGACGTCGACGTCGATGTCCTCGAGCCCCGGCTCGTCGCGGAGCGCGGCGATGATGAGGTCGGGGCGTACGAAGTGGTCTCCGGCGGCGAGGACACGCATGGGTGGCCTTTCTTCGGCGTTCCATCACAGAGGCGACGCTAGATTTAACATCGTTGACGTGACAAAGCAATGGCCCGCGCGTCGTGCGGGCCGAAGGGAGGAAGCGTCCTGTGACGGCTCGCCTACTGCTCGTCCGCCATGGAGAGACGGTGTGGCACGCGGAGAACCGGTATGCCGGGATCTCGGACGTGGCCCTGACGGAACGGGGATTCCGGCAGGCGGAAGCGCTCGCCCATTGGGTGAAGGGGCGCGAAGTAAACGTGGTGGCCTGCTCCCCGCTGAGCCGCGCCCGGCTCACCGCGCGCCCGGCCGCGGACGCGCTCGGGCTCGTCCCCGAGATCGTCGAGGACCTGCGCGAGGTCGACTTCGGCTGGGGCGAGGGCCGCACCATCGCCGAGATGGAGGCGGAGGACCCGGCGGCCGTACGGGCCTTCCGGGCGGACGCGGAAGCGGGCGCCTTCCCCGGCGCGGAACCGCCGGGCGCCGCGTCCGCCCGCGCCGCGTCCGCCCTGCGCGGGCTGGCCGCCGCGCACCCGGGCCGCACGGTGCTCGTCGTGGCGCACAACTCCCTGCTGCGGATGGCGCTGTGCGCGCTGCTGGGCATCCCGGTCGGCCGCTACCGGCAGGTCTTCCCGCGGCTGGACAACGCGGCGGTGAGCGAGATCGAGGTGGCAGGCGAGAGGACGGCGCTGCGCTCGCTGAACGTACCGACGGGCGCGGTGGCCACGAGCGCGGGGGCCACGGGGGCGGTGGCCACGAGCGCGGCGGCCACGGGGGCGGCGGCCACGAGCGCGGGGGCCACGGGGGCCGCGCCCGCCGGGGACGCGTCCACCGGCCGTGGGGGAGAATCCGCCCCATGACCACGACCGGCGCGTCCGACGTCCCGCCCCGCTCCCAGGCCGCACGCAGACAGACCATCACCGAGTACGTGCTGGCGCACTCCACCGCCACCGCGGCCGAGCTCGCCGAGCTGGCCGGCGTCAGCCTCATGACCGTGCACCGGGACCTGGACGAGCTGGCCAGGCTCGGGGTGGTGCGCAAGTTCCGGGGCGGGGTCTCGGCGCTGCCGTCGTCGGTCTTCGAGTCCAGCCTGGACTACCGGATGGGCGTGAACCGGGCCGAGAAGGAGGCGGTGGCCGCGGCCGCCGCGGAGCTGGTCGAGCCCGGCATGTCGATCATGTTGGACGACTCCACGACCGCCCTCGCCCTGGCCCGGCTCCTCGTCGACGCCGCCCCGCTGACCGTGGTGACCAACGCCCGGCGCGTGGTGGAGGTGTTCGCGGGGGTGGAGCAGACCCGGCTGATCGGCCTGGGCGGGGAGTACTCGCACACCCACGACTCCTTCCTCGGCGTGCCCTGTGTGGCGGCGATCGAGGCGCTGTCGGTGGACATGGTGCTGGTCTCCACCTCGGCGGTGGACGCGCACACCACCTACCACCAGGAGCAGGACGTGGTGCTGGTGAAGCGGGCGATGCTCGCGGCCGGAAGCCGAAAAGTGCTCCTTATGGACGCGTCGAAGACCAGGCGCACCGCCCTGCACCGCCTCTGCCCGGTCGACGAGTTCGACCACCTGGTGGTGGACGGCGGAGTGGACGCGGCGCTGCTGGTGGAGCTGCGGGAGCGCACGGATGTGAGGGTGGCGGGGGCGCGCTCTTAACGTCTCCCGTGTTAACTTCACTTCGCACATGAGGCTGGTGGGCCTTGGGCGCGCCGGGGAGCCCCCAAGGCCCACCGTTGTACGGCCGCGCCGCGCGTCGAAGGAGCCGACCGCTATGAGCACAACGTCGCCCTCCCTGGAGGTCGTGGCAGGCATCGACATCGCCACGGCGGCGGTCCGGGTGGTGTGCGTCGACGCGCAGGGCCGGATCCGCGCGGAGACGCGCGAGCCGCTGCCGCCGCCCCGGCGCGGCGCGGGCGGGCGCAGCGAGCAGGACGCGCGGGCCTGGTGGCCCGCCGTCGCCGCCACGCTGCGGCGGGCGACCGCGGCGCTCCCGTCGGGCGGCCGGGAGGTGGTGGCCGTCGCCACGTCCGCGACCTCGGGCACGGTCGTCCTGGCCGACGGCGCGGGCGAACCGGTCGGCCCGGCCCTGATGTACGACGACCGCCGCGCGGCCGAACTCAACGCCCGCGCCCAGCGCGTCGGCGCCCCGCGCTGGCAGGCCCTCGGCCTCTCGGTCGGCCCGACGGCGGCCCTGGGCCGGATCGCCTGGCTGGCGGCGGAGGAGGAGGGCGACGACGGCAAGCTCCTCCACACCCCCGACCTGATCGGCCGGCGGCTCACCGGAGGCCCGGTGGCCACCGACTGGAGCCACGCCCTCAAGAGCGGCTACGACGCGCGCCTCGGCGAGTGGCCCGCCGAGGTCCTGGACGCGCTCGGCGTACCGCCCGGGTGGCTGCCGCCCGTGCAGCCGCCCGCCACCGAGGTGGGCACGGTGTGCGCGGCCGCGGCACACGAGACCGGGCTGCCGGTCGGCTGCTCCGTCCGCCTGGGGATGACGGACGGCTGCGCCGGACAGATCGCCACCGGGGCCGTCCGGCCCGGCCAGTTCGTGGGCGTCCTCGGCACCACGTACGTCCTCAAGGGCGTCACCCGCGAGCTGGTCCACGACCCGACCGGCGCGCTCTACAGCCACCGCCACCCCGACGGCTGGTGGCTGCCGGGCGGCGCCTCCAACACCGGCGGCGAGGCCCTCGCGCACGTCCCCGCCGACCGCCTCCCCGCCCTCGACCGCGCCGCGGCCGCCCGCGGCCCCGCCTCCGTGGTGACCTACCCCTTGCGCCGCGAGGGCGAGCGCTTCCCGTTCGTCAGCGGCGAGGCCTGCGGCTTCGTCCTCGGCACCCCGGCCGACGAGGCCGACCGCCACCGCGCCGAGCTGGAGGGCGTCGCCTTCCTGGAACGCCTCGCCATCGAGCGCGTACGGGAGCTGGGCGTACCCGTCGAGGGGCCGCTGTGGGCGGCGGGCGGCGGCAGCCGCAGCGCCCTGTGGACCCGCGTCCGCGCCACCGCCCTCGGCATGCCCCTGCGCGTCGCCGACCACGCCGAAACCGCCTTCGGCGCCGCGCTCCTCGCTGCCTCCGGCACCCTCCACCCCGACCTGGCCGCGAGCGCCGCCGCGATGGTCCGTACGGGCCGGGACATCGACCCGGACGAGACCGAGCGCGCCGCGCTCGACGAGTCGTACGCGGCCTTCACCGCCGCCCTGCGCGAACGCGGCTGGCCGGCGTAGTCCGGCCTCCTGCTGTAGTCCGGCCCTCGGAATCGCTCCCCGGGCTCCCCCGGTACCCACTGTCGAACGGAGTCAAGTCCGACCCCTTGACGGAGGCTTGGTCTATACCTAGCTTCTCCTCCGCCCCCACTTGTCATGTATGTGACTGGGATTCGGGTCCACAGACAGATGCCCCGGCATCTGCCGCCGAGAGGAGAACCCTCATGCGCGAGACCGCTCAGCGACCGACCCACCCGCGAAGCCCCCGCCGGCGAAGGATTCCCGCACTCACCGCCGCCGCCCTGTCCGCCGCCTGCCTGGCCGGTGCCCTCGTCGGCCCGGCCCAGGCCCAGGCCGCGAAGACGGCGTCCGCACCGCGCTCCGCCGACAAGGCCGCCGCGCCCGCCGCGTTCACCCACCCCGGAGTCCTGGTCGGCCGCTCCCAACTCGACTTCATCCGGGGCAAGGTGCAGGCCGGCTCGGCGCCCTGGAAGGGGGCGTACGACGCGATGATGGCGAGCAAGTACGGCTCGCTGTCGTACACGCCGAAGCCGCGCGCGGTGGTGGAGTGCGGCCCGTACTCCGACCCCAACTACGGGTGCACCGACGAGCGGCAGGACGCCATCGCCGCGTACACCCACGCGCTCGCCTGGTACGTCACCCGCGACGACCGCTACGCGAAGAAGGCGATCGAGATCATGGACGCCTGGTCGGCCACGATCAAAGACCACACCAACAGCAACGCGCCCCTACAGACCGGCTGGGCCGGATCCGTGTGGCCGCGCGCGGCGGAGATCATCCGCTACACCTACACCGGCTGGCCGAACGTCAGCCGCTTCGCGACCATGCTGCGCAACGTCTACCTCCCCAAGGTGATCAACGGCTCGAACAGCAACGGCAACTGGGAGCTGTCCATGATGGAGGCCGCCGTCGGCATCTCCGTCTTCCTCGACGACCGCGCGAGCTACGACAAGGCGGTCGCCCGCTATCTGAACCGGACCCAGGCCTACGTCTACCTGGAGTCGGACGGCGCCCTGCCCAAGACCGTGCCGGGCAGCGGGCTGGACACCAAGGACAAGATCGTCAAGTACTGGCAGGGCCAGTCCACGTTCGTCACCGGGCTGACCCAGGAGACCTGCCGGGACCTCACCCACACCGGCTACGGCATCTCCGCGATCTCCCACGTGGCGGAGACCTCCCGGATCCAGGGCGAGGACCTCTACCCGAAGGTCGGCGAACGCCTGCGCCAGGCGCTGGGCTTCCAGTCCAAGTACGATCTCGGCGCGTCCGTGCCGTCCTGGCTGTGCGGCGGGACGCTCAAGGACAAGCTGGGGCCGGTCACCGAGGTCGGGTTCAACGCCCTGCACAACCGCCTCGGCTACCCCATGGACAACACCCAGAAGCTCACCGAGCAACAGCGCCCGGCCGGCACCAACAATCTCTTCGTGGCCTGGGAGACCCTGACCCACGCCGACAACTCCGGCTGAGCCGACCGTGTCCCGCCGGTCAGCCGCCGAGGAGGAAGGCCAGCGCGTCGGCGGCGAACCGCCTGTCGGTGAACGTCGCGCCGTGGCCCCTGCCCGGGTAGCTGATCAGGCGGGCGCCGGGGATCCCCGCGACCGTCTGGCGGGCCAGCTCCAGCGGGTAGACCACATCCTTCTCCCCCTGGATCAGAAGCGTGGGGGCCTTGATGTCGTCCAGCCGCCCGCGCAGGTCGAAGCCGTCTTCGGCGCCCAGCATGGTGGCGGCGTCGGTATGGTCCTTCCGGCCGTCGGCCAGCCATCCCAGCGCCCTGACGAGGGTGCGGCCGACCGTCGACTCGGTCACCAACTCGGCCAGGGCCGGGCTCGGGCGCTCGCCCCGCCGCGCGCGGTCGATGTAGGCGCGCTGGGCGCGCCTGCCGATCGGCCCGAGCGTGCAGGCCGTACCGCCCAGGACCAGGCGGGCGACCAGTTCGGGGCGGTCGGCGGCGAGCTGGAGCGCCGCGGAGCCGCCGCTGGACAGGCCCAGGACGTTCACCGGGCCGGTGAAGGTGGCCTTGAGCGCGTGGGCGTAACAGTCGGCCAGCTCGGCCATCGTCGTGGTGGGCGGCAGCCCGGGCGGCCGGTTGAGGACATGGACGGTGAAGTGCTCGGTGTAGGGCCGGACCGTTCGCATCAGGTAACGGCGCGCCAGTCCGGTCGGGTTGGCCGCCTCGGGCGTGAAGAGCAGGACGATCAGCGGCGGCCCGGCACCGATCGACAGACAGGGCAGCCCGTTCATGACGGCGAGGCTCCCTCCGCCGTGTGCGAGGCGGCGATCAGGGCGGCGCCCAGCTGTACGGCGACGAGCTTGCGGAGCTCGACGGGCAGGCCGGGGGAGTCCGCCTCGGCCTGGCCGTACCACTGGTCGAAACGCTCGGTGAGGGCGCGGTGCTGCTCGCGGATCGCCGGTGTCAGGTTTCCGGCGGCGAGTTCGGCGTCGAGCATGCGCAGGAACACGCCGAGGAGGCGAAGGCGCAGTAGGTGTGTGGTCTGGTGGCTGCTGAACTCCTCGGCGACGGTGGCCGGGCGGCCGAGGCCGGGGCCAGGGCCGGGCCGGGATTCCTCCAGTTCGGCCATCCTGCGGAAGGTCTCCAGCGTGCTCTCGGTCGAGCGGCGGAACGGCGAGGGTACGGTCAGGTCGTCGGAGACGGCCCGCATCGCCGCCTTCAGCGTCTCGATCAGCTCGCGCCGCGCCACCGCCGCCTCGGCGACGACCTCGCCGTACGGCCGGTCGGTGGCGCTTCGGTCGGATACGCGGTCGTCGGCCCAGTACGGCACCTCGGCCACGAGGTGGAGCGCGCCGAACCTGGCCGCGTAGTCAGCGCTGCTGCCGCCCGCGCCGAAGGCGGCGCCGACGTGGGCCCCGGACGGAGTCAGGTAGACGGCGGGGGCGATCGGCTTGGCGCCGGGCAGTTCCGGTTCGCCGTGGTGCAGCGGGAGGCCTTCCTCGCCTGGCAGTTCGGCCAGCCGCTCGGCGAGCGTCGGGTTGTCGCGGTTGAGGTAGAAGAACGCGCCGTGGTACTCGCCGTTGTGAAGGGAGTAGACCAGCGACGGCCTCACCTCGTCCATGAGCCGCATCAGCGCCGCCGTCTCCGGCAGCGTGCGGTCGAAGCGGTAGTCGCCTTCGGCCAGCGGAAACGTCCACTCGACCTGTTCGGACAGGTCGGGGCGGAAGAAGTGCCGGACGTAGCCGCGCCGGTCGCCCGGCCTGCTGTACCAGGGCTCGTTGAGCCTGGCGCCGTCCGGGTCCGCGCACGGGACGAAGTGCCAGCGGTGGCCGAGCTCCGCCCGCAGCTCGGGGTCCTCGCACAGCAGCTTGATCAACGCGCTGACGGTGAGGCCGCCGACCGGCTCGTTGGGGTGCGGTCCGCCGATGACCACCGCGTCCGCCGGTCCGTCGCCGACGGTCAGCGCGCGCAGCGGTTCGCCCAGGCGCGAGGTGCCGATGCGGCGCAGTCGCACCAGGTCGGGGTGGGTGGCGGCTAACGCATCCAGCTCGGCGTGCATGGCGTCGACGGACGGGAACGCGGTGGAGCCGGGGACCCGGCTCAGATACTCCCCTGTATTCATAATGGAGTTACCGTAATAATGAGATTATGAGAATGACAAGGGTGGAGGCCAAGCAGCGCAACCGGCGGGCCCTCCTCGACGCCGCGCGCGGCATCGTCGCCAGAGACGGCCACCGGGCCAGGCTCGAAGAGATCGCCGAGCGGGCCGAGTTGACCACCGGAGCGATCTACTCCCTCTTCGGCAGCAAGAACGGCCTGCTGATCGCGCTCGTCGCGGACCACCTCGGCCCGCACGACGAGGGCTTGGAGCGGCTCCTCCCCGCCGAGCTCGCGCTCGTCGACGCGGTCGACGCCTTCGCCCGCCACTACCGCCGCCTGTGCGACGACCCCGACGCGCTGCGCCATCTCTCGTTCGAGATCAGCTTGCAGGACCTGGCCCTGCGCGACCCCGAGTTGCAGCCCAGGCTCGCCGCGTCCGTCCGCGCCCACGAGGAGCGACTGGCCGGGCTCTTCACCGGCCGGTCCCATGACGGCTCCGCCGTGACGCCGCCCCAGGCACAACGCCTGGCCACCGCGGTCAGGGGGCTCCTGGTCGGCCTCAGCCAGGGAGTCATCCTCGGCCGGATCGACGCGGCCCCCGAGGACTACTTCGCCGACACCGCCCGCGCCCTGGTCACCCCGGACGTGCTCGGCCCGCCATGACACCGTCATGGGTGCGGTTGTGGTGAGTATGGGACAGCGACACGCCGTCGCGACGGCGTGTCGCTGTCCCATACTCACCACAAACCGAGGCCTCGGTGTCAGGCCGTGAAGAAGTCCGCCAGAGCGCGCGCTACTGCGGCGGCGTCGTTCTCCATGGGAATGTGGTCGGCCCCCGCGACCCGGACCAACCCGGTGTGCGGCATCTCGGCGGCGAACCGCCGGCAGGCCACGGAAGCCCCTGCCCGGCTACAGCTCAACGGTGAACGCCCACAGCGTGATCCCCGGTATCGGCTCCCAGTCCCGCTCCGGGGCCCGTACGAACCCCAGCCGCCCGTACAGCCGGTGCGCGGTGGTCATCTTCTGCTGGCTACAGATCACGATCCGTTCGAGGCCCAGCTCCAGCCCCCGCTCCAGGCACGCCCGCACCAGCGCCTCCGCCGCTCCCCGCCGCCGTGCCTCCGGCCGCACGGCCAGCATCCGGAACTCGCCCTCGCCCGGGCGGGCCAGATCCGTGTACGCCCCGCCGTGCCCGGTGAAGGCC
Organism: Streptomyces sp. NPDC028305; assembly: GCF_055569495.1. Classification (NCBI taxonomy): domain Bacteria; kingdom Bacillati; phylum Actinomycetota; class Actinomycetes; order Kitasatosporales; family Streptomycetaceae; genus Streptomyces; species Streptomyces sp. NPDC028305. The sequence continues at coordinate 513,512 of NZ_JBVHTN010000004.1, forward strand.
ACCGCCCCCAGCACCTCGTCGCTCCCCGCGTCGGCCGCGACCAGGACCTCCGCATGCTCGGCCCGCCGCCGGACGTCGCGCAGCTCGCCCTGATACCAGCCGCTTTCGTCGAATTCCAGCAGCCCGTCCGCGAGGTACGCCCGCGCGGTGAACTCGCCGATTTCGTCGAGCTCCTCGTCCCGCGCCCGCCTGATCATGATGTCCATACCAGGCAGTGTGGCGCACTCGGCCTCAGGCGCCGTCCCGGAGCCGGTCGCGCTGGATCTGGTGGGCGAGGGCGCGGCGTACGGAGGCCGATGCGGTGGTGGTGGCCCCCGAGGGGAGGTCGAGGGCGCGGCTGATCTCGTCGTACGCGGCCCGATAGCCGCTGGGCAGCTCCGGCTGATGCGTCCGCAGGTCCTCTTCGACCAGGCGCCTCAGCTCGTCGACATTCTCGGGCGTGAAGCGCTTCCTGCCCCGGGCGATGGCGTTCACGTAGCGGGTGCAGCGGGCGGTGTCGTAGAAGGTCTCGGAGATCTCCTCGGCGAGGCCCCATAGGCGTCCTTCGAGCCATGAGATGTCGCGCTGGTCCAGGGAGAGCGTCACCGGGGGCGGTGGGTCCCCCGCCCTGTACTTCGCGACCTGCTTGGACACGGCGGGCTGGCTCATGTCGGTGAGCCGGGCGATCCTGTCCTGGGTCCAGCCGAAGCCGACCAGCACTTTGATCATCTCGGCGCGCAGCTTCCGCATCTCCTCGCCCGCGCGGATGACCTCGTTCATGGCGGCGAGCATCCGCCCGGCCTGTTCCTCGGTCAGCGCCTCGGGGATCCGGTCCGTGCTCTCCTCACCTGCCACACCACGGTTATACACCCGGGAGCGGGTGCGGGTGCGCCATCACCATAACCGGGTTGTATAACTCGGTTATGGCATGGCAGGGTGCGACCCATGCCCACCTTCTCCGCACCTGACGGAACCGAACTCGCCTACCGCGTACACGGAGACGGCGACCCGGTCGTCTGCATCCCCGGGGGTCCCACGGACGCCGGCTACCTCGGCGATCTCGGCGGCCTGTCCGCGCACCGCCGGCTGATCGTTCTCGACCTTCGCGGCACCGGCCGGTCCGCGATCCCCGAGGACGTCTCCTCGTACCGCTGCGACCGACTGGTCGACGACGTCGAGGCGCTGCGCGCACACCTCGGGCTCGCCAGGATGGACGTGCTCGCGCACTCCGCGGGCGTGAACATCGCGGCGCAATACGCGGCCCGACACCCGAAGCGCCTCGGCAGGCTCGCCCTGATCGGCCCCAGCACCCGAGCCGTCGGCATAGCGATCACCGGGGAGACGCGGCGCGAGCTCGCGCGGCTGCGGAAGGACGAGCCGTGGTTCCCGGCGGCGTTCACGGCCCTGGAGGCGATCACCGAGGGCAGGGGCGGCGATGGGGACGCCATCGCCCCCTTCTTCTGGGGCCGGTGGGACGCCGCGGCGCGGAAGCACCATGCGGCCGCCCGGCCGAGCAACAAGGAAGCCGTCGCCCTTTTCGGGGCCGAGGGCGCCTTCGACCCGGAGGCCACTCGCGCGGCGCTCGCGGCCTGCGAGGCCCCCGTCCTGCTGCTCGCCGGTGAGTACGACCTGAACAGCCCTCCCGAGTCGGTGGCCGAGTTCGCGGAGCTGTTCCCCGACGCCACGCTCGTCGTGCAGCCGGGGGCGGGGCACTATCCCTGGCTGGACGACGCGGACCGGTTCACCGCGACCACCGCGGCGTTCCTGGGCTGAGGACGGAGGCCCCGCCTACGACCGGGGCTCCGGTTCGGCGGGGGTGGAGGTCCGGCGCTTCGTCGGCTGGTCCAGCGGCGTGGTCGGCCGCACCGGTGCGCGGGTGGGGTCGGCCCGGCCGCTCGGGGTGGCGGTGGTGCCGGGGGTGTTGCTCTGGGGCCGCTGGGTGGGGCGGGGGGTGACGCGTTCGGGCGACGACGACGGGGTGGGGGTCGCCGACGGGGCCGGGGACGCGGTACGGCCGCTCGCCGGCGGGGCCAGGGGGACCGACGGGGGCGCGGGCGACTCGCGCGTCGCCAGGTGGAGCGGCAGCGCGACCAGGGCCGCGACGGCACAGGACACGCCGACCCCGGCCGCCGTGCGGAGCACCCGACGGCGGGTCGCGGTGCGGCGGATCGCCTCGTATCGGCCGGGGGGCGGGGCGAGGCGGTCGGAGGCGGGCCGGAGGATCACCGCGAGAGGGTCGTCGGGCTCGAACTCCGGGCCGTCGTCAAGGCGTGTGGTCAAGGCTTCTCCTCAGGTGGGCGCGGAGCAGTTCGCGGGCCGCGTGGAGGTCGGCCTTGACGGTTCCTTCCTTGCGCCCGGTCAGTACGGACACGTCCCGGACCGGCATGTCAGCGTAGTAGTGCAGCAGGATCGGGACACGCAGCCGTTCCGGCAGCGACTGCACGAGCAGCCGCACCGACGGGTCGCCCTGTTCGGCGTGGGGGCGGACGGCGGCTTCGGCGGTGACCCGGCGCAGGGCCCTGCGCTCGCGCTCCAGCTTGCGCCAGTGATCCCGGACGAGGTTTGCCGCGGTGACATAGAGGAAGCCGCGGGGTTCCTCCACGGACGTCCACCGGGCCCAGAGCCGGGTGAACGCCTCCGAGGCGATCTCGTGCGCCGTCTCGTCGTCGTCGACGAGCCTGCGGCACCAGCCGGCGAGGCGCGGGTAGAAGGCGGCGAACAGCTCGGACGCCGCCTTGTCACGGGACCGTTTCAACGCTCTCCATGGCCGTGATGGCACTCGTAGGGGAGGATCCCGGGCCCGGCGGCGTACGTTCCGCGGGCCCGGGATCCGGTGGGGGGTGGGTCAGGGGCTGGTGGGGCTCAGAGCGGCGAAGACGATCACGTTGTCGCGGTACACACTGCCGCTACGAGGGCCACCACATGTGATCAGCCGCAGTTCCGGGCGGTCCACGTTCCCGTAGACGTCGTCCGCCGGGAAGTCCGCCTTGGCGACCGTCCGTACGCTGCTGACGGCGAACACCGCCGCGGTGCCGTTCTCCAGGCGCGCCTCGATCCGGTCGCCCCGGTGCAGCCGCGACAGGTGACGGAAGACCCCATCCCCGTAGGCGCCGACCGTGACATGGCCGAGGATGACCGACGGGCCGACCTGCCCCGGTGTCGGCGAGTCCCGGTACCAGCCCGCCCGGTCGTGCGCCGTGATCGGGGGCACCTGCACGGTGCCGTCCGCCGCCAAACCCAGCCGCATGACCGGGGTGTCCACCCCGATGGCCGGGATCCGCAGCCTGACCGGGGCCGAACGCGCAAGGGCGCGCGCCCTCTTCACGGGGGTCGAGGACGGCGGGGGCGTGCTCTCGCGGTGCCCGGCCGTGGTCTGCCGGGTCCGCGGGGCCTGGTTGCCGCCACCACAGCCCACGAGCAGCGAAGCCATCGCCGCGGTGGCGAACGCGCGCCTGGAGACGGGGGTCATGCCCCGGTGGCCCGCCGGCGGCGTACGACGAAGACGGCCGCGCCACCAGCGGCCAGCAGCGCGGCGGCGCCCCCGCCGATCAGCGCGCCCTCGGCCCCGGACCCCGAGGACTCCTCCGCCACCCCGGTGTTCGGCGCGCCCTTCGGCACCGCGCGGACCTGGGGTTCGGCCCGCTTCTGGGCCGATTCGTCGCGGGGGGTCGGGACGGCGGTGGCGGGGGACTTGGACGGTTCGATGCTCGGAGCCTGGTCGGCGGGGGCCGGCGTCTTGGTCGGTTCGGCGCTGACGGTGGGCTTGGGAACCGGGGTCGCCTCGTCGGCGAACGCGGGCCCGGTGCTCGCCAGCACAGCGGTGCACGCGAGTGCCACGGCACTGAGGACAGTTCGGCGCATCTGATCGCTCTCTCTCGTCGGTCCGCCTGGCCGGTACCCGGCGGGCTGGGTTACGGATCGAGCGGAGAGACGAGGCAGCGGCGGCGCGGGTTGTAAAGAGATGGCAAAGCCGTCAGGGCTTGTTCAGGTAGGTGAGCACGGCGAGGACGCGGCGGTTGCTGCTGTCGTCGTCGGTGATGCCGAGTTTGCCGAACATGGAGGTGGTGTACTTGCTGATGGCGCTGTCGCTGAGGAACAGCCGCCGGCCGATGGCCTGGTTGGACAGTCCTTCGGCCATGAGGCCGAGCACGGAGTATTCGCGTTCGGTGAGCCCTCCGAGCCGTCGGTTCGAGGCCCCGCTGGACAGCAGTTTGGCGATGACGGCCGGGTCCATGGCGGTACCGCCGGCGGCGACGCGCTCCAGGGCGTCGATGAACTGATCGGCGTCGAAGACGCTCTCCTTGAGGAAGTAGCCGATGCCACCGGCGCCGTCGGCCAGCAGCTCGCGGGCGTACAGCTGCTCGACGTACTGGGAGAGGATGAGGACCGGCAGTCCGGGCAGTTCGCGGCGGGCGGCGAGAGCCGCCCGCAGGCCCTCGTCCGACTGGCTCGGCGGCATGCGGACGTCGACAACGGCGACATCCGGCCGCCATGTCAGCAGCGCGTCGAGCGTCTCGGGTCCGGTGGCCGCCGTCGCCACCACCTCGTGTCCGCACGCCTCGATGAGGCGGACCATCCCGTCACGCAGCAGGTAGAGATCTTCGGCTACAACGATTCGCACGGCACCATCATCCTCGCGCGGGTCGGGCCGCCCGCCGGGCTGGTGACCTCCAGGGTGCCGTCGAAGACCGCGAGACGGCGGCGCAGCCCCGCGAGCCCTCCGTCGGTCCGCACGCGGGCCCCGCCCCGGCCGTTGTCCTCGACATCGATGACGATGGCGGTGTCGTCCCGGGCGATGGAGATCCGCGCCCGGGTCGCATGGGCGTGCTTGACCGCGTTGGTCAGCAGTTCGGTGGTTCCGAAGTACAGGGCGGACTCGATCGGCGGGTCCAGGCTGAGCCGAACGTCGGCGCTGACCGCCGCTTCGAGCGGGCTGTCCAGGACGAGGGCGCGCACGGCATCGACGAGCCCCCGGTCGTTCAGCACCGGCGGGTTGATTCCCTGGACCAGGTCGCGGAGTTCGGTCAGCGATGTGGCGGCGCCGACCCGCGCTTCCCTCATCAGTGCCCTGGCCTGGTCGGGGTCGGTCTCCATCAGCTTCTCCGCGGTCGCCAGGGAGAGCCCGAGCGCGACGAGGCGTGCCTGCGCCCCGTCGTGCAGGTCGCGTTCGATCCGGCGGATCTCGGCGGCCTGCGCGACCGTCGTGTCCGCGCGCTGGGCGGTCAGCTCGTCCACCCGGTCCGCCAGCGCCATCGCGGGCGACGGGCCCAGGAAGCGGACGGCCACCGGTTCGACGGGCCGCCAGGCGTACGGGGCCCCGGCGAGGGCCACGACCAGGCCGAGCGCCCCGACGACGCGCCCGGCGGGCCCCGACTCGCCCTGGCCGAGCGAACCGAGCCCGAGGACCGCCGCGGCCACCCCGGCCGGCGGAAGGGACGCCACCAGGCCCGCGGTGAGCGGCGCGATCGCCGTGAACCGCAGGTCGCGCCAGTTGGCGGGGTCCTTCCACCGGACCCGCCACCTCTGGTCCAGGAGGGCGTCGCGCTTGGTGCGCTCGTACCCGAAGCCGTTCCACCAGTACCCGGTGGACATCCGCGTCACCGGCCCGGCCTGCCGGTATCCGTCGGGGACGACGGTGGCGGTCCACCGCGCGACGAGATGGCGGACCATCCGGCACACCGGGCGGGCCAGGCCGAGCGTGCCCACGCACACCAGCACCAGCGGCGCGACCCACGACCACGGGTTGCCCGCCCCCCACCAGATCCCCAGTGTCACGGCGGCCCCCCACACCGCCGGGACCAGCATGCTGACGACCACCACGACACACCCCCGCACAAACCCCACGCAGGCGTCAGTCGCCCACGACACCACCTGTCGCATGACCCTTCCGTCTCCTTCAACACGGTGCGCCGACCTGGCCGGTACGGCTCGCTGCTGCCACTGTGCACCGCACGGAGCCGGACGCCCGCCGGATCGGCCGCGAAGTGGGTCTGGCCCCACCCGGCTGTGGGTCCAGGCGCATACCGCCTCGGCCAAGCGCTTCGTAGCGTCGGTGAGCATGGACACCAACACGCACACCACGACCGAGGCGGCACTCCTCGACAACCCCCGCGCCCAAGGGGCTCTCGACACGGCGAAGAGCAGCATCAAGGTTTACGGCGCGCTCAGCGCCGTCGCCCTCCTGGCGGTCGTCGTGGTGTCGAGCAGCGGGCACATGGTGAACACGTTCATGTGGGTCCGGGCAGTCCTGCTGCCGGTCGTCACCGCGCTGATCTACCGGATGGCCATCTCCGCTTCCCGGGGATCCCGACGGGCCTTCGAGCGCGTGAGCACCCTCGCCGTCATCATGCCGATCGCGATCATCGGCGTCGACCTGATCCCGGGTGTCTGCCCGCCGTGGTACGTCGTGACGCAGGTCGTCTGCATGCTGCCCATCATCCGCGTCGCCTTCCTCACCCGCGGCTCCGCACTGCGCGCCGCCTTCCCCAAGGGGCGCTGAGCTACCGGTCGGTCAGTTCGGCGGGGTCCTCGGCACCGTCGCTGCGGCTCCACCGGCGCAGCACGGCGTCGAAGTCAGCTGTACGCGGCCTGAGGGTTTTAGGGTCGATGCTCATGTCCTGCGGAGGTGGTCGAGGTGGCCTGCCTTGGCGCTGCGTATGAGGGCGCGGAGGGCGGCGGGGGTGGTGGTGAGGATGGTGTCGGGCTCGTCGCTCTCGCGGAGCCGGACGGTGGCGTCGTCGGTCGAGGAGACGTAGAGGCAGGCGTTGCCTTCGGCGCTGTACGAGGACTTTTGCCAATTGCGAGAGGACAACTCATTCACCTTCCAGGGTGCGGATGATGTTCCGGATGAGGTCACGCGACTCGTGCTCCGTGAGGGCGACCGCCTCCATACGGTCCAGCACGACGCGGTACTTTTCCAACTGCGCTGCGGCGTCGAGTAGTTCGGAGCCATATTCCGCATCAAGCTGCACCGTGTCCAGCTGTGGGACAGGCCCGGTGGCGTAGCAGACGGACTGTCCCGAGCCCGGGAACGATCCGGCCTCGAAGGGGATCACCAGCACCCTGATGTGCTTGCGCTCGCTCATGTCGAGGATGTGCCGCAGCTGCCCTCGCGCGGTTTCCGGGCCACCGAAACGCATGCGCAAAGCAGCTTCGTGGACGATCGTCGTATATGGCGTGGGGTTGTCGCGATACAGAATCGCCTGGCGTTTGATGCGGTGCGAGACACGGTGTTCCACGTCGGGAGGAGGCAGCTGTGGCACAGCCTGCCGGAAGATCTCCCGAGCATGCTCGGGGGTCTGCAGCAGGCCAGGGATGTGGGCGATGGAAAACCCCTGGTCATACTCCCTCCGCCTGCCTCACGACCCCCGTGCCGCCGCCATCGCCCGAACCACCCTGCGGGCCGTACTCGCCTGGCACGGTATGCGAGAACTGACGGACCCAGCGGAGCTCGTGACGTCGGAAATGGTGGCCAACGCCTACCGTCACACCACCGGCCCGGCGGAAATGCGCATCCGCGCCGTCGAAGAGGGCCGCCTCCGCGTCAGCATCTGGGACACCAACCCCGACATCCCGCCGCCCTTCGACAAGCCCCCGGCCCTCTTCGGCCGCTCGGCCGCCCTCGCCGAAGCCGCCGCGAACACCGAGGCCACGTACGGGCGCGGGCTGCTCATCGTGCGGATCTGTGCGGACAACTGGGGCGGCTACGCCCTCGCCGACGAACTGTTCGGGGTCAGCGGCAAGCTGCTCTGGTTCGAGCTCGCGCCGACACCCTGTGATGCCTTCGACATCGCGGCCTGAGGCGGCCCACGGCGCAGGCGAGTCAGCCGACCACGAACGTGGCGCCGGGTGCGGCGTAGTCGACCGGACCGGGGAAACGGGCCGAGGCCCGGGCCACGGCCTGCTGCGGGGTGAGGAAGCGGCCGACATGCGTGACGATCAACCGTCCCGCCCCGGCCGCGCGGGCGGTGTCGCCGGTGTCCTCGGGCGTGTGGTGGACCTGTTCCCCCGTGCTCGGCCGCTCCGCGCTCTCCGCCTCGCACAGCAGCACATCGCACCCCTCGGCCAGGCTGGTGAGGCCGGCACACGGGGCGGTGTCCCCGGAGTAGACCAAGGACCGGCCCTCGGCCTCGGCGCGCAGGGCGAAGGCGGGGATGCCGTGCGCCACCGCGCGGCTGGTGAGGGTGAGCGCGCCGACGCGCGCCTGGTGGCCGTCGTGCAGTTCGTCGATGGCGAAGGCGGACTCGACCGGGCTGCGCTCGGAGGTGTTGGTGAGGAAGTGCGCGAGCCGGTCGGCGATGCCCGGCGGGCCGTAGAGGGGGATGGGCGCGGCGAGCCGGATGTCCGCGAAGAGCGCGCCGTAGTAGGCGGTGAGCAGGTCCGCGCTGTGGTCGGCGTGCAGATGTGAGATCCAGATCGCGTCCAGCTCGTCGAGCCGGACATAGCGTTGCAGCGGGCCGAGTGTCCCGGTGCCCGCGTCCACCCAGACGCGGGTGTCGCCACTGGACACGAGGTAACCGGAGCAGGGGTTGTCGACGCTCGGGTACGGCGTGGCGCAACCGAGGACGGTGAGGCGCAGGCCCTGGGAGCTGTTCATGTCTTCTGTGCGCATACGTTCCCTCTCGGACGTCCTCTGCCGGTCCTTCAGACGGCAGCGGCGCCAGGCGTCGCCCTCCGTGGACGCATCATCAACGAAGTGGGTACTTCCGGTCAAAGACGTCCCGACGGCCGCATGACACTCTGAAAGCGATTGACGCTGCTGGGATATCCCTCGGGATTTCGAGCATCTCAGCCGCGGAAAACTTACCCCCGGGAAATCCACACGCAGACAACGAGGGGACACGTATGTCCATTTCCCCAGGAGCCACCATACGAGTTGCCGTGGCCACTGCCGCGCTCGCGGCGCTCGGCTTCACCGCTCCGCAGGCATCCGCCGCCGAGACGGCCTCCGTCGTCGATTTGGTCGCGCCCCAGGCGGACGAAGAGACCCGAAGGATAGCCGCTGAGGACCCGCAGGCGGTCCAGGCTGCGGCCACGCTGTGCGGCTCGGGCTATGAGCTCTCCGACGCCGATCAGCTTCCCGAAACGGACTGGAGACTGGGAACGCTCTTTCTCTACTTGAAAGCCGGCGCGGGGAGTTCGTGGCGCGGGTGCCAAATCTTCGACAACAACACCGGCAGCACGAAATACATGAAGCTCAAGGTGTGTGACAACAAGACCGACAATCCTCCCTGCGACACGGACGAAGGAAACTTCAGCCAGTACGCGGGCCCGGTGTACACGGGCACTCAATGGAAATACCCGCAGTGCGCCAGGGTCACCGCGATCATGAAGAACTCCCAGAGCTCCGGCACGGCCCTCATCGACGCCGTGAGGGTGGCGGGTTCGTGTAACTGACGGGCAATCCCCGGCAGCGTCCTCCGGTCGCACCGGCGCCGGAGGGCGGTGTCGAGCTTTTTCGCCCGGAAAGGGGCAGGGATGAAACACCGGCACGGATTACGTACCACTCCGCTCTGGGGGACGGGAGCACTGGCCGTCGCGCTGGCCGCCGGTCTGCTTCAGGCACCGGCGGTGCGAGCCGACGAGGCGTCGTCGTCCTCAGTCCACGAGGCCGACAAGCAGGTCCCGGGACAGTCGCTTGCCGACGCGGTCGAGCCCGATGAGCGCGCCGCCGTCCTGGGTGAGGGTTACCGAACATCCGGTGACCGGGCGTGGACCACGTCCGGGGACGCCACCGGCTTCCACGTTCTGGTGGCGGAGGCCAAGGGCGGCTACCGCTGGAAGACCGCCGCCACGCTCTCCGAGCCCGGATTCGACACCGACGCCTGGATCGGAAACGCCTGCGTGACGGAATCCGGCACCCGCGCGGTCGTCGCCTATGCGCCGCGCACCTTCACCAACAAGCCCGAGTTGATGAGCAGGGGCGCGTTCACCGCTGTCGTCGACCTCGGCAGCGGGAAGGTCACCAAGCTGCCGGTGCAGTCGTCGCTGGCGTACTTCTCGCCGGGCTGTGGTCATGGCGAGCGGGCGGTGCTGTCCCAGCTCACCGATGACGGCATGGCCGAGAACGCCACCCGTCTGATCACCGTCGACGCCGCGGCGGGCAGGGCCCTCAAGCCGCTGGAGGCCAAGGGGCAGATCACCTCCGCCATCCCCTACGACAAGGACGAGATCGTCGCCGCGGACGGAACCCGTCTGGTGAAGATCGACAAGCGGGGGAAGCGGACGAAGATCGCCGACACCGCCGGCATACCGTTCCAGATCACCAAGGACGCCGCCGACGGCATCAGCTACCTGGACCGGGCCGGTCGCGAGGCGAAGACGGGAAAGACCTTCGGACACGTCCGACATGTGGCCGCCGGGGCCATCGATGCGGCCGGCCGCGGCGGGACGGAGCCCGAGCCGAGACTGGTGGCCTCCGGTGAGCTGACCGCGCTGGATCTCACCGGTTCCGCCTCCGGAGAGGTGTTCGTCACCGGGAAGGCCACCAGCCGGGGCAAGGCTCCCGTACATGTGCACAATCCCGGTGGCCTTCTCAAGGAGACAAAGGTCAGCACGCGCGGCCGCGCGGCCGTGGCATCCCGATGGGCGGCCGGTAAGGGCTCCCGTATCCGCTCCGAAGAAGCCCTGACCGAACGTACCGTCACCATCGACATCACGGTTCCGGGCACGGGGAAGGAAGTGCGGCTCGGTTCGGTGCCCGGCGCCTCGCCCGTGGCCGAACGGTGGATGTCGCTGGGACGGCGAACCTCTCCCGCTCTGGCCGTCCCGCAAGGCGTCAAGGCCGCCGCCGACCCCCACGACCCGGTCGAGTCGGAGCGGACCTGCTCGGTGCCGCGCGGTGACGTCCGCAAGCAGGCCTTCCAGCCGACGCCGCGGCAGGTCGAGTGGGCCGTCGACCAGGCTGTGATCAACGGCCTGGACAAGTGGATCAGCCGCCCGGCGAACTGGAAGAACACCGGGATGGCCGCCTACCGGCCGCAGGCTCTGTTCCCGCTGCGGGTGCTGTCCGGTGACCCCAACGGCAAGGTGGACCGCGACGAGGAACAGTGGCACATCCCGGCGCAGATCCTGCTCGGCATCACCGCGCAGGAGTCCAACATGTGGCAGGCCACCCGCTTCGCCGTGCCGGGTGTCACGTCCAACCCGCTGATCGGGAACTACTACGGCATCGCGTACGGCTCCGACGGCACCGAGGTCGACCCGTGGCGCGTCGACTGGGCGGAGGCGGACTGCGGCTACGGCATCACCCAGGTCACCGACGGCATGCGGCTGCCGGGCCACGGCCAGCCGACCCTCAGCGAGACCCAGCAGGAGGCCGTCGCCCTGGACTACACCGCGAACATCGCCGCGGGCGCGGACATCCTGGCCGAGAAGTGGAACCAGACCCGCGGCGCCGGCCTGATCATCGCGGAGGGCAGCCCGAGGTATCTGGAGAGCTGGTTCTTCGCCCTGTGGGCCTACAATTCCGGCTTCTACCCGCAGGCGGACGCCGGTGAGAACAAGGGCAAGTGGGGTGTGGGCTGGACCAACAACCCCGCGAATCCCCTGTGGAAGGCCAACCGGCTCCCGTTCCTGGAAGGCGAGAGCGGCGGTGACGACTACTCACACGCGGCGCATCCCCAGGACTGGCCCTACCAGGAGAAGGTCCTCGGCTGGGCCGCCCGGCCGATCTCCGCGCTGTTCAAGCCCGGTGACATGCAGCCCGGCTACCGCGCGGCGTGGTGGAGCCTGCCTGCGGACCGCTCCACGGTCAAACCCCCGGTGGACCTGTTCTGCGATGCCTCGAACGAGTGTGACCCGAGCCTGATCGGGCCCGAGGACGCGAACGAACCGGGCCTCGGGGCCTGTGAGCGCGAGGATCTGTACTGCTGGTGGAACAAACCCGCCCGGTGGAAACTGTGCTCCAGCGCGGCCTGTGGCAACGCGATTCACCGGTTCAACAACAGCGACTACCCGGAACAGCCCGACGAGAACTCCTACCCGCCACGCTGCATCAGCGGCCTGCCGACCGGCTCGCTGATCGTGGACGACCTGCCGAACGGCGCCGCCTACGCGGGATCGGCACCACGGCAATGCTCGGGAATCGCCTCGCGCGGCACATTCGAGTTCACCTTCGCCAACGACGGGGGGCAGTATCCCGGCAAGATCGACACCCATCAGATCGGCGCCGGCTATGGCAACCACTTCTGGTTCTCCCACACCCGCGACACCCGGGACCCGGGGGACACGGACGGCCGGCGCCTGTCCACCACCGGCACCTGGACGCTGGATCGGCAACTCGGCGGGTGGGCCCGGGTGATGGCGCACATCCCGGACCACGGCGCGCACACCCGCCAGGCGCGCTACATCATCAGGGGCACCGACTCCACCAGCCCGGTCCGGGTGGTGCCGCAGCGCACCATGGAGAACAGATGGGTGGAGCTGGGGGTGTTCCGGTTCACCGGCACGCCCCAGGTGTCACTGTCCACCGATGCGCAGGACGGCGACGGCAGCGAGGACGTCGCCTGGGACGCCGTCGCCTTCCAGCCGCTGTCGGAGAAGCCGGACGACTTCGTCGTGGCGATGGGCGACTCGTACTCGTCCGGCGAGGGAGCCTCCGCCGGCGGTGGCGGCGACTACTACCGGGAGACCGACTGGGGTGGTGACCAAGGCAAGCTGCGCAGCGCCTGCCACCGTTCCCGCAAGGCCTGGTCGCGCCAGGCGGCGCTGCCGGGCAACAGCACCAGCGTCGGGGAGCGGGTCGCCAACTGGGACCCGTCCCTGGACTTCCACATGACCGCCTGCTCCGGCGCCAAGACGCACAACCTGCTGCCCGGGAACAAGGGCGGGTACGGCGAGCTCGCCCAGCTCGACCAGGGCTACCTGGACCAGAACACCACGCTGGTGACTCTGTCGATCGGCGGCAACGACGCGCGCTTCGCCGACATCGTCTCGTTCTGCGCCATGCGGCCGGATTGCCACCTGGAGACGATGGATGACGACAGCGAGCGCCTGGAGCTCGCTCAGCCGAAGTACATGCGGAGCCAGGTCACCCCCAAGATCACCGAAGCGCTGGGCGCGATCAAGGAGAAGGCGCCCAACGCGCGGATCGTCCTGATGGGATATCCGCTGCTGTTCTCGGAGTCGGACTACGGGCGGTGCATTGCCGATGGGTCCTTCTTCAGCGACGCGGAGGTGCGGTGGTTCAACGAGATGGGCGGCGTGTTGACCGACGTCATGACCGAGGCCGCCGCGGACGCCAGGGCCGCCGGGGTGGACGTGACATTCGCCGACCCCGCAGAGGAGTTCTCCGGCAAGGGCGTCTGCGACGACCCGGAGACCATCCATGGCGTCGTGACGGACCTGACCCCCGGTGACGACCCGCTGTGGGAGTGGGGCCCCATCAAGGCCGGTACGTCCGCGCAGTCCTTCCACCCGAAGATCGAAGGAGCCCGGCTGTATGCGGATGCCCTGGAGAAGACACTGAGGCAGATGGGAAGCGCGTAACGACGACGCCGACACCACGCGAACGGGCCACCGCTCCCCAGGGGGCGGTGGCCCCGTGTATCGCCGCCTGATCGCGACGGTCGGGGTGGCGCTCAGCCGCGGTCCGCGCGCCGCGACAGCAGCGCCACCGCCGCGACCGCGCCCAGCGCGACGACCGCGATGCCGCCGAGCAGTGCGTTGGCCATGCCGCTGTTGAACGCCTCGCGGGCGGCGTCGGTCAGCCGGGCTCCGGTGCGGTCGTCCAGTTCGGTGGCGGCGCGCAGGGCGCCGGCCAGGGAGTCCCGGGTGGCATCCGCCGCCTCGGCGGGCAGGCCGTGGGCCGTGTCGGCGATGTCGGAGCGGTAGGTGGAGTTGAAGACGCTGCCCAGGACGGCGATGCCGAGAACTCCGCCCAGTTCGCGGGTGAGGTCGTTGAGTGCGGAGGCGACGCCCTGCTTCTCGGGCGGCAGCGCGGCGACGATGGCCTCGGTGGCGGGGGTCGCGGCGAAGGCGATGCCCGCGCCGAGGAGGGTGGTGCTGGCGAGGAAGGGCCAGAGGCCGCCGCCGTCGACCGTCGCGGCCAGGACGCCGAGCCCGGCGGCGATCAGGGCCATGCCGAGACCCATCACGGCGCGCATCCCGTACCGCTTGGCGAATCCGGGGGCGACCGGGGAGAACAGGATCGCGCCGAGGGCCATGGAGACCAGGGCGAGCCCGGAGCGGATGGGGGAGTAGCCGAGGATCTGCTGGAGGTACTGGAGGCCGAGGAAGAAGAAGCCGAACATGGCGATCGACTCGGCCGTGATGATGAGCGAGCCCGCCGAGACGCCCGGCAGCCGGAAGACCCGTACGTCCAGCAGCGGGTGCGCGGTCCGCAGCTCCCAGCCGACGAAGGCCGCGAGGCCGACGGCGCCCAGGGCGAAGCCCGTGATCACCGAGCCGTCGGACCAGCCCAGTTCCGGGCCCTCCACGATGCCGAAGACCAGCGCCCCGATGCCGATCACCGACAGCAGGGCGCCCACGACATCGAGCCGCGCCGACTCCGTCTGCTTCGAGGCCGGGGCGATCGCGGCGGCGACGGCGAGGGCGAGGGCGGCGAGTACGGCGTTCGTCAGGAACACCGAGCGCCAGGAGTACGCCTCCAGGAGGCCGCCGGCCAGCAGTACGGCGAGCAGGCCGGAACCGAAGCTGACGCCGGACCAGATGCCGACGGCGCGGCCGCGCTCCTCGGGCGGGAAGACATGGGTGATGATCGACAGGGTCATCGGCATGACCAGGGCGGCGCCCACGCCCGCCAGGCCGCGCAGGCCGATCACCAGCGTCACCTCGTCGGTCCAGACGACGGCGCCCGAGGACAGCGCGAAGAGGGCGAGGCCCACGAGCAGGACGCCCTTGCGCCCGTAGCGGTCGCCGAGGGCGCCGCCCAGGAGCAGCAGGCCGGCGAAGGCCACGCCGTACGCGTTCATGATCCATTGCAGCTCGGACTCGGTGGCCCGCAGGTCGCGGGCGATGTCGGGCACGGCCACCAGGAGCGAGGCGAGCATGCCGACCACGACGGCGAGGGCCAGGCACATCACCACCAGGACGGCTGTCCGGCGGGCGGCGCCGGGGTGTGGCGGTGCGGTCGGCGGGGCCGTGGACTGCTGCATGGCGATCACTCCGTTTAAGCGAGCGTTTCAAACGACTGTTTCAAGTGGAGCATGAGTGGCTTGCTTGAATCAAGCGTTCGTTTAAACTCGGTGGCGATGAGCGAGCCCAAGCAGCCCACCGCCGCGCCCCCGTCCCGTCCCGCCCCGACCCGGGACCGGCTTCTCGACGCCGCCGAGCGGCTGTTCGGCGAGCACGGCTTCGCCGCCACCTCGCTCCGCACGGTGACGGTCGCGGCCGAGGCCAATGTGGCCGCGGTCAACTACCACTTCGGATCCAAGGAGGGGCTGCTGCGCGCGGTCGTCGAGCGCGCCATGGCCGAGGTCAACGGCGAGCGCCTGCGCCTGCTGGAGGAGTTGGGGGCCGCCGGTGACGGGCGGCCCGGAGTGGCGGAGCTGGTGCGCGCCTTCGTCATGACGGGCGCGCGGCTCGTGGAGCGCAGCGGGGAGCGGGGCGCGTCGGTCGCCCGGTTCCTGGGGCGGGTGATGGCCGAGCCCGACCCCGCGATCCGGCGTCTCTTCGCCACGGAGGTCGGCCCGGTGGAGGGGCGGTACCTCGACGCGCTGCGGGCGGCGCTGCCTCAGCTGTCCGCGGCGGAGGTGGCGTTCCGCTTCCGCGCCATGGTCGGCCTGCTGGGCCTGCATCAGTCGAGCGCTCTGGGCGATCTGCACCCGGGCGACGCGGCCGAGGGCGCGGCGCCGGGGGATGACGACGCCGGGCGGCTGGTCACCTTCCTGACCGCGGCGTTTCACGCGCCGCCCACCACCGGCGACGAGCGCTGACAGCCGTACGCATGCGAACGGACCGCCATCCCCCCACCAGGGAGGACGGCGGCCCGTCAGGTGTGGCTCAGTGGCCGCCGGAGGTGCCGGCCGTGGCCGGGGGGAGGTCCGCCTTGACGCCCGGGTCGCCCGCGTCCGCCTTGTAGTCGGCGGCCGTCGTCTCGTCGACGCCGTCCGGGGCCTTCACGGCGCGCAGGACGAGGGTGAGGACGACCACCACGGCGGCGTTGAGCACAAAGGCCGTGAAGCCGATGTAGCCGATCTCGCCGATCCCGGGGATCTCCTTCTGGCTGCCGCCGAAGTGCTTCTGGGTGGGGGTGGCCACGCCGTACGCCGCCATCGTGCCGTAGACCATGCCGACCGCCCAGCCGGCCAGCAGCGCCCAGCGGTGGAACCAGCGGGTGAACAGGCCGCCCACCAGGGCCGGGAAGGTCTGGAGGATCCAGACGCCGCCCAGCAGCTGGAAGTTGATCGCGACGGACTTGTCCATGCCGAGGACGAAGACCAGCGCGCCGACCTTGACCAGCAGCGAGACCAGCTTGGAGACCTTGGTCTCCTGCTCGGGCGTGGCGTTCGGCCGCAGGAAGTCCTTGTAGATGTTGCGGGTGAAGAGGTTCGCCGCCGCGATGGACATGATCGCCGCCGGGACCAGCGCGCCGATGCCGATGGCGGCGAAGGCGACGCCGGCGAACCAGTCCGGGAACATGTCCTCGAACAGCTGCGGGATGGCGAGCTGGTTGTTGTCCACCTTCACGCCCGCCGCGATCGCCATGAAGCCGAGCAGCGCCAGCAGGCCCAGCATCAGGGAGTAGAGCGGCAGGATCGTGGTGTTGCGGCGGATCACCTCGCGGCTGCGGCTGGAGAGCGTCGCGGTGATCGAGTGCGGATACATGAACAGCGCGAGCGCCGAGCCGACGGCCAGGGTGGCGTAGGCCCACTGCGCCTTCTCCCCGGGGGCCAGGGCGCCGCGCGGCGCCCCGGTCTTCGGGTTGTCGCTGGAGAGCCAGGCGCCCGCCTTGGAGAAGATGTCGTCGAAGCCGCCCAGCTTGATCGGGATGTAGATGATCGCCACCACGATGACGATGTAGATCAGCGTGTCCTTGACGAACGCGATCAGGGCGGGGGCGCGCAGACCCGAGGAGTAGGTGTACGCGGCGAGCACGCCGAAGGCGATCAGCAGCGGCAGGTCCTTGATGAACCAGTTGGTGTTCTCGCCGCCGCCCACGCCCATCACGTCCAGCACCGCCTGGATGCCGACGAGTTGGAGGGCGATGTACGGCATGGTGGCGAGGATGCCGGTGACCGCGACGGCCAGCGACAGGCTCTTGGAGCCGAAGCGGCCGCGGACGAAGTCCGAGGTGGTGACGTACCCGTGCTTGTGCGACACCGACCAGAGCCGGGGCAGGAAGAGGAAGATCAGCGGATACACCAGGATGGTGTACGGGACCGCGAAGAAGCCGGACGCGCCCGCTGCGTAGATGGCCGCCGGGACGGCCACGAAGGTGTACGCGGTGTAGAGGTCGCCACCGAGCAGGAACCAGGTGACCCAGGTGCCGAAGCTGCGGCCGCCCAGGCCCCACTCGTCGAGGTTGTTGGCGTTCTCGGCCGCCCGCCAGCGCGCGGCCATGAATCCCATGACCGTGACGGCCAGGAAGAAGAAGATGAAGACGCCGAGCGCGACGCCGTTCACGTCGTTCTTCATTCCGCCGCACCTCCCTTCTGCGCCCGCTCCGCCTCGCGCAGCGCCCGCTTCTCACGGCGGACCAGCGCATACGCGACCGCCGTCAGCACGGCTGAGACGGGCACCCAGAGCATCTGGTACCAGTAGAAGAACGGGATGCCGATGAAGGTGGGCTCGACCTTGGCGTACGAGTCGACCCACAGCAACGCCACGAAGGGGGCGACCAGGCACAGACCGACCACGACGCGCGAGGGCGTGATGACCGGTCTCCTGCCTTGTGTTTCGGATGTTCCTGACATTGGCGGTTGCTCCGTCCCGTCCGTCCCGTGGCTGAGCACCTGCGCTGAGCACCTGTGTATACAGACTGATCGTTTGCTTAATGCGCAGGAAATCTAAGCCAGAGGCCGGGCGGACGTCACTACCCGTCCGTATATCGGTATGGGAAAGAAAGGGCGTCGGAGGCGACTCGGATGACGGAGGCTCAGCCGATCGGCGTGGGCTCAGCCGTTCGGCCGCTGTAGCCGGGCCACGAACTTGTAGCGGTCCCCCCGGTAGACCGACCGCACCCACTCCACCGGCTCGCCGGCCGCGTCCAGCGAGTGGCGCGAGAGCATCAGCATCGGCAGCCCGACGTCCGTGCCCAGCAGCCCGGCCTCGCGCGGGGTGGCCAGCGAGGTCTCGATGGTCTCCTCGGCCTCCGCGAGGTGGATGTCGTACACCTCGGCCAGGGCGGTGTAGAGCGAGGAGTACTTGACCAGGCTGCGGCGCAGCGCGGGGAAGCGCTTCGCGGACAGGTGGGTGGTCTCGATGGCCATGGGCTCGCCGCTGGCCAGCCGCAGCCGCTCGATGCGCAGTACCCGGCCGCCGGTCGCGATGTCCAGGAGCCCGGCGAGCCGGTCGTCGGCGGTCACATAGCCGATGTCCAGGAGCTGGGAGGTGGGTTCCAGGCCCTGGGCCTTCATGTCCTCGGTGTACGAGGTCAGCTGGAGGGCCTGGGAGACCTTGGGCTTGGCCACGAAGGTGCCCTTGCCCTGGATCCGCTCCAGGCGTCCCTCGACGACCAGTTCCTGGAGGGCCTGGCGCACGGTGGTGCGGGAGGTGTCGAACTCGGCGGCGAGGGTGCGCTCGGGGGGGACCGGGGTGCCGGGCGGCAGGGTTTCGGTGATCTCCAGCAAGTGCCGCTTGAGCCGGTAGTACTTGGGCACGCGCGCGGTGCGCGTCCCACCGGAGCTGCTGCCGGAGCTGTTGGCGCTCTCGGCCGTGGCCGATGTGGCCGTCGTAGCCGCCGTGGCCGTGCCGGCCGTCGCCGTTGCCCCCTCGGTGTCCATCGCGCGCCCTTCCGACTCCTGATCTGCTGCCGTCACCGGCTCCTCCGTTTTCAGCGGCTCACATCGTGGCACGGCCCTGGCCTCGGACGACTGCTGCGCCCGGATGTCGTCAGGTGTCGGTCCGATAAC
The DNA here is from genome assembly GCF_055569495.1 of Streptomyces sp. NPDC028305. Lineage (NCBI taxonomy): Bacteria > Bacillati > Actinomycetota > Actinomycetes > Kitasatosporales > Streptomycetaceae > Streptomyces > Streptomyces sp. NPDC028305. The sequence goes on from NZ_JBVHTN010000004.1 coordinate 532,525, forward strand.
GGAGCCTACGGCGGCTCTTGGGCACCTTGACACCCCAAAAGGTCTAGGCCAAGCTGCGGGCACTGGTCTAAACCATTAAACCTGTCTTCCGGTCCTTTGGGGAGTGTGCTGTGAAGCGTGGGCTGATAGCGGCGACGGGCGTCGCGGCAATGCTGGTGACCGTCGCGGCCTGCGGGTCCGGCGATGACGACGAGAAGACAGGGGCGGACGGCTTCAAGGGCGAGACGCTCACCGTATGGGCGATGGACGGATCCACCCCCGACGGCTGGACCAAGGACGTCAAGGCGGCGTTCGAGAAGAAGACGGGCGCCAAGCTGAAGCTGGAAGTCCAGCAGTGGAACGGCATTCAGCAGAAGGTGACCACCGCGCTCTCGGAGTCCGACCCGCCGGACGTGATCGAGATCGGTAATACCCAGACCCCCGCCTACGCCCGGACCGGCGGTCTGGCCGAGCTGACCGACCTGAAGGAGTCGATCGGCGCCGACTGGGCCGAGTCGCTCAACAAGTCCGCGGTCTACGACGGCAAGCAGTACGCCGCCCCGTGGTACGCGGCCAACCGGGTGGTGCTCTACAACAAGAAGATCTGGGCCAAGGCCGGGATCAAGGACACCCCCAAGACCCGGTCCGAGTTCTTCCAGGACCTTGACGCGATCAAGAAGAAGACGGACGCCGAGCCGATCTATCTGCCGGGCCAGAACTGGTACTTCTTCGACGGGCTGACCATCGGAACCGGCGCCGACCTCGTCAGGAAGGAAGGCGACACGTGGGTCTCCAACCTCGCCGACGCCAAGGTCGCCAAGGCCATGGACATCTACAAGCAGTACCAGTCCTTCAGTGAGGCCCCCAAGGACAAGGACGAGGCCACCCCGCAGCAGGCCGAGGTCTTCGCCAAGGGCAAGACCGGCGCCTTCATCGGAATGGGCTGGGAGGCGGCGACCGCGATCAAGGCCAACCCGAAGATCGAGCAGGACATCGGCTACTTCACCATCCCGGGGGAGACCGCGGACAAGCCGGAGGGCGTCTTCCTCGGCGGCTCCAACCTCGCGGTCGCGGCGGGCAGCAAGAAGCAGGAACTGGCCAAGGAGTTCCTGAAGATCGCACTGTCGGACACCCACGAGGGGCAGCTGGCGAAGGAAGGCGGCGTGATCCCCAACAAGGAGTCGCTCCAGTCCCAGCTCAAGGGCAACGCGGCGGCCGAGGCCGCGGCACCCGCCGCCGCGGGCGGCGGCACCACCCCGCTGATCCCCGAGTGGGCCCCGGTGGAGAACGCCCCCAACCCGATCAAGACCTATATGACCGCTGTGCTCCGGGGTAAGTCGCCCGCGGAAGCGGCCAAGTCGGTCGAGGACGAGATGAACAAGCGCCTCAGCCAGGAGCAGTAACGGCCATGGCTGTAGCGACCACACGCAAGGGCCCCGGCCCCGGCCGCCCGACGGCGGCCGGGGCCCCCGGGCGCGGAGCGCCGCCGGGCCGTACGCGCACGGGCGGCGGAGCGCCCCGGGGGCGGCGCGGCCGGCTCACCGGCACCGCGCCCTATCTGCTGCTCCTGCCCGCGCTGGCCGTCACCGTGGTGCTGCTGGGCTGGCCGATGGTGAAGAACGGCATGCTGTCGTTCCAGAACCTCAATATGCGGCAGCTGATCCAGCACCTCACCGAGTGGAACGGCGTCGACAACTACCGCGAGGCGCTGACCAGCGAGGACTTCTGGCGGGTCACCCTCAGATCGGTGGTCTTCACGGCCGTCAACGTCGTACTGATCATGGTGCTCGGGACGCTGATCGGGCTGCTGCTGGCCCGGCTCGGCAAGAAGATGAGGCTGCTGCTGTCGACCGGCCTCGTCCTCGCCTGGGCGATGCCGGTGATCGCGGCCACCACCGTCTTCCAGTGGCTCTTCGCGTCGCGCTTCGGGGTGGTCAACTGGGTCCTGGACAAGCTCGGCTGGCACTCGATGGCCGACTACAACTGGACCGGCAGCCAGTTCTCGACCTTCTTCGTCATCACTGTGCTCATCGTCTGGCAGTCGATCCCCTTCGTGGCGATCAACCTCTACGCCGCGACCACGACGATCCCCCAGGAGCTGTACGAGGCGGCCGCGCTGGACGGCGCCGGGGCCTGGCGCGGCTTCACCTCCGTGACCCTGCCCTTCCTCAAGCCGTTCCTGTTCGCCACGACCTTCCTCGAAGTGATCTGGGTCTTCAAGTCGTTCGCCCAGGTCTTCGCGATCAACGAGGGCGGCCCGGAGCGGCTCACCGAGACCCTTCCCGTCTACGCGTTCATCGAGGGCGTGGGCAACCAGCACTACGGCATGGGAGCCGCGATCTCGCTGCTGACCATCCTCGTCCTGCTGGCCCTGACCTCCTACTACCTTCGGATCGTGCTCAAGCAGGAGGAGGACGAGCTGTGAAACGCTCGCTGGCCGGGCGGCTGTGGCCCAATGCGACGGCGGTCGTCCTCTTCGTCGCCTTCGTGTTCCCCGTCTACTGGATGTTCAGCACGGCCCTCAAGCCCACCTCGGACATCATCTCCGAGGACCCGGTCTGGTTCCCGGCCGACGCCACCTTCGAGCACTTCGGGACGGCCATCGACGCCGAGAACTTCTGGACCCTGGTGGGCAACTCCCTCACCGTGACCGTCTCGGCGGTGGCGCTCTCCCTGGTGATCGCGCTCCTGGCGTCCTTCGCCCTGGCCCGGATGCGCTTCAAGGGGCGGCGCGGCTTCCTGGTGACCTTCATGATCGCCCAGATGGCGCCCTGGGAGGTCATGGTCATCGCGATCTACATGATCGTCCGCGATGGCGAGATGCTGAACAGCCTGGTGCCGCTGACCCTCTTCTACATGGTCATGGTGCTGCCCTTCACCGTCCTCACCCTCCGCTCCTATGTCGCCGCCGTGCCCAAGGAGCTGGAGGAGTCGGCGATGGTCGACGGCTGCACCCGGCCGCAGGCGTTCACCCGGGTGATCTTCCCGCTGCTGGCGCCCGGCCTGATGGCCACCTCGCTGTTCGGCTTCATCACGGCCTGGAACGAGTTCCCGCTCGTGCTCATCCTGAACAAGGACGCCGAGGCCCAGACGCTGCCGCTGTGGCTGTCCAGCTTCCAGAGCAACTTCGGCGACGACTGGGGCGCCACCATGGCCGCCGCCTCGCTCTTCGCCCTCCCCATCCTCCTCCTGTTCCTCTTCCTGCAACGCAAGGCGGTCGGTGGTCTCACTTCCGGCGCTGTGAAGGGATGATCCCTCGCATGACGACCTTCGCCCGCGGCTCGGCCACCCTCACCAGGGACGCCCTGGCCGTACTCCAGCCCGGCTTCGCCGGCACCACCGCCCCCGACTGGCTGCTGCGGCGGCTCGGCGAAGGGCTCGGCTCCGTCGGCATCTTCGGCCGCAACGTCGTCTCGTCCGAGCAGCTCGCCGCCCTCACCGCCCAGCTGCGGGCGGAGCGCGACGACGTCCTCGTCGCCATCGACGAGGAGGGCGGCGACGTCACCCGGATGGAGGTGCGCACCGGCTCCTCCTTCCCCGGCAACCTGGCGCTCGGCGCCGTCGACGACACCGCCCTCACCGAGGCCGTGGCCCGGGAGCTGGGCCGCCGGCTCGCCGAGTGCGGAGTGAACCTCGACTGGGCGCCGTCCGCCGACGTCAACTCCAACCCCGACAACCCGGTCATCGGCGTACGCGCCTTCGGCGCCGACCCGGGGCTCGTGGCCCGCCACACCGCCGCGTACGTCCGGGGCCTCCAGGGCGCCGGGGTCGCCGCCTGCACCAAACACTTCCCCGGGCACGGCGACACCGCCATCGACTCCCACCACGCCCTGCCGCGCATCGACGCCGATCTCGACACCCTGGCCGCCCGCGAACTGGTCCCTTTCCGGGCCGCCGTGGCCGCCGGCACCAAGGCCGTGATGAGCGCCCACATCCTGCTGCCCGCGCTCGACCCGACCCTCCCCGCCACTCTCAGCCCGGCCGCCCTGCACGGCCTGCTGCGCGCCCCCGCCACCGAGGGCGGCCTCGGCTTCGAGGGGCTCATCGTCACCGACGGCATGGAGATGCGGGCCATCTCCGCCGCCTACGGCATCGAGCGCGGCAGCGCGCTCGCCATCGCCGCGGGCGCCGACGCGATCTGCGTCGGCGGCGGGCTCTCCGACGAGGACACCGTGCTGCGGCTGCGCGACGCGCTGGTGGCCGCCGTACGGGCGGGGGAGCTGCCGGAGGAGCGGCTCGCCGACGCCGCGGCCCGGGTACGCGCCCTGGGCGACTGGGCGCGCCACGCCGGGGGGCCGGGTGCGGCGCAGGGGATCGCACCCGCCCCCGAGGCGGGGCTGCGCGCGGCCCGCCGGGCGCTGCGGATCACCCGCGGCGAGCGGCCCTACGAGCCGCCCGCCGGCCCGGTGTTCGTCGCCGCCTTCACCCCGGTGGCCAACATCGCCGTCGGCGACGAGACTCCCTGGGGCGTCGCCGCCGAACTGGCCCGGCTGCTCCCGGGCACCGGCACGGCCACCTACGGACGGCAGGACGTCGAGGCTGCTGAGGCTGCGGAGGCTGCTGAGGCTGCGGAGGGTGCGCCCGCATTGATCGCAAATGTACTCGGCGAGGCGGCGGATCGTAGGATCGTCGCAGTGGTACGCGATGTCCACCGCCACCCCTGGATGGCCGGTGCCCTGGACACCCTGCTCGCCGCCCGGCCGGACACGGTCGTCGTCGAGATGGGCGTGCCCCAGGCGCCGCCGACCGGGGCGCTGCACATCGCGACTCACGGCGCCGCCCGGGTCTGCGGGGTGGCCGCCGCGGAGGTCATCACCGGCGGCGTGGCCGGGCGATGACACCACCGCCCAGCCGGACCCGCACCGCGGGCCCGGCACAGCACAGCACACTGGAGGCACCCAGCATGTCCGCCACGACTCCGGCACAGCACAGCGACCAGCCGGGCCGGATCATGTCCGGGGAGATGGCCGAGCAGCCCGCGGTGCTGCGTCGGATCCTCGACGAGGGCGCGCCCCGTATCCGCGAGATCGCCGAGCGGATCGCCGCGCGCGACCCGCGCTTCGTACTCCTCACCGCGCGGGGCACGTCCGACAACGCGGCGCTGTACGCGAAGTATCTGCTCGAGGTCCTGCTGGGCAAGGCGTGCGGCCTCACCTCCATGTCCACCACCACCGCGTACGGGGCCGAGCAGGACCTGACCGATGTATTGGTGATCACGGTCAGCCAGTCCGGCGGCTCCCCGGACCTGGTCGCCTCCACCAAGGCCGCCCGCGAGGCCGGCGCGATCACCCTCGCGGTCACCAACAACCCCGACTCCCCGCTGGCCGCCGTCTCCGAGTTCCACATCGACGTGCTGGCCGGCCCGGAGAACGCGCTCCCCGCGACCAAGACCTACACAGCCGAACTGCTCGCCCTCTACCTCTTCGTCGAGGGCCTGCGGGGCGGCGACGGCGCGGCCGCCAAGGGCCTCCCCGAGCTGGCCCAGCAGATCCTGGACCGGGGGGACGAGGTGAAGCAGCTCGCCGGCCGCTACCGCTTCGCCGAGCGCATGGTGATCACCTCCCGTGGCTACGGCTACCCGACCGCGAAGGAGGCCGCGCTGAAGCTGATGGAGACCAGCTACATCCCCGCGCTGTCCTACTCCGGCGCCGACCTGCTGCACGGCCCGCTCGCCATGGTCGACAACATCTCCCCGGTGATCGCGATCGTCACCGAGGGCAAGGGCGGCCAGGCGCTTCAGCCGGTCCTGGAGCGGCTGCGCGGCCGCGGCGCGGACCTGGTCGTGATCGGCGCCCAGTCGGAGGTCGACCGCGCGTCGGCGGGCTTCGCCCTGCCCACGGAGGGGGTGGCCGAGGAGGTCCAGCCGATCCTGGAGATCCTGCCGCTCCAGCTGCTCGCGTACGAGGTGACCATCGCCCGAGGCCAGGACCCGGACGCCCCCCGCGCCCTCGCGAAGGTCACCGAGACCCGCTGAGTCACCGGATACGGGCCGCCACCCCCCACCGGCTCCCGCGCCTCCCTGCGAGGCGCGGGAGCCTCCCGTTTCGGGGCGGGGGCGCCCCTGGACTCTCGGGGTCTGGGGCGGAGCCCCAGTTGAGGGAAGGGGCGGGTAGGGGAAACGGCTCGCCGCAGGCGTCCAGACCCCCAGACCCCCCAAAACCACCCGCGGGCCGCGGCGCCAAAGCGGGACCCTCAACCCGCCCGGCACCGCAGCCCGGAGTTGCATCGGCCGCAGCGGGCCGACCTGAGGCGCCCGGAGCGGTCAGGGCAGAGCGCCCCGCGTGCCTCGATCCACCCTCCTGTGCGGGGAGAGTGGAAGATCGTAGTGGGGCCCATTCTGGACTAGACCAGTCTTGCCTGTCCACGGCTCTGCGCGGAAAGGCTGAATCCGCCGTCCGGGTAGGCTCACAGCGTGCCCTCCATGAACGACCTCGTACGCGAGCACACCGCACTCGGCGACTCCGACCTCGAGTGGCTCCACCTGCTGGTATCGGAGTGGCAGCTGCTCTCCGACCTGTCCTTCGCCGATCTCGTCCTGTGGGTCCCGACCCGCGACGGCACCCGCTATGTGTCGGTGGCGCAGATGCGCCCGAACACCGGCCCCACCTCCTACCAGGACGACATGGTCGGCCATCTCGCCCCGCGCGGCCGCCGCCCGATGCTCGACGCCGCTCTCGACGAGGGCCGGATCGTCCGGGAGGGCGACCCGGAGTGGCGGGAGGAGGTCCCGGTCCGGGTCGAGTCCATCCCGGTCCGCCGGGAGGGCCGGGTGCTCGGGGTGATCGCCCGTAACACCAATCTGCTGACCGTACGGACGCCCAGCCGGCTGGAGCTCACCTACCTCCAGAGCGCCTCCGACCTCGCTCAGATGATCGCCGCAGGATCGTTTCCCTTCCCCGAGCAGCAGGTCGACATGGACGCCTCGCCCCGCGCGGGCGACGGGCTGATCCGGCTCGACGCGGACGGCGTCGTCCAGTACGCCAGCCCCAACGCCCTGTCCGCCTACCACCGCCTCGGCCTGGCCGCCGACCTGGTCGGCCACCACCTCGGCCAGACCACCGCCGAACTCGCCCCGGTGCGCGGCCCGGTGGACGAGGCGCTGGTCAAGCTGGCCAGCGGCTGGGCGCCGCGCGAGTTCGAGGTGGAGGGCGACGAAGGCGTCATCCAGCTGCGGGCCATCCCGCTCAAGCCCAAGGGCGTCCACATCGGTTCGCTCGTCCTCCTCAGGGACGTCACCGAGCTGCGCCGCCGCGAGCGCGAGTTGATCACCAAGGACGCCACCATCCGGGAGATCCACCACCGGGTGAAGAACAACCTCCAGACCGTGGCCGCCCTGTTGCGCCTCCAGGCCCGCCGGATGGACTCCGACCAGGGGCGGGAGGCGCTCAACGAGGCGGTGCGCCGGGTCGGCTCGATCGCGATCGTGCACGAGACCCTGTCCCAGAACCTGGACGAGCGGGTCGAGTTCGACGAGATCGCCGACCGGGTGCTGGCCATGGTCGCCGAGATATCCCCGGGCAAGGTCACCGGCCATCGCACCGGCCGGTTCGGCATCCTGGACGCCGAGGTCGCCACCCCGCTGTCCATGGTGCTGACCGAGGTGCTCCAGAACGCGCTGGAGCACGGCTTCGGGCCGGGGGAGCTGGGCACGGTCGAGGTCTCGGCGGTGCGCGGCGGCACCGGCGCGGACGGGCGGCTGCTGGTCACCGTCGAGGACGACGGGCGCGGGCTGCCGGAGGGGTTCGACCCGCAGCGGGCGGGCAACCTGGGCCTTCAGATCGTACGGACGCTGGTGGAGGGGGAGCTGGGCGGGACGTTCGACATGGTGCCCGCGCCCGAGCGCGGCACCCGGGTGGTCCTGGACATCCCGGTGCGGGCCGAGAAGCACTGACCCGGCGCCGGGTCGCGCCGGGTCGCGCCGGGCGGAATTCCGGGTGAGACCTTCAGCACACGCTCACATTCTGAGCACAGCACTGAGCCGCACAGCACTGAGCCCCGGACCGTTTCCGGTCCGGGGCTCAAAGCTCACGTTGCTGTGCGCATCGGGGTTACTGCGCGCTGCGGCTCGGGGGCCACGGGGTGTGGGCGTCAGGCGCTGGCGTTGCGTGCCCGGTTGCGAGCGGCACGGCGCTTCATTGCGCGGCGCTCGTCCTCGCTGAGTCCACCCCAGACGCCGGAGTCCTGGCCGGACTCAAGCGCCCACTGCAGGCACTGCTCCATGACGGGGCAGCGGCGGCAGACGGCCTTGGCTTCCTCGATCTGCAGCAGCGCAGGACCGGTGTTGCCGATGGGGAAGAACAGCTCGGGGTCTTCCTCGCGGCAAACGGCGTTGTGACGCCAGTCCATGGCTGCTCCATCTCCTCGTGTTGCGGAAAAGTTGCTTGTGAATGTGAACGCTTTCACGAACCCCTCGACAAGGGTAGGGACATCAACCAGTTGGGGCTGGTGCGGTCCCATGGAATGAGGAGGGGGATTCGGACTCTCAAGGGGGCCTTCTGGAGGCCGTCCCGATCGCCAAGAAGAGACTCGCAAACCTCGGCGGCGGATACAACCCCTTCCGGAAAGTTTTTTTTGATTCCTTGGTGTCGGCTCTGTCACAGCCCTACTTCCGGGGGGTGGAAGCCAGGCTAAACGTTCGACTGGAAGGACTTTTTGCGGTCTCACTCACACAATCACACGCAGTGCACGGCGTACGCCTGTGAACGTCACGCTCGTACGCAGTCCCAGATGGTCACCGTCCATCTGAAACGGCAGTGGCGCCTGCGATTGCAAGGTGAAGTCCGTCAGGTCGTGCAGCGAGACCGCGTGCTTGCCGCGGGGCCCCCGTTCGGGGCTGGAAGTCAGCAGCTGGGTCACATAGCGGGTGGCCGCCGGCGTGGACAGTTTGGAGAGTCCGAGCACGTCAAGGGCGGTGTCGAAGGACGCGTCCGGTAGGGCGTAGATCGGGCGGTTGCCCAGATATGTCCACGGGACGGTGTTGCAGACTATGGACACCACGAGCCCCTCGACGGGGTCCTCGTCCGGGCGCTTGAGGGTGATGGTCCCCTCGCGGCGGTGCGGGTCGCCGAGGAACTGCCGTGCGACCTGGCGTATATAGAGCGCGTGTGTTGACCGCTTGCCGCGTTCGCGCTGTTGTTCGACGCGGCCGATCACGCCCGCGTCGAAGCCGAAGCCCGCGCAGAAGGTGAACCACCGGGCCGGCACCGACTCGTCCGCGGTGCCCGGCGTGCCCGCGGCGAGGCCGAGGCCCACGGTGCGCTCGGTGCCGTCCCGCAGCGCGTCCAGCAGGGCGCCGGTCGCCTCCACGACGTCATTGGGCAGACCGAGGGCGCGGGCGAAGACATTGGTGGAGCCGCCGGGCACGACGGCCAGGCGGGGCAGCGCGTCCGGGTCGGGGCCACTGTGCAGCAGCCCGTTGACCACCTCGTTGACCGTGCCGTCGCCCCCGAGGGCGACGACCAGCTCGTGTGTGCCCCCCTCCGCGGCCTGCCGGGCCAGGTCGCGGGCGTGCCCCCGGTACTCCGTGGTCGCGACGTCCAGCTTCAGGTCGCTGGCGAGCGCGTGGATCAGGACGTCGCGAGTGCGGGCACTGGTGGTGGTTGCTGCCGGGTTGACCACGATGAGTGCGCGCATGCGCAGCAGCCTACCCACTGATGATGAACCGCCCGCAATCCCGGGCCCGCCCCGGCCGGACCCGGGCGGCGGCTAGGCTGCCGGGGTGAGCAGTAAGAAGTCCGCCTCCGCCAAGAAGGCCAGGCCCGCGAAGACGGCGAAGCCGACGCCGAAGGCGACGACGGCCCCGAAGGCGACGACGGCCAAGGCGACCACGCAGGCCCCCGCCGACGCGGCCCCGTCCGGCCCCCGCCCGACGCGGCTGACCGCGGCCGCGGTGCTCGCCGCGGCCGAGGCCGCGGTGCTGGTCGGCCTGGGGGTGTATGTGCTGATCATGGGGGTGACCGGGGATCCGGACAGCCCGCAGCAGGCCGAGATGCTCGGGGTGACCGTGCTGGCGCTGGCCCTGCTGCCGCTGGCCGCCGCCCGCGGGCTGTGGCTGCGCCGGCGGTGGAGCCGCGGGCCCGCGATGATCACTCAGCTCATGGCGCTGCCCGTGGCCTGGACGCTGGTGCAGAACGGCGGCGGGCTGATCGCCGTCGGGGTGGCCACCGCCCTCGCGGCGTTTGCCGTGCTGGCGCTGCTGATCAACCCGACGGCGACGGAAGCGCTGGGCATCGGCCCGCGCGACGCCTGACCCCTCTCCCCGGCCCTCCGGCCGCCTTTACTCCTGTACTCCTGGCGGCCCGTTACTCCTCCACCAGCAACCGCTCCCGCAGCTGGGCGAGGGTGCGCGCCAGCAGCCGTGAGACATGCATCTGCGAGATGCCGACCTCCTGCGCGATCTGCGACTGGGTCATATTGCCGAAGAAGCGCAGCAGCAGGATCTTCTTCTCGCGCGGCGGCAGATCCTCCAGCAGCGGCTTGAGCGACTCGCGGTACTCGACGCCCTCCAGCGCCTCGTCCTCCGCGCCGAGTGTGTCCGCGACCGCCGGGGACTCGTCGTCCGTGTCCGGCACGTCCAGGGAGAGCGTGCTGTATGCGTTGGCCGACTCCAGGCCCTCCAGCACCTCTTCCTCGGAGATGCTCAGATGCTCGGCCAGCTCATGGACCGTGGGGGCGCGGCCGTGTCGCTGGGAGAGCTCGGCGGTGGCCGTGGTCAGCGAGAGCCGCAGCTCCTGAAGCCTGCGCGGCACCCGCACCGCCCAGCCCTTGTCGCGGAAGTGCCGCTTGATCTCGCCGACGACCGTGGGGGTCGCGTACGTCGAGAACTCGACACCGCGGTCCGGGTCGAACCGGTCCACGGACTTGATCAACCCGATGGTGGCGACCTGGGTGAGGTCGTCCAGCGGCTCGCCGCGGTTGCGGAAGCGCCGCGCCAGATGCTCCACCAGCGGCAGATGCATCCGCACGAGGGTGTTGCGCAGCTCGGCGCGCTCCTCGGAGCCCTCCGGGAGCCCGCGCAGCTCGACGAACATCGCCCGCGCTCCGCTGCGGTCATGCGGATCGGGCCGCTCGTGCCGCTCGTGCTGATGCTGATCCATGTGGTCCGCCCGCTCTGGTCGGTCTCCTGCCGCCTCCGGGTCCGCGGGATGCGGCTGGGCCGGCGGGTGCGGGATGGCCGGGGTACGCACTCCCCGCGATGATGCGGTGCTCACGGAGCCCCCCTTTCCTTCACGGCTGTCCGGGGCCGGCGCCGCGCTCCTTGTACAGGCTGATACTGACCGTGCGGTCCTCGGCCACGGTCGAGTCGACCTTGCCCGCGAGCGCGGAGAGCACTGTCCAGGCGAAGGTGTCGCGCTCGGGGGCGCGCCCGTCGGTGGTCGGAGCCGAGACGGTCACCTGAAGTGCGTCGTCGATCAGGCGGAAGACGCAGCTCAGCACACTGCCGGGCACGGCTTGCTGGAGCAGGATCGCGCACGCTTCGTCGACGGCGATGCGCAGATCCTCGATCTCGTCGAGGGTGAAGTCCAAGCGGGCTGCGAGGCCGGCCGTGGCCGTCCGCAGCACCGACAGGTAGGCACCCTCAGCGGGCAGCCGGACTTCTACGAAGTCCTGGGTCCCGGGCTCGCCTGCGATCTGGGACACCCTCACCTCCAAGGTGACACAAGCTGATTGAGCTGAGCTGATTGGAGCGCCGGTCGTGAGCCCTTATGGTGGAGGGGGAAACGGACCGGCGCGGCACGTGGTTCGGCTGCGACGCTATCGCGATCTGCGGCTCGGTGTCGCCCGGACGAAGCACGGCCCCCGTCATGGGTGAACGCCGACCCGAAGGTCCTCGATATCACTCATAGTAAGCACATGAGTACGCACAGTGGCTAGAGGTTTGCGGCCTCAATTCGAAAGAGATGTCGCCCCGTTGAAGGATCCGCAGGTGACATGGCTCCTTTCCCCTCCTCTCCCGCTGAAGGCGTCGCTGTTCGGATCATGTGATGAAGGCTAGCGGGCCACACCGTCCATGGGGCAGTCCTTAGAGGATCATGTGGTCCACGTAGCACCAGCGCCAGCTCTCGCCGGGCTCGAAACTGCGCATCACGGGGTGTCCGGTCTCCTTGAAGTGCTCGGTGGCGTGCTGGAACGGCGATGAGTCGCAGCAGCCGACGTGGCCGCAGGACAGACACAGCCGCAACTGCACCGGATGGCTTCCCACGGTCAGACACTCCGGGCAGGTGTCGTACCTCGGCTCCGGCTCGGGCACCGGCAGCTCGGGAACATGCGGACACTCGTTCATGATTGCCAGACTAAACCGACAAGACGAGCGGGACGGGCTGGCTGATGGACGTATTTCCCCTGTTGGTACTGGTCGCGGGCAGCGCGGCCGTGGCGGGCGCGGCCCGCCGCACACACGTGCCCGCGCCACTGCTGCTGGTCGCCGCCGGGCTCATCGCCTCGTATGTGCCCGGGGTGCCCGAGTACGCGCTCGACCCGCATGTCGTGCTGCCCCTCGTGCTGCCGCCCCTGCTGCACAAGGCTGCGTACGACAGCTCGTATCTGGACCTGCGCGCCAATATCCGCCCCGTCGCCCTGCTCTCCATCGGATATGTGCTCTTCGCGACCGTCGCGGTCGGCTGGATCACCTATCTGCTGGTACCGGGCCTGCCGCTGACCGCCGCGCTCGTCCTCGGCGCGGTCATCGCCCCGCCCGACGCGGTCGCGGCGACGGCCATCGCCCGGAAGGTCGGCCTGCCCTCCCGGCTGATCACCGTCCTCCAGGGCGAGTCCCTGGTCAACGACGCGACCGCCATCACCGCCTACAAGGTGGCGCTGGCCGCGGCGGTGGGCGCGGGGGCCACCTGGGCGGGCGGCCTCGAGGAATTCGCCCTCGCGGCCATCGGCGGCGTCGGCGTCGGGCTGATCCTGATGGTGCCGCTGCACTGGCTGCGCACCCGGCTGCGGGATCCGCTGCTCCAGAACACCCTCTCGCTGCTCATCCCCTTCGTCGCCTACGCGGCGGCCGAGCAGGTCCACGCCTCGGGCGTGCTGGCGGTCGTCGTGGTCGGCCTCTACCTCGGGCACCGGTCCTGGCAGGTGGACTTCGCCACCAGGCTCCAGGAGACCGCGGTGTGGAAGATGCTCGCCTTCATTCTGGAGTCCGTGGTGTTCGCGCTGATCGGGCTCCAGCTGCCGGTCGTGCTGCGGGGCCTGGGCGAGTACGGCCCCTTCGAGGCCGGCTGGTACGCGGCCCTGCTCTTCCTCGTGGTCGTGTGCGTGCGCTTCGCCTGGGTCTTCCCCGCGACCTTCCTGCCCCGCGCGCTCTCCCGGCGGATCCGTGAGCGGGAGCCGGAGACCGACTGGACCGCTCCGGTCGTCATCGGCTGGGCCGGGATGCGCGGCGTGGTCTCGCTGGCCATCGCCTTCTCCATCCCGGTCACCGTGCACGGTGGACTCCCCTTCCCCGCCCGTAACCTCGTCCTCTTCCTGACCTTCACGACCGTCATCGGCACCCTCGTCATCCAAGGGCTCACCCTGCCCGCGCTGATCCGCGTGCTCCCGCTGCCCGGTCGCGACCCCCAGGCCCAGACCCTGGCGGAGGCCCAGGCCCAGAACGACGCGTCGCGGGCCGCCGAGCGCCGCCTCGACGAGCTCCTCGCCGACGAGCGCAACGCCCTGCCCCAGCCGCTCGCCGACCGGCTGCGCACGGTGCTGGAGCGGCGCCGCAACGCGGTGTGGGAGCGGCTCGGGGCGGTGAACGAGGTGACGGGGGAGTCGGCCGACGACACGTACCGCAGGCTCGCCAGCGAGGTGATCGGCGCCGAGCGCGCGGTGTTCGTGGAGCTCCGCGACGCCCGGCGGATCGACGACGAGATGCTGCGGACCCTGCTGCGCAGGCTGGACCTGGAGGAGGCGGCGGCCTACCGCGAGGAGAACGAGGACTAGCCGGTGCCCGGACTCGGGCCAGTCCGCGGGGTCACTTCAGGCGGTCGCGGATGCGGGCGCGCATCGCGTCCATGGTGAAGCCGCGCGGGTCCGTCTTGCCCGGCTGCCATTCGAGATGGCCGATCACCGAGCGCTCGGTCCAGCCGTGATGACGGCAGATCGCCGCCGCGGCCCGCTCGATCGCCGCCAGTTGTTCCTCCGGCCAGGGATCCTTTCCGTCCCCGAGGTTTTCGCACTCGAAGCCGTAGAAGCAGCGATTGCCGTCGGTGTTCGCCTCGTTGTCCGGGGGCAGGGCCTTCTCGGCGATCACGGCGCGCAGCACCTCGTCGTCGCCGAGCCCCGCGTGGTTGGCGCGGCCGTAGCCCACCAGGTGTACGGCGCCATCCTTGGCGATCACGCCGTGGCACAGCGGGCCGGGCAGCGAGTCGAAGCCGTCCCGGCAGATCCGCACGGTGAGGTCGGTGCCGGAGGTGACCGTGTGGTGGATCATCACGCCGTGCACCTCGCCCCAGGGCCCCTTGTGGTTTCTGTTGTGGTGGCGCCAGTCGCCGACCTGCACCACACGCAGGCCCTCGCGCTCCAGAGCCGACAAAAAGTCCCCTGCGGACATGGGTGAGGCCATGGCCGCCTCCGTTCGCGTCGTGCGGGGCCGCCCCTCGCGGCCCGACTGTCACCCCGTGCATACCCATGAAAACGCTCGGTGACGAGTCCTGGTGCAAGCGATGTGAAGCACTCCGGTTATCGTGCGTTCCGAGCCGCTCGACGACGCGCAGGAGAACCACGGAACCATGGACTACCAGGGACTTCTCGACGAGGTCGCGGCCCACGTCGCACCGCAGCTCGGCCAGGGCGAGGTGGCCCAGTACATCCCCGCGCTGGCCTCGGTGGACCCGCGCCGGTTCGGCATCGCCGTCGCGGACGTGGACGGCACGGTGACCGGGGTCGGCGACTGGGAGGTCCCGTTCTCGGTGCAGAGCATCTCCAAGGCGTTCAGCCTCGCGCTCGTCCTCGAACAGGACGGCGAGCGGATCTGGCGGCGGGTCGGCCGGGAGCCCTCCGGCAACCCCTTCAACTCCCTGGTGCAGCTCGAGTACGAGAACGGCATCCCGCGCAATCCGTTCATCAACGCCGGCGCCCTGGTCGTCACCGACCGGCTCCAGACCCTGACCGGCGACGCCAGCACCACCATGCTGGAGTTCCTGCGCGCCGAGAGCGGCAACCCCGGCCTCGCCTTCGACCAGTCCGTCGCCGCCTCCGAGTCCGAGCACGGCGACCGCAACGCCGCCCTCGCATACTTCATGGCCAGCTACGGCAATCTCGACAACCCGGTCCCCACGGTCCTCGAGCACTACTTCTGGCAGTGCTCGATCGAGATGAGTTGCCGCGACCTTGCCCTGGCCGGCGGCTTCCTGGCCCGGCACGGGCTGCGCGCGGACGGCTCCCGGCTGCTGTCGCCGCGCCAGGCGAAGCGGATCAACGCGGTCATGCTCACCTGCGGCACGTACGACGCGGCGGGCGACTTCGCCTACCGCGTCGGCCTGCCCGGCAAGAGCGGCGTCGGCGGCGGCATCGTCGCGGTGATACCGGGCCGCTGCACGCTGTGCGTCTGGAGCCCCGGGCTCGACGCCCGCGGCAACTCGGTGGCCGGGACGGCGGCGCTGGACCACTTCACGACGCTGACCGGCTGGTCGGTGTTCTAGCCGGTGTCCTGGCCGGTGTTTCGGGGGTGCGGACCCCGGTGGCGTTCGGCCGGGGCGGGCGGGACCATGGAAGGAGCAGGAGGTGTACGCATGCAGCACGAGATGCGCGCCGAATACGAGGAGGGCAGCTCCGGGCGGGTGGCCGGCGCGCCGGTCAAGATCTGGCACATGGTGCGCGGCATCGGCACGACCGCGATGTGCGGACGCGAGCTGAACCCGGACGCGGAGACGCAGTCGGCGGAGGTCTGGGCCACGGACGACTCGGTGCCTTTCTGCCATTCTTGTGGCGCGATGTATCTGCGCGAGGTTCCTTGAGCGAGGTGCCGTACCAGGAGTGGCGATCAGGGCTGCTGGGCGGCCGGGCCGTGGTGTGGTCCCGTACCGCCGGGGCCGGGCCGCAGCGTGTGCTGCCGGACGGCTGTACCGACCTGATCTGGAGCTACGGCGACCCGGCCGCCCCGGCCGGGGAACTGTTCGTGGCCGGGCCCGACACCCGGGCGCACCTCGCGGAGGGCGCCCCGGGCACCGGCTGGGTCGGGCTGCGGTTCGCCCCCGGCACGGGTCCGGCCGTGCTCGGTGTGCCCGCGTACGAACTGAAGGACCAGCGGGTGCCGTTGGCGGCGCTGTGGCCGGGCGCCGAGGTGCGGCGGCTCGCCGAGCGGCTGGCGGAGGAGGCGGGCCGGGCCGGCACGGGGTGGAACGGCGCGGGCCGGGGCGGTACGGGCCAGGGCAGTGCGGGCCGGGCGCTGGAGGCCGTAGCGCTGGACCGGCTGCGCGGCGCCGAGCCGCCCGACCGGGCGGTCGGCGCGGTCGTGGCGGGGCTCTCCGGTGGCCGGACGGTCGCGGAGGTCGCCGCCGAGGTGGGCCTGGGGGAGCGGCAGCTGCACCGGCGGTCGCTCGCGGCGTT
Organism: Streptomyces sp. NPDC028305; assembly: GCF_055569495.1. Taxonomy (NCBI): domain Bacteria; kingdom Bacillati; phylum Actinomycetota; class Actinomycetes; order Kitasatosporales; family Streptomycetaceae; genus Streptomyces; species Streptomyces sp. NPDC028305. The sequence goes on from NZ_JBVHTN010000004.1 coordinate 549,040, forward strand.
CGGCTACGGCCCCAAGACCCTGGCCCGGGTCCTGCGGCTGAACCGCGCACTGGACGCGGCGCGGGCGGGGACGGCCTTCGCCGAGATCGCGGCCGTCACCGGCTACGCCGACCAGGCCCACCTCGCCCGCGAGGTCAGGGCGCTGACCGGGGTGCCGCTGAGCCGGCTGCTGTAGCCGCGCCCGCGCCCGCGCGCCCCCGTCAGTCGGTGGCCAGGGGCGCGAACAGGTCGACGCCATTGCCGTCCGGGTCGAGGACGGTGGCATACCGCTGGCCCCAGAACGCGTCCCACGGCTCCCGGTGCCCGCGCCCGACGCCCGACTCGACGAGCTCGGCGTACGTCTTGTCCACGTCCGCCGGGCTGTCGCAGAGGAAGGCCAGGCCGATGCGCCCGGACCCGCTCGGCGGCGGCGTCCAGCCGGGGTCGAAGGAGCGGACCACCTCGACGGTGTCCCACAGCAGGCGCAGCCCGCCCGGCAGGGTGGCCTCGACATGCGGCTGGGTATCGGCGTCGGCGGGGATGTTTACGCCGAGCCGGCGATAGAAGGCGAGCGAGGCGGCCAGGTCGGTCGCGACCAGGCCGACCGCGTCAAATCGTGCTGTCATGCGGGCAGCGTAGGCACCGGGCCGGCCCCCGGTCTTGAACGAATCGGACACCGCCCGGCGGCGCGCCCTTATGGGCAGCGGATGACCTGGCCCGCGTACGAGAGATTGCCGCCGAAGGCGAAGAGCAGCACCGGTGCGCCCGGCTCGATCTCCCCCCGCTCGACCAGCTTGGACAGCGCGAGCGGCACGCTGGCCGCTGAGGTGTTGCCGGACTCGACGACATCGCGCGCGATGACCGCGTTCGTCGCGCCGAGCTTGCGGGCGACCGGCTCGATGATCCGCAGATTGGCCTGGTGCAGCACCACCCCGGCCAGCTCCTCGGGGGTGACCCCGGCCCGCGCGCACACCTCTCGCGCGATGGGCGGCAGCTGGGTGGTGGCCCAGCGGTAGACGGTCTGGCCCTCCTGGGAGAAGCGGGGCGGGGTGCCCTCGATGCGCACCGCGCGGCCCATCTCGGGCACCGAGCCCCAGACGACCGGTCCGATCGCCGGGACGCCGTCCGTGTACGTCGTGTCGTCGGCCACCACGACGGCGGCGCCCGCGCCGTCCCCGAGCAGCACACAGCTGGAGCGGTCGGTCCAGTCGGCCGCCTCGGTGAACTTGTCGGCCCCGATGACGAGGGCGGCGGTGGCCGACCCGGCCCGGATGGTGTGGTCGGCGGTGGCCAGCGCGTGGGTGAAGCCGGCGCACACCACGTTGAGGTCCAGGGTGGCGGGGGAGCCGAGGCCGAGCCGGGCGGCGACCCGGGCCGCCATGTTGGGGCTGCGGTCGATCGCTGTGGACGTGGCGACGATCACCAGATCGATGCGGGCGGGGGCGAGCCCGCTCGCGGCGAGGGCCTTGCCGGCCGCCGCGGCGGCCATCTCGTCCACCGTCTCGTCCGGGCGGGCGATGTGCCGGGTGCGGATCCCGACCCGGGTGCGGATCCATTCGTCGCTGGTGTCGACGATGGCGGCCAGGTCGTCGTTGGTGACCACCCTCGTGGGCTGGTAATGGCCGACGGCCGCTATGCGTGAACCCGTCATGCTGTCTAGCCCTTCGCCCGGGTGTCCATCCGGCCGCCGCCCGGATGTGCGGGTGAGCGGGGAGCCGGTCGGCTTGGTCGCCTTCAGTCTTGTGGGGGCGCGCGGCCACTGGACACGCCGGTACGTGCCAATCTTGCGCCCCGAGTTCTGGAGCTTACGGCCTTTCCAGCGGAGGAACCGGATCCCTCGTGGCCGCCGTCTGAGGTCATGTCCGCCGGTAGGGCGGGGGAACGCGCGCATGGCGACATGCGGGCACGGTGTGATGCGGCACGGCGGAGCCGGGCGCCGCGAGCGGGGAGTACGGAGTGCGGTACGTCGGGGGACGGCTGGCGTGGCCGGGGCGGCGGACGTGGCTGGTGGTGCTGGCGCTGGTGACGTTCCAGCTCGGATCGCTGGTGTGGCCGGCGTACGCCTGCGGCTGCGGCGGGCTGGTGCCGGGCCGGAACACCACCATGGTGGTGGAGCGCGAGACGTCGGTGGTGCGCTGGGACGGCCGCACCGAGGAGATCGTGATGAGCCTGACCGTGGGCGGCGACGCCCACGAGGCGGCCTGGATCATGCCGGTGCCGAACCGGGCGACGGTCCGGCTCGGGGACCGCGCCCTCTTCGACGAGGTGCGCGAGCTCACCGCGCCGGTGCGCCGGACGCGTCACTACTTCTGGCCGAGGCCGGGCGACTGGCCCTTCGACGACCGGAAGATCGAGTACCTGGGCGGGCCCCGGGACGGCGCCGGGGCCGGCGCGCCCCCGCGCGTGGGCGTCGTCAGCCGTGAGCGGCTCGGCCCGTTCGACGTCGCCCGGCTCACCGCGACCGACCCGGACGCGCTGCGCGACTGGCTGGAGGCGCACGGATTTGAACTGCCCGACCGGCTGGCCGAGGGGCTGAAGCCGTATGTGCGCGCCAAGTGGGAGTACGTCGCGGTGCGCCTGGCGCCCGCGGTGGCCGGTGACAAGGGTGACGGCGCCAAGGAGGTGCTCGGCGGGACGCTCGACCCGCTGCGGCTCACCTTCGACTCGTCCCGCCTGGTCTATCCGATGAGGCTGTCGCGGCTGGCGAAGACTCCGCAGGCCCTGGAGCTGTATGTGCTGGCGCCGCACCGCATGGAGCCGCGCGGCGACATCGGGGGCGGGGCGCCGCGAGTGACCTACGCCGGGTGGTTCACCCCCGGGCAGGCGCCGCTGGGGGAGCTGGCGGAGGTCGCGGGGCGGCGGATGTTCCTGACCGGCTTTCAGCAGTCGTTTGCGCGTCCGGAACTCATCGACGGGGACCATGAGTTCCGGCGCGCCGCGGAGGACACCACCTTTCAGCGCGTCACCTATGACCACGAGCTGCTGAGGGTGGGGGGCGTCCCCGCCTGGCTGCTGACCGTGGGCGGCGTCCTGCTGGTCCTGGTGGCCGCGGCGTTCTGGGCGTTGAAGGCCGGGCGCCGCAGGCGGGCGGAGCGCTACTGGGGGCCGGGAGGCCCGCCCGCGCCACGGCTCGGGTGACCCGGGCGGGGCGGTGTTCATGTGGTCGGCGCAAATACGCCAACGACACTTGCCGCCCTGTTCGTTGACTGGTGAGCGGATAGATGGGTATGTCATGTACTGACGTGGTCGCGCCTCCATCACCCCAAGGGGGCTTCATGTTTGACGATCGGCCCGCGTTCGGCGTGCGCGTGCGTGTGCTCGGCGGTGTCACGGTGGCGGAGGTCTCGGGCGAGCTGGACATCTTCGCCGCGGCGAGGATCTCCGCCCGGCTCGATTCCCTCACCCGCGCGGCCCGCCCGAACCTGGTGCTGGACCTGCGGATGGTGACCTTCCTGGACTGTGCCGGGGTGTCCCTGCTGTGCCGGTTGCGCAACCGCGTGCTGGAGCGCGGCGGGCGGCTGCGGCTGGTGATCGTCGACCCGCGGTTCACCCGGCTGCTGCGGATGGTCCGGCTCGATGAGGCCTTCGAGGTCGTGGACGACCTGGCCTTCGCGGTCGCGCGGTCGGGGGAGGTGAGCGCCGGAGGGAGCAGCGGCGCCATTGCGTAAAAGTGTGTCCGACCAAGTGTCAATAGTATGAGCAGAAATTCACTCGCACGAGCGCATTTACTCCGGCAAAAATCGGGTCCCTACCTCCGTAACCGGCGGTCACCCGTCTACGCTCGCGGGCACATCACCCAGGACCCCGGTGGTATCCGTCCCGGTGCCGACCCTGCCCGCTTCCGGGACCCTCATGAGGGTGAAAGGGGGCAGTGTGCCGTTCCGAGGTGATTTCGCGATGACGCAGCAAGGCCCTCCCCGCCGGGAGGTGCCCGCGCCTGCCATCACCCCCGGGCGCCTCCGCGCGGACCGCGGCGCGGCGCCCCGCGCCTGTACATACAAGGTCGCCGGGTACACCGTCGTGGAGCTCCACGGCGAGATCGACATCGTCGGCCGGGAGCGCATCGGCCTGGAGCTGGACCGGGCCACCTCCCCGCCCGCGCCCTCCGTCGTCATCGACCTGACGCCGACCCGTTTCTTCGACTGCTCGGGGTTAGAGCTGCTGTGCCGCGCCTACCGCCGGGTGCGGGACCGCGGCGGGCGGCTGCGGCTGGTCTGCGACAGCCCGCTGATCCTGCGCACACTGCGCGTGGGCGGGCTCCTGGACGTGCTGCGCCCGGCGCCGACGCTGGCCGACGCCTTGCGAGAGGACTGACCGAGGAGGCGGCGCGGGGCCGCTCAGAGCCGCCGGCCCCCGCCGTGGGTGACGCGGTGGTGGCTCGCCCGCCGGCGGGCGAGCAGGCGGTGGTGGCGCAGGGGGCGGCGCTGTCCGGGCGGGTTGTCGCCGTAGCGGAGCGCGGAGACCCGACTGCCGTGCTGGGCGTTGAGCCGGTGGATCACCACCACGCCCGTGACGACCAGCACGACGATCACAGCCACCATGACGACGGTCTCCATGGCGCTCACTCCCAGGGGCCGGGCCCCAGTCTGGAGGGAATCCGGCCGTTATGCGCTGAATGCTCTCGTGGCCTTTACGGTACTCCCCGCGGACACCGGACCGCACCCGGCGTGGCGCGGGGTGCCGGGTGCGGTCAGGGGTGCCGGTCGCGGCCCTACCGGGCGCTCGCTCCGTACGTCTTGCCGAGGGCGGCCAGGCCGTTCGCCCACAGCTGGTTCACCCTGCTGATCTCGGCCGCGTTGGGCTGGGAGTTCCTGCAGGACGTGCCCGGCCCGCCGCCCGACATCAGCTCGCTGCACGGACCCGAGTAGTGGTCCGGCAGCCCGAGCACATGGCCGGTCTCGTGCGCGGTGACGCGGGTGGAGTCGTACTGCTGGTTCTGCGCGAAGTCCAGGAAGATGTAGCCGTTGCCGTGGCCGTCCGTGCTCGCGTACGAGCCGCTCGGGTCATTGCCCTCGCGGTACTCGAAGTCGGCGTTGCTGCCTTCCTGAAGCTTCACATTGCTGACCGAGGAGTTCCAGATCTGGGTGGAGCGCGCTATCACGGACCTGAAGCTCGGGGCCCTGCTGGTGCTGTAGGTGACGGTGACGGCCTCCGCGCCGGGCACCACGCCCCGCTTGTCCAGCACCGACTTGATCACGGCCTTGAGGAAGGCGTCGGTGTCGGCGCGGCTCTCGCCGCTCGCGACGTACGCGGACTTGGCGGTGTGGCTGACGGCGCCGCCGTCGGGTGTGGCGGCGGAGGCGGGTACGGCGGACAGAGTCGAGGCCAGGCCGAGGCCCAGCGTCGTCACGAGCGCCGACGTGGAGAACTTCATGTGGGGGGCTCCTCATCGTCCGTCAGGCCCCGTCCGTCCACGGTGAGGTGGCGGGCCGAGGCCATGGGATGAACGCTTGGTGCCCCGAAGTCTTGGTCAGATCCGGCGCCACGCGGAGATATCAACCGGCGATAGCACCATCACATAACCCCCGTGCGCCCCCGAATTTCCGGCCGCGCTCCGATCGTCTCCCGGACCTCGATCGACCGTCCGGGATGCGGTGTTCGTGTGCATTGAGTGTCTGGTGTGACCTCCTGAACGGCCGTTATGCTCGCGCCGTGGAGCTCGAGGTCAGGCACCTTCGCGCACTGTGCGCCATCGCCGACACCGGCAGCTTACGCAAGGCCGCACGCCAACTGGGTATGAGCCAGCCCTCGTTGACAACCCAGCTCAGGCGCATCGAGAACGCCATCGGCGGCCCGCTGTTCTCACGCGAGCTCACCGGCAGCCGGCCGACCCCCCTCGGGCGCTCCGTGCTCTGCCGGGCCCGGCCCATCGTGGCCGAGATGAACGCCCTCGTCGCGGAGGCCAAGCAGGAGGCCGGCCGGTGCGGTCCGGCCACGGGTGCCCGGCTGCGCATCGGCAGCACCGGCGGCCAGGCCGTGGCGGGCTGGCTGCGCAGACTCCGCGCCCGCTTCCCCGACGCGGACACCACCATCCACATCGACGTCTGGGCCGACTCGCTGCTGCGGATGGTCGCCGGGAGCCAGCTGGACGTCGCCTTCGTCCACGAGGTCGAAGGCGCCCCGCTGCGCGTCCCCGACGGCGTGCGCAGACGCGTACTCGTCGCCCGTGAGCCCCAGTTCGTCGCCCTCCCCGCGACCCACCCGGCCGCCGCCCGCCCCGTCGTCCCGCTTGCCGACCTCGCCGCGGACCAGTGGATGCTCGACCCCGCCCACGAGGGCCAGGAAGCCACCCTCCGCCGGGCCTTCGCCACCGCGGGCCGCGGCCCCCGAGTCGTCTACGGCGACTACCCCACCGCCGCCGACCTGGTCGCCTCCGGCGAACTGGTCACCCCGTGCCGCCCCACCGCGACCCCCCGCCCCGGCCTCGCCATCCGCCCCCTCCTCGACGACCCCCTCACCCTCCGCCTCTCCCTGGCCTCCCGCCCCACCGACCCGCCCGACGCGGACGCGCTCTTCCACGACCTCAGGGACTCCTACCTGGAGCTGGCCTGGGCGAGCACGGCGTACCGGCAGTGGCTGCGGCGCAACGACAGCCCGCTGCCGCGCGCGTCGGAGGGCGGCAACCCCACGAAGAACCGGCTGCCCGCGTGAGCCTTGTCCGGCCCTTGCCGAAACCCTGAGCCGCACCGCAGAGCCCCATCGCTACAGCGACGGCAGCGCCTGCTCCGCCCAGATCGTCTTCCCGGTGGCCGAGTGCCGGCTGCCCCAGCGCAGGCAGAGCTGGGCGACCAGCAGCAGCCCGCGGCCGCCCTCGTCGAAGACGCGGGCGCGGCGCAGATGCGGGGCGGTGTTGCTGCCGTCGGAGACCTCGCAGATCAGCGTGTGGTCGTAGATCAGGCGCAGCTGGATGGGCTCGGCGGCGTGCCGCATGGCGTTGGTGACCAGCTCGCTGACGACCAGTTCGGTGGTGAAGACGGCCTCGTCGAGCCCCCAGGCCAGCAGCCGGTCCGTCACGTCCCGGCGGGCCCGGGCGACCAGGGCCGGGTCGTCGGGCACGTCCCAGGTCGCCACGCGCGAGGCGTCCAGACCGCGGGTGCGGGCCAGCAGGAGGGCCACGTCGTCGGAGGCGCCGTGCTCGGGGAGCAGCGTCCGCAGCACGCTGTCGCACCCCGCCTCCAGGGAGGGGGCGGGATGGGCCAGCGCGGCGGTGAGTGCGGTCAGCCCGTCGTCGAGGTCACGGCCGCGGCCGCCGATCAGGCCGTCGGTGTAGAGGGCGAGCACCACGCCCTCCGGGACGTCGAACTCGATCGCCTCGAAGGGCAGCCCGCCGACGCCGAGCGGCGGCCCGGCCGGCACGTGGACGGCGCTCGCCGTGCCGTCGAGGGCCACCAGAACCGGCGGCGGATGGCCCGCGCGGGCGAGCGAGCAGCGGCCGGCGACCGGGTCGTACACCGCGTACAGGCAGGTGGCGCCGACGTCCCCGGTGGGGGTGCCCGCGCCGCCCTCGGCGGACAGGTGGATGACGAGGTCGTCGAGGTGGGTCAGCAGCTCGTCGGGCGGCAGGTCGACGTCGGCGAGCGTGCGCACCGCCGTACGCAGCCGGCCCATCGTGGCGGAGGCCTGGATGCCGTGGCCGACCACATCGCCCACGACCAGCGCGACCCGCGCCCCGGACAGCGGGATCACATCGAACCAGTCGCCGCCCACCCCGGCGTACGTCCCCGCGGGCTGGTAGCGGAAGGCGATGTCCAGCGCCGTGGGCCTGGGCAGGGTCTGGGGCAGCAGGCTGCGCTGGAGCGCCAGGGCGGTGTCGCGCTCCCGGGTGAAGCGGCGCGCGTTGTCCAGGCAGACGGCCGCCCTGGCGGTGATCTCCTCCGCGAGCAGCACATCGTCCTCGGTGAACGGCTCGGGCCGGCTGTGGCGGGAGAAGGCGGCCACGCCGAGCGTGACCCCACGGGCCCGGATGGGCACCGACATCATCGAGTGGAAGCCGTAGGTGCGCAGCGTGGCGGCGCGGGCCGCGGACTCGGCCGCCCAGCGCCTGATGGCGGCGTCGGTCTCGCGGTGGATGATGGGCCGGCCCGCCGCCAGGGACGCGGCCTGCGGGGAGTACTCCGGGTAGGTGTCCACCTGCCCCAGCTTCACCACGGCCTCCGGGGCGCCCGGGAGGACGGACTGGTGGGCGGCCCGGCGCAGCACCACCGGGCCGGCGAGCGGCCCGGGCGGGGGCTCGCCGAACGCCCCGTCCCCCTCGACCCCTTCGGCCCCCTCGTTGTGGCCTCGCTGCTCCAGCAGATCGACGCTGACGAAGTCGGCCAGGCCGGGGACGCCCACGTCGGCCAGTTCCTGCGCGGTGCGGGTGACGTCGAGCGTGGTGCCGATGCGCACGCTGGACTCGCTGAGCAGCAGCAGCCGCTGCCGGGCACGGTACTGCTCGGTGATGTCATGGGCGGCCAGACAGACGCCGTGCACCTCGCCGTCCGGCGTCTTGAGCGGGGCGAGGCGGGCCGACCAGGCGTGCGCGCGGGTCTCGGCGCCGACGCGGCGGTACGTCTCCACATTGCGCCGCTCCCCGGTGCGCAGCACCTCGGCCATGTTCCGTTCGAGGTCCTCGCTCTCCAGCTTTCCGCCGATCTCCGACAGCCGCAGACCGCGGATCTCCTCCTCGGGCAACCCGATGACCTGGGCCATATGGTCGTTGATCTTGCGCAGCCTGAGCAGCCGGTCGTAGATCGCCACGGGGCAGGGGGCCTGCTGGGACGCCAGCGCCAGCAGGGCGTCGTCCTCCGCCTGCCCGGTGACGTCCTCAGTGACGTCCTCGGTGCCCCCGGTGCCCTCGCCGGGGCCCGGGAGCGGGGAGACCAGCAGCCAGTCGCCCGGCCCGTCCGCGCTCGGCGCGCCGCGGTGGGCCAGCAGCCGGACCGGTACGGTGCGCCCGTCGCGGTGGCGCAGGGTCAGCGTGCCGCTCCAGCGGGGAAGGGCCGCCGCGGCCCGGACGTCGTCGGGGGAGAGCTCCTCGGCGAGCAGCGCGGCCGCGTCCCGGCCCACCACCTCCGCGGGAAGGTGGCCGAGCAGCCGTCGGGCGCCCTCGTTCCAGCTGGTCACGACGGCGTCAGCGCTGATCGTGGCCCTCGCCGTGGCCGCCTCGTCGAGCGGGTCGCCCCGCCGGTCGCCGAGCCCGTCGCCAAAGGGAAGGGCGCTCTCCTGGCCCGTCATCGTCGATCTGTCCCACTTTCACCGCGCCTGGCCCGGCCTCCGAGCGGGAGGTCACAAGGGCGCGCAGATCCAGCGTCGTGCACATCCGGCACGACATCAACCGGGATGCCGGCGCGGAACCCCTCGTCAGGGCCGATCTTCCGCGTTGACAGGGGGATGAACGCCCGGCTGTAATGGCGCCCGGTGCCACGTGGCGTCGGCCAGAGAGCAGTGGGCAGGCCGGCAGCTGGGCGAGCACCATCACGAAGGGACCACGTCATGAGCGCCTACTCCGCGCTGCGCGTCTGACCTGAGCACCGCCTCCGCGCGTCGTCCCTCTTCCGTCACTTCCGCTCAGCCGACTGAGCACACAGACGTCCATGTCCGGGCCTCCGGACCAGGGTCGCGCGCCTCACCGTCGTCACACACCTTTTCTGGAGATTCGGCACCGTATGCCCACATCCTTCAACCAACAGATCATCGAGGAGTTCCGAGCCAACGAGGGAAAGGTCGGCGGCCCCTTCGAGGGCGGCGATCTCCTTCTGCTCACCACCACCGGGGCGAAGTCGGGCGGTCGGCACACCGTGCCGCTCGGCTACGTCCGCGACGGCGACCTGCTGCTCGTCATCGCGTCCAACCTGGGCGCACACCGCCATCCCGCCTGGTACCGCAACATCCTCGCCCACCCCGTGGTGGGGGTGGAGATCGGCGCCGAGGCGTTCGAGGCGATCGCGGTCCCCGCCGAGGGGGCGCGGCGGGACGAGCTGTTCGAGCGGGTGGTGCGGGTGGCGCCCGGATACGGCGACTACCAGAGCCGTACCGAGCGCGCCCTGCCGGTCGTGGCGCTGGAGCGCCCCGACCACGGAGCGGCGGGGGAGGTGCCGCGTGAGATCAGGACCCTCGCCGACAAGGTCCTGGAGATCCACGCCTGGCTGCGTGGCCAGCTGCGCCACATACGCCACGAGGCCGACGCCCACCTCGTCGCCCGCGCCGCCCACCAAGGGCCCGGCGAACCCCCGGCACCGGGGCTCGGCCTTCAGATCCGGCAGCACTGCCTCGCCTTCTGCGAGGCGCTGACGCACCACCACACCGGCGAGGACACCGCCGTCTTCCCCGCCCTGGCGACCCACCACCCGGATCTGCGCGAACCCCTCGACCGCCTGCGCGACCAGCACCGTACGGTCGCCGTCCTCAAGGAGCGGCTTCTCGCGCTCCTGGCCGACATCACCACCGCCGACCCGGCCCGTTTCCGGGCCGAGCTGGACCGGATGACCGAGGAGCTGACCCGCCATCTCGACGACGAGGAGGCGGAGCTGCTCCCCGTCCTGGAGCAGATCCCCTTCCCGCCGGCCGCACCGGGCCCCCGGGCGGCGGAGGGCGCCACCGCCTGACGGCGGCTGATGGGCGGTGCCCCTCGTTCCGGCTCCCGGGCCGGGACGCGGGGGCGCCTCGTCATGCGCGCGGAGCGCGTTCCTTTCGCCAGAAGAGGTGGTGCGTCACCCCGCTGGGGCTGGGCACGACATCGAGGTGGAACCGGTCGAGCAGCTCATCGGGCGACTCCCAGAGCCGTATCCCGGATCCGAGCTTCACCGGCGAGACCGCCACATGCAGGGTGTCGACGAGGTCGGCCTCGAGGAACTCCCGGATCGTGGTGGCCCCGCCGCCGAGCCGGACGTCCTTGCCCCGCGCCGCCTCGCGCGCCTGCTGGAGGACCGTGGCCGGATCGCCGTCGACGAAGTGGAACGTGGTGTCGGAGAGCGTGAACGAAGGACGCGGGTGGTGGGTCAGGACGAACACCGGGGTGTGGAACGGGGGCTCGTCACCCCACCAGCCGCGCCACTCCTCGTCCTGCCAGGGCCCACGCTGGGGCCCGAACTTGTTACGGCCCATGATCTCGGCGCCGATATTGCGTGCGAAGTCCCGAGTGAAGTAGTCGTCGAGGCCGCGGCTGCCTCCGGGGTCGGTGCGCATGGGCCAGCTCGCCGTGGCGCCGGCCCAGGCGAACAGCCTCCCGGGATCGACGTGGCCGAACGGATTTTCGAGGGTCTGGTCCTCGCCGGCGGCGATTCCGTCGCTCGAGACACTGAAGTTCTGAACTCTCAGCAGCTGATGCATGCGTCTCCTCCTGCGTTTATGGACAACAGTGAGACCGTCCGTGCCGGGAAAACTCATCGTGCGGCAGTCAGGATGCGTTCAGGTGTCCGATGGCACGGTCGCTGCCCATGACCCATGAAACGTCCGAGACATTCGCGATGTCCACGGCAGGCCGACCCGCCGCTCCGGCGCGGCATCGGCTGAGCTGGAACAAGGTGCCCGAGGTCACCGTCTACTTCTGGATCATCAAGGTGCTGTGCACGACGGTCGGCGAGACCGCCGCCGACCTGCTGAACGAGAAGGCCGGGCTCGGCCTGACCGGCGTGTCGGTGCTGATGAGCGCGCTGCTGGCCGTGGTGCTTGTGGTGCAGTTCCGCACGAGTGCGTACCGGGCGGGCGTCTACTGGCTCGCCGTGGCCCTGATCAGCGTCGTCGGCACCCTGATCAGCGACAACCTGACCGACAACATGGGCGTGCCGCTGGAGGCGAGTACGGCGGTGTTCGCGATCGTCCTCGCGGCCGTGTTCGCCGTCTGGTACCGGCGCGAGCGGACGCTGTCCATCCACAGCGTCGACACCACCAGCCGCGAGTCCTTCTACTGGCTCGCGGTGCTCTTCACCTTCGCCCTGGGCACCGCGGCCGGTGACCTGGTCTCCGAGCGCATGAGCCTCGGCTACTGGCTGGCCGCCGTGCTGTTCGCCCTGGCCATCGCCGCAGTCGCCGTCGCGCACTTCGCACTCGGCCTCGACGCGGTGTGGAGCTTCTGGATCGCGTACATCCTCACCCGGCCGCTCGGCGCCTCGATCGGCGACTACCTCTCCCAGCCCACCGGAGACGGCGGCCTGGGCCTGGGCACCGTCATCACCAGCGCGCTGTTCCTGGCCGTCATCCTCGGTCTGGTCGTCTACCTGGGGGTGACGCGCAGGGACGTCACCGCCCCGGAGCGGGCCGCCTGACACCCGGCCTGACCTGCCGAGCGGTCCGCGTTCAGGATGCGTTCAGGCTCTCTGTGCCACGGTCGGAGATCCCGGCCGCCACCGGCGGCCGGTTCATCTCAACAGGGCGCTCGTCCCGGTCCCGGGAGCGAGCGCTCTGTTGTTCGACCGGACAGGAGAAGCCGAGTTGGCGAAATCGGAGATCCTCACCGAACTCGACGTGGCGAGTACGTCGAACACGTCGAGCACGTCGAGCACGACCAAGTCGGTGATGAAGAAGCTGCCCGAGGTCACGCTGGCCTTCTGGATCATGAAGATCGCCGCGACGACCCTGGGTGAGACGGCGGGCGACCTCTTCTCACAGACCCTGAAGCTGGGCTACTTCCTCACCACGATCGCGCTGTTCCTGATCTTCGTGGTGACGCTGGTGGTCCAGCTGCGATCCCACCGCTACAACCCGTTCTTCTACTGGACCGTGATCCTGTCGACCAGCATGGCCGGCACCACGATGTCCGACTTCATGAATCGCGACGCCAGCGCCAAATACCTCGCGAACGGCGCCGCTTCGCTCGGCTGGGGCCCGCAGGGGCTGGGCCTCGGCTACCCGGTCGGAGCGGCGATCCTGATCTCGATCCTTCTGGCGATCTTCCTCGCCTGGAAGGTGAGCGGGATGACGTTCCGGATCCGCGACATCGTCACCTTCAGGGGCGAGGCGCTGTTCTGGGCGGCGATCCTCGTGTCGAACACCCTCGGCACGTCCATGGGCGACTTCCTGTCCGACAGCTCGGGCCTCGGCTACGCCGGCGGCGCACTGCTCGTGACCGGGGTGCTCGCCGTGCTCGTGGCGCTGATGAAGGTGCGCGCGGTGCCGAATGTGCTGCTGTTCTGGTTCGCCTTCGTCCTCACCCGCCCGCTGGGTGCCACCGCGGGCGACTTCCTCACCAAGCCGGTCGCCAAGGGCGGCCTGGATCTCGGTACCGCGGGCTCGTCCGCCGTCCTGCTCGCCGTCCTGTTCGGCCTGATGGCCTTCGCCCAGGTGCGGGAGCGCCGGACCGACGCCCCTGCGGCGAAGCCGGAGCGGGAGCCGGTCATCCGGCAGGCAGGCTGACCGTGAACCTGGCGCCGGGCGCGGGTCCGGGTTCGTAGGACACGTCACCGCCGACGGCGCGGGCCAGGCGTCGCGCGAGCGGCAGCCCCAGCCCGGCGCCGTCGTGCCCATCGCCGGTGTCGGCGCGCCTGCCGGGCTGGAACAGCTCGTCCACGAACGCCTCCGGCACACCGGGGCCGTCGTCGACGACGGCGATCCGCACGGCGCCGGGGACGGGCCGCGCGGACACGGTCACGCGGGAACGGGCGTAGCGGGCGGCGTTGGCGAGCAGGGGGCTGAGGATGCGTTCGAGGAGAGCGGGCGCGACCCCCGCCGCCAGCACCGGGGCTCCCGGCTCCATCGAGGTCCGCACCTGATCCGGTGTGTCGAGGCGCTGGAGCAGGCGGTACAGGACGGGCACGACGTCGGTCGTCCCCGGGGCCGCCGCCGGGTTCAGCGCGTTCTCGCGGGCGTCGTCCAGGAGGGTGTCGCAGATGGTGCGTATGGACTGCGCCGCCTCGGCGATCACCTCCTGGGTGGCGCGGGTCTCGGCGTCCGTGCGGGGGCGGGCCCGCAACCAGTCGAGCTCGATGATGATCCGGGTGAGCGGGGTGCGCAGTTCGTGGGACAGCTCCGCCGTCAGTTGCTGTTCGTGGCGCAGCACGGTGCGGATGCGGTCCAGGAGCTGGTCCAGTGAGGCTCCGAGGCGGGCGAGCTCGGCCGGGCGGTCCTCCGCGCTGAAGCGTGCGTCGGAGCCCACGGCGCTCCACTGGGTGGCCTGGTCGGTCATCGTCCGCACCGGGCGCAGCGCCCGGCCGACGGACAGGCGGGTGAGCCCATAGGTGCAGCCGAGCATCACCGCGTCCAGGATGAGCGACCCCAGCAGCAGGGTGTCGGCCGAACTGCGGTACGGAGTCAGGTCCAGCGCGGTGACGACGGTGGCGGTGACATGGCGGCCGGGGATGGGCTGGGCACACAGCCGGACCGGCGGGTGACCGCGGGCGTCGACGGTCGCGCAGGCATGCTTCCGCTGCGCCGCCAGCCGGTCGGCGGCCTGGGTGAGCGGGCTGTCGGCCGTGACGGACGGCGGCTTCTCCAGCGGGCGAGTGCCGTCGTAGGTCCAGACGTTCGCGTCGAGGAGGCGGTCGTTGACGGTTTCCAGGACCCGAACCCGGGGGCCGCTGGTGTCGATGGTCGTGGCCACGGCCGCCGCCCGGTTGCGCAGTTCGTCGTCCGCCTGGTGCCGCAGATGCCGGTCCATCGCGGCGTTGAACGCCACGGTCAGGATCGTCATCAGCAGCGTGGCGGTGGTCAGCGCCACGAGAGAGAGCCGGCCGCGCAGGGTGCGGGGGACAAGGCGACGGAAGACCCGGGAGACACGGCTCATGACAGACGGTGTCCCGCGCCCCGCGCCGTGCCGATCGCCAGGCCGCTGCCCGCCTCCCGCAGCTTGCGGCGCAGCCGGCTCAGATACTGGTCCAGGGTGTTGTCGCTGACCTGCGCGCCCTCGGGCCAGCCGGCCCGCACCAGGTCACGGCGGCGCACCAGCGTCCCGTCGGCGGCGACGAGCGTGGCCAGCAGCCGGAACTCGGTGGGGGACAGCGCGACGCGGGCACCGCCCACGGTCAGGCTGTGGTCCACCGCGTCCAGGACCAGGTCCCCGACGGAGGCCACCGCCGTCGTGGCGGCCCGTTTGAGTACGGCTCTCAGCCGGGCGGCGAGCTCGGCGAGGTGGAAGGGCTTGGGCAGGTAGTCATCGCCTCCGGCGGAGAATCCGGACAGGCGGTCGGTGAGCTGGTGCCGGGCGGTGAGGAAGATCACGGGGGCGAGGAAGCCATTGGCGCGCATCGCCTGGCATACGTCCCGTCCGTCCGCATCCGGCAGGCCGACGTCCAGGACGGCCGCCGAGATGTCGGCGGTGGCCAGCCGCAGGGCGGTGGCGCCGTCGGCGGCCAGGACCGGGGCGAAGTCCTCGTCGCACAGGCCACGGCGCAGCACGTCCCGCAGGGCGTGATCGTCCTCCACCACCAGGATCTTGGGGCGCATGATCCTCCGTCGGAACACCGTTCGTCTACGGAACTGTAGACGAGCGGCGGCCATGGAGCGTTCCCGGACGAAGGGCGCCGCGCGAGAAACATCCGTACTCAGCCGTACTCATCCGCACAAAAGACCGCACCCGGACCGCAGGGACGCCGTGGTCGGCGGCCCGTGGCCCGGGTGCGGACGAATAAGGTGCTGCGATCGGAGCAACCGCAGCTCAGAGGGCATGATCCAAGATCAGGCCTTCTTGGTCTCCCAGAAGATCTTGTCGATCTGGGCGATGTAGTCCAGAGCCTTCTGACCCGTGGCCGGGTCCGTGGAGGCCTTGGCGGCGCTGAGCGCCTTGAGGGTGTCGTTGACCAGCTGGTGCAGTTCCGGGTACTTCTCGAAGTGCGGCGGCTTGAAGTAGTCGCTCCACAGCACCGAGACGTGGTGCTTGGCGAGCTCCGCGCGCTGCTCCTTGATGACGGTGGCGCGGGCCCGGAAGTGCGGGTCCTCGTTGGCCTGGTACTTCTCCTGGACGGCCTTGACGGACTCGGCTTCGATACGGGCCTGGGCCGGGTCGTACACACCGCAGGGCAGGTCGCAGTGGGCGCTGACCTTGACCTTCGGGGCGAACAGGCGGGAGAGCATAGAGCTGTCCTTCCTTAAGTGATCGTCTTCTCAGGTGCGAGATTACTCCGTGGGGGAAGGCTTTTCCCGGGTGCCCCGGGGGGCTTAGGTCAAAAGTCCAGTGGCAGCCTGGGACGCCTGGGATGCTGAATGTACGTGACCGGAGGTGTCTTGATGCCAGAGCAGCTGCACGATCGCGGGCAGGAGCAGGACCGCGAGCGCCGTGGGCTGCTGCGGATCGGGCTCGCCGAGGTCTACAACCCGTCGATGGTGCCGACGCTGAACCCCGGAGATCAGCTGGTCGTCCGGTACGGCGTGGCCGTCCGGGCGGGCGATGTGGTGCTGCTGCGGCATCCGTTCCGCCAGGACCTGCTGATCGTCAAGCGCATCGTGGAGCGGCGTGACGGCGGCTGGTGGGTGATGGGGGACAACCCGTACGTGGAGAACGACAGCCGGGAGTTCGGCGTGGTGCCGGACGAGCTGGTGGTGGCCAGGGTCTGGGTGCGGCTGCGGCCGCTGCCGGGGGCCGGGTCGGGTCAGCGGTCGGTGGCCGGGATGCTGTCGTGGGTGCTGTCCGCGGTGCGGCGGGTGGGGTCGGCGCGGTCGGCACGGTCGGCACGGTCTGGGGGGGTGCTGCCGGGCCGGCGCGGGGCGGTCTCGGAGCGCTCGGTGTCCAGGCGCTTGCGGGCGCGGTAGGCGGCGACGTTGGCGCGGGTGGCGCAGCGGTCGGAGCAGTAGCGCCGGGATCGATTTGTCGATGTGTCGAGATAGGCGTTGCGGCAGGGCGGTGCCTCGCAGATGCCGAGGCGGTCGACGCCCAGTTCGGTGAGGTGGAACGCGAGCCCCATGGAGGCGGTCGCGGCGTAACCCGCGCTCGCGTTGGCGGCGTAGTCGGCGATGTGCATATGCCATTTGGGGCGGTCGTCCTCGTCCCGGTACTCGTGCCCGGAGATCTGCGGGCTGACCGGGAACTCGATGAGCAGCGCGTTCAGCAGGTCCACGGCCAGCACCTCGTCCCCGCCCGCCGCCGCCTCGAAGACGGCGCGCAGCCGGGCGCGCACCGACCTCAGCCGGGTGACATCGGAGTCGGTGGCGCGCCGCGCCGCCTGCTGGCTCTCCCCGAAGAGTGCGCGCACCGCATCGACCGAGGTGAGGGCGTCGGTGCCGCGCGCGGGCTCCTCGCTGTTGACCAGGCGCACGGCGAGATCCGAGTAATAGGCCAGTTCCACTTGTGGTCCTTACGAGGGTCGGGCTATCGTCGGTAATGGCTGATATGGCTACGAGGGTATTACGACGGAGCAGGCGGGGAGAGAATTGATGACCGACACCGTCGCCGCGCCGGACTGGCGGGCATGGCAGCAGAGCTGGGACCGGCAGCAGGAGTGGTACCTCCCCGACCGCGAGGAGCGGTTCGGGGTGATGCTGGACATGGTCGAGGCGCTGGTCGGCCCGGAGCCGAGAATTCTGGACCTGGCCTGCGGCACCGGCAGCATCACCGACCGGGCGCTGCGCAGATTCCCCCGCGCCACCAGCACGGGCGTGGACCTCGACCCGGCGCTGCTGACCATCGCGCGCGGCCACTTCGCGGCGGACGACCGGGCCGAGTTCGTGACGGCGGACCTGCGCGACCCGGGGTGGACGGACAGGCTGCCACACCGCTCGTACGACGTCGTGCTCACCGCCACCGCGCTGCACTGGCTGCCGGACGACGCGCTGCGCGTGCTGTACGGGCAGCTGGCAGGGGTGGTGCGGGACGGCGGGGCGTTCCTGAACGCCGACCACATGCCGGGGCGGGACACGCCCAGGATCGATGCCGCCGTGCGCGCGTTCGAGCACGCCCGGCGGGAGCGGGCCAGGGCCGAGGGCGCGCAGGACTGGGCGGCGTGGTGGCAGGCGGCGGCCCGGGACGAGGCGCTCGCCGCGCCCGTCGCCGAGCGGTTCAAGATCTTCGGCAACCCGGCCGACGGCGCGGACCACGCGGACGGCGTGGCCGAGGCGTTCCAGCCCGTCGGCTGGCACGCGGCCACGCTGCGCGAGGCGGGGTTCGGGGAGGCGCGGGCCGTGTGGTGCTCCCCGTCGGACGCGATGGTGCTCGCCCTGAAGTAGCCGGCGTAGTCGAAGTGGCTGGAGGAGCTGAAGCAGGCACGGGTGGTACGGGCCGGATCCGGCCCGTACCACCCGTCGTGCGCCGCGGGACAGCTCTGGAGGGCCTAAAGAACCTTCGAGAGGAACGACTTGGTCCGTTCGTGCCGCGGGTTGGTGAGCACCTCGCGCGGGTGCCCGGACTCCACGACCACCCCGTCGTCCATGAAGACGATCGAGTCCCCGACCTCCCGGGCGAAGCCCATCTCGTGGGTCACCACGACCATGGTCATGCCGTCCTCGGCCAGCCCGCGCATCACGTCCAGCACATCGCCGACCAGCTCGGGGTCGAGCGCCGAGGTGGGCTCGTCGAAGAGCATCAGCTTGGGCTCCATGGCCAGCGCCCGCGCGATGGCGACGCGCTGCTGCTGGCCGCCGGAGAGCTGCGAGGGGTAGTTGCCGGCCTTGTCGGACAGGCCCACCCGGTCGAGCAGCCGCAGCGCGCGCTCCCGGGCGACCGCCTTGGCCTCGCCCTTGACCTGGACCGGCGCCTCCATGACGTTCTCCACCGCGGTCATGTGCGGGAAGAGGTTGAAGCGCTGGAAGACCATGCCGATGTCCCGGCGCTTCGCGGCGACCTCGCGGTCCTTGAGCTCGTAGAGCTTGTCGCCCTTCTGCCGGTAGCCGACCAGCTCGCCGTCCACGTACAGCCGCCCGGAGTTGATCTTCTCCAGGTGGTTGATACAGCGCAGGAAGGTGGACTTCCCGGAGCCGGACGGGCCGATCAGACAGAACACCTCGCGGGGCGCGACCTCCAGGTCGATGCCCTTGAGGACCTGTAGCGCGCCGAAGGACTTGTGGACGCCTTCGGCCTTCACCATGGCGTTCATGACGTGCCCACACCTCCGGAGGGTCGGTTGGAGAAGGAGAAGAGATTGACCCGGATCCGCTGGAGCGGGGTCATGGGCAGGCTGCGGCTCGAGCCGCGGGCGTAGTACCGCTCCAGGTAGAACTGGCCCACGCTCAGGACGGAGGTCAGGATGAGATACCAGAGGGCCGCGAGGAAGAGCATCTCCGCGGGCGCGCCGGAGGTCTGGCCGACCTCGCTGGTGGCCTGGAGCAGATCCCAGTACTGCACGGCGACGACCAGCGAGGTGGTCTTGAGCATGTTGATGAACTCATTGCCGGTCGGCGGCACGATCACCCGCATCGCCTGCGGCAGCACCACCCGGCGCAGCGTCTTGGCGTGGCTCATGCCCAGCGCGTGCGCCGCCTCGGTCTGGCCCTCGTCGACGGCCTGGATGCCCGCGCGGCAGATCTCCGCCATGTACGCGGCCTCGTTCAGGCCGAGCCCCAGCAGGGCGGCCAGGAACGGGGTCATGAAGTCCGACCACTCGTCCTGGTAGATCGGGCCGAGGTTGATGTACTCGAAGATCAGCCCGAGGTTGAACCACAGCAGCAGCTGCACATAGACCGGGGTGCCGCGGAAGAACCAGATGTAGCCCCAGGCGATGGAGGCGGTCACCGGGTTCTTGGACAGCCGCATCACCGCGAGGAGGATGCCGAGGACCACGCCGAGCGCCATGGAGGCGATCGTGATCCAGACGGTCTTGCCGACGCCCTTGAGGATCTGGTCGTTGAAGAAGTAATCCGGGATGGCTCCCCAGTTCACCTTCCCTTGGGAGAAGGCGTACACGATTGACGCCAGGAAGGCGATGACCACGACCGCCGCGACCCAGCGCCCGTAGTGCCGCACCGGGATGGCCTTGATGTTCTCCGGCTCGGGTGGGGGCGGTGGGGCGTCCTGGGGACCCACCTTGTCGATCTCAACAGTCACGGAAAGAGCCTTTCAGTGGGGGAGAGGGGAGGCCGGGTCACTTGCCGCCGTTGACGATGGCCTTGAGGACCGCGCCGTCCTGGACGCCCCACTTGGCGATGATCTTGTCGTATTCGCCGTTCGCGATGATGAAGGCCAGCGCCTGCCGCAGCGCATCGCGCAGCTCGGTGTTCCCCTTGGCCACGGCTATGCCGTACGGGGCCGCCTCGACCTGCTCGCCCACCACCTGGAAGTCATTGCCGCCGCCCGAGGTCTTCACGGCGTAGGCGGCGACCGGGAAGTCGCTGGCGCCGGCGTCACCGCCGCCGCCGAGCAGCCGGGTCTGGGCCTCGGTGTCGTTCGCGTAGGCCTCGATCGAGATCTTGCTCTTGTGGTTCTTCTCGCAGGTCTTGCTCTGGGCCTTGGCCAGGTCGTGGGAGGTGGTGCCGCGCTGGACGACGACGTCCTTGCCGCACAGGTCGTCCCAGGTCTTGATCCCCTGGTCCTCGCCCTTCCTGGTGTACATCGACACACCGGCCGTGAAGTAGTCCACGAAGTCGACGCCCTCGCCGACCGGCTTGCCGGTCTCGGGGTCGACGCCGTCCTGGCGGCTCTTGTTGTCGGTCATGGCCGACATGGCGATGTCGTACCGCTTGGAGCGCAGGCCGGTCAGCAGACCGTCGAACGTGCCGTTGTTGAACTTGAACTCCACGCCGAGGACCTTGCCCATCGCGGCGGCGAGGTCCGGGTCCAGGCCGATGACCTGCCCGTTCTTCCTGAACTCCACCGGCGGGTAGTTGATGTCCGAGCCGACCTTGATCACGCCCGCGCTCTGGATCTTCTTCGGCAACATGCTGAAGAGCGGGGCCGTGGTGGCGCCTCTGGTGGTGTTCGTCTTGTCCCTCTGGTCGCCACAGCCCGTCAGGAGCAGGGCACCGGTGACCGCGATCGCGCCGGCGACGGCCGCCTTGGACTTCATGCCGGTCCGTCGGCTGCGTCGGCGCGTAATGCTGGCGGTCATGCTCGTTCCTCCTGCGGGGTGAGAGGGTGTCCGGATGGGCCAGAACACGTTTGTGGGTGTCGCGACCCTGTGTGATTGGGGCATCTTGCCACCGGACTGGCTCGATCAGACGTCCAGCCATGTCAAAATCGGGTAACGGGCGACCCCCGTGGTGCACAGGGGCGGAAACGCCCGGCCGGAAGACCGCGGCCAATGAGCGGAACGAGACGTTCATCACGTTTGATCACATAGGGAAACGTCTCGAGTGGTGGACGTTCAAGGGTGATTCAATCGCTTTCGCAGGTAACGCGAGGTATTCGAACACCACACATACGACCGCGGCGGGAAACCGTTCGTCCCCGGAGGAGCCCTTCCGGTAGAACGGACGGTTACCCCCCTCACCCGGGGCTCGGGGCGCGTGTGCGGCGCGCCCGGCGTTCGAATCTGGACCCAGCGGCGGATATCCGCCCAGTGGGACCCGGACGCGGTGCCCGCCCGCTCCCCAACCAGGGGCGGATACCCTCAACAGAAATACGACAAAGGGGTCAAATAGTGGCAGCGGAGATCGCGAATCCTCGCAGCGACAGCACGAACGGAAGCGCCGGAGACGCGGAGGGAGTCGCGGACGGCGAGCCCTTCGATCCGGCCTTCGCGCTGCACCGGGGCGGCAAGATGGCCATCGAGGCGACGGTGCCGGTGCGGAACAAGGACGATCTGTCCCTCGCCTACACGCCGGGCGTCGCGAAGGTCTGCAGCGCCATCGCGGAGAAGCCCGAGCTGGTCGACGAGTACACCTGGAAGTCCCACGTCGTCGCGGTCGTCACGGACGGCAGCGCGGTGCTCGGGCTCGGCGACATCGGTCCGGAGGCCTCCCTGCCCGTGATGGAGGGCAAGGCCATCCTCTTCAAGCAGTTCGGCGGCGTCGACGCGGTGCCGATCGCCCTCGACTGCCGCGAGGTGGACGAGATCGTCGAGACCGTCGTCCGACTCGCCCCCTCCTTCGGCGGCGTGAACCTGGAGGACATCTCCGCCCCGCGCTGCTTCGAGATCGAGCGCAAGCTCCAGGAGCGCGTCGACATCCCGATCTTCCACGACGACCAGCACGGCACGGCGGTCGTCACCCTCGCCGCGCTGCGCAACGCGGCCAAGCTGACCGACCGCTCGCTCGGCCAGCTGCGCGCCGTCATCTCCGGCGCCGGCGCCGCGGGCGTCGCCATCGCCAAGATCCTCGTCGAGGCGGGGATCGGGGATGTCGCGGTCTGCGACCGCAAGGGCATCGTGTCCGCCGACCGCGAGGACCTCACCGACGTCAAGCGGGAGCTGGCCGGCTTCACCAACAAGGCCGGTCTGACCGGGCCCATGGAGGCCGCGCTGGACGGCGCCGACGTCTTCATCGGCGTCAGCGGCGGCACCGTCCCCGAGCAGGCGGTCGCCAAGATGGCGCCCGGCTGCTTCATCTTCGCCATGGCCAACCCGACCCCGGAGATCCACCCGGACGTCGCCCACAAGTACGCCGCGGTGGTCGCCACCGGCCGCAGCGACTTCCCGAACCAGATCAACAACGTTCTGGCCTTCCCGGGCATCTTCGCCGGCGCGCTTCAGGTCCGGGCCTCCCGGATCACCGAGGGCATGAAGCTCGCCGCCGCCGAGGCGCTGGCCGCCGTGGTGGCCGACGAGCTGAGCGCCGACACGGTCATCCCCTCGCCGTTCGACGACCGGGTCGCCCCGGCCGTGACCGCGGCCGTCGCGGCGGCGGCGCGCGCGGAGGGCGTGGCGCGCCGCTGAGTCCCCCAGGGCGCGCGTCGTATACGACGGCCGGGCCGCCGCCTCGCATGGAGGTGGCGGCCCGGTCGTCGTACGGGCGCGGGCGGCCGTTCGTACGCGCGGCGCGTGTCACACCGCGGCGTGGTTCCGCCGCCCGGCCCGCCGCCCCTATCGTCGGGATCATGTTCGCTGCCTACGCCGCACGTATCGACCGTGACCAGCCGCTGAACGGCCTCGAACTGGGCGAACGCCCCGAGCCCGAGACGCGCCCCGGCTGGACGACCATCACCGTCAAGGCCGCCTCGCTCAACCACCACGACCTGTGGTCGCTGCGCGGCGTCGGCCTCGGCGAGGAGTCGCTGCCGATGATCCTCGGCTGTGACGCGGCCGGGATCGACGAGGACGGCAACGACGTCGTCGTCCACTCGGTCATCGGACAGACCGGGCACGGCGTCGGCGCGCGCGAGCCCCGCTCCATCCTCACCGAGCGTTACCAGGGCACCTTCGCGGAGAAGGTCGCCGTCCCCACCTGGAATCTGCTGCCCAAGCCCCCGGAGCTCTCCTTCGAGGAGGCGGCCTGCCTGCCGACGGCCTGGCTGACCGCCTACCGCATGCTGTTCACCAACGCGGGCGTGCGCCCCGGCGACAGCGTCCTGGTCCAGGGCGCGGGCGGCGGCGTGGCCACCGCGGCCATCGTGCTGGGCGCGGCGGCCGGGCTGCGGGTGCTGGCCACCAGCCGGGACGAGGCCAAGCGCAAGCGCGCGGTCGACCTGGGGGCCGAGGGCGCGTACGAGCCGGGGGAGCGGCTGCCGCGGCGCGTGGACGCGGTGATCGAGACGGTGGGCGCGGCGACCTGGTCGCACTCGGTCAAGTCGCTCAAGCCCGGTGGAACGCTGGTCATCTCGGGCGCGACCAGCGGGCCGAGCCCCAAGTCCGCCGAGCTCAACCGGATCTTCTTCCTGGAGCTGAAGGTCGTCGGCTCCACGATGGGCAGCAAGGAGGAGCTGGAGGACCTGCTGAGCTTCTGCGCGGCGCGCGGCGTGCGGCCGGTCATCGACTCGGTGCTGCCGCTGGACCGGGCCCGCGAGGGGTTCGAGAAGATGGCGAGCGGGGACCTCTTCGGCAAGGTCGTGCTGACGGTCTGAGGGTCTGAGGGCTTTTACGGCTTCACGGCTTCACAGCTTTACGGCCGTATGAAGCTCCGCGCGAAGCGGTACCGCTTGGCCGTGGTGCCCTGGAACCCGGGGAAGTGCCTGACCCGCTCCCACTCAGGGGTCGGATCGTCGGCGGCGATGGCCGCGTCGTACGCCTCCTCGCTGGTCCACTGGGCGTAGTTGAGCACCTGCGCCCGGTCGTTGGCCAGATGGCGGGCGCCGTCGACGATCAGGTGGAAGTCGGCGGAGATGAGGTCAGGGCTCGGGGCGGGGTCGGTCTCCAGGGCCTCGATGACCGCGTCGATCCACCTCCGCCGCAGCTCCGGGGCGGGGTCGTCGAAGTCGGCCCTGATGACGACGATGCACCCGGGCACCCGGGGATCGCCCGCCGCCCGGGTGTCGAAGCCGCGGTAGCGGCGGTAGTTGGCGATGCCGTGGCGCTCGATGCCCGGCACGGCGGCGTCGATCTCGTCCACCCGCTCCTGGCGCTGGGCGCGGACGAAGGCGAGGTACGCCTCCTCGCTCGCCCACTGGGCGTGGTGCATCAGCGTCTCGCCGTCCATTCCCACATACACGTTCTGCGAGAACAGCTCCGGGCTCGGCCACGGACGGGAGTCCCAGGAGTGGGCGAGGGCATCCACCGTCGCCCGCTGCCGCTCGGGGGTGCCGACGCCCCAGGTGGAGAACAGGGCGGCGCCGACGTCGGGGCGCGCGAGGTCGGGGAGTGGGCTGGTGGGACCGAGCATGGGGGGCTCCTTCGGGATCGCGGGCGAAGGCCGCTTCGCCTTCGCCCGCGATCCTGATACCTCAACCGAGGTTGAGGTCAAGGCCGTTCGCTACTCGTACGCGACCTGGACCGCGGCGATGCCCAGCGTGCTCTGCATGGGCAGCATGCCCGCCTCGAACACCGCCGCGAGCAGCGGGTGGACCAGGCTCGCCAGCCGCTCGGCGCGCTCCGTGCCGAGCGCGCGCCAGGGCTCGGCGGCCAGCTCGTCCGTCAGCCGCTCGATCGCGTCGCGGCCCTGCCGGCCGCGCTCGGTGGCGTTCCCCTCCGCGTCGAGCCAGCCGCGCTCGGCCAGTCGGCCGGCCGCGGCGCTCCACTCCTCCGCGGTCCAGCCGCGGCCGCCGAAGTTGGCCGTCGGAGCGGCGCCGATCCCCGCGAAGGACACCAGCGACTCGCACGGGTCGAGACCGGCGGTGAGCAGCGCGGCCAGGTGGCCGTCCCCGCGATGCTCCCGCAGCACGGCGGTGGCCTGCCACAGGGCGAGGTGCGGCTCGTCGGACCAGCCGAGGTCGCGGTTGGCGGCGGCGATGGGGCGGGCGGCCAGGGTCGCGGCCTCGGCCGCCTCCTTGGCCAGGGCCGCGGCCTCGGCGATGTCCGGCCCGTCGATCCGGTCGCCGAGCAGCGCGCGGTACGTACGGTCGACCGCCCGCAGCCGGGCGGCCACCACCTTGTCCGGGGCGGCCGTCGACCAGACGGCGGGGATGTACTCGGCTATGGTGCGCGGGCTGAAGCTGTAGAACGTGGCCGTCACCAGCTCGGGGCCGACCGGGCCCAGCGGGGCGGCCCGCCAGGCGAAATAGCTGGGCCAGCGGGACTCGACGTCGTAGCCGAGCGCCGCGGCCTCCTCGGATGCCTGCGGAGCGAAGTAGAGACATGCGTGCACCGGCTCCAGCTGGTGCCACATGCGGCGGGCGAGCGCTTGATACTGCGTCACTCTTACCTCTTCGGATGAGACTCTGGCGAGGGCGGGCGGAAGCGGGGGAAAGCCGAGGCCGAAGGATAGCCAGAGCATGGGGAGGGTGAGGCCTATTCCTCCGTACGTCCCCGCAGCAGCGCGTTGATCCGCGCCGCGGTGGCCGCGAGCCGCCGCCGGGCCTCGGCCGCCTGTTCGGCGTTCACGCCGTGGTCGCGGGCCGTGTCGCGGATGTCGTCGCGGAAGCGGTCCAGCAGCCGGTCCAGGTCGCGGGCAGGGTCGCCGGACGGGGTGAAGTCCCGGGCCCACTCCGGCTCGGGCCCGGCCTCAGCCGCCGTCTCCTTCTCCGTCTCCGGCAGATCCACGCGCTCGACGACGACCTCCGGCTCGGCCCGCTCCGCGCCCCCGGCGTTCTGCCGTGAGATACGGCCCATGCCGCGCGACACCTCGGCCAGCCCCTCCCGGACCGCGCGCTGCCAGTCGCCCGCCCGGAGGTGTTCCTGCGTCTGCTCCTGAAGCCGCCGGGCCATCCGCTGCATCTCCTCGCGCGCGAAGTCCTGGGCGTCCTTGGCCTGTTGCCGGGCGCGCTGGGCGTCCTGCCGCGCCCGGCGGCTCTCCTGCTTGGCCCGGCGCGCCTGCTCCTTCCACTCGTCCTTGGCGCGGCGCATCTCCTCCTTCGCCAGCCGCCACGCCTCCTTGTCCCCCCACGGGCCCTCCCACGACGGCCCCGGCTGCTCGGCGGAGCCGCCCGACCTGCCCGAGCCGTTCGAGCCGTTGCCGGAGGTGCGGGCCTGCTGCGCCGCCTCCCGCATCTCGCGCCGCAGATCGCTGGCGGAGCCGCGTACGTCCTCCCGGATCTCGGCGGCCAGCTCGGCGACGGACTCGCGGATCTCGACCTCCAGGTCGGCCAGCTCGCCGCCGCGGTCGGCCAGTTCGGCGCGGCCGGCGTCGGTGATGGAGTAGACCTTGCGGCCGCCCTCGGTGGTGTGGGTGACCAGGCCCTCGGCCTCCAGCTTGGCCAGCCGGGGGTACACGGTGCCGGCGGAGGGCGCGTACAGGCCCTGGAAGCGCTCCTCCAGCAGGCGGATGACCTCGTAGCCGTGGCGCGGCGCCTCGTCGAGCAGCTTGAGGAGGTACAGGCGCAGTCGGCCGTGGGCGAATACGGGCGGCATCAGAGGACCTTTCCTTCGGGGCGGTCAGGGCCTTGCGCCGGGCCGGCCGCATCCTCTTCTCCGGTGGGCGGGCGGCGCAGCAGCGCTATCGCGCCCGAGACGGTGGTGGCCTTGAGCCTGCCATGGCCGGCGCCGAGCCGGCCGGAGATCTTCTTGGCCCCCCACTGCCCGCTGACCCGCAGATTCTCGAAGGCGTTGGAGACGGCGCCGCTCGTGGTGTGCGCCTCTACCTCCGCGTCGGCGGGGTGCGGCAGCCGGATCGCGATCTCGCCGGACACGGTGGTGAGGGCGATGTCCGCGCCGCCCGGGGCGGCGACGGGGGCGAGGTCGAGGAGGATGTCGCCGCTGACGGAGTCGGCGCGCACGGAGGCGCTCGAGCCCTCGATGACGGTCAGGTCGCCGGAGACGGAGTTGAAGCGCAGCCGCCCGGTGACGGCCTGGGCCTCGACCCGGCCCGAGACGGTGTCGGCCCGGACCGGGCCGGTCAGCCCGACCAGGGTGAAGTCGCCGGTGACGCCGTGCACATCGGTGCGGCCGCCGAGCCCGGAGAGCACGGTGCCGGCGCCGACCGCGCCGATCGAGGCGCTGGTGCCGGTGGGCACGGTGAGGGTGAGATGGACCGTGCGGTTCCAGCTCTTGTGGTCGAGCCACTTGAGCCAGCCCTTCCACGGGACGTCGTCGTATCCGACCCGCAGTACGCCTTCCTCGTGGGTGACGATCAGCGGCGGCCCGTCGATCTCCGCCAGCTCCAGGCGGGTGGGCCCGGTGTCGGTTCCGACGACGTTGACGGTGCCGCCGACGACGCGCACCTGGAGGGTGGACACGGGGTCGTCGAAGGTGAGCTTCTGCGGTTCGGTCAACGACCACTTCGACCCGGCTGACATCCCTGGCCTCCCCTGGGCTGGACGCTGACGGGACCCCGGACCGGACCCCGTGACGGATGCGACGCAACATATCGCGTCTCCTGCTAGACACGATATATCGCGGATCCGGAGAGTCAAGCGGCGGCGGAGGCGGGGCCGGTTCCGGGCGCGGGGCGGCGGCGAGGAACGGAATGGCTGATTCCTGACGAGGGTGTCGTCCGGGGATTCCGCTAGAGCGCCGCTAGAGCCTTGCTGGAGAGTCATGGAGTGCGAATGTTCGAGGCTGTTACCTTCAGGGCCTCGGAATCGGGGGGGAAGGGTCAAATTGGGTCATGCCGGCACAGCCCTTGAAATACATCACACCCGAAGACGCTCGGGATCTGCGTTCTGTGGCCCAGCTGCTGGTCAGGGCAGCGGACGATTACCCCTATTCGGGGGTAGGTTACTTGGCCGAAGGCGCGGAGAGCGAATCAACACGTCAGTCCTATCCAGAGCTTCTTGATTCCGCGCTCCGATTGCTCACCGCACTGCGATCCCGCGGGCTGAAGCCGCATGACAAGGTCGTGCTGCTGCTGGACGGCCAGCGGGAATTCCTCACCGTTTTCTGGGCCTGTCTGCTCGGCGGGTTCGTCCCCTGCCCCATGGTGCCGGTGCCCGGCGACCCCGCCCGCTGGGCCGCGCAACTCGCCCATGTCAACCGGCTGCTCGACGGACCGCTGCTGGTCACCACCGAGGCGATGCGCGCCGAGCTGCCCGCGGTGCCCGGGCTCGCCGTGGCGTCCGCGGAGGAGCTCGGCGGCGGCGAACCCGCGCCGGACATCCACCGGGCCGCGCCGGAGGACCTCGCGCTGCTGGTGCTGACCTCCGGCTCCACCGGGAATTCCAAGGCCGTGATGCTCTCCCATGGAAACGTGCTCGCGTCCATGGCCGGAAAGGCGGAAAAACAGCGGCTGACCGCCGCCGACACCACTTTCAACTGGATTTCCTACGACCATGTCGCGGCGCTTCTCGAAGCGCATATGCTGCCGCTCTACACAGGCGCGAACCAATTGCACGCCCCGGCCTCGGTCATACTCGAGGAGCCTCTGCGGTTTCTCCGCATCATATCCCGCCACCAGGTGACGATGACCTTCACGCCGAATTTTCTCCTCGGCCCGCTGAATGCCGCGGCTCGGGAACTCGCAGAGGCGGAGGAGGCGGCGGAGGCGGCGGAGGCGGGTGAGGAGGCCGAGGCGGGCGGGGAGCGGCTCGACCTGAGCGCCCTGCGCCACATCGTGAGCGGCGGCGAGGCCAATGTGGTCGCCACCGGTGAGGCATTTCTCGCCAACTACGCCCCGTACGGCCTGCGGAGGTCCGCCCTCTGGCCCGCCTTCGGCATGACCGAGACCTGCGCGGGCAGCATCTACAACCGCGACTTCCCCGCCGCCGACACCGGCCAGGAGTTCGCCAACCTCGGCACCCCCGTCATGGCGCTGTCCATCCGGGTGGCCGACGACGAGCATCGCGCGCTGCCCGCGGGCGAGGTGGGGGAGCTTCAGCTCAGCGGCCCGATGATCACGGCGGGCTATTACAACGACCCGGAGGCCACCGCGGAGGCCTTCACCCCCGACGGCTGGTTCCGCAGCGGCGACCTGGGCCGCATCGACGACGGCCGGCTCACCCTGGTCGGGCGCAGCAAGGACAGCGTCATCGTCAACGGCGTCAACTACTTCAGCCATGAGATGGAGGCCGTGCTGGAGCAGCTGGACGGCGTGGCGGGCGGCTACGCCGCGGCCTTCCCGACCCGGCGGCCCGGCAGCGACACCGAGCAGCTGGTGATCGCCGTCCACCCCGAGACGGCGGAGGACGACGAGGCGGGGCTGTACCGGCTGCTCACCGCCGTGCGCTCGACCGTGGTGATGCACTGGGGGTTCCGCCCCTCCCTCATCCTGCCGCTGCCCAAGGAGGCGTTCCCCAAGACCAGCCTGGGCAAGACGCTGCGCCGGCGGATGCGCACGCGCCTGGAGTCCGGCGGCTTCGACGACGTCATCGCGCGCGTCGCCGAGCTGACCACCCGCAGGCTCGGCGGATACACGGCGCCGGAGGGCGGGACCGAGCGGGTGCTCGCCGAGATCTACGCCGAGATGTTCGACCTGGCCCCGGACCAGGTCAGCGTCACCGCGAGCTTCTTCGACCTCGGCGGGACCTCGCTGGACATCCTGCGGCTGCGCCGCCAGGTGGCCCGCCGCCTCGGCGGCGCCGACCTGCCGGTCATCGCCGTGCTCACCGCCCCCTCGGTGCGGCAGCTCGCCGCCCGGATCGACGGGGGCGGCTCGCCCGCCGCCACGGCGTACGACCCGGTGGTGCCGCTTCAGGCCGCCGGCGACAAGACGCCGCTGTTCTGTGTCCACCCGGGCGTCGGCGAGGTCCTGGTCTTCGTCAACCTCGCCAAGTACTTCGTCGGCGACCGGCCCTTCTACGCCCTGCGCGCCCGGGGGTTCAACGAGGGCGAGCGGCCCTTCGGGAGCTTCGAGGAGATGGTGGCCACCTACGTCGACGCCATCCGCGCCACCCAGCCCCACGGCCCCTACGCGGTCGCCGGCTATTCGTACGGCGGCGCCGTGGCCTTCGAGATCGCCAAGGCGCTGGAGGCCCGGGGCGAGCGCGTCGACTTCGTCGGCAGCTTCAACCTCCCTCCGCACATCAAGTACCGCATGGACGAGCTGGACTTCGTCGAGACCGCGACCAACCTCGCCTTCTTCCTCGACCTGATCAACAAGAAGCAGTCCCTCGACCTCCCCGGGCAGCTGCGCGGGCTGCCCCGGGAGGAGCAGCTGGCGCACCTCCTCGAGATCGCCCCGGCCGGCCGGCTGGCCGAGCTCGATCTGGACCTGGAGAAGTTCGCCGCCTGGGCCGCGCTCGCCAGCGGGCTCACCGACCTCGGCCGCGGCTACACGCCCACCGGCACCACCCGGTCGATGACGGTCTTCTACGCGATCCCGCTGCGCGGCACCAAGCAGGACTGGCTCGACAACGAGCTGCGCAGATGGGACGAGCACAGCACCGAGGCCAACCGGTACATCGACGTACCGGGTGAGCACTACACCCTGATGGGGCCGCAGCACGTCGCGGCCTTCCAGGCCATCCTGCGCAGGGAGCTCGACCGCGCGCTGGGCGACGGCACGTAGTCGACGGCACGTAGCCGACGGCAGGCAGTCGACGGCAGGCAGTCGACGGAGAGCAAGAGGAGAAGAGCAGGTTGGAAGGCAAGAAGATCCTGGTCACGGGCGGCACCGGACAGGTCGCCCGCCCGGTGGCCGAGGCGCTGGCCGAGCACAACGAGGTCTGGTGCCTGGGCCGGTTCGGCACCCCGGGCGTCGAGGAGGAGCTGAACGCCCGCGGGATCAGGACGCGCCACTGGGACATGGACGACCTGAGCGGGGCCGGGTACGACGGGCTCCCCGACGACTTCACCCACGTCATCCACTCGGCCGTGCGGCGCGGCGAGGACGGTGACGTCAACGCCGCGATCGAGGTCAATTCGGTCGCCTGCGGCCGGCTGATGACCCACTGCCGAGGCGCGGAGGCGTTCCTCTACGTCTCCACGGGCGCGCTCTACAAGCGGCAGACCCTGGACCACCGGTACGCCGAGGACGACCCCGTGGACGGGGTGGCCGACTGGCTGCCGGCCTATCCCGTGGGCAAGATCGCCGCCGAGGGCGCCGTACGGGCCTTCGCGAGCGTGCTGGACCTGCCGACCACCATCGCCCGGCTCAACATCGCGTACGGGCCCGGGGGCTATGGCGGGGTGCCGATGCTCTACTTCAAGCGGATGCTGGCCGGCCAGCCGATACCGGTGCCGCTGGAGGGTCAGAACTGGTGCTCGCTGCTCCACACCGACGACCTCGTCGACCAGGTGCCCAGGCTGTGGGCGGCCGCGTCCGTGCCCGCGACGCTGGTCAACTGGGGCGGCGACGAATCGGTCGGCATGACCGACTGCGTCCGCTATCTCGAGGAGCTCACCGGCGTCGCGGCCCAGCTGGTGCCCAGCCAGGTCACCCGGGAGACCTACCAGTTCGACCCGGCGCGGCGCCTGGCGCTCACCGGTCCCTGCCGGGTGCCCTGGCGCGAGGGGGTGCGGCAGACCCTGGAGGCGCTGTACCCCGACCACGTCAAGCCGCGTCCGGCCGCCCCGGCAGCCTGATCCGAGCAGACACCGAGCAGACACCGAGCAGACACCGAGAAGAGACCGAGAAGAGACCGAGGAGATTCGAACCACCGTGGCGTCACAGAACATCGAGGCCATCCAGGGGTGCTACGCGGGCTTCCGCGACCGGGACGTCGAGGGGATCCTCTCCGGGATGCACCCGGACGTGGAGTGGGTCCACCCGGACGGGATGGCCAAGTACGGCCTCGGCGGCACCAAGCTGGGCCATGCGGGGATCAAGGAATTCCTCGCGCATGTCCCGACGGTGCTCGGCGGGATGAGACTCAGACCCGAGGAGTTCATCGAGCAGGGGGACCGGGTGGTCGTCTTCGGCACCCGCGAGGTGACCTCGCGCACCGGCACCACCATGACCTTGGCCTTCGTCCACTCCTGGACGATGCGGGACGGCAAGGCGACGAGGATGGAGGACATCTTCGACACCGTGGCGTTCCATGAACTGATCGAGAGCTGACCCCCGCATGAACGGACCGCCTGTGCCCTACCGCCGGGGCACAGGCGGTCCGTTCGTGCGTCACGCCGTGGTGACGACCTCCGCGTAGTCCAGGCGCGGCAGCCGGCCCATCCAGGCCTCGGGCCCCGGCCGGCCGATGTTGACCACGCACAGCGCCCGGTGCCGGCCGTCCTCGAAGAACTCCTTGGACACGGCCTCGGGGTCGAAGCCGATCATCGGCCCGGCGGCCAGCCCCGCCGCCCGCACGCCCAGGATGAAGTAGCCCACCTGGAGGGCGGTGTTGAACCGCGCCGAGGCCTCGCGCAGGCCCGGCTCCGCGAAGAGGTCCTGCGGGCTGTCCATGAACGGCACCAGCCGGGGCAGCTCCTCGTGGAAGTCCAGGTCCGCCGCGAGGATCGCCACCAGCGGCGCCTTCGCCGTCTTCTCCTGGTTGCGCCCGGTCATGTACGACACGAGGCGGGCGCGGGCCTCCGGCGAGCGCACCAGGACCACGCGCAGCGGCTGCTGGTTCATCGATGTGGGGGCGTACTTGACCAGTTCGTAGATGGCGCGGACCTGCTCGTCCGTGACCGGCTCGTCGGTGAACGTGTTGGCCGTACGGGCCTCCAGGAACAGCTGGTTCTGCGCCTCGGGCGCCAGGGTGAGGTGGCTGAGGGCGGCGTCGCTGTTCTCCGGTGTGCTCATGGAGCTGTCTCCTCGTGGGCCGGGTCGTCATTTATTGGACTGGACTGGCTAGTCCAGTGAAGTGATGGAAGGCTAGACTCGCAAGTCCATTGGGGGCAAGAGCGCACCGAAACCGGGGGAGTCAGGAGGACGGGCCTGTGCGGACGGACAGCGCGCCGCGGCGCGGCACCGTGGGCCGGCCGGCGGGCCCTCAGCCCGCCAAGCGCCAGGCCATATTGGAGGCGGCCGTCGCCGTCTTCCTGCGCGAGGGATACACCCGGGCGAGCGTGGACGTCATCGCCGACGAGGCCAGGGTGTCCAAGCAGACCGTCTACAACCACTTCGGCGACAAGGAGCGGCTGTTCCTCGCGGCCGTCGAGGGCGAACGCGAGCGGGTGGCCGCCGACTTCGCCCCCGTCCTCGGCTCCGATCCCGCCGACGCGTCGGGGGGACAGGACGACACGGACGCCGAGACCGCCCTGGTGACCTTCGGCCACCGGGTGCTCCACGTACTGCTCGACGAGCGCGCCTCCGCGCTGCGCCGCCTGGTCATCGCCGAGGTGGCCCGCCATCCGTCGCTGCGCCTGGCCTGCGCCGAGGGGGAACCCAGGCAGCTCGTCGAACACCTCGTCGACCTGCTCACCCGCCGCGCCGAGCGCGGCGAGCTGAGCGTCGACGACCCGGCCACCGTCGCCCGCCAGTTCGTCGCCCTGCTCGTCCAGCAGGGTCTGCACCAGTCGATGTACGGCACCCGCCCGCTGCCCGGGCACGAAGCCGCGGCCATCTGCGAGAAGGCCGCAGACCTGTTCGTACGCGCGTACCGCAGGTGATGTGTGAGGAGGTGGCACCACCTATGCATGTGAGCGTCCTCGGACCGCTGACGCTGCGCCTCGGCGAACAGTCGGCGGTGCCCAGCGCGATGAAGCCGCGCAAGGTCCTGTCCCTGCTGCTGCTCCACGACGGCCGGATGGTGCCCGTACAGACCCTGATGACCGAGCTGTGGGGCGAGCGGCCGCCGCGCACCGGGCTGACCACGCTCCAGACCTACGTCCTGCATCTGCGCAAGCTGCTGGCGCAGGCGCTCGGCGTCCCGTCGACCGCGGTCGCCCGGGACGTCCTCCAGACCAGGCCCGGCGGCTACGCCGTGGTGCTGCGCTACGGCCAGCTCGACGTCCACCGCTACCGCGACCTCGTCGCCGACGGCGAGCGCGCCCTGGAGATGGGCGACGAGCGGGCCGCCGACGCGGCGCTCCGGCGGGCGCTGTCGATCTGGCAGGGCCCGGCCCTGGTCGACGTCACGCCGCACGGGCGCCCCCTCCAGGCCGAGGTCGCCCGGCTCGAACAGTCCCGGCTCACGGTCACCGAGCGGAGCATCGAGACCCGGCTGCGGCTCGGCGGCCACCAGGAGGCGCTGAGCGACCTGGCCTCCCTCGTCGTCGAGCACCGCTTCCACGAGGGCATCCACGGCCACTACATGCTCGCGCTCCACCGCTCCGGCCAGCGCACCCGCGCCCTCGCGGTCTACCAGCGGCTGCGCATGGCCATGACGGAGGAGCTGGGGCTCGAACCGTCGGCCAGGCTCCAGCGCCTCCAGCAGGCGGTGCTGGCCTCCGACCCCCGCCTGGACTTCGAGTCGGGGGCGGCGGGGCGGGGGCCGGTGGTGGCGTAACGGGTGGTGGCCCGACGTCCGTGCGGCCCACCGCGCGACTGCTCGAGGTCGCCGACGCGGACGCCGCTGCCGCCGGCCGCCTCAGATCGTCCTCAAGCTTCTGATCTTCGAGCCAGGTCTGTACGTGGCGCTGCTAGCTTCCTAAAGTGCAATCGCCGAATGTGGCGTTCCACTTGATGACCGGCCACGGGGGAATCATGCTGTTCGTCCCGCTCGCTCCATATCCGCAAGACACGCCGTCCCCGTCTCGCGCCGCCAAGAACCGCTGAAGGGGAATCGTGCTCACGTACCGCCAGGTCATGACCACCGATCTGTCCCTTCTCGAAACGGCCGCCACCAAATGGGACGAGGCCGCCAAGAAGTTCGAAGCGGTCCAGAGGATCTACGACAGCAAGGTCAAGTCGGTGGGGCTCGACGGGAGCTGGACCGGCCAGGCGAACCTGGTCGCGCGCCCCAATATGCAGCTGACCGATCACCAGTTCACCGCGGCGCCCAAGGAAGCCCGCGCCATCGCCTCGATTCTCCGGGACGCGCACAGCCAGTTCGTGGAGCTGCGCGGGAAGGTGAAATCGGCGGTCGCGGACGCGCAGAAGGCCGGGATGAAGGTCTCGGACGCCGGTGTCGCGAGTTACGACTACTCGAAGGCCGGCGCGAGCGCCGCCAACGCGGCGCGGCACGACCCGGGAACGCATGAGGCCGAGCAGACCTGGACCCGGCACATCGACGCGGCGGTCAAGGCCGTCGACGACGCCGACCAGGGCGTGAAGCTCGCACTCAAGGCGGCCGTTCAGGACCCCGATCTCATCGACGGCGCGGTCAACGGGTTCAACGACAAGGCCGAAGGCGACATCGAGAAGGTCGAGGCCAAGGAAGCCGAGGAGCTCTCGACCAGAATCAACTCCGGCGACAAGCTCAGCGACAAGGAGATGGCCGAACTCCAGCGGCTGTTCCGGGACAACCAGCACGACAAGGCGTTCAGCCAGACATTCCTGGACGCCATGGGCCCCAAGGCCACCATCCAGCTGAACAACAAGTTCAACAGCCTCGCCAAGGACGGCGACGACAAGGACTTCCGCGCCCTCCAGGAAGGCGTGGCCACCTCGCTGGCCACCGCGACCAAGTCCCCCTCCGACCCCTTCTACAAGAAGTGGCAGGAGGGGCTGCGCAAGGTGGGCACCGAGAACTTCGGGCGCATCGGGGAAAGCCTCTACGGCTACCAGTCGTTCCTCAACCTCATGACTCACGGCAAGAACTACGGGAAGAAGTTCCTGCTCGATCTCGGGAACGATCTCATCGCTCTGGAGAAAAAGGACGGCACCGACAAGTGGCAGAAGGGCGCCGGGCACAGCCTCGAATCCACCGACCCGCTCGATGATCTGCTCGGCATCATGGGCAAGCAGCCCGACGTCGCCAAGGCATTCCTCGATCCGGGCGTGGACGGCTCGAACGACCACTTGCGCTATGTGCTCCAGGACCGCAACTGGCCCAAGATCGTGATGCAGACCCCGGACGGCGACATCTACTACCGTGACGACCCCGACAGCCGTCAGGGTCTGGGGCCCGCGCTCGAAGCGGGGGCCACCGGAAACGTCCCCGGCACGGACCACGTTCTCGGCTATCACACCGATGCCGAGGCCCGCATCATGCGCGACACCATCAAGCTCCTGGACGAGGGCCGCCACGGGGGCGATCTGCACCCGAACCTGCGCGACAACATGGGCCGCATGCTCGTCGACTACACACCCGAAACCCATGAGATCCTGACCCGCACGGGCATGTACATGGACAAGGACGGCGTGTGGAACGACGGCACGAGCGACCCCAAGGACTCCCATATGTCCGTCCCCCGGGAGAGCCTCGTCCGCATCATGCGCGGTGTGTCGGAAGACGGTAAGGCATTCGACGAGATGTACGAGGCCGAGCGCTTCTACGCCGCCGGGACGCTGACCAAGACGGACTTCCACGACCCCAATGAACGTGCCTCGGCCATCGAAGGGGCGTCCTCCGTCTTCGGTTTCTACGACGGAATCAGCTCCGACATCGCCCGCGACAAGAAGGACGACGCCGTTTCCTGGGCCAACCACGCCCAGACCGGCGAGTTCGTCATCACCGGGGGTATACAGGCCGCTGCCAGCGCCGGCGCCTCGCTCGCCGGCAAGGGCCCGGCCACCGGCTTCGTCACGGACGCCGTCTACCGCATTCTCTACGCGGGCGTCTACGACTGGAAGGAAGACCAGATCGCCCAGGCGGGGCACGCGGCGGCGGGGGAGACGGAGTATCACTTCACCACCGGCCAGAAGCAGGTGAACCATCTCGTCGCGGGCTGGGCCAAGGAGAACGGCTACAGCGCCGAGAGCGGGTTGTCGCGACACCTCGTCGGCTCCGGCCAGGAGCGTTACGACAGCGCCCGGACGGAAGGCCTCATCTACCTGGACGGCTGAGCCGGGAGCCCGGGCCCGGGCCTCGGTCCGGGCCCCGGCGGGCCCGGTGTCGGCCGAGGCGGGCTACTCGTCCTCGTCCTCGTCGTCGAGCCGGGCCAGCCAGGTCGCGAGGCGCTCCACCGGGACCTCGAAGTCCGGGTTCAGGTCCACGAACGTGCGCAGTTGCTCGGCGAGCCACTCGAAGGTGATCTCCTCCTCGCCGCGCCGCTTCTCCAGCTCCTCGATGCCGCGGTCGGTGAAGTACAAGAGGGTGCTCCGGGTCGGGTTGGGTCGGGTCAGGTGTGCGGGTGCGTACGGCCCCAGGATAGAGCGGCCGGGGCCCTCTTCTCGCTAATGCTACGCGCGGCGTACTACGCATCGCGTAGTATGGGTTCATGCGGACCAACGACGCCCAGATGCTGGTGCTCTGCGCCCTGGCCGACGGGCCCCTGCACGGCTACGCCATCAACGCCGCCATCGAGAAGCTGTCGGGCGAACGCCTCGGCCCCGGCAGCCTCTACGGGGC
Organism: Streptomyces sp. NPDC028305; assembly: GCF_055569495.1. Lineage (NCBI taxonomy): Bacteria > Bacillati > Actinomycetota > Actinomycetes > Kitasatosporales > Streptomycetaceae > Streptomyces > Streptomyces sp. NPDC028305. The sequence goes on from NZ_JBVHTN010000004.1 coordinate 586,466, forward strand.
CCTCGCCCGCCTGGAGTCCAAGGCGCTGATCGAGCCCCTGGAGGGGGAGGGCCGCCAGCGACCGATGCGGCTCACGGCCGAGGGGCACGAGGTGCTGGAGCGGGAGGTGCGGTCCATGGCCGAGGTCGCCGGGCGGATGTTCGAGGCCGCCGTGCCGGACCGGATCGGCTACCTGGACCGGCTGGCCGGGACCGACCAGGCCCGCTCCTACAAGCAGGTCATGCTCGACGCGCTGGCTGTCCGCCCCGGCCACACCGCGCTCGACCTGGGCTGCGGCCCCGGCACCGATCTGGCCGTCCTCGCCGAGGCGGTCACCCCGTCCGGGACGGTGATCGGCATCGACGCCGACCCCGAGATGGCGGCCCGGGCCCGCGAGCGTACGGCGGACCTTCCCGCCGTGGACGTACGGATCGCGGACGCCCAAGCCCTCCCCCTCGCGGACGCGAGCGTCGATCGCGCCCGCACCGACCGCACCCTTCAACACGTGGCGGACCCCGCCCAGGTCCTCGCCGAGGCGCGGCGCGTGCTGCGGCCCGGCGGGCGGCTGGTCATGGGCGAGCCCGACTGGGACTCGCTGGCGATCGACCACCCCGACCCCGAGATCTCCCGCGCCTACACCCGCCACATCACCGAGCGGATCGTCCGCAACGGCGTCATCGGCCGCCAGCTGCCCCGGTTCGCGACGGAGGCCGGCTTCGCGGTGCCGGCGGTCGTCCCCGTCACCTCCGTCTTCCGGGACACCCGGTCCGCCGACCGGATCCTCGGCTTCCAGCGCAACGCGGAGCGCGCGGCGGCGGCCGGATACCTCAGCGAGGAGGCGGCGCGGCGGTTTCTCGACCACCTCGCGGAGGGGCCGTTCTTCGCGGCGGTGACGCTTTACGTGGTGGTGGCGGAGGTTGCGGAGGCGGGCGCTCAGCCCTCTTCGTAGTGACTCAGAAGTCGGGAATATCGTCCAGCCGGCTCAGGAAGCGGCCGGGCCACGAATACAGCGCGCCGCTGAAGGAGAGATTGCGTGTGTAGACGCCCTCCAGCAGGATGGCCAGCCCGATGTCCAGCCCGTCGGCACCGCCCTGCCCCGTGCCCGAGATGGTGCGCGGATACCGCCAGCCCGAGCGCGACATCGTGACGACGGCCCCCTCGCGCCGCAGCTCGTGCCGGAGCTTGCCGCCCAGCACCTGGTAGCGGTACGAGCGCCCGGCGACCTCGATCCGCAGCGCCCGCCCGCGCGCCGTCACCGCCAGGTGGCGGCGGCGCAGCGTGCCCGTCCAGCCGTCGGCGGTCAGCGTCATCGTGGCCAGGCGCGGCAGGTCGCGGAATTCGTAGCCGGTGAACGACATGGGGGGTGTCGCGTGTCCCGACACCCAGGCGGTGAGGGTTTCCTGGAGGAGATCCTCCTCCGCCGGACACGCCAGCTCGACCGGCCCGAAACCGGGCACGGTCCCGGCCCAGGTGTGGGTGGCCCTCAGCCTGAGACGGCCCCGGGCGGAGCCTGTGTGGGTGAGTTCGAACTGGACCGAGTGCTGGACCGTGCTCATATGCCGTTTCCCCCTGAACAACTCCGCTGGTGACACTACCTGCCGTGGGCTCAGGCGGCTGGGCGGGGGGCAGGCCCGCTCGTCGGGCGGAAACGGAGCGACGGTCCGCGGCGTCTCAGTTCTCAACAGACCGCGCTCGGCAAACCCGCCGACGCGATGGGAGAGGGCACACCGATGGCAACCACCACCACACCTGACCCGCGACCGGACCGCGCGCAAGACCGTATCGCCGCGACGGTGACGTCCTTACAGGCCGACCTGGCCCGCTCCGAATCCAAAGCCAGCCTGTTACTCGCCCTGGCCGGAGCGGCGCTCGTGGCGCTCGGCTCCATGGCGTCCGACCTCCACCCGACCGTCCCGGCCGCTGTGGCCGGCGCCCTCGGCACCGCCGCCCTGCTGGCCACGACCGTGATCCTGCTGCTCGCGGTGCGTCCGTACGTCGGGGGCAACGACTGGACCAGCTGGCCCGCGTTGAGCGATGACCAGTTGGGCGAGCGTCTGTCCGCCGGCTACCAGGTGGAGCATGTGCGGTTCATGGCCGAACTCGCCGCACGGAAGTTCCGCCTCATCCGGGCCGCCGTCGACTGTCTGCTCGCCGGGCTCGGCCTGCTGGCTCTCGCGGCCGTCCTCGTCGCGGCGGCGTAGCGTGCCGCTGGTGACACCGACGTCGCCCGGCCGGGCCGCCGCCGAAAATCCGGAGGTCAGGTCGCGGTGCGGTCATTACGATCCGAATCATGAGTACTCACCCTGACGGCCCCACGTTTGTGCTGGTCCACGGCTCCGGCTCCAGTTCGTTCATGTGGGCGCCCGTCCAGCGGGAACTTGCGTTGCTCGGCCATCGCAGCTTCGCCGTCGACCTGCCGGGCCACGGCTTCGACGCGCAGTACCCGGTGGCCTATCAGGCCCCGCAGGACCTGGACGCCTGGGCGGCCGAGCCTTCGACGCTGGCCGAGGTCACCTTGCGGGACAACGTGGACATGGTGGTTGACGTCGTCCGCCGAGTGGCCCGGTACGGACCCGTGGTGCTGGTGGGCGCGAGCCTTGGCGGGACCACCATCACGGGAGTGGGCAACGCGGTGCCCGACTTGGTGGACAGGCTTGTGTACATTTCCGCGTGGTCGTGCGTACAGCGGTCCAGCCCTGTTGAGTACATGCAGGAGCCCGAGTTCGCCGACAACCTGTTGGCCCCGCTGGCCGCGTTGAACGTGGGCGACCCGGCCGGACTCGGCGTCGGGCGGGCGAACTACCGCACGGCCGACCCCGACCTGCTGGCCGCCCTCAAGGCAGCGGTCATGGCGGATGCCACCGACGAGCAGTTCCGTGCCTTTCTGAACATTCTGCAACCTGATGAGTCGCTCGCCGTGATGACGGCCGATGCCCGTGGGCAGGCCGACACCTGGGGAACGATCGCCCGCACGTATATCCGGCTCACCGGCGACCGCACGCTTCCGGTGGCGATGCAGGATCGTCTGATCGCCGAGGCCGACGCACTGACGCCCGATAACCCTTACGACGTGCACACCCTGGACACCAGCCATGTCGGCTTTCTCCTGCGCCCGGCGGAGGTGGCGGGAATTCTGGATGGGCTGACCTGACCGCCTGGTGACTCACCGGACGGGCGCAGGCCCTTCAGCGAAGGGTGATCACATTTCCGGTGACCAGGGCCGCATCGTCGGAGGTGAGGAACACGATGGTCTTCGCGACGTCTGCCGGGTCGGCGACATGGAAGTGCGTGGCGCTCGACGCGACGAATTGCCGCACCTCGTCCGTGACCCATCCGGTGTCGGTCACGGGCGGATGCACGACGTTGGCGGTGATGCCGAGAGGGGCCAGCTCCGCGGCGGCGGACAAGGTGTAGTTGGTCTGAGCCGCCTTCGCTGCCCCGTACGACACCTCTCCCGGAAAGCCGAGGTCGCCGCCCGAGGTCAGACCGACGATCCTTCCCCAGTCGGCACCACGGGCCCTGTGCCGACGGGCCATTTCGCCGATCAGCAGCGCCGGGGCCATCGCGTCCACCGAGAACTGCCGGGACCAGGTGTGGGCGGTGACCGGTTGCAGCGGCCGGCCGAACTGGTCGGCCGGATTCGGGGTGAAGGTGTCCTGGATCCACCCCGACGCGTTGTTGATCAGGATGTTGACCGGCCCCAGACGTTCCTCGGCGACGTCGAAGAGTGTGGCGGGGGCGTCGGGGTCGCTGAGATCCGCCTCGAATGCCTCGGCCCGGCCCCCGGCTCGGCGGATCTCGTCCACCACGTCCGTGCCGTCGACGGATCGCTCGCTGTGGTACCGGTCTGTCGTGTCCGTTGCGTCCGTCGCATCGGCGTCGCGCAGCCGCAGATAGGTGCAGAGCACCGCAACGCCCCGGGCGGCGAGCGCCTTTGCCGTCGCGGCCCCGATGCCCTGATTCGCGCCCGTCACGATCGCGACATGGCTGGTCCCCGGTGTTTCCGGCATGCCGTCACTCCTCGCAGGTGAATGATCTCGGTCAGGGCCGGAGGTGTTCGAGGGTGAACTCCGGCAGGGCGTACGCGCCGGCCTGAGGTGCGGCAGGGTCGGCGGGGTGGTCGGCCCCGGGGATGTCCCCGGCGTGGAGTTCCGCGTCGTCGACGGGGATGTAGTCCAGCACCGTCGGGTCGGGGAGTTCCCAGAAGCGGCGGGCGTTGGCGGAGACGGCGTACACCGTGGCGAAACGAGTGGACGCCGGGGCGGTCAGCGCGGCCCGGACGAAGCCGATGGCATCGCGCGGGCTCAGCCAGGTCGCCAGATGCCGGGGCTCGGTGGGCGCGTGCTCGAAACTGCCGATACGCAGGCACACCACGGACAGCCCGAACTTGTCCGCGTACAGCTGCCCGAGGGCCTCGACGGCCACCTTGCTCACCCCGTAGAGGCCGTCCGGGCGTGCCGGCTCCTGCGGCCCGGTGAGATGCCCGGCCGGATAGAAGCCCGTCGCGCGGTTGCTGCTCGCCAGCACCACCCGCCCGATCCCCGCGCGCCGTGCCGCCTCCAGGACGTGGTGCGTACCGAGCACATTGGCCTCGAGCAGATCCGGAAGAGGCGCCTCATCCGGCACACCGCCGAGATGCAGCACGCGGTCGGCCCCCGCGAGCGCCGACTCCACGGCGGCCGCGTCCCGCAGATCGACGGTGCGCACCTCCTCGTTCCCGGCCTCCGGCCGGAGCGGCACCCGGTCGAGCAGAATCAGCCGCTCCGCCTCGCCCCGCAGCGCCTTCCGCACCACGGACCCGATGTTCCCCGCCGCGCCCGTGACCGCTACCGTCCCGAGACCCACTACGCCCCCTTCCGGGCGGCTTCGCGGCGCTGCCGCTTGCCCAGCGGCGCCTGGGAGAGGTCCTCGGCGCCGGGCCTCAGGTTCTTGAAGCCGTAGCCGCGCTGCCCCAGCCACTCCCTCGCCGCGTCCTCGGCGCGCTCGGTCGCGTCCAGGATGTCCTCCTCGGCCTCCCCCGAGTCCAGGAAGCGGAACGTGAAGGCGGGCCGAGCGGCGATGTCGTAGCTGAGATGCCCCTCCGGCGTGAACGCCGCGCGCAGTACGTCGTGCTCGGCGGCGCGGGCCAGGAGCTCCGACCGCTGATCGGTGCTCAATCCGTCGAAGACGCCACGGACGGTGATACGGAAGGTACGAGTGGCCATCCCGCGAGCCTATGCAGCGACATCGGTGTGGCTCCACCGAGTTTTCGCGGCGGAGGATGGGCCGATGACGATCGGGATCGCGGACATGGCGGCGCGGCTGGTGGAGGTGCCGGGCGTGGTCGGGGTGATGCTCGGCGGGAGCCGGGCGCGGGGTGAACACGCCCCGGACTCGGACTGGGACCTGGGCGTGTACTACCGGGGCCCGCTGGATGCGGAGCGGCTGGGGGTGTTGGCGGCCGAGGTGGTCGGCGGGCCGGTGGAGGTCGCGGGTCCGGGCGAGTGGGGGCCGTGGGTGAACGGCGGGGCATGGCTGGACGTGGACGGCCGGGCGGTGGACTGGATCCTGCGGGACGTGGACCGCGTACGGGCGGTGTGGGAGGACTGCCGCGCCGGGCGGTACGAGGTGGGCACGCAGGCCGGGCATCCGCTCGGGTTCTGGTCGCCCTGCTACGTGGGCGAGGTGGCCCTGGGGCGGGTGCTGGCCGACCCGGGCGGGGAGCTGGACGAGTTGCGGGCGGAGGCGGGGCACTATCCGGAGCCGCTGCGGGATGCCCTGACGGCGGGGGCGGTGTGGGAGGCGGGGTTCCTGGTCGCGAACGCCGCGAAGTCCGCCCGGCGGGGTGACGTCCTGCATGTCTCACTGTCTCTGTCCCGGGCTGTTGGGCTGCTCGTCCAGGCGCTGTTCGCGCATCACCGCCGCTGGTGCCTCAATGAGAAGGGCGCGATGGCGGCGGTGGCGGGGATGCCGGACACGCCTGCCGGGTTCGCCGGGCGGGCGGAGTCGCTGCTGGCGGATTTGGGCGGCGGCGCGGGGGAGTTGGGGGAGCGGGTGGGACGGGCGGGTGGGCTGGTGGATGAGGTGCGGGCGGTGGTGGGCGGGTAGCGGCATGTGTTCTAGTCAACTTTGACTAGAAGGTGTCTGCGCCCTACCGTCTGGAGCATGGTCGAGAAGATGATCCCCATCCTCCCCTGCCCGTCGATCCCCGAACTGGTGGAGTTCTACGAGCGCCTCGGCTTCGCCGTGGACCACCTACAGACCCGCCCCAACCCGTACGCGGCACTCAGTTACGGCGACAACATCGAGCTGCAGTTCTTCGGCACCAAGTCGGTTGTCCCGGCCGAGTCCTGGTCCACCTGCTACATCGCCACCGACCGGGTCGATGAGCTGTACGAGACCTTCCGGGCCCGGCTCAAGGCCTCCCTCGGCCGCATCCCGACCCGTGGCCTCCCGCGCATCGGGCAGCTGAAAGACACCTCGTACGGCATGCGGCAGTTCCTGATGACCGACCCAGGCGGCAACTGCATCCGCATCGGCCGGCCCACCGGCGCCTCCCTCGAACACGCCCCCGCACCGAAGGAGCCCTTCGCCCGCGCGGTGCACAACGCCTCGCTGATCGGCACCTCCAAGGAGGACCCCGCCCAAGCCGCCCGCATCCTCGATCGTGCCCTCGCGAAGGAGACCCCGTCCGGCCCCGCCGAGCACTACCGCGCCCTGATCCTGCGCGCCGACCTCGCCGCCCAACTCGACGACCCCGCCACGGCCCGCGCCCATCTTGCTGATGCGGCCGCCCTCACACTCACCGAGGGGGAGCGGACGGAACTGGCGGACGAGCTCTCTCGGGCGGCGGACCTCGCGGCCGATCTGGGGAGGGTCTAAGGCGCGTATCCCCCTCGCGGTACCCACCACTGTTCCCCGGCCCAGTACGGCTGGAAAGTCGTGCATGGGATGAGCGGCTGGGCTGGGCGTTCGGGCTGATAGCAGATGATCCGGCTGGGAGGAGTGCGGCACGCGCCGGCCGTCGTCCTCGACCTGACCGCGTGCGCGATGGCGGACCGACAGCGCACCCCGCGCCATGGCGACCTGGCGCAACCTCGCGGTCGGCGCCCTGCGGCTGAACGGCGCGAAGAACATCGCCTCCGGCCGTCGCCGCAATGCGCGTGACGCCCGCCGACCCCTCACGCTCCTCGGCCTCGCCTGAGCACGAAGTGGAGGTCACTCGACTACGCCGAAGCCCTGAGGGCTGTCGCAGCACAACTTCAGGCTTTGATCTTGATCAGGCGGGCTGTCTCGCGAGGTCATCGAGGGGAACGGCGCTTCGGCGTTCGTGAGTTATTTTCCGACGGCTCCCTGGGTCGCTCAGGGGCCGACCGGGTCCGGCGCATGCGTTCTCGGCGTTCTCACAGGCCGAGACCGAGAGGTAACGCCGCCTCAGATGGTCGGGGTGTCGTCAACAACCGGCCTGTGAATCTCAACGACCGGCTTCCACCCCGCGGAGAACTCGATGAAGTCCGCACGGGTGGGGTAGGTGTCGACCGCGCGACGGTCACGCTTGGGGCTTTCGGTCCCCTTGCGCCCCCGGGGAATCTGCTCCTCGAAGATGTCGACCTTCACGTCGGGGACCTCCTTGAGGCCCTGGCGCCAGATCTGCACGACGTCGGCGCCGAAGGCCTGCCGGGCCGCGGCGTAAAGGGCCGTGAGGGCCCCCTTGTCCCCACCGGGGACGAAAAGTGCCAGGTCCAGAACGACACCGGCGGACTGGAGGACCTCGATGGTCACCGAGCCGTTCTCGTCGGCCAAGTAGATTCCGGCTTCATTCTCGTCGTCGGGAAGGAAGGTGACCTCTTCCTGGAATACGGTTCTCGCCGTGATCGAGCCGCCCTCGAAATCCTCACCGGACTTGGTCAGAAAAGCAGGGACATAGCAGTCGGGAAGCTTGAGTTCTGCCGTGTCGGCGGAAATGAAGAGCCTGTCCTTCACACCGAGCTTCGTCACCTCTTCCAGCGAGAGGCGGCGAGCGGCGATCTTCTCCGTGTTCACGATTTCCCTTTCAGGTTGCACTGTCCCTCCGAACAAGGACGCTACCACGAAACCCTGAGGTCAACTGCCCAGTAATCTTTGGGTAAATGGCCTCCGATGACCTGCACGGGAGGATACCGAAGCGAGTGCCACTCGGTCGGGAACACGCATCCGCCAGGTAGTGTCCCTCCTCATGCTGTTGGGGATCAACTGGCGGTTGCATTTCGGTGCGTTGGGTAGCGCGGAGGAACTAAAAGAGAGTTTACGGCAGATATCGCCCATATCGCCTTCGGGGAGGTGGCGGCGCGGTAAGGGGATCCATTCGTCGTGCATCTCGAAGAGCGCAGCGGAAACCAACCGGATGGTCCGACAGCGCAACAACGGAGACCCCCACCGGCAACATCTGGATGGAGCGCGAACCGGAAGTCGCGTACTACCGGGCCCTCTTCGGTCAGGACTTCGGCGTAGTCGGCTGACGCCCGGTTGCTGACGTCTCGTCATGGTGGGCGGGGTTCGGTACACAGCAGGCACGGACGTCCGCGATCACGGAGTTCTCTACGCTCTGTGACCTTGGACTGCCGGTGCCTGCCGACGCGTCATCTCTGATCTCCCCTGCCTTTGAACAGCTCAGACCGCATCCGGAAGTGTCCGGGAGTGATCTTCCCTGCTCGCGGTGAGTGAATGGGTGGCCGACGCACCGCCGACCCTGCTCGAACGGCTCGGCACGGCCGTCGACCCGCTGGTCCCGAAACGGTCCTGGCCCGCGGAATCCACGATCCGGCGACTGCTCGCCAGAATCGACGCGGACGCCCTGGACCGGGCGGTCGGAGCCTGGCTCGCGGACCGGCAGACCAGGGGACAAGGGCTGCGAGGGCTCGCGGTCGACGGGAAGTCGCTGCGGGGTGCGGCCCGCGCGAAGGGACGGAAGATCCACCTCCTGGCCGCCTGCAGAAACCTTGCGATCGGAGCTCTCCGCCTGACCGGCGCCCGCAACATCGCCTCCGGCCTCCGACGGGCAGCCCGAGACCAAACCCGGCCCCTTGCCCTTCTCGGCCTCACATGATCAAAACGGACGACAGGAAACCACGCCGAAGCCCTGCGTCGAAAGTGACGGGACGGCCGCCCCGGTTGCCCTTCTTCTTGCGGTTGGCGGCCTGGTCCTCTCGCGTCTCTGATCAGCCCTCGCAAAGCCCATCGCGTGAAAGCGCGGAGTCAGGAAACATCCTTGCGCAACGACGCGATGAGGAGGTCAAGGTCGCCGCGTGCCGTGTACGTACGGATCGGGTCGATGTAGTCGCGTGACTCGATGATCTGGCCGTCCCGGACCCGCATGACGAAGACACAGGGCACCTTGGCCGTGGAGCCGTCCGGCAACGTGAACTCATAGGCGAACTCGGCGACGATCACTTCAGGATCGGCGGTCTCGTGAACGACGACATCGACCACCCGCCTCTTCGGTGCGGACGCCCGAACCTCCGGCTCCACCGTGAAGTGCTCCTGGAGCGCCCGCCGACTCGTCAACGGCTCGGACTCGGGCGTTGCCATCGGATGCCGGACATCGGTGACCTCGCCATACAGGTCAGGCAACTCGTTTGAGTTGCCGCCGGCGACCCCATGAACAAGTCGGAGAAACACATCGCGCGGACTCAGACTCACAAGACCTCCCCAAGTAATACGCAGATACGCACAGGCAGCTAGTGATCATTATCGCCGGATGCCGGCCGGTCTTGCGGACTGTCTGATGCTCTGACCACATCCGTTCACCGACTTGGGCAACCGAACCCCGACGCGCATGGGGCGGTAATCTCTGCGCTCGGTCGGATGTTCCGCCGGGCGGTCGAAGGGTGGGGGCAATGGGGGTTGCGCGGCAGGAGGTCAGGACGGAGTCGGGGTCGGAGAGAGAGCCGAGTCTGCTGCCGGCGCTTGGGGTGTTGATCGTGCTGGCCGCAGTACTGGAACGCTATCTGTCGCTGTTCGGTGGACCGGAGACGTACATACTCTGCAGTGACGTTGGAGAGCTGTCCGAACGACTCGACCAGGAAGTAAGCATGAACCGGTGGCTCCTCCTGGCCGGTCTCGTGGTGTCCGTGGCAGCGCTGGCCATCTCACGCGTGCGCCGCGGACGAGTTCTTCCCGTGCTCATGCTGTCTTCGGTTCTGATCTTGGTGGTTCTGGCGGACGACTATGCGGCGCGCGCGGATGCCGTCGCCCTGGAGATCTTTACATCCCGGACTTGCGACGAACCCACAAACCTCTACGACACTTCCCGGGGCTGGTTCAACTGGAATCCACTCGGCTAGGTGCTGTGACCGCATAGGTCCGCCGGGTTCAGGCTGCGGTTTCGTGAGGGGCGTCCGCCCCGGCGGATGCCCTTCTCACCGCGGAGGGTGGCCAACGCCCCCAAGTCGGCTTGGTGCGGTAGCGGCACGCATGGAGTTTGTGGTGGATATGGGACGGCGACACGCCGACGCCACGGCGTGTCGCCGTCCTATATCCACCACAAATCCGCTCACGGTTCGCGTGACTCGGGCGCAGATCAATGGGGATGGCGGTTTGCCGTCCTCAGGCGTTTCTCTGGGGGCGTCGATATTGCTCCAAGAGGTCCTTGGCGAAAAGTGTCCACGGATGAGTTGGGCCGAGTGCCCTGGTTCGGCTTTCTGCAAGGTACTCCGCGTGCTCGATAGCCTCCGCGTATTGACCTAGTGCTGCCAAAATCATGCTGAGTGTTGCTCGGGCGTTCAGCGCGATCGGGTAATCAGGGCCAAAACGTCGCACATACTCCGCGAAGGCGGAGCGAATGTGCGGTAGTGCCTCCGCAGCTCGCCCTGCCTGGCGGAGAGCGCATGCATAGTTGAGTTGCGTATCAAGCGTGATGGAATGGTCTTCTCCCACCTCACGAAGGCAATCCGCGACCAAGGTGGACCCTGCGGCTACGTCGGTCGGCTGGGTGGATACCTCCAGGAGAGACGACCTCGCGAGAAGCGTAAGGGGGTGTGTAGGTCCCAGGGCTTGGGTGTGGCCCTCGGCCGCTCGACGCATCAGTGAGGTGCCATCCTGCTCTCGACCAAGGTTGAAGAGCGGACCGGCTAGTTTCAAACAGGTTTGCAGAGTCTCCGGTGCCGTTGGACCAAGTGTCCGTTCGCAGTCTTCCAACACGTTCAGATATAGGGCCTCGGACTCCTCGAATCGGCCAAGCCGAAAGAGGGCCCGCGCCACACGTTGACGCAACCTGATAGCCAAGACATGGCTGGCGCCCAGCCGGGGAGTTACCAGTTCCACAGCCTCGCTGCCCAAGCTGAGAGCTGAGGCGTAGTCGCCAGCCCTGTGGACAGCGGTGACGAGCCGAAGAGCGCACTCCGCCGCCGCTTCCACTGTCGATTGACTGGGTTCCCAATTCGCTGTTCTCCGCAGTAGTGCGATCACATGCGGCGCGAGCAGGTTCACCCGGGGTTCCTGCGCCCCTCGGTCGGGCACCGCCGGCAAGACAGCGAGAAGTAGGCGGGCGGCCGTGGCCGAAAGCTGTTCGCGCTGGTCAGCGGGCGTGGTTCGGGCGACGCTGCCGAGGAGTACGCCGTGGGTGCGCAGGCAGCGCATCTCCCCAGATACGAGCTCGGTAAGGGAGTGATCAAGGAGTCCGCGCAGCGCTGATTCCACGCGGGATGCCGGGAGTACCGGGTCGAGTCTGGTCCCGGAGAGGACCGACAGTGGCAACGGATCACTGGACCAGCAAGCGAGGAGGCTCAGAAGGCGGCCCGCTTCAGGCAGGCCTTGGGCGGCGAGGGCATCGAGGGACAGCTGCCAGGTGTGACTGAGCAGATGACGCGAGTCACCGCCGACGGCTGCGGCGCCCTGGTCGATGAGCTCGATGGGATCGGTGGGGCTGAGACCGGAGCCGCCGCCGTCCAGCCGGCGACTGTAGTCCGCGAGAGTCCATGGGTCGATCACCTGGTGGGCAAGGAATCCGCCGGCCAGGGTGAGTGCCAGGGGCAGCCGTCCGAGGCGGTCGGCGACCTCCCCGGCGTCTTCGACCGATCCGGCATGTGGCGCAAGGTCGCGGAGAACGAGAGCGGCATCCTCACGCGGAAGTACGCCGAATTGAAGGAGTTCGGCACCAGGCCACCAGTGAGCTGCTGCTTGTCGGGTTGTGACGACGACAGTGCCGGTGGGACTGGTGCGCAGCCAGCCGCCGTCGCGGAGGATGGCGGGGGTGTCGGCATTGTCGAGGACCAGTAGCCAGGGCTGGTCGGAGTGGTCGAGGTAGTGCCACACGAGGTCGGCGGCCGGACGCAGTCCGCTGCGTGCCCCCACCAGTTCGCCGTCGGTGGCTCCGCGGTCGGCTGCGACGGCGAGCATTCCGGCACGAAGGGAGGCGGGGTCGGATGCGTTGACCCACAGCCCGAGTCGACCGGCCTCGCTGGTGGCGTGGTGAAAGAGCGCATAGGCAACAGCGGTCTTGCCGCATCCGCCCAGGCCATGAAGGACGTAGACGCGGTTGCCGACGCCAGATTCCACGGCGGCCCGCAGCCGGTCCATCTCCCCGACCCGGTCGCGAAGCACCACGGGAGCACGGCCGACCGCCGGGCGGCGTACGGAGTCGGGCCCCGACCAGTCGGGGGTGTGATGGTGGTGCTCGGTGATGTGCTGGTCACCGGCGGCTTGATAGACGCGACCTTGGCCATCGGCCCAGGCGTCATTACGGCCGCTCACCGCTGGCCGAAGTTCTGGTCGCGGCCGGCCTGGTAGACCCGGGCTTGACCTGAGGCGGTGGCGTGCTGAGTCACCGATGGGACTTCGGGCGTGTGAGGGGCCAGTTCGTTCAACAGCATCCGCAACGCCTCCATCTCCTCGGGATGGGTCACAAGCAGTCGCCGGACGCGTCCCTGCCACTCGGCGCCCAATTCCTCGCGGGAGTCGAGGTCACCATTGGCCTGCGCAGTGAGCAGGTCGCTGCGCGTCGCTTCGAGCTCGGCGGAAATCGCGTCGGCCCGGTCCGGCTGAGCACGACGCCAGAACGAGGCGAACCCTTCCCTGACGCTCTGCCATGCCTCGGTTGTCAGCGTCGTGACCAGGGTCGTCCCTGCCGCACTCGCCAGCGCGACCATCTCCGGATCCATAACTTGTCCCCTCCGACCAGCCACTATCCGTCGCCTCAGACTAGCCAGCGAGGCGGGCGACCGCATCGGCTTGCTGTCGCGGAGGGGGACTATGCCTCGCAGACCTCCATAGCCGTTCGGATCAGCCTTGCGGATTCCTCAGGTCGCAGGGCGTACGCCCGTAGCTCATCGTAGGCTCGCTGGCGCTCCTGCACGGACCACAATTCCTCGTACAGATGGCCGACATCGATGCCCTCTTCGTACGCCACGGTGTAGCTACCGGGGACGCTGAGGAGGGTGAGTGCTCCGCCACTCAACCGGTGTGCTCCATGGCGAAAGGGCAAGATCTGGATCTTGCTGTTGGGAGTGTCCACCAGAGCCGATAACTTGGCTAGTTGCTCGCTCATGACCTCCGGCCCGCCGATCTGCCGCCAGATCACTGACTCATCGCAGATGGCCCATACGTGCAGGGGCTTTCCGCCGAGCAGACGCTGATGACGGCTCATGCGCGCAGCGACCCGCTGCTCGATCTCCTCCTCTGTCGCGGCGGAAGCGCCAGCCCGGAGCAGCGCACGTGCGTACGCCTCGGTCTGCAACAGGCCCGGCACCAGGGACTCCGACCACTCTTGGACAACCTCGGCCCGTGCCTCGAAGTTCAAGTACCGCCGGTACTTGTCCGGGTGTACCTCGTGCCGCGCCAGTTCGTACAGCCTGGTGAAGTGGCCGTCTGTGCCGAACGCCGCATCGAGCTTCTCCGACAGGCCCTCCGGGATCATCGACTCCGCCGTCTCGATGCGCCCCAGGTGCGGCTTGCTGTACTTCAGGATCTCGGCCAGCCCGGCCAGGGACATGCCCGCCTCGACCCGTAGGCGGCGCATCTCCGAGCCGTAGAAGTGGCGGACTGATCGATTGGGGTTCAGCGGCTTCGGCTGGAACGTCATTGGTCCCTCCCTGTCTGTTCCTGAACGGGTTTAACGACGGGGTGACGTGCGCTGTCTCTCCCCCAGCCGTGAGACGGAGTCCCCCTGTCCAACAGTACGCACTGAGCGCGACGCTTTCATTGCACACGGTAGTTAGTGCTGGAATGCGGCACGCAACGAAAGCAGGTTCGGTGAAGGACGGCCGTATTGATCAACCGCCCCGCAATCTCCGTCTGATCAGGTCCGCGATGACGGTCACGGTCTACAAGCTGAACCCCACGACACGATCGCGGACGGAAGTCTCCTCGTGGTCGTGCCCGCCGATGGCCTACGGCGATCCCTTCAGCCTGTCGTCCGTCTGGCCGCCGTGCGAGTGTCCGCGCTGCCAACGGCGGGGCAGGTGACCCCGCCTGGAGCAGTGCGTTGGAATCGATGAGAGGAAAGGAAAGTCGATGGGTAGCCATGGAAAGCCACCAGCCCCGAACCCCCAGCCGAAGGAGCCGTCGCCGGGTGACAGCGACAGTCAGCACCCGGATGTGTCGAAGCCGGGTGGCGGGACGCACCGCAAATGACCCTCGATGAACTGCGCCTCCAGGCCGCCGAGATCATCGGCGGCCTGGACGGGTTTCCCGCGCACTGGATGCGCGAGACCTTCCTCAAGGTGCCGCGCCATGCGTTCGTGCCCGACACCGTATGGGTGTGGTGGGAGGACGCCTACCGACCGCTTCACGCCTCGGACGAACCGGACACCTGGGCCGCGTTGGTGTACGACCCGCTGCACCCCCTCGTCACGCAGGTCGACGACGGACGTGTCGATGGAGGAGGCGCGGACGTGCGAGGAGCCCTGCCCACCAGCTCGATCAGCGCCCCGAACGCGGTGTTCACCATGCTCGCCGCCGCCGACTTACGCCCCGGCCTGAAGGTGCTCGAAGTCGGCACCGGTACCGGCTACAACGCCGCGCTGCTCTGCGAGCGGGCGGGAGAGGCGAACGTCGTGTCGGTCGAGGTGGACGCTGGGCTGGCGGAGGGGGCCGTTCAGCGGCTGGCCGCAGCCGGGTATCTGCCGCGCGTGGTGGCGGGCGACGGGGAGCGCGGTTGCGCGGGCGGCGCACCGTACGACCGGGTGTTGTGCACGGCGTCGCTGCACCGCGTTCCGTTCGCGTGGGTGGAGCAGACCCGGCCCGGTGGCCTGATCGTCACGCCCTGGAAGACGACGCTCCAGCCTCACGGTATGGCCTGCCTGCGGGTGTCGGAGGACGGCCGTTCCGCGAGCGGACACTTCGGGCGCCCGATGTCGTTCATGGATCTTCGGGGGCAGCGGCGCCCGGAGTTCCCGCTCAAGAACGTGTACACCGCCGAATCCTGGGAGGAGAGCCGCGACAGCCGCACCGACCTTGACCTGTCGTTCCTGAACGACGACTTTCACGCACGCTTCGCGTTGGGCCTCCAACTGCCCGGTGTGCAAGCCGACGGGGACGGTCGGGAGTGGTGGTTCGCCACGGCCGACTCGTGGGCGTGCGTACGCGACGGAAGCGTCCAACAGTGGGGCCCGCGTGACCTGTTCGCGGAGGTGGCGGACGCGTATCGGTGGTGGCGGGGGGCCGGGGAGCCGGAGCTTTACGAGTTCGGGCTCACGGTGACCGCTGACCAGCAGGTGGCATGGCACGCGGACCCGGATCGTGGCCATCAGTGGGAGCTGCCCGCCTGAAGTGGCGGTGGCCCGATCAGGACACGGACACGCCGACGCCACGGCGTGTCCGCGTCCCATCCACCACAAAGCCGCCTACGGCGCGAGGATCAGGCGGGGCGGAATTCCCCGTGCTTGACGGCCTGGACGAACGAGGTCCAGGTGGCGGTTTCGAAGATCAGGGCAGGGCCCTCGGGGTTCTTGCTGTCGCGGAGCGGGACTATGCCGGGTATTCCGTCGGCGACCTCTACGCAGTTGCCCCCTTGCGTGTTGCTGTAGCTGGACTTGCGCCACACAGCCGTGCTCAGGTCCGGCGTGGTTGGCATGAGTCGCAGACCTCCATGGTGGTTTGGATCAGCCTCGTAGATCTGTTGGGCGACGGTCGTACGCCCGTGCGAATGGTAGGTCTGCTGGTGCCCATCGCGTAATAGATGTGCGACGGAAGCATTCAACAGTGAGGCCCGCGCGACGGCCGGGGAGCTGCTGCCGCCACGCCGAATTGACCCATGGAGTAGGCGCCTGAATGAACCATCCAATGGGTCTTTCGGCGACCTAGCTTTGTTGGTGTCAAGGGGACAACCGCCACAAGCAGCCAGGAGCCACCATGAACATCAACAGCACCACCACCGCCCCCGTCCTCGTCCGCGCCGAGCAGGCCGAGACCCTCCAGGACGGTGCCACCAGCCTGATCACGCTGCTCGCCGACGCGGGCGTGACCGGCGGGGCGCTGACCGCCAACAAGGCGACCTTCGAGAAGGGGTCCCCGGGGGCTCCGGCGCACTTCCACACCAAGGCCACCGAGATGTTCTTCGTGCTCGACGGCACGATGCGCATCCTGGTCGGCGACGAGGTGCACATCCTCGGCAAGGGCGACTTCCTGACCGTGCCGCCGACCGTCCCGCACGCGTTCGCGCCGGCGGCGGACAGCACCGCGGAGCTGCTGGTGGTGTTCACGCCCGGGCTGCACCGCTTCGACTACTACCGGCTGCTGGAGCGCGTGTACCGCGGCGAGGCGAGCGTGCGGGAGATCCGCGAGAGCTCCGAGACGTACGACAACCACTACTTCGAGAGCCCGGTGTGGCAGGACGAGCTCGCCGGGCGCCGTACGGCCAACTGAGGCACCCGTGTTACTGTGCCCGTCCGCGCTCCGATCGTGATCGTTCCCAGGCGGAGCAGGCTCGTGAAGGACCCGTATGAGCGCGCCCGGCCCCTTCTTGGTCATACCCGCAACGCTGTGGACCGTGGCGGCCGCCGCCTCGCTGATCGCGGCGATCGCGCTTTCCGTACGAACCAAGCGTCGGGGGGCGGCTCCCGACGGCTGGAATCCGTTCGGCACGGGCTTCCCGGTCACCGCCATGGCAGCGATCACCGGGTACGCGGTCGCTGTCGTCGCCACGGATCGCTTCTATCCCCGCACCGCCGCCTTCAGCGTTCTGTGGCCCGCCATGGCCGCCGTGGCCCTCGCCCACGTCGCGGGACGACGCGCCCGCGGCTGGCCTCAGTGGGCCACCGCGGCCTTCGCCGCCGTGGGAGCGGGCCTGTACGGCGCACTGCCGATATGACGGGGTGGGCAGGCGCCGCCCGCTGAGTTTCCGGGCTCGTCCCGAGCGGATCAGTCCTTCTTCTCGCCCAGCTTCTCGACGAAGCCCTGAGCCTTGTCGACCGCGGTGTCGATCTTGTCGCTGTGCTTGCCGCCGGTCTTGTCATCGACGAAGTCGCCGACCTTTTCGAGCCCGTCAGAGATCTTGTCGCTGTGGGCTTCGGCGAGGTCCTCTGCCTTCTCCTTGAGGTTCTTAAGGGCGTCGAACATGTGCGGGCCTGTCTCCTTCGGTGGACTGCCTGGTCAGGGACATGATCCCACGGAGGGCGCGGCGGACAAGAGCGAGCCGGACGGACGCTCAGTCCACCGTCCGCTCCAACAGCCAGCCCACCAGGGCTCGTACGGCGCCCGAGACCGCGGCGGCGGCGAGAGCGAGGAGCGGGCGGGGGGTGGGGCGGTTCGTGGGGTGCATGGCTGAGGGGTCCTTTCCGTGCGGCCGGTCGGTTCGCCGGGTACGTTCACCTTGCGCGGGACGCCGGGTGTTGCGGCAGGTGTCACGCGTTGCCGGGTCGCCGCAACGGGGGAGGGGCGTGCGTGGAGGACGAGGACGGGGAGCTGCGCGGGGAGTTGGTGCCGCTCTCGGGGGACACCGGGCGGGTCGGGGACCTCAAGCCGATACCGGACCATGTGGAGCCGTCCTGCGCCGAGTTGGCGGCGGGGCTGCGCGGGCTGTTCGGGGCGGTGGGGGTGTCCCTGCGGGTGTTCGCGCTGCGGGTGCACTGCGACCCGGGGACCGTCTCGCGCTATCTGAACGGGACCGTGGTCGCCCCCGCCGAGTTCGTGGACACGCTGCTGACCCACGCAGCCAAGGCCACCGGGCGGCCCGCCTCGCCCGAGGTCGTCGCCCATGTGCACGGCCTGCAACGGCGGGCGTTGCAGGCCACCAACAGGTCCCGCTGGGAGCTTCAGAACCTGCGTGACCAGCTCGCCGACGCCGACCGCCGGCGCCAGCAGGCCGAGGTGCGCGCGGAGGCGCTGACCGAGGCGTTGCAGGCGCGGAAACAGCGGATCGCGGAGATGGAGCTGGAGCAGCGGCAGCTCGCGGTGTCGATGTCGGTCGAGCGCGACGGCCGCGGCGCCGAGGTGGAGCTGCTGCGGGACGAGCAGCAGCGGTTACGCGGTGAACGGGACCGGTTGAAGGAGGAGGTCGCCCGGCTCCAGGGCGAGCTGGAGCACGCGCGGCGGCAGGCGCTGGAGGCCGAGCGGCGGTGCGAGGATCTGGAGCACCAGCTTCAGGCGGGGGAGGAGGCGGCGGCCGAGCAGGCCGGGGCCGAGGACCCCGTGGCGCACCGGCTGTGGATGGCGGAGGAGCAGGCCAGCGCCGCGGAGGACCGGGCCCGGCGGCTGGAGGCGGAGCTCGCCCGGATACGGGGCGAGGAGGGCGGGCGGGCCTCCCGGGTCCCAGCGCGGGACTGGGTGGTCGCGGTGCAGCACCGGGACGCGGTGCACGTGTCCGCGCCGCCGGGCCCGGGCCCGGGCCCGGCCGGCGTCCCCACCACAGGCCTCCCCGGCCATCTGCCCGTCGTCGTGACGTACGCCGGGCCCAACCGCCCCTGGGCGGCCTGGGTCGCCCAGCGACTGGAGGCGACGGGGGTCGCGCGCGAGGAGATCACCGTCCGGCGCTGGGATCCCGCGGCCGAGCCGTCCCTGGACCTGCTCGTCGACGACGCCTTCCATCTGCTGCTGCTGAGCGAGCATTTCTTCGCCCTCGACTCGGCCCGCATCGAGGCGGAGTGGGAGGCGGCGCTGGGAAGGGGCGCCGTACGCGCGGACCGGATCGCCGCCTTCGTCGTCAGCGGTCACCCGTTGCCGCTCGTCGTCGCCCGGCTGGGGGCCGTCGGGCTGTTGGGGGTCGACGAGGAGGAGTGCGAGTGGCGGCTGTTGCGCGCGCTCGGGGGGAGCGGGGCCCCGGCCAGGGCGAACGGTGATCGGCAGCGGTCCCGGCTGCCCGGGGACCCGCCCGAGCTGTGGGACGGGGTGCCGCGCCGCAACCCCCGCTTCACCGGCCGGGACCTGCTCCTGGAGCGGATCAACGACCGTCTGCGGAGCGCCCCCGCCGAGGCCGCGGTGTGCGCGCTCGTGGGGCTGCCGGGCATCGGCAAGACCCAGCTCGCCACCGAGTACGCGCATCGCTTCGGCGCCGAGTACGACGTGGTGTGGTGGGCCGCGGCGGATGACCGCGGGGTGCTGGAGGAGCGGCTCGGCGGGCATCTGGCGCACCTCGGCAAGGACGTTCAGGGGTACTCCGCCTCCGCCCGGGCCGGGGCCGCGCTGGACAATCTGCGCCGGGGCGTGCCGTCCGACCGCTGGCTGCTCGTCCTCGACGGCGCCGACGCCCCCGAGGCCGTCGCCGATCTGCTGCCGGGCGGGCGCGGGCATGTGCTGATCACCTCGCAGAACCGCGGCTGGGCCGACCACTACGTCGAGCTGCTGGAGGTGCCGCCGTTCAGCAGGGACGAGAGCGTGGCGTTCGTACGGGCCCGCGCCCCACGGCTGGGCCGCGAGGAGGCGGACGGACTCGCCGACGCCGTGGAGGACCTGCCGCTGCCGCTCGACCAGACCGCGGGGTGGCTGGACGGCTCGACGATGCCCGCCGAGGAGTACAGCCGCAAGCTGCGCGAGGGCGGGACGGTGCCGGTGAAGTCCGGGGCGGCGTACCCGGCGTCGTACGCCGCCGCGTACAGGGAGCTGATCCGGCGGCTTCAGGCGCACTCACAACTGGCCGCCGATCTGCTCCAGTTGTGCGCGGTCTTCGGGCCGGGCCCGGTGCCGCTCGCGCTGCTGCGGGCCGTTCCGGGAAAGCTGGTCTCCCCGGCGCTGGCGTCGCTGTTGGAGGACCCCACCCACGTCGAGGTCACCGTCGCCAGGCTGGTGCAGCACTCCGTGGTCCGGCGGGAGGCGGAGGTGCTGCATCTGCACCGCTTCGTCTGTGACGCGGTGCGCAGAAGGCGGCCGGAGGACCGCCGGAACAAGGACGCCGAGGTCGTCTGGCGCGCCCTCGTCGCGGCGCGTCCGGGATGGCCCCAGGAACCGGCTACCTGGCCTCGCTACGCCGAACTCATGCCGTATCTTGACGTGTTGTGGGCGCTGGAGTCCCCGAATCCCCGGGACAGGACGCGCCCGCTGCGGCGCGACTGTCTGACGTATCTGACGCTCCGAGGCGATGACGCGACGGCCCTGCGCCTCGTCGACAAGGAAATGGACGTCACGGACTGGGAGCTGACCCTGTGCCGCACCGTGCTGCTGCGGGCGACCGGGGACTACGCCCGGGCCGAGCGGCTGGACCGGGCGCTCATGGGGCAGTTGAGCCACCCCAGCGCCCTCGCCGCGATGAACGCACTCTCCGCCGATCTGAGGGGCCTGGGCCGCTACGCCGAGGCGTACGAGCTCTGCCGGCGCCAGTCCGACTTCCACCCGGTGCTCGACCACCGTAAAGAACTTCACAGCCAAGCCGAACTGGCTGCCTCGCTGCGGGCGCTCGGCCAGTACGGAAAAGCGCTGGAGCTGGACAAGACGGTCCTGGGGCGCCGGAGGGAGATCTTGGGGAGCGACCATCTCGAGACGCTGGCCTCCGAAACGGACTACGCCTGGGACCTGCTGCTGACGGGCCGCTATGCGGAGGCCCTGGCCCACCAGTACCGCAACGTCGGGCGGCACCACGCCGCCGTGGGGAGCGAGACCCCGCACACGCTGGCGGCCGAGTGCGCCCTGGCGGTGTGCCGGCTCAAGTGCGGTGAGTCGGAATCCGGTACGGCCCTGCTCGCCGTGGTGCTGGACCGCGCGCGGCGGCTGCTGGGCGAGGCCGCGCCGCTGTCCCTGATGATCGCCTCCCACTACGCGTGTGCGCTGCTGAGGCAGAGCCGCGATGAGGCGATAGCGCTCGATGACTTCGTCACGGACGCCTACCGGGTGACTCTGGGAGAGCTGCATCCGTATGCCATCGGGGCATCGGCGAACCAGGGGCTCGTGTTGCTGAAGCGGGGCGATCCCCATGACGCGCGGTCGGTACTGGAGAAGGCCCTGGACGACATGACCACAGCGCTTGGTGAGCAACACCCCTGGACGCTCGGGATCGCCGTCAACACCGCCGCCGCCTGCCACAGCCTCGGCGATTGGACGGACGCCTGCGCCCTGAGCCGGGAGGCCGCGCTGCGGGCCGAACAGACGCTGGGCCAGGGACATCCGCTGACCCTGGCGGCACGGCTCGCGCTCGCTGCCGATCTGGGCGAGATCAAGGGCGGGCGGGACGAGGCGTGGACGATCAAGCAGGCGGCCATCGGCGAGCTGGAGGCCCTGCTGGGGCCGAACCACCCCCAGGCGGTGGCGGCCTGGCAGCGGGCCCGCCCGCTGTGGAACTTCGAGCCGCTGCCCGTCTGACCGCCGTACCGGACCCCGTACGCCGGAAGGCCCGGCCCCCGCGTCGCGCGGGAGCCGGGCCTTCCGTACCGGTACGGGCCGTGGAGACCGTCAGATCTCGAAGACCTCGTTGACCAGCGCCTGCTGCTCCGCCTGGTGCCGCTTGTTCGACCCCACCGCCGGGGACGAGGAGTGCGGCCGGGACACCCGGACGAGCCGCTCGGAGGCCGGCAGGTCCGCGCCCACCGCGAGCTCCAGGTGGTCGATCAGGTTGAGCGCGACGAACGGCCACGCACCCTGGTTCGCCGGCTCCTCCTGCGCCCAGACGAACTTCTGGACGCCGGAGTACTTGGCGATCTCGGCCTGGAGCTCCGCGCCCGGCAGCGGGTACAGCCGCTCCAGCCGGATGATGGCCGTGTCCGTCGCACCGCGCTTGCTCTGCTCGGCGGCCAGGTCGTAGTAGACCTTGCCGGAGCAGAAGACGACCTTGCGGACCGCGGCCGGGTTGGCCGTCTCGTCGCCGATGACCGGGCGGAAGGAGCCGTTCAGGAACTCCTCGGTCTTGGAGGCCGCCGCCTTCAGACGCAGCATCGACTTCGGGGTGAAGACGACCAGCGGCTTGTGGTGCGGGTTGTGGACCTGCCAGCGCAGCAGGTGGAAGTAGTTCGACGGCAGCGTCGGCGCCGCGACCGTCATGTTGTTCTGCGCGCACAGCTGGAGGAAGCGCTCGATGCGGGCCGAGGAGTGGTCCGGGCCCTGGCCCTCGTAGCCGTGCGGGAGCAGCAGGGTGACGCCGGAGGTCTGGCCCCACTTCTGCTCGGCCGAGGAGATGAACTCGTCGACGATCGTCTGCGCGCCGTTGACGAAGTCACCGAACTGGGCCTCCCACATGACCAGCGCGTCCGGCCGGGCCAGTGAGTAGCCGTACTCGAAGCCCATCGCCGCGTACTCGCTGAGCAGCGAGTCGTAGACGTTGTAGCGGGCCTGCTCCTCGGACAGGTAGAGCAGCGGGGTGTGGTCCTCGCCGGTCTCCCGGTCCACCAGCACCGCGTGGCGCTGGCCGAAGGTGCCGCGGCGGGAGTCCTGGCCGGCCAGGCGGACCGGGGTGCCCTCCATCAGCAGGGAGCCGATGGCGAGGGTCTCGCCCATGCCCCAGTCGATCGTGTCGTCCTCGATCATCGCCGCGCGCCGCTGGAGCTGCGGGTACAGCCGCGGGTGGACGGTGATCCGGTCGGGGATGTTGACCTGGGACTCGGCGATCCGCTTGACGACCTCCTGGCTGACGGCCGTGGTGACCGCCACCGGGAACTCCGCCTGCGGCTCGGGGACCGCGGTCGGGGCCGGGTGCGAGGTGGCGTCGCGGACCTCGGTGAAGA
The DNA here is from genome assembly GCF_055569495.1 of Streptomyces sp. NPDC028305. Taxonomy (NCBI): domain Bacteria; kingdom Bacillati; phylum Actinomycetota; class Actinomycetes; order Kitasatosporales; family Streptomycetaceae; genus Streptomyces; species Streptomyces sp. NPDC028305. Next base: position 609,478 of record NZ_JBVHTN010000004.1, read on the forward strand.
CCTTCTCCAGCTGGCCCTGGAAGTCCTGGAGCGCCTGCTCGGCCTCTTCCACGGTGATGTCGCCGCGACCGATCAGCGACTCGGTGTAGAGCTTGCGCACCGAGCGCTTCTTGTCGATCAGGTCGTACATCAGCGGCTGGGTGAAGCCGGGGTTGTCGGTCTCGTTGTGACCGCGGCGGCGGTAGCAGATGAGGTCGATCACCACGTCCTTGTTGAACGCCTGGCGGAACTCGAAGGCGAGCCGCGCGACGCGGACCACGGCCTCCGGGTCGTCGCCGTTGACGTGGAAGATCGGCGCCTCGATCATGCGCGCCACGTCGGTGGCGTACATCGAGGAGCGGGACGCGGCCGGGGCGGCGGTGAAGCCGACCTGGTTGTTGATGACGATGTGCACGGTGCCGCCGGTGCGGTAGCCGCGCAGCTGCGACATGTTCAGCGTCTCGGCCACCACGCCCTGGCCCGCGAAGGCGGCGTCGCCGTGCAGGGCGACGGGCAGGACGGTGAAGTCGGTGCCGGCCTTGCCGATGATGTCCTGCTTGGCGCGGACCACGCCCTCCAGGACCGGGTCCACCGCCTCCAGGTGGGAGGGGTTGGCGGTCAGCGAGACGGCGATCTGCTCGCCGTCCAGGCCGGTGAAGGTGCCCTCGGCGCCCAGGTGGTACTTGACGTCGCCGGAGCCGTGCATCGACTTCGGGTCGAGGTTGCCCTCGAACTCGCGGAAGATCTGCGCGTACGACTTGCCGACGATGTTCGCCAGGACGTTGAGGCGGCCGCGGTGGGCCATGCCGATGACGACCTCGTCCAGGCGCGACTCGGCGGCCGCGTCCAGCACCGCGTCGAGCAGCGGGATGACGGACTCGCCGCCCTCCAGCGAGAAGCGCTTCTGGCCGACGTACTTGGTCTGGAGGAAGGTCTCGAACGCCTCGGCCGCGTTGAGCCGGCGGAGGATCCGCAGCTGCTCGTCGCGCTCCGGCTTGGCGTGCGGGCGCTCCACGCGGTCCTGGATCCACTTGCGCTGCTTCGGGTCCTGGATGTGCATGAACTCGATGCCGGTGGTGCGGCAGTACGAGTCGCGCAGCACGCCCAGGATGTCGCGCAGGTTCATCATCGTCTTGCTGGCGAAGCCGCCGACCGCGAACTCGCGCTCCAGGTCCCACAGGGTGAGCCCGTGCTCGATGATGTCCAGGTCGGGGTGCTTGCGCTGGCGGTACTCCAGCGGGTCGGTGTCGGCCATGACATGGCCGCGGACCCGGTAGGAGTGGATCAGGTCGAAGACGCGCGCGGCCTTGGTGACGTCGTCGTCGTGCGAGACGTCGATGTCGCGCAGCCAGCGGACCGGCTCGTACGGGATCCGCAGCGCCTTGAAGATCTCGTCGTAGAAGTCGTTCTCGCCGAGCAGCAGCTGGCTCATGATCCGCAGGAACTCGCCGGAGGCGGCGCCCTGGATCACCCGGTGGTCATAGGTGCTGGTCAGCGTCATGACCTTGGAGATGCCCAGCTTGTTCAGGGTGTCCTGCGACGTGCCCTGGAACTCGGCCGGGTAGTCCATGGCGCCGACGCCGATGATCACGCCCTGCCCGGGCATCAGCCGCGGCACGGAGTGCACGGTGCCGATGCCGCCCGGGTTGGTGAGAGAGGCCGTGACCCCGGTGAAGTCCTCCATCGTCAGCTTGTTCGCGCGGGCGCGGCGGACGATGTCCTCGTAGGCCTGCCAGAACTCGAAGAAGTTGAGCGTCTCGGCCTTCTTGATCGCCGCGACGACCAGCTGGCGGTCGCCGTTGGGCTTGACCAGGTCGATGGCGAGGCCGAGGTTGATGTGCTCGGGCTTGACCAGGGTCGGCTTGCCGTCCTTCTCGGCGAACGAGTAGTTCATCGAGGGCATCGCCTTCAGCGCCTGCACCATGGCGTAGCCGATCAGGTGCGTGAAGGACACCTTGCCGCCGCGGGCGCGCTTGAGGTGGTTGTTGATGACGATGCGGTTGTCGAACAGCAGCTTCACCGGGACGGCGCGCACGGAGGTGGCCGTCGGCAGCTCGAGGCTGGCGTTCATGTTCTTCGCGACGGCGGCGGAGGGGCCACGCAGGGTGACGTACTCCGGGCCGGCCGACGGGGCGGCCGGCTCGGCCGCCTTCGCGGGCGCGGCCTTCGCGGGCGCAGGCTTGGCCGGTGCGGCGGCGGCCGCGGCGGGCTTCGCCGGAGCCGGGGCCGGGGCGGCCGGGGCCTTCGCGGCCGGGGCGGGCTTCACCGGAGCCGGAGCCGGAGCCGGGACCGGAGCCGCGGCAGCGGTACCGGCCGCCCCCGCGGCGGCCGGGCCCGGCGGTGCTGCGGACTCGGCCACGGCGGAGGTGGTGTCCTGGCCCGGCTTGTAGTCGGCGAAGAAGTCCCACCAGGCTCGGTCGACCGAGTTCGGGTCCTGGAGGTACTGCTGGTAGATCTCGTCGACGAGCCACTCGTTGGGACCGAACGCGGCGGCAGGGTTACTCCCCTGACCGTCCTGCTGGTCGGTCGAGACGCTCGAACTGTTGGGGGACTGTGGCGACACGGCGGCAACCGCCCTCTTCCGCTTCCTAAGGTGGTGGACAGCGGGAATAAAGGCTACGCCTCTCAGGGCCTTACGTGCAGGCCGCACTGGTCATCGTCGCGCAAGTCACATTGATCGGCTGGTTTCGGGGCCTGAGGTGGCGGGAATCACCGCTGGTTCGGACCGGCGACGGGAACGCTGAAAGGCGCCCACACCCGCTCGGATGTGCGCGTCCTTCGACGTCTGTGCGCCTTCGTTGACGACTTTACGTCAATTTTGATCTCTGTGGGGGTGCGGTTCGCACTGGAGATCGCCCTAGAGATCGGCGCGTCCCGGCAGGCTGACCTTGATCCGGCAGCCCCGGGGGGACTCGGCCACGCCGATCCGCCCCCCGTGCAGATCGACCGCCCACCGCGCGATGGCGAGACCGAGCCCCGTGCCGCCGTCGCTGCCCTGCCCCGGGCCGCGCGGCTCCCCCGGCTCGCCGGCCTGCGCGGACGGGCCGCCCCGGTTGAAGCGCTCGAAGACCCGGTGCCGCTCGGCCTCCGGGATCCCCGGGCCCTCGTCCAGCACCTCCAGCTCCAGGCTCTCCGGGCTCTCGCCGCGCCGCGCCCGCACCGTCACCCGGCCGTGCGCAGGGGAGTGCTTCACGGCGTTGTCGATCAGATTGGCGACGACCTGGTGCAGCCGCTCCACGTCGGCGTGCGCGGACAGGTCGGACGGGAAGACGTCCAGGTTGAGGTGGACGTCCTTGCGGGTGTGCGAGCCCGAGCCCCCGTACGCGCCCTTGGCCATCCCGGCCTCCTTGAGGATCCCGGCCAGATACGGCCAGACCTCGAAGCGCCGCGCGTACAGCGGCACCACACCCTTGTCCAGCCGGGACAGGTCGAGCAGTTGTTCGACCAGCCGGCCCAGTCGCTCGGTCTGGCGCAGCGCGACGCGCATCGTCTCCGGGTCGGCCTCAGAGACCCCGTCCACCACGTTCTCCAGGACCGCGCGCAGCGCCGCGATCGGGGTGCGCAGCTCGTGGGAGACGTTCGCGACCATCTCCTTGCGCTGGGTGTCCACCGCCTCCAGATCGGCGGCCATCCGGTTGAAGGAGGTGGCCAGGGCGCCGAACTCGTCGCGCCGCTCGGCCGCGCTCACCCGCCGGGTGTAGTCGCCGTGCGCCATCGCCCGGGTGACCTCGGTCATCTCGTCCAGCGGGGCGGTCAGGCCGTGCGCCACGAACTGGGTGATCAGCAGCGAGGCGATGATCGAGAAGATGGTGATGATGCGCAGCTCGGTGTCGGAGTGCATCGCCGCGAACACCAGCAGCGTGGTGATGATCACCGAGCCGATGACCAGCGCGCCGAGCGCGGCCTTCACCGACCGGTACGGGTCGAAGGGCTTCAGCGCCTCCCACAGCCGGTCCCAGTGGCGGGCCCAGGCGGCGCGCCGGGTCTCCGGCCAGATCCCGCGCCAGATCCCGCGCCAGACCCCGAGCCAGGTCTCGCGCCAGGTCTCGCGCCAGGGTCCGCGGCTCCAGACGGCCGTCCGGCGGCCGGATGGCCTCATGCCGCCGGGGTCTCCAGGGCGTATCCCACGCCGTGCACCGTACGGATCCGTTCCGCGCCGATCTTCCGGCGCAGCGCCTTGATATGGCTGTCCACGGTGCGGGTGCCCGAGGCGTCGGCCCAGTCCCAGACCTCCGCGAGCAGCTGCTCGCGGGAGAGCACCGCGCGCGGCGTATTGGCCAGGCAGACCAGCAGATCGAACTCGGTCGGGGTGAGATGCACATCTGTGTTGCGCACCCGAACCCGGCGCTGCGCGTGGTCGATCTCCAGCTCGCCCAGGCGCAGGATGCCGCTGCGCGGGGTGTGCGCGGCCAGCGCCGCCCGCTCGACGCGTCTGAGCAGCACATGCACCCGCGCGGCCAGTTCACGCATGGAGAACGGCTTGGTCATGTAGTCGTCGGCGCCGACCCCCAGGCCCACCAGCATGTCGGTCTCGTCGTCCCGCGCGGTGAGCATCAGCACCGGCACCGGGCGCCTGGCCTGCACCCGGCGGCAGACCTCCAGGCCGTCGAAGCCGGGCAGCATCACGTCCAGTACGAGCAGGTCAGGCTGCCAGGCCTCGGCCGTGTCGACGGCCGCCGGGCCGTCCCCGGCCGTCTGCACCTGGAACCCCTCGGCGCGGAGCCGGGCCGCGATGGCGTCCACTATCGTCGGGTCGTCCTCGACGACCAGCACCCGGCGCTGTGCCCCCGGGGTGGTCGTGGCGGCCCCGTTGTGGCTGCTGTGAGTCTGCTCCATGCGCCCGCCCCTGCTTGTTCCGTGAAACCGCGGCTCTGGCTGGTCACTTGCCCGGCCGCGCGCGCTGGCAAGCAGCGTAAAGGCAGCGTACGCGGCTCGGCTACGCGCCTCGAACCGCGAGGTGAACGACGTCCGGGACACCTCGGGCAACACTGATCTCTTCCGTCCGCACCCCTACGAACCCGGCATTCCGGAGTGCCTCCTCGAACGCGGACGAGGGCTGGGCGGACCACACGGCGAGGACCCCGCCGGGGGTGAGGCGGGCCCGGCAGGCGGCGAGACCTGCGGGGGAGTAGAGGCCGCCGTTGTCCTCGGTGACCGTCCAGTCGGGGCCGTTGTCGATGTCCAGGCAGAGGGCGTCGTACGGCGCCGCCCCTTCGCCGGCTCGGAGACAGGCGACCAGATCGGCCCGGATCACCTCGGTGCGCGGATCGGCGAGCGCGGCCGCGGAGATCCGCCCCAGCGGGCCGCTGCGGTGCCAGTCGACGACCGCCTCCTCGCGCTCCACCACCGCGATCCGCCCCCACCGCGGCTCGGCCGCCGCCTCGGCCAGCGAGAACCCGACGCCGAGGCCGCCGATCAGCAGCGCCGGCGCGCTCCGGCCGGCGGGCAGCGCGTCCAGCGCGGCGCGGATCAGGAGCCGCTCGGAGCGGCCGTCGGAGGTGTCCATCAGGAAGCACCCGTTCGCGATGATCTCGAAGACCGGCGCCGGGGCGGCGGGGCCCCCGGCCGGACCCGTCCCGCCCCCGCCGCGCCGCCGCAGCACCACCTCGCCGTACGGACCCTCGCGGCGGTCGAGGGTCACGGGGCGGCCGGCGTCGGCGGTGTCGTACGGCGGGTACACGGGGCGGGTCCTTCCGGGTGAACTCGGGATGCGGCCGAATCTACCGGGGCCCGACCCTGGGACGGCGATCCTCACTGTGGCCTGCTTCACAACCGGCGGTCCGGCGACATGAGACGCGGACCGTTTGTTGTTGTGCGTGAAACGGGGGCGGTACGAGGAAGGAACCCCGGTGTGACGTGGACGCGAGCGGTCGACACCGCGGCCGGTGACCCACGGCGGGCGGCGCGCCCGCCGAAGCGCTGCCGCCACGCCGCCGCGCGTCGTACGGCCGCGGCCCCCTCCCCTGGCCCCTCCTCGGGCCAAGCCGGTTATGCCGGCCCGGCCGCCCCGGACGCCGACACCCCGCAGCTCCGTTCCGAGAACCGGGCCCTGCGGGCTCTGCGCGCGGGCGGGTGGGCGCGGTTCCTGCCCAGCCCCTCACGGACCCCGTTCACGTTCGGCTACGCCCTGCTCCTGGTCGCCACCGGGACCTTCACCCAGCTCGCGGACCCGGACCTCGTGCGCGACGTGCTGGCCCACTCCAGTACCGACGTCGCGAACCTCGCCGAGCGGCCCGTGCTGGTGCTGGTCGCCAGCGGGGCCTGGCTCGTCGGCGGGCTGCCGTACATCCTCGCCTTCCTCGTCGTGCTCAGCTCCCTGGAGCGGCGGCTGGGCGCGCTGCGGACCGCCGGGGTGTTCCTGCTCGGGCACGTCCTGGCGACCCTGCTGACCGAGCTGTTCGTGGCCGCCTCGGTCGCCGCCGGGCAACTGCCCGACAGCTCGCTGCGCCGCCTCGACTACGGCATCAGCTACGGGCTGCTCGCCTGCGCCGGCGCGCTCGCCGGGCTGCTGCGGCCCTGGCTGCGCTGGACGGTGCTCGGCGCGGTCGTGCTGGGCCTCGTCGCGGACCTGCTGGAGTTCACCGATCCGCTCACCGACTGGGGCCATCTGCTCGCCCTCGCGATCGGCGTCCTGTGCTGGCCGTTGGTCCGGCGGGCCGCCCGGCGGCGCGATCCCGCTCAGCGGCGCGAGCCGGGGCCCTCCGGGCGGGCGCCGCGCAGCGCGTAGAGGCAGGTGCCCGCGGCGAAGAGGACGGCCGTCGTCCACCATGCCGCCGGCTGCGGTCCCGGCTGGACCGACCAGGCCCAGACCGGGCCGGGGTCCTCCGGGCCGGTCTGCGCGCCGAGGTAGACCGCGCTGGTGTGCAGCAGCATCGGCAGCCAGCTCAGCCGCGCCCCGATGAACGTGGCGGCCAGCGCGGTGACCCCCACCGCGCCCAGGAGGTTGCGGACCATGGCGGGCGCCCCGTACAGCTCCGGGTCGCCGGGGACGGCGGCCGCGAGCAGCCCGGCCGCCACCGCCGTGAGCAGCAGCAGCTGGCAGGCGCGCCGCGGCCACCACGGGCGTACGGCGGTCCGGTCCAGCTCCTCGCTGTGGGTGTACAGGCTCGCCCCGATCGTGGCCGAGGCCAGCACCGGCGCGAGGACGACGAGGGGCAGCCGGGCCCGCGGGCCGAGGTCGGAGTGCGCCACGATCCAGTCCGCGAGCCAGGCGGTGGTGGGCCAGGCGGCGGCCAGGACGGCGACGGTCATGGGCAGGGCGCGCGAGCGCGCGTACAGCGGCAGGCTCATGGCGCCGTCACCTGCTCAAGACGGCAGGAGCGCGCGGCGGCGAAGTAGGTGCCGAGCCAGTGGGTGCGCTCGCGGTCGGGCATCGCCTTCAGCCTCTCCAGATCGCGGGTGTAGCCCGGGGCGTCCTGGCCGGCGGGCGGCTCGGGCCGGGGCATGGGCGCCAGCCATTCGGCCACGGCCTGGCTGAGGTCGTTGTAGCGGTCCTCGTCCGAGACGCCCGGGCAGGACGGCGCCGTCGCGCCGAGGGCGGCGTTGGCCGCGAACATCTCCGGCTCGACGATCCGGTTGCGCCGGAAGTAGTAGTCCCAGCCGAACAGCGCCGCGTCGGTGCGGGGCCCCCGGTGGTGGTCGCCCCGGCTCTCGACGATGCGGGTCGGGGCGTTCGGCACGCCGCGCAGCTTCGCCGACAGCCCCGCCAGCGCCGCGGACGCGTCCGGCAGCATCCGGTCGTGCGCCCGCGACGCGCAGACGCGCGGCGTCCCGTCGTCGCAGACCAGCGCCGCGCTCGCCGGGTCCGGGCGCCATACGCCGTCGCCCGTCTGCACGATCAGGACGGCGGCGGTGGCCGCGGCGGCGAGCGGCGCGAGCGCCAGGGCGCGGGCGCGGCGGCGGGCGGCGTACGCCAGCAGCGCAGCCGCCGCGAGCCCGGCCGTCCACACCATCGAGGCCGGGCCGAACCACCACACCGGCCGGTCCCAGGAGAAGATGTGGTTCTTGCCGGGGCTCAGCCAGGCGACGGGGGAGTCCTGGTTGGCGACAAAGGGGTCGACGGCGAAGACGACGAAGGCCACCAGGGGCGGGGCCAGCCGCCACGGCACCAGCCGGCCGGCGATGAACCCGAGCGCGGCGAACGAGCCGATCGCCATCGCGTCGGCCGCGATCATCGACGGGTACGGGCCGCCGACGCCGCTCGCGTAACGCCAGGTAGCCGCCAGGCACACGGCGGCCGTGAGCAGATACCCGACCACCGGCCACAGGATGGTGGGCGCCGCGGTCAGCAGGGTCCGCCGGAGGCGGCCGCGCGCCACGGTCGCCAGCAGCTCCTCCGTCCCGCGCCGCCGCTCCCGGCCGCCCTGCCAGCACGCGGCCGCGGCCGCCAGCGGCCCGCCGACCAACACCCCGGCCGAGCGCAGCATGTCGGTGGTGTCGGTCCAGCCGGCCAGCCAGCTGTCGGCCCGCTCGTACATGGCGAGCAGCAGGGCGGCCAGCGTCGCGGCGCCCACGGCCGGGCCGATGCCGCGGCGGAGTTCGGTGCGCAGGGGGCGCGCGGTGCGCGAGGGGCGGATGGTGGTGGTCCGGCTCATCGGGTCACCGTCCATCCGGTGGTCCCCGCGCCCGACCGCTGGCGGCGCAGGGCCACGGCGTAGCCGCGCTCGATGGGGTTGTCGCCGAAGTCCGCCGCCCCCGCCTCGGCGCCCAGCCCGGCCAGCGTCTGCGGCGTGCCCCGGTAGGCCACCCGGCCCGCCGCGATGAGCGTGACCTCCGTGCAGGCCGCGGCGACGTCCTCCACCAGGTGGGTGGAGACGATCACCGTCGCGTCGCGGCCCAGCTCCCGCAGCAGGGCCCGGAAGTCCACCCGCTGCTCCGGGTCGAGACCGGCCGTCGGCTCGTCGAGCAGCAGCAGCCGCGGGTCGTTGACGATCGCCTGGGCGATGCCGACGCGCCGCACCATGCCACCTGACAGGGTGCGGACCTTCGCGTCGATGCGGTCGGCGAGCCCGACCCGGGCGACCGCGCGCTCCACGGCGGCGGGGGCGTCGGCCCGCGGTATCTCCTTCAGCCACGCCATGTAGGCCACGAACTCGCGCACCGTGAAGCCCGGGTAGTAGCCGAAATCCTGCGGCAGATAGCCGAGCCTGCGGCGTACGGCGGTGCGGTGCGCGGGCGCCGAGATGTCGCCGCCGAGCAGCTCCACCCGCCCGGAGGTGGGCGCGGCGACCGTCGCGAGCACGCGGATCAGGGAGGTCTTGCCCGCGCCGTTGGGGCCGAGCAGGCCGTGGACGCCGGGGCCGAAGGCGAGGTCGACGGCGTCGAGGGCGGTGGTCCTGCGGTGCCGGACGGTCAACCCATGGATATGGACGGAGACGGAATGGACGGAGACGGCGCTGTTCACATGTGCTCCAGGCGGTCGAAGGAGGTGCGGCGCAGGGTCAGCAGCCCCGCGCAGACGGCCGCTGCGGCTGCCCAGCAGCTCTGGGCGGCGGGGCCGGAGAGTACGGCGGTGAGGGAGTCGGTCAGGGCGTCGGCGAGCGAGCCGCGCTCGCCCTGGACCGGGCCCGCGAGCAGCGCCGGGGCGCCGACCGCCAGCAGCCAGCCCGCGCCGACCGCCAAGGTGGCGATCCGGCAGCCGACGTACGAGGCGAGGGCGAGCGCGGCGAGCGTGAGCGCGAGCCCCGGCAGCAGCCAGGCCGAGGCGGCGGGCGCCCCGGCGGCGGCGGGCAGCAGCAGCCCGGCGAGGGTCAGCAGCGGCACGGACACGGCGAGCACGGCCGCCGTCCGGGTCAGCAGCAGCCGCAGCCCGCCGGACGGCGTGGATGCGGTCAGCTCGTGCATCGGGTCGACGTGCCGCCCGTACGAGACGGCCACCCCGGCGGACGGCAGTACGGGCGCGAGCGCCAGCAGGAGCGGCCGCACCCCGGAGATCCCGGCGGCCCGCGCGGCCCCGGCCGCGACCAGGCCCGTCACCACCAGCGCGACCAGCCAGGGCCCCCACAACGCGGGCCCCGCGGCCCACGCCATCCACACCCGGGACGCCCGGACCGCCCCGAGCCGCCCGGCGGGGGACGCTTCCGCGTCCGGCGCCGCGTCCGGCGCGGCGAAGGCCAGCACCGCCGTGCGGATCTCGGCCAGCGCGGGGGCCGCCGCGCCCGTGCGGACAGCCGCCGAGACGCGCTCCGCGCAGGCCGTGCAGGACTCGACGTGCTTCTCGACCGACCATGCGTCGGTCTCCGGCAGCGAGCCGTCGGCGTAGGACGCCGCGTGGCCGGGCGTCACGTGCCAGGCGGTGGCGGGGCCGCCGCGCTTGATCAGTCGCCGGGGCGTCATGCGGTGCCTCCGAGGGCGTCCAGGAGGTGCGGGGGCGTGGCGCGCAGCTGGGTGAGGGCGGCGCGGAGTTCTCTTCGGGCGCGCTGGGCGCGGGTCTTGACGGTGCCTTCGGGGATGCCGAGGAGCTGTGCCGCCTCGCGCGTGGTGAGCCCGTCGACGACCGTGGCGCGCAGGACGGCGCGCAGCTCGGGGGAGAGCCGGTCGAGGGCGGCGCCGACGTCGCCGTACTCCAGCGCGTCGAGCGCCCGCTCCTCCGCGGAGGGCGCCGTGGCGCGGGCCGCGTCGGCCTGGTGGCGGGCGTGGGCGGCCTGGGCCTCGGCGGCGCGGGCGGCGGCGCGCTGGGCGTCGACGAGCCGCCGGGCCGCGATGGTCCACAGCCAGCCGCCCGCCTCGCGCCCGCGGTGCGCGTCGGCCGTGCGCCAGGCCGCCACGAACGTGTCCTGGAGGACCTCCCGTACGGTCTCGGGGTCCTGGCAGCGGCGGGTGAGCCGCGCGTGCAGCCAGCCCGCGTGCCGGTCGTAGAGCGTGGCGAGCGCCCGCGAGTCCCCCCGCGCGACGGCGCGCAGCAACTCCCCGTCGCTTCGGTCTGGCCCCATGGGGCGGAACAGTTTCACGACTCCTTATCGCTCGCCGAAGGGGCGGCGGTTCGCGGTTGGCCGACTTCCCTCGGCCGGGCAATCGGCGCGGCGGTGGCTGATCGCTCAGAGCGAACAAGGAGCGGGGAACGACGGCAGGCGGCCCGAGGGCACGCGGGTCGAAAACGGTCGTCCCGGATCCGCTTTCGGTCAGGGATCGACGGAAAGCGGGCAGCGTCCGGCATGGCGCGTCCACTCATGGGGGCGTGCTTCCGCGCCGCCGCCGAACCGGGCCGATGGACCAAGGGGCGGATCGCGACACCGGACCGGAGCGTCGGCGCTTTGTCCGTGGTGCCCTGTTGCCGCTGGTCACCGGCGCGCGGACGGCGCCGGTACGTCCGCGCCCGCCGTGCTGGACCCACTCGCCCGAACCGCCCTCCGTCGCGGACCGGCCACCCCGGGCGCGACCGGGCACATATCCACCGCGGAACCACGTTTGATACGGCGAAGCGCCGGGACTTCCGGCCGGTTCGGGGCGCTCGCGAGATCCTGGTCCTTACATCATGATGTCCGCCGGGGAAACGTCGACATACAGACATGCTGGCCTGATTGTTGCCTTCTCCGTCACCCTCCCTGGATTTAGCCTTGGCGACGTGCCCGGCATCAGCTGGAAAAGGGAATCTGACACCGGGCTGCGTCATCCAGAACCGGAGGGTTTCAGCAATGGTTCATGCGAACGAGAAACTACTACGGGATTTCATGGGGCGGCAGGCCGAAATGCGCCTGCTCCGCCGAGCGCGCCACGACAGCACGGATCGTCTCCCGGCCCGGTACGCGGTGACGGGCGAGGCGGGGATAGGGCGTACGTCGCTGCTCCGCGCGTTCGCCATCACCTCGCGCCACAAGGGGTGCGCTGTCGTCGATCTGGTCTGCACCGAGCAGCGGCATTACATTCCGTGGGCCTTGCTGGATGATTTAGTCGGAGGTTTTGCAGACTGTTTGCCACCCGGATGTGAACAGGGGGTGGAACTCCACGACATTTACAAAAAACTGTCGCAGGGTCCCGTTCCCGACGGTGCTGTTCCGCGGGTATGGGGGGCGGAGATAGCGGTCGCGGTGCAGAATGTGGTGTCCCAGCTGACCGTGAAAGCGCCGCTGGTCATCACCATCGACGACGCGGACCGGGCCGACGCGTTGTCGCTGAGCTTTCTGCGCTGCGTGGTGGAGGCATGCTGCCACCTTCCGGTGATGCTGGTGGCCTCCGTGCAGAACGGCGTGCCCGCCGCGGCTCCCTCGGAATTGGCCGAATTGCTCGTCGGCGCACAGCAGGTGCACCTCGGGGGGCTGTCCGAGCAGGAGACGGCCGCCCTCGTACGCTCCCGGCTGCCGCGCCCGCCCGGCACCGGGTTCGCCGACGCCTGCCGCCGGCTGACCGCCGGCAACCCGTTCATGCTGGTGGAGCTCGTCCGCTGGGTCCGTGACACCGTCCGTGACACCGGGGGCGTCCCGGACCCGGAGGTGCTGGACACCGCGGTGCTGCCGGCCGTCGCCGAGGTGGTGACCAGGCGGCTCAACCGGATCGACCCGAGGGCCGGGCGGCTGGCCGAGGCCATCGCCATCGCCGGGGACGGCGGTGCCGACATCCCGCTCATCGCCCATCTGGCGGGCACCGGGCTCGGGGACACGCTCACGGCCGCGGACCTGCTGGTCCGTATGGGGCTCGTGGCGGACGACAACACCCTGCTGCTGCGGCACTCCCTGGTGCGCAACGCCCTGGTCGGCGGAATGACCCTGATGGCCCGTAACGCGGCCCATCTGGCCGCCGCCACCTATCTTCACGAGCGGAGGGCCCCGGCCGAGCGGGTCGCCGCCCATCTCATCGCCTCCGCCGTCCCGTTGGACGGCTCCTGGCCGGCCGGCGTGCTGCTCCAGGCCGCCCGGTCCGCGCTGGCCGCCGACGACACCGACACCGCGCTGCGCTGTCTGGAACACGCCGCGCAGGTGGCCTCCGGCGACGAGCACCGCCAGGCGGTGCTGGGCATCGCCGACATCCGGATCCGGTCCGACCGCGCCCGCGGCCTCGACGCGGCGGTGGCGACCCTGGCCGGTACGACCGACGAGGTCGTCCGCGCGCGCCTGCTGGAGCGCGTCGGGAGCGCGCTGTACGGCGTGGACTCCCCCGAGGAGCGGCAGCGGGTGCTGGACGCGACCGCCGTGGCCGTCGCCGGGACCGAAGTGGCCCACTGGCCCCGGCTGCACCGCATCGCGTGGCATCTGTACGACCGCTTACCGGGCCTGACGTCGGAGCTCCTCGACGAACTCATCGCGTCCCGGCCGGACCCGCTGGCCGACGCGGACGGCACGGACGGACTGCGCACGGCCGCCTCGGCCGTGGCCGCGCTCTGCCGGCATCTCACCGACGAGGCTCCCGAGTCGGCCGTGGGGCAGGCGCGCCGGGCCCTCGGCCGCCCCGGTGACGAGCTGTGCCTCCATCCGCTGGCCAGGGCGGCGGCGCTGACCGTCCTGGTGGACAACGGCCACCACGAAGAGGCCGCGGCGCGGCTGGGGGACGACGACCAGGCCGGCCTGCGGCCCCGCCCGCTGTACCGGGTGCTGCTCCTGCCGGTCGCGGCGCGGATCGCCCTCGCGCGAGGGCGCCTGGACATCGCCCGCGAGCAGTTGAGCGAGTGCCTGCGGGAGCTCGCCCGGCACGGCGTGGGCCCGGGGTCCCCGGCCCGGGTGGCCGCGCTGGCCGCGCTCGCGGACGTGCTGATCAGCCAGGGCGAGAACGACCGGGCCCGCATGCTGCTGCGCCGCTACCGGTGCTGGGGCGATCTGCCGCCGAGCTGGCACTACCGGGACGTCCTCATGGCCAGGGCGCGGCTGCTGGCGGCCGACGGCGATCTGCCGGGTGCCGCGCGCGACCTCGCGGAGCTGCACGCCCGGAACAAGGGGGCGGGGCTGCGCGTCGCGGTGACCGCCTCGTGGCGGACGCACGGCGCCATCCTGCTGCACCAGGTGGGGCGGTCGGACGAGGCCCTGGAACTGGCCCGCGAGCAGCTGCGGTTCGCCCACCGCGCGGGCTCGCCGCAGGAGCGCGGCCGGGCGTTGCGGGCGCTGAGCCGGGTTTCCGGCGGGCCACGGGGCGAGCGGCTGCTGCGCGCGGCGGCGCGGCTGCTGAAGGCGGAGGGGAGCGAGCTGGACCTGGCGTACTGCCTGGCCGACCTGGGGCCCTCGCTGACCCGGCGCAACCGGCCGGACGAGGCGATCGCCGTGCTGACCCAGGCGATCGGGCTGGCCGGCCGGTGTGGCGCCCGGCCGCTGGTCGAGCGGGGGCGGCAGCTGCTGGCCCTGGCGGACGACCGCGCCCCGCGCCACTCCTCGCTGCGCGGCGTGCTGGCGCTGACCGCACGGGAGCGCCAGATCCTGATCGACGCGGCGCGCGGACTCACCAACGAGCGCATCGCGACGGCCCTGCGGATCACCCGCCGCACGGTGGAGCTGCATCTGTCGAGCGCGTACCGCAAGCTCGGCATCACCGGCCGCCGGGACTTCCCGGAGATGTTCCGCGATCCCGGGCTGTGGCCGCTGCTCACCGAGGGGGCGCCGGTCGCGCGGCAGAGCGCACCGGCCGACCCGGGCCGCTGCGTCTCGGAACCGCCGTGCCCGCCCTTCGGCCTCGTACCAGGGGTCCTTCGGCACCGTGCCGCGATGCGCGACCCGCGGGCCGGACACCACCATGAGCGAACACACCCGGCCGTATGCGCCTCGTGTCTCGGCGACTCCCCTATCTCCGGAGGCTCATGATGGAGCAGAACAGCAGCAGTGCCGATCCAACCGATCCGTTCACCGCGTTGGTGGTGCTCTCAGGGGGCATGGACTCCACCACGCTCATGGCGCACTACGCGGCGCTGAGCTACCGGCTGATCGCCGTGACCGTGGACTACGGCCAGCGGCACCGCCGGGAGATCGACTCGGCGCGCCGGATCGCGGCCCACTACGGGGCCCGGCACCATGTGGTGGACCTCAGCGGGCTCGGCTCGGTGCTGGGCGGATCGGCGCTGACGGACGACAGCGTGACGGTCCCCGACGGCCACTACGCGGAGCAGTCGATGAAGGCCACCGTCGTGCCGAACCGGAACGCGGTGCTGGCCAACGTCGCCGTGGCGGTGGGGGTCGCGCACCGGGCCGGGGTGGTGGCGCTGGGCATGCACGCCGGTGACCACTTCATCTACCCGGACTGCCGGCCCGCGTTCCACGCCGCGCTGCGGGAGCTGGTGACGGTGGCCAACGAGGGTTTCCCCACCCCCTCGGTGGAGGCGCCGTTCATCACCTGGTCCAAGGCGGACATCGCCGCCCACGGGATGCGGCTCGGAGCCCCGCTGGAGGCCAGCTGGTCCTGCTACAAGGGCGGCGAGCGGCACTGCGGCACCTGCGGGACCTGCTACGAGCGGCGGGAGGCGTTCCAGACCGCCGGGCTGACGGACCCGACGGAATACCTGGACGCCGTGACCCGGTTCGCCGCGCCCTGAACGGCCTAGGGCCTGTCGTCGAAGGGGGCGACCGGCCGCGAGCGGCGTCTGGCGCAGGGGGCACCTCCCAGCGGTAGCTGGGGGAGGATCGCAAGGCGGAGCATCGTCCTCGTACTGGGCGTACTTGGGCGATGCGACAACGCAGCTGGGGGCACCTCCCAGCGGTAGCTGGGGGAGCCGTGCCAGACGTCGGGAGCAGGGCGCCCCCTTTGACGACAGGTCCTGGGGCCGGGATCCTCCGCGGATCCCGGCCCTCGGCACCACAGGAACCCGTCAGTTCGGGCCCAGCACCACATCCACCAGGCCCGCGACCGAGGGCAGCATGGTGTCGGGGCCTTCAGGCGGGGCGTCGGGCAGCATGTGGCCGTTTCCGGTCCGCACCCCCACGACGGCCGCGTCAAGACCGCGCCCCAGGGCCACGTCGGCCGCGGTGTCCCCGACCACGAACAGCCGGTCGTCCGTGCGGTGGCCGATCCGGACCAGCGCCTGCCGGGCCAGCGTGATCTTGACGTCCGCGTCCGAGGCCTCCTCGCCCCGGCCGGGCAGGTCGTCGCGGGTGACGACCTCCCCGAAGCAGTGCCCCACGCCGTTCCTGCGCAGCAGTTCGACCGTCGGCGCGGTGCCGACCCAGGAACTCACCAGCGCCAGCCGGACACCCGCGCCGAACAGGGCGGTGATCGCGGGCACGGCACCCTCGTAGAGCGTGCCGTGTGCCATGTAGCGGTGGGCCACATCGTCCACCCGGTCCAGGACCCGCACCCCGCCGATGTGCAGACTGCCGCTGGTGATGGCCTTCCAGTACGCGTATCCGAGCACCACCTCGCGCGGCGGCGGTGAGACCCGCTCATCGCGGTGCAGATCGAGCACGAACTGGTGGAACATCTCGTAGAAGTCGAGGAGGGTGCCGTCCCGGTCCAGGATGACCGTGGTGCCGGGGTTCACCGCGGCGCCGCGAGGACGGTGGTGGAGTCCTCGGCCCCCGGCGGCAGTTCCCACGGGAAGACCGTCCAGTCGTCGACCTCGACGGCCTGGAAGTCGGCGCGCCCCCGCGATCCCACGTTGCGCACCACCACGGCCGTGCGGATCTCCGCGGCACCCAGCCCGCGGATGGTGTCCACCGCCAGTGCCATGGTGCCGCCGTCGCCCATGATGTCGTCGACGATCAGTACGTCGGCGCCGGTCACGGGGCGCTGCGGGGTGATGTAGTCGAGCACCGCCTCGCCTCTCTCGCTGTAGCGGGAATTGGTCGTGTTGCGGGGGATACCCAGGATCCGGAAGTCGGTCACCCCCAGCAGGTTGGACAGGGTGACGGCGGGCGGCAGTCCGCCGCGGGCGATGCCCACGATGACAGTGGGGGCGAAGCCGCTCTCCTTGACGTCGTGGGCCAGGCCGGTCAGCATCCGGCCCATCTCGGACCAGCCGATGGTGAGCAGATTGGCGCGCCGCCAGGTGGGGGTCGCGTTCATCGTTCGCCTCCTTGTGCCGTCCATCGGTCGATGAGGTCGTCGCTGGCGGGGCCGGTGCCGATCAGATCCACGGGCCGCCCCAGGCCCTTCTCCACGTGCCGGACGAACGCGGCGGCTTCCGCGGGCAGCGCCCCGCCGCGCACGCCGAGGGCGTCGGGGGTGACATGGTCCAGGAAGGTGAGCGCCAGCCGCGACGGTCGGTTGATCCGGACGGCCTCCCGCGCCTGGTCCAGGTCGAAGGTGCCGGTGCGCCGGCGCCGCCCGGTGACCGTGCCGTACTCCACGATCCCGCGCCGCTCCGCCTCCTCCTCGGGGATCTCGGTGGGGAAGGGGCCCGCGCCGACCCGGGTGGGATAGGCCCGGAACACCAGGACCACCTCGTCGACGGCGAGCGGCCCCAGGCCCACGTCGGCCGCGGCGGTGCTCGCGGTGGAGTCCTTGCCGACGGTGTACGGGTAGCTGCCGTACAGCACGGACAGGCCGAACCCGTTGGTGCCCTCGACCTGGACCCCGTCCCCGGCGTCGACCGCCGCGTTCACCTCGGCGGCCACATCGGTGAGATACGGGGCGAGTTCGGCCACGTCCCGCGCGCGGCGCGCCGAGCGCATGGCCCGGGCGGCGAGGGCCGGGCCATGCCCGCTGCCGGTGGAGCGCACCGTGTCGCGGAGCCCGGCGTCGGCCTGTTCGGCCTCGACGTGCCCGGGTTCGATGACGGTGGCGCGGTGGTCGACGCCGATGCGGTCGCCGACCCCGGTCTCCTTGATCTCCCGCAGCAGCACTTCGGGGCGGATGAGCACGCCGGCGCCGAGGAGCAGCCGGGTGCGGGGGTTGACCACGGCGCTGGGCACCTGCCGCAGCCGCAGGGTCCGCCCGCCGTGCACCACGGTGTGTCCGGCGCCGGGGCCGAGCCCGGCGCGGACCGCGACGCCGGGGTCGTCACGCAGCGCCAGATAGCTGGAGACCTTGCCCTTGGCCTCGTCGCCCCACTGACCGCCCACCACGATCGTGCAGGTCATGTCCGTCCTCCTGATCCGGAGTTGCGCATCGCCGCTTCGGCGCGCGATACCGTCTCGCGCGCGAGATCCGCACACGCTCCGACGTCGGCCGCGGCCTTCGCCAGGGAGGTCAGCTCCGAGGCCGGGACGGTGGCGGTGACCCGCGGGTCCTCGCCCAGCACGGCGAGCAGGTCGCGCCGGTCCCGGGCGGCCGCGGAGCTGGCCTCCTGCAACAGCCGGTAGCCGGCCAGCCGGTCCATGCCGCCCGCGACCAGGGCGAGCAGGACGGCCTCGCTGAGGTGCGCGTTGCGGGACAGGGCCAGGTTCTCCGCCATCCGGTCGGGGAAGACCCGCAGGTCGCGTACGACGGCGGTGGCGGTGGTCAGCATCTCGTCGAGCAGCACACAGCTCTCGGGAAGGGTGAACCGCTCGTTGGCCGAGTTGGCCAGGTCCCGCTCGTGCCAGGTGACCACGTTCTCCAGGGCCGGACCGACCGCGGAGCGCAGCAGCCTGGCGAGCGAGCAGATCCGCTCGCTGCGGACCGGATTGCGCTTGTGCGGCATGGCCGAGCTGCCGATCTGGTCGCCCTCGGCGAAGGACTCGGCGAGTTCGCCGATCTCGGTGCGCTGAAGGTTGCGGATCTCGGTGGCCAGGTTGTCCAGGCAGGCGGCGGTCAGGGCGGCCCAGCACACGAACTCCGCGTACCGGTCGCGGGCCACGGCCTGGGCACAGATCCGCGGCTCCGGCAGCCCGAGCCGCTCCAGCGCTTCGTGCTGTACGGGCACCCCGGACGGCCCCAGTCCGCCGAGGGAACCGACCGCGCCGGCCACCTTGCCCATCACGGCCCGGTCCCGCAGCCCGTCCAGCCGTGCCAGGCAGCGTGTGAGCTGGTCCAGCGCGATGGCCAGCTTGAAGCCGAGCGTGATGGGCTGGGCGTGCTGGCCATGGGTGCGGCCGATCATCACCTGATCCCCGTCGGCGGCGATCCGGTCGCGCAGGGCCGCCATCAGGGCGGTCAGCCGGGTCCGCAGGATGCCGATCGCGGCGTCCAGCTGGAGGGCCATGGTGGTGTCGAGGATGTCGCTGCTGGTCGCGCCGTGATGGACGTACCGCCCGTACGGCTCGCACGCCTGCGCGAACTCCTGCACCACGGCGAAGAGTTCATGCCGGCTCATCGCCTCGATCTCCGCGATCCGGTCCAGGTCGCAGACGTGGTCGCGGGCCTGCCGCGCGATGTGCTCCGCCGCCTCGGCCGGGAGCACCCCGTGCCGGCCCTGCGCCTCGGCGAGCGCGCCCTCGACCGTCACGAAGAACTGATAGCGGGCCCGGTCGGTGAAGAGCGCGCGCATCTCGTCGGTGCCGTACCGCCCGCTGTCCAGGGGGGTGGTCATCCAGCGGCCTCCGTGGCGTAGTCCAGGGGGACCTGGTCGGCGCGCTGGAGCGCGTGCGGGCGGCTCTCGGCCATACCGGCCGGGGTGATCCGGATGAACTCGGCCCGCTCGCGCAGCTCGGCCAGGGAGTGCGCGCCGGAGTAGCTCATGCCGGACCGCAGGCCCCCGAGGAAGGGCCGCAGGGTGGCGGCGAGGGAGCCGGTGTACGCGAAGGTCGCCTCGACGCCTTCGGGGGTGTACTCGTCCAGCTCCTCGCGGCTCACCTGCTCCCCGCGCGCCCGCTTGAGGGTCAGCCGCATGCCGAAGGTGACGAACCCCGTGCTGACCTTGGCGCGCCGCCCCTCGTGCTCGACCAGCCTCGCCTCGCTCTCGTCGGCCCCGGCCAGGGCGCTGCCGAGCATCACCGAACGCGCGCCCGCCGCCAGGGCCTTGACCAGGTCGCCGGGTGCCTTGATGCCGCCGTCGGCGATGACCGGGATCCCGCTGCGATCGGCCTCCTCGGCACAGTCGAGGACCGCGGTGAGCTGGGGCACTCCGCTGCCGGCGACGATGCGGGTGGTGCAGATGCCGCCGGGCCCGATGCCGACCTTGACCGCGTCCGCGCCGGCCTCGATCAGATCCCGGGTGCCGGCCGCGGTGGCCACGTTCCCGGCGATCAGGGTGGTGCCCGGGAAGCGGGACCGCAGCTCCTCGACGGATTTGATCACGTAGTCGGCGTGGCCGTGTGCCACGTCGGTGACCAGCACATCCGCGCCGGCCTCGACGAGCAGGGCGGCCCGTCGCAGATAGTCGTCCGTCACCCCGACCGCGGCGGCCACCCGCAGCCGCCCGTCGGCGTCGACCGTCGGACGCGCCGGGTCCTCCGGCCCGCCGGGCCCCGGCGGCGCGGCCGCCTTGACCGCCGCGACCTCGGCGGCCTGGTCCTCGGCGGTCTGCATGCGGTGCACCACGCCGAGGCCGCCGCGGCGCGCCATCGCCTCGGCCATCCGGGCGCCGGTGCACCACGGGGTGTTCGCGGACAGCACCGGGACGCTCAGCTCGATTCCGGCGGCGAGTTCGGTGCCCAGGTGTGTCGCCGAGCGGCTCACCACCGAGGTGTGCCGCGGGACCAGCAGCACATCGTCCAGGCTGAGTCCGGTGCGGATTTCACGCAGAGCCATGTGCACTCCTTGAGCGAGGGGTGGTGGGTGCCTGACGTGCGGGTCCGGTGGTCGTCACCGTCCGTGGAAGATGGCGGCCACGAGCTCCTGGCGGGCCGGCCCGTGATCCTGGAAGATCCCGTTGAACACCGAGGACGTCATGAGCGCCGGGGTGCGGATGCCGCGCATGCTCATGCACAGGTGCTCGCCCCGGGCCACCACCGCGACATCGGAGGATCCGGTCACCGCGGTGATCTCCTCGGCGATGTCCCGGACCAGCCGCTCCTGCACCTGGAGCCGGTGCGCGTGGCGGTGGGCGATCCGGGCGAACTTCGACAGGCCCAGCACATCGCCCTCGGGCCGGTACGCGATGGTGACGGCGCAGGAGAACGGCAGCAGGTGGTGCTCGCACAGCGACCACAGGTTGATGTCGGAGACCATGACGATCTGCCCCTGGTTGCGCAGCGGGAACAGGGTGCCGACCTCGCCCGGGTCGTAGTTGCTGAACTCCCGCCACCAGCGGGCGAACCGGGCCGGGGTCTCCTTCAGGCCCTCCCGGTCCGGGTTCTCGCCGATTTCGAGGAGGAGCCGGCGCGCCACGTCCTCCAACGGGTCCGGCATCCGGTCGCGGTCCTCCGCCGCCCCGTTCACCTCCACCGCTCCACTGCTCATGTCACACACCCCTCCTGTCACCCCATACGGCGACATGCAGTCTGGTCGTCAGATTCCAGCCACGGGCGACCACGTCGTCGCCGAGGGCCGCGATGTGCCGGTCGACCTCGTGTGGCGTCTGGCCCTCCGGCATGATCCACACCGGGGTGGTGCCGTACCGGTCGACGATGGACGCCACCTCGTCGAGGTCGTCCCGCGTCCGGCAGACGAACTTGAACGCGGTCCCGGGCACGGCCGCCAGCGCGGCCAGGGCCTCCGGCACGAGCCGGCGCTCCTCCTCGTCGCCGGAGTGCGCCAGCTTGGGCGAGATGTTGAAGCGCACGCCGAGGCCGGCCAGCTCGGGCAGCGGTACGACGGTGCCGTTGCTCTCGATCTCCACGCGATGGCCGGTGTCGATGAGCGCCCGCAGCAGCGGCAGCAGCCGGGCCTGCTGGCTGAGCGGTTCCCCGCCGGAGACGACGATCATGGGGACCTCGTACGCCCGCAGCCGCTCCAGCACCTCGCGCCAGGCCATCGGGTGCAGCTCGTCGCGGGGGCGGTAGGCCACCCCGGAGTCGCCGACACCGGTCCAGTCCCAGGTGTACGGGGTGTCGCACCAGCGGCACGCCAGGTTGCAGCCGCCCAGCCGCAGAAAGGCGCAGCGCTGCCCCGCCGAGGGTCCCTCTCCCTGTACGGCGCTCAGGTGGGGCCGAAGATCTCGTTCACGACGAGTTTCGGTTCCACAGCGGCATCACCTCCTCCGCTCGCGCCCGCGGCCGCCCGCGTCACGGCCGGTACTCCGCCCATGTCTTGGGCGTCTCGCTGACGCGTACGGAGCTCAGCTCCGGGAACCGCGGCAGCCAGCGCTCGTACAGCCACCGCGCGAGGTTCTCCGCCGAGGGATTGCGATCGGTGAGCAGATCGTTGAGGTGACGGTGGTCCACGTCATCGTCCAGCCACCGGCTGAACGCGGACAGGTCGCCGTAGTCCCGGACGAAGCCGGTCGGGTCCAGGCCGTCCGGCCCCGCGGCGAGCTCGAGTGCGACGACGTAGTTGTGGCCGTGCAGCCGGCCGCACGGATGCCCCTCGGCCAGCCCGTCCAGCCGATGACTGGCGGAGAAGTGGAATTCCTTGCTGATCCTGAATGCCATCTCGGACCTCCTGCGCACATCGTGGCGACGAGCGCGGGGGCGACACATCACGGCGCGCACCGTGGGGCGGCCGAAGGGGACACCGAGAAGCGGCGGTGAGGGTTCCGAAATATCCGGCTGCCGGGCTGATCGCTCAGAGCGAACAACGGGCCGGGAACATCGGCGGGCCTCCAGGCATTGAGTCTGCATAGCTCAACTTGCCTGCCGAAGGGGAGATCATGGCTTCGATGTCCACACCGCTCACTCTGCCCGTGCTGCCCCTCGACGACGAGGTGGTACTGCCCGGCATGGTGGTGCCGCTGGACCTGTCCGACAGTGAGGTACGAGCCGCGGTGGAGGCCGCCCAGGCCGCCGCCCGATCAAGCGGCAGCGGCGGCGGCAAGCCGCGTGTGCTGCTGGTGCCGCGCGTCGACGGGACATACGCGGGCATCGGCACGCTCGGCACGATCGAGCAGGTGGGCCGGCTCTCCGACGGCGACCCGGGCGCGCTGATCCGCGGTGTGCGCCGGGTGCGGATAGGGGCGGGGACCACCGGCCCCGGCGCCGCGCTGTGGGTGGAGGGCACCCAGGTCGAGGAGATCGTTCCGGATCCGTTGCCCGGCTCCGTCACCGAGCTGATGAAGGAGTACAAGGCCCTGGCCGCCAGCTGGCTGCGCAAGCGCGGCGCCTGGCAGGTCGTGGACCGGGTGCAGCAGATCGACGACGTCGGCCAGCTGGCCGACAACTCCGGCTACTCGCCGTTCCTGTCCGTCCAGCAGCGCGTGGAGCTGCTGGAGACGGCCGACCCGGTGGCGCGGCTGAAGCTGGCCCTGGGCTGGCTGAGCGACCACCTCGCCGAGCAGGACGTCGCCGAGTCGATCGCCAAGGACGTCCAGGAGGGCGTCGACAAGCAGCAGCGCGAGTTCCTGCTGCGGCGGCAGCTGGAGGCGGTCCGCAAGGAGCTGGCCGAGCTCAACGGCGACCCGGAGGACGAGTCCGGGGACTACCGGGCCCGGGTGGAGGCGGCCGACCTTCCCGAGAAGGTGCGGGAGGCCGCGCTCAAGGAGGTCGACAAGCTGGAGCGGTCCTCCGACCAGAGCCCCGAGGGCAGCTGGATCCGCACCTGGCTGGACACCGTCCTGGAGCTGCCCTGGAACGAGCGCACCGAGGACGCGTACGACATCACCGGCGCCAAGGCCGTGCTCGACGCCGACCACGCGGGCCTGGAGGACGTCAAGGAGCGGATCACCGAATACCTGGCGGTGCGCAAGCGCCGCGCCGACCGGGGACTTGGCGTGGTCGGCGGCCGGCGGGGCGGCGCGGTGCTGGCCCTGGTGGGCCCGCCCGGCGTCGGCAAGACCTCGCTCGGCGAGTCGGTCGCCCGCGCGATGGGGCGCAAGTTCGTGCGCGTCGCGCTCGGCGGCGTCCGCGACGAGGCGGAGATCCGCGGCCACCGGCGTACGTACGTCGGCGCGCTGCCCGGCCGGATCGTACGCGCCATCAAGGAGGCGGGCTCGATGAACCCGGTCGTCCTCCTCGACGAGATCGACAAGGTCGGCTCCGACTACCGCGGCGACCCCGCCGCGGCCCTGCTCGAGGTCCTGGACCCGGCGCAGAACCACACCTTCCGCGACCACTACCTGGAGGTCGAGCTCGACCTGAGCGACGTGGTCTTCCTCGCGACGGCCAACGTCCTGGAGGCCATCCCCGAGGCGCTGCTCGACCGCATGGAGCTGGTGCGCCTGGACGGCTACACCGAGGACGAGAAGGTCACCATCGCCCGCGACCACCTGCTGCCGCGGCAGCTGGAGCGGGCCGGCCTGGAGCCGGGCGAGGTGACCCTGGCCGAGGACGCGCTGCGCAGGCTGGCCGCCGAGTACACCCGCGAGGCGGGCGTACGCACCCTGGAGCGGTCCATCGCGCGGCTGCTCCGCAAGGTGGCGGCCCAGCACGAGCTGGGCGAGCGGAAGCTGCCCTTCACGATCGACGCCGACGAGCTGCGGCCGCTGATCGGCCGCCCGCACCACACCCCCGAGTCCGCCCAGGACCCGGCCGAGCGGCGCACCGCCGTGCCGGGCGTGGCGACCGGGCTCGCGGTCACCGGCGCGGGCGGGGACGTGCTGTTCGTCGAGGCGTCGCTGGCCGACCCGGAGACGGGCGGCGCGGGGCTGACCCTCACCGGCCAGCTGGGCGACGTGATGAAGGAGTCCGCGCAGATCGCGCTCTCGTTCCTCCGCTCGCACGGCGCGGAGCTGGAGCTTCCGGTCGGTGATCTGAAGGAGCGCGGCGTCCACCTGCACGTCCCGGCGGGCGCGGTGCCCAAGGACGGCCCGAGCGCGGGCATCACCATGACCACGGCCCTGGCCTCGCTGCTCTCCGGCCGCCAGGTGCGCCCGGACGTGGCGATGACCGGCGAGGTCTCGCTGACCGGGCGGGTGCTGCCCATCGGCGGCGTCAAGCAGAAGCTGCTGGCGGCGCACCGGGCCGGGGTGACCACCGTGATCATCCCGAAGCGCAACGAGCCCGACCTGGACGACGTCCCCGCCGAGGTCCTGGCGGGGCTCGACGTCCACCCGGTCTCGGACGTCCGCCACGTCCTGGAACTGGCCCTCACCCCGGCGGCCACCCCGGCCGCCCCGGAGGTCCCGGTGGCGGCGTGACGGACGCCACCGGTACGCCGGCCCGGGGCTCCCGTTCGCACGGGAGTTCCGGGCCGCGCGTGTCGTGAGGGCCGTCGTATCGTTGTACCAACCGGTCGCACGCATTCGAGTTGCGGCGGGGAGGAGCGGCACGGTGATCGTCAGCGAGTTCACCTTGGACAGGATGTTCGAGGCGCTTGAGAAGATGCCGGTCCCCGAGGGATTCAAGGTGGAGATTGTCGACGGGAACATCTTCACGTGGCCCCAGCGGGAGACCCATTGGGAAATCACCATCGGCATCATCGACCAGCTGTGGACGCGATACCCGCACAAGCGGCTGATGTCCGATGTGCGGATCGACTACCCCGGCTATCTCAACGGCTTCGCCACCGACGTGACGCTGCTTGCCGAGAGCGCCGGCAAGGACTCCAGCGGCAACTGGCGCTACCAGGATGTGGAGTTCGTGGCCGAGGTGATCTCGAAGCGTACGGGCATGAATGACTACGGCTCGAAGAAGGCGACCTATGCCACCGCCGGAGTCCCCGTCTATCTGATCGCCGACCCGTATGTCGGCCGGTGCCGACTGTTCACCCAGCCCAAGGACGGCGAATACCAAACCGAAGTGACCGTCCCCTTCGGCAGCGAGCTGGACCTGACCGACACCGTCGTCGGTCTGACGCTCAAGACCGACGAATTCCCCCGGGACTGAAACGGACTGAAAGCCCGTCGCCCCCCAGCGCACGGACAGCCGGGTCCGTGCGCCGGAGGGCGGAAGCGCCGAGGGTGGGGCCGCGGGGGGCGTCAGCCGTTGGCGAGGGCCTGGAGGCGGTCCAGGGCGCCGTTGAACTGGTTGTGGTCGCCGACCGTCGCGCCCGACGAGGTGTACTGCCAGATGGTGTGGAAGCCCCAGCCCGCCGGGAGTTCACCGACGGAGGAGCCGTAGCGCGGGATCCACAGCGGGTTGATGCTGCCGAAGGCGCTGGAGTTGCCCGTGCAGCTCTTCCACCAGCTGGTCGAGGTGTAGATCACCGGGTCGCGGCCGGTCAGGGACTTGTAGGTGTTGGTGAAGTCCTTGATCCAGGTGACCATCGCGCTGGCGCTCTTGCCGTAGCAGGTGGCGCCGTACGGGTTGTACTCCATGTCGAGCGCGCCGGGGAGCGTCTTGCCGTCCTTGGACCAGCCACCGCCGTTGCTGACGAAGTACCTGGCCTGCGCCGCGCCGGTGGAGTTGTCCGGCAGGGCGAAGTGGTACGAACCGCGGATCATGCCGACGTTGAATGACCCGTTGTACTGCTGCGCGAAGTACGGGTTGGTGTAGCTGGTGCCCTCCGTCGCCTTGACGTAGGCGAAGCGGACTCCGCTGTTCCAGAGGGTCGACCAGGCGACATTGCCCTGGTGGCTGCTGACGTCAACGCCTTCGACGGAGGCGAGGAGCCCCGGCGGTTCCTCGCCGCTCGTGGAACCGCCTTCGTGCTTGAGTATCTGGGAGCCCGCCCAGTGGTCCTCTGGGTTGGGTTTCTTCCCGCTGTCCGCGGCCGTGGCCGTACCGGAGAGCGTGAAGCTCGTCGCGAGGAGCGCGGCGAGAATGCCGAACAGCGCGGTGAGGGTGCGCCGGGTCGTGCCAGGTCTGTACTTGGGCATGGCGTGCCTCCGAAGGCCTCGTGTGGGGAGAGGTGCACGTGTCTGTCATTGGTGTGGCCATGTCACTCTGACGCTACGGGCGTAGACGCTACGGGCGTAGATACGCGGCGCGGAAGGGGGTCGGGTTGCTGCCGTTGGTCTAATCCTGCGAAATACTGGCGGAGCTGCGGCGACGACCGCGCTTGGAAGAAACTTTCAGGCCATGAAAATCCGGAGAGGGCTCTGACGTGCATAATAACGGGGCATTGCCCCCCGAGGGGGGTGAGGGACGCACCATGGGTGGAATTGGTGTAGACCATGCATTCCTGGCTCTGGAGCGCGAATTGGCGGTTTTCCTTCGCCGAGCCCGCGCCTCTTCGGGTGAATTGGCCCGGGAAGTCCACCCGGAGCTGGAATCCGCCGCGTACGGACTCCTGATGCGGCTGGAAGACGCCGGAGAACAGCGGGCCACGGATCTCGCGGCCTACTTCGGCGTGGGCAAGGCGACGATGAGCCGCCAATTGCGCGCCTTGGAGGATCTCGGGCTGGTGGCACGAGCTCCCGACCCCGCGGACGGGCGGGCCTTCCTGGTTCAGTTGACGGATGAGGGGCGGGCCCGGTTCCGTCGGGTGCGCGGCGCCCGGCGCACGCGGTACGCGCGCCGCCTCGCGGCGTGGGAGCGCAGCGAGGTGGCCGAACTCGCCCGGCTGCTGCA
The DNA here is from genome assembly GCF_055569495.1 of Streptomyces sp. NPDC028305. NCBI lineage: Bacteria > Bacillati > Actinomycetota > Actinomycetes > Kitasatosporales > Streptomycetaceae > Streptomyces > Streptomyces sp. NPDC028305. Next base: position 636,645 of record NZ_JBVHTN010000004.1, read on the forward strand.
CCGGCTGAACTCCGTACAGCTCACCGACGAGCCCGGCCAGGGCGCACGTCCGCCACAGGAGTAGGGCTCTCATGTACGTCAGGATCGGCGAGGTCCGCCGATCCGGCGACGTGGGTGTGGCGACGGGAGTACGCCGGGCCGCGCGCGGCCCGGCGCACGGGGGTGTCGGATGCCCCTAGAGCTCGGCGAAGACGATCGCCGCGTCGTCGTGGGTCTTGCCGCGCGGGAAGCCCGTCCGCTCCGGGTCGGCGCCCTCCGCCGCCCGTACCCGGTCGATCAGCGACTGCGGGCCCTCCTTGCGCAGCAGGGCGATCCACTCGGCCCAGTCGCCCTCGCGGAACACCTCCACCCATCGCGCCGCCCCGTCGGTGAGCGCCGCCAGCGCGCGCGTCCCCGCGCGCGGGCGGGTGCCGGTCACGGCCCTGCGGGCGACCGCGGGGTCGGCGGCGGCGGTGAAGAAGCCGCCCTCGACATTGCGCAGCGGGGCCAGCGGCCGCCGGCCCGCGGCGCGGAGCCGGTCGATCCGGTCGTCGAGCACGGGAGTCACCGTGCCGTCCGTCCCCTCGATGAGCAACGCGGAGTCGGAGAGCACCAGATGCTCGATCCGCTCCGTGTCCCACCGCACCGCGACGACCGTCGCCTGCGGCGTTCTAACGTGAGAAAGGTCACATTCGGGACCGTGGGCCGCGGCCGTCCGCTCGATCGCGCGTGAGAGGCAGTCCGTCAGCGGCATATCGCGTCGCGAACCGGACAGTTCGAGCAGCGCCCCGCCCAGCCGCGCGGTGAACCAGGGCACGCCGTGGACGCATCCGTCGTCGTCCTCGGGGGGCGTCACCCCGTCCAGTACCACCAGCGCGCCACCCTGCCCGGACGCCGGCAACGCTACCGACGCGTAGTCCTCGTTGGGGATGTGGGGATCACCGGGGGCGGTGGCGAGTTCGATGCGCATTCGGCCAGTCTGCCGGATCGGGTCCGTCGCCCCCGGCCGGATAGGTGGCGGAGTCGTTTGCCGGATTGGTCGCGATTGACGGTTCCCGGGATGTGTGGGGGAGCATCCTGTCAGGAGGTCAGGTGATTTCCAACCCGTGAAAGGTTGAAGGAGGGTATGGCCCGCGACCGAAGTTTGGTGGTCAACTACGCAATGCGGTTCACTCGTTCAGGGTGGCTGGAACGGATGATCCGATCCATCCCAAGCCCTCCTGAAAGGGTCGGAACCCCTACCAGAGGTGGGGGAGCGAGCACAATTGTTGAACCGTCGTCACCTCTGGAACCACAGTGGGTCGGGCGAGAAAAGATTGTGAGCACCGGTGCGGAAGAAGCGGCTTCGGGGCAGCAACCATGAGCAGGGCGGCGAGCCACGCCGGCAGGAGGCGTCGCCGCAGCGCAGCACCGCACGCGTCCGTAACCGGCTCGCCGTGTCCGTCGCCATCGTCTCCCTCGCCGTCCTCGGGGCCGGGGCCCCGGCCGTGCTCGGCGCGCTCGACGACACCACCGACGCCCAGAAGCTGGTCGACCTCGCCGAGACCAACCGCGGCGCGGTGACCCTCTCCCACGCCCTCGCCGACGAGCGCGACGCCATGACCGAGTACGTCGCGGCCGGGCGCAACTCCGCCTCCGGCGCCGGGGTCTCCGAGAGCCAGCGGGCCCGGGTGGACCGGCAGGTCAAGGAGGTGGGCCCGAGCACCCCCGCCGAGGTGCGGCGGCTGCTGGACGCGCTGCCCAAGGTCCGGCAGCAGGCGCTGACCGGCAACGGCTCGGCGCTGGACGTGTACGAGAGCTACACCGAGACCATCCAGGCCCTCGGCGGCCTCGCCGACACCCTGGCCCGCAGGCTGGAGGCCGGCGCCGACGACGGCTCCGCGGCCGCGCTGGCCCCCCTCGGCCGCGCCACGGAAGAGGCCTCCGCCACCCGCGGGCTGCTGCTCGGCGCGCTGGCCGCGGGCGGCAGCCAGCCCAAGCTCACCTCGGCGGCCCAGCGCACCAATGTGAGCGAGCAGTCCGCGCTCTCCGACTTCAACCAGCTCGCCCCGTCCTCCGTCCGCGACCGCTTCGCCCGCACGGTCAACGGCACCGAGGTCACCGCGGCCGAGCGCTATATCGCCCGCCTCACCGACCAGCCCCAGCTCTCCGACACCGACCGGTTCCTCAGCGACGAGCGCGTCGAGTCCAGCCTGTCCGCCCGTATCGACCGGATGCGCGGCGTGGAGTCCTCGCTGGCCACCGCCGAGATCGAACATCTGGAGAAGCTGCGCGACGACGAGGTCACCGACCTCGAGGTGGGCATCGGCCTCCTCGGCGCCTGTCTGCTGCTGGCCATCGGCGCCAGCGTCCAGGCCGCCCGCTCGATGACCCGGCCGCTGGCCGCGCTGCGGCTCGGCGCGCGGCGGGTGGCCGCCGACCCGGTGGCCGAGGAGCCGATCGCCTTCAAGGGCCGCGACGACGAGTTCGCGGAGGCCGTGCGGGCCGTCAACCAGATGCACCAGGCCGCGGTGCGCGAGCACGAGCGCGCCCTGAAGCTGGATGCCGAGCGGACCCGCCTGATCGAGGAGCGGCGGAAGCTCGCCGACGAGCGGTCCGAGCTGCGCCGCGAGCGGGACGCGGTCGCCACCCGCCTCGAGGGGCTGCGGGCCCGCGTCCACGGCAGCTTCGTCAGCCTGGCGCTGCGCACCCTCGGCCTGATCGAGCGCCAGCTGACCATCATCGAGCAGATGGAGGAGCGGGAGCAGGACCCGGACCGGCTCCAGACCCTCTTCCAGCTCGACCACCTGGCCACCGGAATGCGCCGCTACGGCGAGAACCTGCTGGTCATCGCGGGCTCCGAGAACAAGGCCGCGCACCCGGGGCCGGTGCCCCTGCTGGATGTGCTGCGCGCCTCGATCAGCGAGGTCGAGCGCTACGACCGGGTGCAGATCCAGTCCCTGCCGCAGCACGCCCAGGTCGCCGGCTACGCCGCGGACAGCATCAGCCACCTGGTCGCCGAGCTGCTGGAGAACGCGACCACGTTCTCGCCGCCCGACACCATGGTGCAGATCGCCGGCTGGCTGCTGGAGAGCGGCGAGGTCATGCTCTCCGTCCAGGACGAGGGCATCGGCATGACGCCCGAGCGCTTCGTCGAGCTGAACGGCCGGCTGGCCGACCCGGTGCCCGAGTACTGCCAGGGCCCGCAGCCCGAGGACCCGCTGGGGCTCGGCCTGTACGTGGTGACCCGGCTGGCCGCGCGCCACGGCGTACGGGTGCAGCTGCGCGAGCAGAAGCCGGGCGGGGTCGCGGCCGTCGTGGTCCTGCCGACCAAGATCCTGCCCGCCGGTCCGCCCGGCGCCGGGCTGCCGCCCGCCGTGCCCGCCGGCTCGTCGTACGGCGGCGCCTCGCTGCCGTCCTTCCCGGGCTCGGTGGCCGAGGCCAACTCCAACACCCTTCCGGGGCAGGTCCGCCCGGCCCTCACCGCCTCGGGGACCTCCGCGGCCGACCTGGAGTCGCCGCGGACGCTGTCGCACCGGCGCGGTGGGCGCCTGGGGCTGCCGCGCCCGGGCGCCGCCACGGAAGGCGCCGACGGCCCGGCTCGTACGGCGGCGACCCCCACCGGTACGCCGTCCGGCGGGCCGGCCCAGGACCCGCGGCCCGGGACGGCGGACCCCGCCGCGGCGGCCGCCCCCGGCCTCGAGTTCGCCCAGGAGCCGACCCCGCCGCGCGGCCACCCGATGCCGTCCGACGGTGGGACGCTGCCCATGCTGCCGCGGCGCGCCGCGAAGCAGGACCCCGACCCGCTGGTGGAGGCCGCCGAGCGGACCATCCAGCTCTCCGGGCGCCGGGGCGAGACGGTCCCCGACCCGCGTCGGCCGGCCCAGCGCGGCGGCGGTGACACGATCGGCGGCCACGGCATGCGCCCGGTCGGCGCCGACGCCTGGGGCCCGATCGCCGACGCGCCGATCGCCGACGGCCCGGCCGCCGGCGTACCGGCTCCGGCCGGGCCCGCGGACGCGACGCGGTCGGTCACCGGGCCGTCTCTGATCGAGCGCGCCGAGCACACCCGGCCCGGGGTTGAGCCCTCGGCGACCGCCGCGACCGGCCAGGACGCGGCCCACCAGCCCGGGTTGCCCCAGCGCCGTGCGGCGGCGGACGCCCCGGACGGGGCCGGGACCGCGCTGTCCGGGGTGCCCGGGCAGCGGGCCCCGGAACAGGCGGCGGCGCGCGAACGGGGCCTGCCCGAACGGCGCCTCACGGACAAGGGACTTCCCAAGCGCACCCCGAGGAACGTGGCCCTGCCGGAACCGGATCCGCAGGAGCGCACGGGCGCGGTGAACGCCGAGGAACTTCGGCGCAGGCTCGGCGGTTTCCAGAAGGGCGCGCGCGAAGGACGCCGCGACGCCGAGGCCGAGTTCGCGGGTCGTGGCCCGGCGGGGGAGCGGCAGCGGGGACAATCGGGGGCGCAGGACGAGGGTGGCACGGTTGAGGAGGCACGCAGGTGAATGCGCCCAGTAGCACATATGGGTTGAGTTCTGAGGCCCGTAATCTGCATTGGCTGCTGTCGAATCTGGTCGAGGAGGTGCCCGGCGTCCGTTCGGTCGCCGTCGTCTCCTCCGACGGGCTGATGCTGCTGTCCTCGGACGCGCGGCACGCCGCGGCGGCCGTGGAAGCCGCGGACCCGACGGCCCAGGACGGCCCGAAGGGGTCGAGCGCCGACCTGGCGACCATCGTCTCCGGCCTCGGCAGCCTGACGCTGGGCGCGGCCAAGCTGATGGACGGCGGGCTGGTCAAGCAGACGATGATCGCGATGGACCAGGGCAGCCTGTTCGTCATGTCGATCAGCGACGGCTCGCTGCTGGGCGTGCACGCCACGCCGGACTGCGACATGACGGTGGTCGCGTACCACATGGCGCTGTTCGTCGGCCGGGCCGGGCATGTGCTCACCCCCGAGCTCCGGACCGAGTTGCGCCGGTCCCTGGAGTCCGCGCAGTGACGTCCGCGTCCCACAAGGCCGCCCGCGTACGCCCGTACTCGCTCACCGGCGGCCGGACCCGCTCCGGCCATGTGCTGCTGGTCGAGACCTTCGTGGCCACGCTGGAGACCCCGGACGGGGCGGTCGAGCCCGCGCTCAGCGGGCCGGCCTCCCGGATGGTGCCGGAGATCCGCGCCATCATCGACCTCTGCCGCCGGATGCGCTCGGTCGCGGAGGTCTCCGCGCTGCTCAAGATTCCGCTCGGTGTGGTGCGCGTGCTCCTCAGCGATCTCGCGGACCAGGGAAAGATCCGCGTGTACGGGACCGGGCGGAGCCCCGGACAGCCGGAACGCGCGTTGCTCGAAAGGGTGCTCAGTGGACTTCGCAGACTCTGAGACGATGACGGTGGCACCGGTGCGGGTGCCGAACATACCCGGGGCCGACGAGGCGCTCCAGGGGTGGCAGACGGACCGTTCGCGGGCCCCTATCGCCACCAAGATCGTCGTCGCGGGGGGTTTCGGCGTCGGCAAGACGACGTTCGTCGGTGCGGTTTCGGAGATCACACCGCTTCAGACCGAGGCGCTGATGACGCGGGCCAGCGAGGACGTGGACGACCTCGCCGCGACCCCGCAGAAGCTGACCACGACGGTCGCGATGGACTTCGGCCGGATCACGCTCGACTCCGACCTGGTGCTGTATCTGTTCGGCACCCCGGGCCAGCAGCGGTTCTGGTTCATGTGGGACGACCTGATGCGCGGCGCGATCGGCGCGGTGGTGATGGTCGACACCCGGCGGCTGGAGGACAGCTTCCCGGCGCTCGACTACTTCGAGAGCTGCGGGCTGCCGTACGTCATCGCGGTCAACCACTTCCACGGGACGCCGGAGTACGAGCCGGAGGACGTGCGGGACGCCCTCTCCGTACCGGCCAAGGTGCCCGTGGTGAGCATGGACGCCCGCAACCGCATTTCGGTGGCCGACACTCTGCTCGCCCTGGTGAGGTTCGCCGTGGACGTCTCGCCCGAGTGACACGGGCCCGGCCATGCGCAGGATCCTGATCGTCGGGGCCGGTCAGTCCGGGCTCCAGCTCGCCCTGGGGCTCCAGGCCCTGGGGTACGACGTCACCTTGATGTCCAATCGCACGGCCGACGAGATCCGCGGCGGCCGGGTGATGTCCACCCAGTGCATGTTCCACACCGCGCTCCAGCACGAGCGCGATCTGGAGATCAACTTCTGGGAGGAGCAGGCCCCGCGCATCCAGGGTCTCGGCGTCTCGGTCGCCGGTCCCGTCACCCCGCTGGGGCATCCGCGCCTGGTCGACTGGCTGGGCGAGCTGGACGGCTACGCCCAGTCCGTCGACCAGCGGCTGAAGATGGCCGGCTGGATGGATGCCTTCGAGCGGCGTGGCGGCCGGCTGGTCATCCACGGCGCCGCCGTCTCCGACCTGGACTTCCTGGCGGCGCGGTACGACCTGATGCTGGTCGCCGCGGGCAAGGGCGAACTCGGCGCCCTCTTCGGCCGGGACGCCGCCCGCTCCCCGTACACCACCCCGCAGCGCGCCCTCGCCGTCGCCTATGTCCACAACCTCGCCCCCCGGCTCGAACACCCCGAGCTCGAAGCGGTGCGCTGCAATCTGGTGCCCGATGTGGGCGAGCTGTACGTCATGCCCGCCCTCACCAACTCCGGGCGCGCCGACATCCTGTTCTGGGAGGCCATCCCCGGCGGCCCGGCCGATGTCTTCGGCGGCGTCACCGACCCCTCCGAACACCTGGCCCTCACCCTCGAGCTCATGGAGTGGTTCACGCCCTGGGAGTACGGGCGGGCCACCAGGGTCGAGCTGACGGACGCCGGCGGCACGCTGTCCGGGCGCTACGCCCCGACCGTCCGCGACCCCATCGGCTGGCTGCCGGGCGGCGGTCTGGTCCTCGGGGTGGCCGATGTCGTGGTCACCAACGACCCGCTCACCGGGCAGGGGTCCAACTCCGCGGCCAAGTGCGCCACCTCGTATCTGGAGAGCATCGTCGAGCACGGCGACCGGCCCTTCGACGAGGCGTGGATGCGGCGGACGTTCGGGCGCTTCTGGGCGACGGCGCGCCACGTGACCAAGTGGACCAACGCGATGCTGGCCCCGCCGCCGGAGCACATCGTGCGGCTGCTGGGCGCGGCGGGCCAGCTGCCCGCGGTCGCCCACCGCTTCGCCAACGGCTTCGACGACCCGGCCGACTTCGAGAACTTCTTCTACGAGCCGGACAAGACCGCGGCGTATCTGGAGGAGGCGGAGGCCGGGGCCGCCGTAGCGGATACGGACGGCGAGTTAGTCGCCGAGTCGGTCGGCGAGGCGGTTGGTGAGCCCGAGAGCGAGGCGGCCGAGCAGGTGGGCTGAGTGCGGCCGGGTCGCCGTCAGCCCTTGGTGGGGCGTACGGCGCCGCGCAGCGGGTTGGACGCGATCGGGGACAGCTTGACCCGGCCCCCTGGGCGCGGGGCCTGCACCACCATGCCGTTGCCCGCGTAGATCGCCACATGGCTCGCACGCTTGAAGTAGACCACCAGATCCCCGGGGCGCAGCCGGTTGAGTTTCACCCGCGGCAGCCGGCGCCACTGCTCCTGGCTGGTGCGCGGGATGCGCCGCCCGGCGTGCGCCCACGCCTGGGAGGTCAGCCCCGAGCAGTCGAAGGAGCGCGGCCCCTCCGCGCCCCAGACGTACGGCTTGCCGATCTGCTTCAGCGCGTACCGCAGCGCCCGCTGCCCGGCCGCCTTGGAGGCGGAGGCGCGGCGGGGCGTGCGGCGGTGGACGGTCTCCTTGGGGCGCCGGGGCGGGGTCTCGGAGGCCTCGGGCTCGGGGGTGGGCTCCGAGGGGGTTTCCTTAGGAGTTTCCTTAGGGGTTTCCTTGGGAGTTTCCTTGGCGTCGGTTCCGCTGCCGGTGTCGCTGCCCGTGTCGCTGTTCGCGTCGGCGCCGGTGTCGGCGTCGTCGGTCTGCGGGTCGGGGGCGACGTCGTCCGGGTCGGTGTCGGGCGCGATGTCGGGCGCGATGTCGGGCACCGGGGGGTCGAGGGCCCCCGAGTCGAGCAGCTCGCGCTGGGCCTTCTCGGTGTCCTGCCGCTCCCGTTTCTGGATGGCCCGGATCTGGCGGCGGCTCAGCGAGGCCAGTTTCACTTCGATGGCGGTGAGGCGTTTCTCGACCTTGTCCCGCTGTTTCTTCCGTTTGGTCGCGAGGGACAGCTGTTTCTTCAGCGAGGCCCTGGCCTGTTGGACCAGCCGTGCCGCGTGTACCTCCCCTCTGGCCAGCCGTTCCATCAGGAGCGCCTGGCGGTCGGCGGCCCGGCCGAGCACGCGCGTCTGTTCGGTGACCTGGTCGGGGCTGGGGGACAGCAGCGCCATGAGGAAGAAGTACGAGGAGAGCTGGGTGTGGCCCTGGTACTGCTCGCGGGCCAGCCGCCCCACGTCGTCGTGGCTGAGGGCGAGCCGGGAGCGGGTGCGGGCGAGGGCGGCGGCCAGCGCCCGGGTCTTGGTGCGCTGCTTGCGCAGCTTCTCCTCGGTGGCGTTGTACGCCTCGGTCGCCTCCTCGGCCTTGCGGTACGCCGTTTTGAGCTGTGTCAGCAGCTCGGCGACGGACTGCTCGGCGGGGGCGGCCGCGGCGGGCGCTGACGGGGCGGGGGCGACCACCGCGGCGGCCGCGGTCAGCGCCACCGCGCAGACCGATCTCACGATGCGTCCTGACACGGTCTCACCTCCGGGCTCGACGACCTCGGGGCGATCGTGACATGACCAGTCGTATATTCGGGAGAATTGTTGGCAGTCTGGGCAATACGGTCACCCGTCCGGCGGCCGGTCCGCGTGCCCGTTCCCTCGCATACACGTACGAGCCGACGCCCTGTCGTGACGTCAGTCAGGCTTTGACCAGGGCCATTTCAGCCGGTGCGGCTTGCCCTCCGGGTCGTACTCGTAGCGCCACCCGCGCACCAGGCCCAGCCGCCGCGAAGTGGCGGCCGGCACCCGGCGGTAGACGTACACCGTCGGCGCGCCGCCGCCCTCGTCGGGGACCGGCACCTCGTATGTCTTCGGCGGCTGCCCGGTCAGCCCGGTCAGCACCGGCAGCACCCGGCCGTCCAGCGGCCCGCCCACAAAGGGCGTCTCCTCGCTTCTCACCGCACCAGTCTCACAGCAGGTGGGAGGCGTCGCCGAGCACCGGCATCAGGCGCCGGGCCAGCGCCCCGGCCTGCCCCTCCGCCGGCTCGATCGCCAGCGCCGCCCGCAGCACCCGCGCCGTCTGCGGGTCGCTCGCGCCCGTGGCGGCCAGCAGCGTGACGAAGTGGTCGATGAGCCAGTCGCGCAGCTCCGCCATCGGCGGCTGCTTGCCCTCGTCCAGCCACATCAGCGAGGCGGCCTCGACCGCGGTGATCCAGGTGCGCACCATCATCCGCAGCCGCGGGCCGGGTTCCGCCACCTCCAGATGGAGCAGGATCTGGTCGGCGGCGGCCCGCCGCACCTCGTCCACGATGGCGTTGGTCCGCGAGGTCTCGGCGACGCTGCCGCCCTGGAGCAGCGCGCTGAACCCGGTGTCGCGCTCGGCCACAAAGGAGAGATAGCGGTCGAGCGCCTGGCTCAGCCGTACGGTGACCGGGCCGCTCCGGGGCTCGGCGAAGCACAGCTCCAGCTCGTCGGCGGCGGTGCGCAGCGCGGCCTCGTACAACTGCTGCTTGCCGCCGGGGAAGTAGCGGTAGACGAGCGGGCGGGAGGCCCCGGCGGCGGTGGCGACGTCGTCCAGCGAGACGTCCTCGGGCGCGCGGTGGGCGAACAGCCCGAGCGCGGCGCTGATCAGCTGGGCGCGCCGCTCCTCGACGCTGAGCCGGCGGTAGGCGCCGCGGCGCGCGGGGCGCGCGGCGGCGGGGGTCGTTTCCGCCGGGTGCGCCGGGGCGGTGCCGCTGCCTGTCGTCATGCCTGGCAGCGTAACCGGCCCTGCGTGCGATTAGGCCAGCAGGCCCGAGCTCTGCCACAGCCGCCGCCCCGCGCCCCGCAGCACGCCGATGTCGTCGAGGAAGTCGGTGAGCGGCTTCGCGCCGGTGCGCATCACCTCGCGCCGATGTGCGCTGGCCCGCACCTGTTCCACCGCCGCGCGCCGGTCGAGCCCGACGTCCGCATACACCTGGGGGTTGACGAAGGCGCGCGCGAACACCCGGGCGAACTCGCCAGAGCCGATCCGGGTCAGCTCCGCCGTCCAGCGCGGCGCCGACACCATCTGGCGGCGCAACTCCTCGCGCGCGTACCGCACATGGCGGGCCTCCTCCACGACATGGATCCGGGTCGCGCCGCGCACCAGCGGCTGGATCCGCTCGTCGGGGAAGGTCAGCCGCTGCATCCAGTCCAGGATCTCCTCGCCGAGCAGGGTCGCGGTGAACGAGCCGGGGGTCGTGGAGACCGTCTTGAAGAAGCGGCCGAGGTTGTGGTGCGGCCGGGCGGGCGGATAAGCGGGGGTGCCGCCCTTGGCGATCAGCCGGGCGAACATCTTGGAGTGACGGCACTCGTCGGCGATTTCGGTGAGCGCGTAGCGCACATGCGCGCTGGTCGACGGCTTGTCGTAGATATGGCGGGTGAGCAGCTGGATCAGGATCACCTCGAGCCATATGCCGAGCGAGAGGAGCGCGGCGAACTCGTGCCGGGACAGCAGGACGCGCTGCTCCTCCGGCATCCGCCGCCACATCGGCGTGTCGTACAGGGACACCAGCTCCGGCGGCCAGAACCACTTGTCCGGCTCGTACGGCGCGTCCCAGTCGAGCTCGGTGTCCGGGTCGAAGGAGTGCCGGGCGGAGGACTTCAGCAGCCGCTCGGCCACCTTCTCGCGGTCCTTGAGGAGCCCGAGCGCGTCGCGCGGCGCGGAGGGTGGGGTGGCAGTCGTCATGGTCGGCACCTCGGTCAGGGCGGGCCGCCGGGAGGGTTACCGGCGGATACATCTTATGAGACGATGTGTCAGCAAGCACGTCAATCCCTTGTGTACGGCCGAGTGGAGGTCTCGCTCGACCGATCCTCGAGCGTCATAGGACCCGGCCGTACTAGACGTGTGAGCCTGCGTTTTCCCAACCGTTCACGGGGGAGCGAGCAAGGCGAAGGAGGCGCCGGTGTCGACGCAGGAGCTCTACGCGATGGACCCCGGGGACCCGATGTGGCAGGTGCCGACCGCCGGGGCGGCCCGCTTCAGCTGGGACTACGACGAGGGCCGCGAGCGGCTGCTCGCCCTCTACCAGAAGGGCAAGGACAAGCAGTGGGACGCCGTGAAGCGGATCGACTGGGACCAGGAGGTGGACCCGTACGACCCGCTGGGCGCGCCCGACGAGACCCTCGCCCTCCACGGCACCCGGCACTGGGCCAAGATGACCGAGCGGGACAAGGGCGAGCTGCGGCACCACTTCGCCGCCTGGCAGTTCAGCCAGTTCCTGCACGGTGAACAGGGCGCCATGGTGTGCGCGGCGCGCATCGTGGAATCGGTCCCCGACCTGGACGCCAAGTTCTACTCCGCGACCCAGACCATGGACGAGGCGCGGCACGCCGAGATCTACGCCCGCTTCCTGCGGGACAAGCTCGGCACCCTCTACCCGATCAACGACAACCTGGCCGGGCTGCTCGGCGACACCCTCCGCGACTCCCGCTGGGACATGCCGTACCTGGGCATGCAGGTGCTCATCGAGGGCCTGGCGCTCGCCGCGTTCGGGCTCATCCGCGACACCACCGACAAGCCGCTGCCCCGCCAGATCCTCACCTACGTCATGCAGGACGAGGCCCGCCATGTCGCCTTCGGGCGGATGGCGCTGCGCGACTACTACCGGCAGCTCACGGACGCGGAGCTGCGCGAGCGCGAGGAGTTCGTCATCGAGGGCTGCTACTTGATGCGCGACCGGCTGGGCGGGGTCGAGGTCCTGGAGAACCTCGGCATCCCGAGCGCCGAGGCGCGGGAGTGTATCGAGAGGTCACCGCAGCTCCAGCTCTTCCGGAAGCTGCTGTTCAGCCGGATTGTGCCGTGTGTGAAGGACATCGGGCTGTGGGGCGTGCGGCTGCGGCGCGCGTATGTCGACATGGGCGTGCTGGAGCTGGGCGACGGCGATCTCGACCAGCTGATGTCCCAGGACGAGGAGCTGGCCGACCGGCTCGACGCGAAGCGCTTCAGGGCGGAGGAGGCGGCGCGTACGGGGGAGGTGTCGGCGGCGATCGCCGAGGGTGCGGCGGACGACTGAGGTTCGCGGTCGGGGGCTTGGGGCTCAGGGGCAGCCGCGCCGCGCCCCCGGGGTCGGGTCCACCGTGCCGACCCCGTCCACGAGGGAGGCGAAGCTCTGCGCGCCCAGCGGCCCGACGACGCGCTTGCGCAGGGCGTCGGCCAGAGTGAGCGCGGCGGTGACGGCGGCGGCCAGGCCCGGCTCGGTCAGCCGGGCGAGGGTCACCCGGCGGTCGCAGGGCGAGGGGTGCCGTTCGAGCAGCCCGGCCTCGGCCAGCCGGTCGGCGACCTTGGTGGTCCCGGCCGTGGTGAAGCCGAGCGTGGCGGCGAGCTGGTTCATCGGTGCGGCGTGCTCGGGGGCGGTGAGCAGGAACCACAGCGCCCGGAACGACGAGGGCGCCAGGTCGGTCGTCGCCTCGACGTCGTCCAGGAGCTGATCGGTGAGCCGGCGCATTCCCGACTGGAGGACGTCCCACTGCTCCAGCAGCGCGAGGTCCTCCGGGGTGGGACACCGCGCGTCGCCGTCGTCGCCCGCGCGCGTTTTCTCCGGGCGTTCCGCCATGTCTCGCACCCCTCTCGCGCTTTCCGGCCGTCTTGCCCAGGGTATCAACGCCAGCTATTGTCTAACTAGCTACTTAATATCTGGCTACCTAAAACTGCTCCTGACACTGCTCCTGACCTGCCCGTATGAAAGGCCTCCCGTCATGTCCGAACCCGCTGCCGCCACGCCCCCCTCGGCCGTCCAGCCCGGCTCCTGGATCCTCGACCCCGCGCGGACGCGGGTCCGTATCCAGCACAAGACCATGTGGGGAATGGTCACGGTCAAGGGCGGCTTCACCAACGTCGACGGCGAGGCCGAGACCCTGCCCGACGGCTCCGCGAGCGGCACCCTGACCATCGACGCGGCCTCGGTGGACACCGGCCACGCCAAGCGCGACGCGCATCTGCGCAGCGCGGACTTCTTCGACACCGACCGCCACTCCACCCTCGTGTTCACCGCCCACCGCGCCGCCCCCGACCCCCAGGGCGCGGTGGAGGTCTCCGGTGAGCTGACGGTCCGCGGCACCACCCGCCCGCTGTCCTTCACCGCCACCGGGCCCGGCGCCACCGCCGACGAGGTCACGCTGGCCGCCGAACTCACCGTCGACCCGGCCGACTTCGGGCTGACCTGGAACCGGCTCGGCATGATGAAGGGCCACACCACGGTCACCGTCGAGGCCCTCTTCACCCGCGGGCGCGCGTAAGGGACGGACGCGGCGACGGACACCGCGGCGCGGGAGGCGCGGTGGCCGGGAAAACGGCGATGCGCGGGCCACCCCCCACTGGCACGATGCGCACCATGACCGCGACTCCGGCCCCGAACCCGAGCCCGACGACTCCGACCCCCACCCCCACCCCCACCTCGACCCCGACTCCGAACCCGGCGGCCGCCCGCCGCAGCATCGAGGCCCTCGCCCTGGGCGACGCCTTCGGCGAGCGCTGGTTCCCGCTCTTTCGCGACCGGCGGCGGGCGTACGAAGAAATCCGGGCGCGGGCCGTGCCCGAGGAGCCGCGGTGGCCCTGGACGGACGACACGGCGATGGCGCTCGGCGTGCTGAGCGCGCTCAACGAGCACGGGAAGATCGACCGGACCCAGCTGGCCCAGACCCTGGCCGACACCTTCCTGTCCGACCCCGGGCGCGGCTACGGCAGCGGCATGCACGAACTCCTGCCGTCCCTCGCCGCCGCCCCCTCCTCCTGGCCCTCCGCCACCCGCGCCCTGTTCGGCGGCGAGGGCAGCCTGGGCAACGGCGCGGCGATGCGGGTCGCACCGCTGGGCGCGTGGTTCAGCGCGGACCCGGACCACGCCGCCGAACAGGCCCGCCGTTCGGCCGAGGTCACCCACGCCCACTCCCAGGGCATCGCCGGCGCGGTCGCGGTCGCCGTCGCGGCGGCCCTCACCGCCCGCCGCGCTCCCATCCCCGACCTCCTGCGCCAGGCCGCCGACCGCACCCCGCCGGGCCCGGTCCGCGACGGCCTCACCCACGCCACCGAGCTCCCACCCGCCACCACCCCGCGCCAGGCAGCCGACCTCCTCGGCAGCGGCCGCCGCATCCGCGCCGACGACACCGTCCCCTTCGCCCTCTGGTGCGCCGCCCGCCACCAGGACGACCTGATCGCCGCGCTGTGGACCACGGCCGAGGGCCTCGGCGACGTCGACACGACCTGCGCGATCGTGGGCGGCGTCGTCGGAGCGGCCACGGGCGTATCGGCCGTCCCGGCCGACTGGCTGGAACGACGCGAGCCGCTGCCCGCGTGGGTGGCGCAGATGCCCTGACGACGGGGCAGCACCGCACTCCCCTGGGGCGCCGTAGACCGTGCGGGCGTTCCTCGGCCATGTTGACCGGCATGCTCCTTGCGGTAGGTAAAGGGCCTCCATACGCTCGGTAGCGATCGAGCTGAGCGCATAGGGGGAGACAACATGGCCCGTCCCTGGGAAGCCGATCCGTCCGCGTTATTCGTGCGGCGGTTGGGAAAGTCGGCCAAGGAGCTGGGCACGACCAAGGACGAGGACGGCTGCCCGGACATCTGGGAGCTCGGCAACGGCGACATCGCCATCGTTGGACGCGATCTCACCGATGCCTACGCCGCACGTCTGCCCGCGGATGTCACCATCGCCTCGGATGAGCGCCTGGTGGTCATTCCCGGACGCATGCTCCGCTCCGCGAAGCCGGACATCGCGGATGCCTGACCGGAGCGCCCTCGAACTCCCCCTCTCCCAGGGGGAACGGCTGTCCCTCGAGGCATATCGGAGCGAATACCGGCAGCGTCGAGCGGAGCTCCGGGATCGTCACTCCTGGAAGTTCGAGCGACAGCAGGAGTTCGAGGAACGGGACGACAGCTGGGAAGCGTTTTGCCGAGGCCATTGGGAGGAATCCCTGCGGCTTCTCGGCGAGGAACGGGAAGCGCTGCTCAAGACGGCCCAGCGCGACCGGGAGCGCGGTACCGCTTTCCACCGCGTTCGCGTGGCGGAAGAGCCGCTGACGCCCTATATGCAGTGGGAATTGCACGCGCTGCGGGTGCAGTCGGAGGCCGGTAAGAAGATTCGAGTCGTCACGCCCGCTGCCCTGGGCTCGCTGGAGACCACTGGCCCGCTACCCGAAGTCGTGGTGGTCGGCGGCCAGGTCCTGTACCAGGTCGTCTACACCGAAGCCGGCGTCCTGGACGGAGCGATCCGTTTCACGGACACCGAGCTGACCAAGCGCTGGGAGCGCTTCATCAAGGAGCTGTACGAGGCCGGGGAAGATCTGCTGTCCTACTTCGAACGCCGCGTGGCCCACCTTTCGCCGCCGCAACCGAAAGCGGTGTAAGCGATCACCAGGGACGACGCGGACGGGAGGCGTCGGGGAGATACGGACAACGATCTGTCGGGATCCTCTCGCGATGTCGTACAAGCGGGAGCCATCTCCGGAGGAGTGCACTTCCACAGCACCCGGGCGGCGGACGACCCGGCTCGGGTCGTTCCGCGACAGTTGCCCGGTGACGTCAGAGGCTTCGTCAACCGTACGGAGGAGCTGCACCGCCTCGATGCGATCTTGGCCGGCGGGGAGGGCGACTCTGTCGTCGTCGCCATATGTGTGATCGCTGGCACCGCCGGAGCGGGGAAGACATCTCTGGCCCTGCGCTGGGCCCACCAGGTGAAGGCCGACTTTCCCGACGGCCAGCTCTACGTCAACCTACGGGGGTACGACCCGGGCGAGCCGGTCACCGCGCAGGAAGCAATCTTGAACAAGCCCTTGTGGCGCATGAGCGGATGGCGAACAAGGGCAGCGTGGGCAATGTCCTGCGCATGCGCAGTGCTGTCCACCTGGAGCGCGGCGAGCTGACCGAGGCCGCCCGGACGGCGCACGAGGCCCTGGACATCGCCTTGGAGCTGCGCGACCGCGTGATGGAGGGGTATTGGCTGCTCTATCTGGGCGATGCCCAGCAAGCGCGCGGGCAGTGTGCCGAGGCACTGATCTCCTACCAGCGATCTGCCACGATTCACCGTCGCCTGGGCGACCGCAGCCGCGAGGCGCTCGCCTGGTACGGCGCGGGCAGGACGTACCAACGCCTTGAGCGCACTGGCGAAGCCGCTGACTTTTTCCGCAGGGCCACCGCAGTCCATCAGGAACTGAGTGATTCCTGGCACCAGGCCCTGGCCCTGGACGCCCTCGCGACGTCGCTGTCGGCCGAAGACGCGGTAGCTGCCAGGCGGCACTGGGGCGACGCCCTACGGCTCCTGGCCGGCTACGACGACGCGCGCGCGGTGAAGCTGCGAGAACGGATCGAGGGCCGGCTGGCCCCTGGCCCCTGACCGCTTGGGGCCCGGCATTACGGAATGGAGAGGGGCTTCCCGCCGAGGCCGCCCAGGGAGTCCAGCAGCCCACCCCCATTGCCCAGCTTGCCCAAGGAGCCGAGCTTGTCGCCCAGGCCGCCCAGCTTGTCCTTCAGCGGGGAGAGCGGGGACGTCTCGGACTGTGTGAGGGGGCTGTCGTCCGTGAGGTCGAACTGGGCCCAGGCCTTGTCGGTCTTTCTCGCGTCGTCGTCGGGGCCGGCTTGCGCCTGGTTGCGGATCTCGACGGTCTGCTGGAGCGGCCGGCCGGGGCCGAGGGAGAGGTCCTGGTCGAGCTCGCCCTTCTTGCTCATCGTCTGCTCGGTGTCGCCCTCGTACAGCACTCCGCGCACATGGACGCTGACCTGGTTCTCTGTGGCGCTGGCCAGGTTGGAGTTCGGGGCCGGGCTGACGTAGCGGTAGGTGACGAGCCACTCGGCGCGCATGGAGTCACCGCAGCGGTCGATGTACTCCCGCTCCACGGGCGGCGTGTTCAGGACGAGGGTGATGTCGAGGGGGTGGTCCATCCTCGGGCAGTCGACGTAATTGCCGGCGCCCTTGTACTGGGCCGACCACAGGCTGACCGTCCCGGTCACCTGCTCGGGCGCGGCCTTCGGGGCCGGTGCCGCCGAGGCGGAGCCGACGGCCGTGGCGGAGAGGCCGAACAGGATGGCGGCACAGGCGGTCAGGAGACGCGATCGACGCACGGTGAACTCCGATCACTCCGACGTCAGGAGAACCACCTTGAGCCATCCACGGTGGAGTCGATCGCTGTACGCGTCGGGGATGCGCCGGATTCACCCGATTGCGGGGGCTGGTGGGCAGGGTCCCAGCTCGAACCATGTCGCCTTGCCGGGCCCTGGACCATGCGCGCAGACGCCCCATGCGTCGGCGCCGTAGGAGATGAGTGCCAGCCCTCGGCCTTGTTCGTCCTCTGTGGCCGCCGGTGCGCGGGGGACGGGGAGGCCGGGGGCCTCGTCCTGTACGAGGACGCGGAGGTGGTGGGGGTCGGTCCACTCGGCGAAGAGTGTGACGGGTGTCGAGCAGCCACTGCGCAGGCAGGCGTTCACGGAGTTGGTGACGGCCTCAGAGGTGAGGAGCAGCGCGGTGTCCGCGAGGTCGCGCCGGTCGGCGGCAGCGAGGAGGGTACGGACGGCTTGCCTGGCGGCCCGGACCCAGACGGGCTCGGGCGGGAAGACGAGGGAGACGAGGCGGGAGTCGGAAGGCGGCATGTCGGCCTCCTGGGGTGGGGTTCGCGTGTCGTCAGGGCAAGTGGCGTTGCTGATTGCTCACTTGTGCGTTGAGCAGCGCGATAAGGTCGATTGCGACGGTAGGGAACAGTTTTCCCACTCCGCAACCTTTTCTCGGGAAGTTACCCCGCAGGGGTGGTGGAAGGCGCAACCGGTGGACCGCCCGCTCGGGCGCTGTGCAGACTGCCCGCACATCGTGAGGAGGAGTGAGCATGGCACCCAGGAGTGAGCCGAGCGAGCGTCAGCGCCGCCTCGGCGCTGAACTGCGCAAGCTGCGCAATCGGGCCGGACTCTCAGGCGACCAGGCCGCCGTGATCCTGGAGGCGGACCGCGCTCGCATCAGCAACATCGAGGCGGGCCGGATCGACGTGTCGCGGAATCGGCTCTACAAGCTCCTGCGCGAGTACGGGTGTCCGCAGGGGCCACTCTTCGACGGGCTCATGGAGATGGCGCAGGTGCACGGCAAGGGGTGGTGGGACGAGTTCCGCGACGTCATGGGCCGAAGCGCCCTCGACTTGGCGGAGCTGGAGTCACGTTCCACGGCGATCCTGATGCACGAGCCGCTGTTCATCCCGGGAATGTTCCAGACAGAGGACTACGCGCGTGCGGAAATCCTCGCCACCAGCGAGGATCACGCGCACGACGATCGATACGTGGGCTTCCGGATGGCGCGACAGCGGGTCATTGATGGCGAGTCGCCGGTCACCTATCACGCGGTGATCCATGAAGCGGCGCTGCGCGTGCAGGTTGGCGGCGGCAGGATCATGCGCAAGCAGTTGCTGAGGTTGATCGAACTTGCCCGGCTGCCCAATGTGACCGTGCAGATCTTCCCGTTCGAACGGGGCGCATACGCGGCCTTCAGTCGACCCTTCCTGCTCTTCGAGGGCTCAACGCCCGAGTTGCACACCGTCTATCTCGAGTACCCGGGCAATTCGATGTTCCTTGGGGATGGAGAGCACATCGACGAGTACGCCAAGATGTTCGAGAAGCTGACGGACCTGGCGCTCGCTCCCGTCGACCCGGAAGCGACGCCGGAGTCCCACGGCGGCCGCGACTCTCTGAGCTTGATCCAGCATGTGATGTACGAACTGTGAGAAGGAGTCCGATGTCCGAGCGTATATGGCGCAAGTCTTCGTTCAGCACTGGTCCGCAGGGCGAGTGCGTCGAGATCGCCGCCGGGCCCGACGGGTTGGTCCACTTCCGGGAGAGCGACGACCCGCGCGTCACCGCCGCGACGACCCGCGAGATATGGGCCACCTTCCTCGCCGCCGCGAAGGCCGGGGACTTCGACGGCGTTACGAGCTGATCAGCCAGCGGCCCCGGACCCCAGCGCCCGCAGGGCCTTCGCCGTGAACTCGTCGAGCGGGTAGAACAGCTCGATCGCCAGCTCCGACAGCGTGACGTCTGCCGGAGCCCCGAACGTGGCCATTGTGCCGAACATCGACAGCTCGCCCATCGGCGTGCGCACCCGCAGCGGCACCTGGATGGGGCTGGGCCGTGTCGTCGTACGGGCGTCGGCGTTCGGGGTGATCGCGCCGGTGGGGGCAGGGTAGTCGCGTACCTCCTCGTACAGCGCCCGCAGCTCCGCGTCTCCGTTGGCGTCGGCCTGGCGGCGCAGCCGTTCGAGGAAGAGGGCCCGGACCTCGTCGAGGTTGGCCAGGCGGCCGGCGAGGCCGTCGGGGTGCAGGGTCAGCCGGTAGACGTTCGGGCGCGGGTCCAGCAGATGGGGCGGTATGCCGTCCATGAGGACGGACATGGCGCGGTTGCCGGTCAGCACATTCCACAGCCGGTCCACGACGACGGCCGGATACGGCTCGTGGGCCGCCAGCATCATGTCGAGCGCGGTGCGCACGGAGGCCATGTCCTCGTCGTCGAGGCTGCTCTCCCGGTACGCGGGGGCGTAGTCGGCGGCCATCAGCAGCGTGTTGCGCTCGCGCAGCGGAACGTCCAGGGCGGCGGACAGGCGCAGCACCATCGCCCGGCTGGGGCGGGCGCGGCCGGTCTCCACACAGGAGAGGTGGCGCGCCGAGCTGTCCGCGAGCAGGGCGAGTTCGAGCTGGCTGAGCCTGCGGCGCCGACGCCACTCCCGGAGCAGGGCACCCACCCGGGACGGCTGTTCCACATCCATGGCGAGGAGCGTAACCGCCGGTTGATCAGCGGGGCCATGACCTCGGAGGTCATTGAGCCCATGACCGCGGGGGTGTCACCGTTTGCGCAGACCAGGGGCCGGGCTAGGCCCCGGGCCCGGATAGCGAGGGGACCCGTATGAGCGCCCAGGCCATGACCACGACGCCGGAACTGTTGCGCACCACCCTGCGCGTCGACAGCTGGTCCACCGGCGCCTTCGGCGTCGTCATGCTCGCCGGTGCGACGTGGTTCGACGGCCTGTTGGGGCTGCCGGTGAGCTGGTCGGTCGCGCTCGGGATCGCCATGCTGGGCGGGGCCGTCGTCCTCGCGCTGATCGCCGGATACGAGCGGATCCCGGCGCGGTCGGCGGGGGCGGTGGTCGTGGTCAACACGCTCTCGTGCGTGGGGCTTGTGGTGCTCGCGTGCACGGATGTGGTGGGGCTCACCGGGCTGGGGAGGGCGTTCATGGTCGTCGGGGCGGTGGTGGTGGCGGTGTTCGGGGAGTTCGAGTTCGTGGGGCTGCGACGAATCCTGGGTGCGGCCCGGTAAGGATGCCGGGGGCGCCAGACATATAGGGGGCGTGAAGACGATTCAAACGGGGGACGAGCGCGGGCGCTCGACGCGGTTCACCACGGTGTACGCGCGCGAACACCCGCGCGTCGTCGCTTTCGTGCACCGGAGGGTGGGCGACCGCGGCGCGTCCGAGGAGCTTGCGGCGGAGGTCTTCCGCATCGCGTGGGAGCACACCCTCAAGGACGGGGGCGGGGGCGAGATCACGGCCGGCTGGCTGTTCGTCACCGCACGCAATCTCGTACGCAACCACTACCGCGCCGAGGCCCGCCTGGGCGAGCTGCACCGGCGCATCACGGACGAGCTGGGCCGGACGGCGGCCACCGACCAGGACTCGGCGGTGCTGGACACGCTCGACCGCCTGCCCGCCCACCATCGCGAGGTGCTGGTGCTGAGCTACTGGGACGGGCTGAGCGCCGCCGAGGCCGGAGCGGTTCTGGGCTGCGGCGCACCGGCGGTCTGGGTGCGGCTGCACCGCGCACGCAAGGCGTTTCGCGACCTCTACCGGGCCCCGGCCCCCTCGCCCCAGGAGTCAGCATGATCCGCGTCAAGTCTCTGATGCAGCAAGCAAATCCGGTCCCGGAGGCGGTCCCGGAGGCGGCCCCGGAGGAGGCGGCCGAGCCATCCGGGTGGGCGCCGCGCCGCCGCGTGCTGGTATTGGGTGGGCTCGCCGCCGCGCTCGCCGTGATCATCACGTCCATCGCCGTCCTCGGCTCGCGGGGCGGGGGCTCCGACGACCCGGCCCGGCCCCCCGTCGCCGCCGACGAGCCGTACTACCGGACCACCGGGGACCTCGAGCGGTCCGCCGATGTCATCGTCCGCGCGCGCGTCGCCGCCACCCGTGAGACCGACGAGGACGGGTTCTCGGAGACCATCGCCACGGTGAGGGTGGTGGCAACGGGCAAAGGCAAGCCCCCCGGCCGTACGATCCAGGTGTCGTACCCCAGCCCGGGCGCCGCGCTGCCCTCCGGGCCCGAACTCACCCCCCGGCACGAATACGTCCTGTTGCTGGAGCGCATGGACGACGGGAAGTACGCACTGGTGAACACCACCCAGGGCTACTACGGGATCGAGGCGGGCCACACCGAGGCCGGGCCGGACAACGACGTGGCCCTCAGCGAGGGCGTCCTCAAGGCGCTGGGTCTGGCGCCGCGACGGGAGGGATGAGGGATGGCCGGTTGGACTCTCCCCCCGTAGGACAGGCCATGCTGAGGCGCGTGAACGACGACGACCCCCTGTCCATCGGCCAGTTCGCCCGTATCGTACGGCTCAGCGTCAAACAGCTGCGCCACTACGCCGACCTCGGACTGCTGCCGCCCGCCTGGGTGGACCCCGACACCGGATACCGGTACTACCGCGCCGACCAGGCACGGGACGCCCTGTCCATCGGCCTGCTGCGCTCGCTGGACGTGCCGCTGGCCGCCATCAAGGACGTGCTCGGCGGGCAGGACCCCGCCCACGCGCTGAGCGGCGTGCGCGACCGGCTCGACGACGAGCTCGCCCGCCGCCGCCGGTCCCTCGCCGCCCTGGAGCGGATCCTGGCCCACGGCCTGCCCACCGCCGAGGTGACCCTGCGGCGGGAGGAACCCGAGCGGGTGGCCGTCGTCCGTGATGTGGCCGACTCGCCGGAGGACATCGGGCGGGTGACGGGGGCGTGTGTGGGCAGACTGCTGGCGCTGCTGGCAGCGGGGGAGCGCGGGGAGCAGGGTCCGCCGGGTCCTCCGGGTCCTCCGGGTCCTCCGGGTCCTCCGGGTCCTCCGGGTCCTCCGGGACCTCCGGGTCCTCCGGGTCCTCCGGGTCCTCCGGGTCCACCGGGTCCTCCGGGACCTTCGGGACCTCCGGGGCCGCCCGGCGAGGGGCTTCGGCTGATCGGGCTCTTCCCCGTCGACCTGAGCGAGTACATCCCCGTCACCATCACGGCCGCGCTCCCCGAGGGCCGCCCCGCCCCGCCGGGCACCACCGCGGACCTGCTCCCCGGCGGCACGTTCGCCTGCGCGACCCACACGGGCCCGTACGACCAGATCTCCCTGACCGCGCATGCCCTGCTGGCCTGGTGCGTCGAACGCGGCCACGCGCCCACCGGGCCGATCCGGGAGCTCTACCTCGACGACCCCGCAGTCACGGCCCCCGACCACCTGACCACCCAGCTGCTGATCCCGTTGGAGGAGACGTCATGAACCACCCGGACAACACCTGGTATACCGCCGCCGACAAGCCCGAGCTCGTGACCTTCGGGCCGGTCCACGGCCTGGGGGTGACCGGGCAGGGCGAACCGGGCGGAGCGAGTACGGCGTCTGCGTCCGAGCAGGGCCTGGAGCGGGCGGGGACGCACCACGAGATCTACCTCTCCGACGTCCGCGAGAGCGATCCGGCGAAGATGCGCACGATCCTGCGGCAGCCGGTGCGTCCCGTGTGACCCGTCCGACCGCGCCCAGGAGGATGATGGGCGCGTGCGGATACGACCGAGCACCATCGAAGAGCTCCCCGTCCTCCAGGACATCGAGCGGGCCGCGGGCCTGTGTTTCCGGGACATCGGCATGGACGAGATCGCCGACGACGAGCCGCTGAGCCTGGAGGAGCTGGGGACGTACCAGCGCGCCGGGCGGGCCTGGGTCGCGGTGAACGGCAACGACCGGGCCGTGGCGTACCTGATCACCGACCCGGTGGACGGGAACATGCACATCGAACAGGTCTCCGTGCACCCCGCCAGCGCCCGGCGCGGCTTGGGGCGGGCGCTGATCGAGCACGCGGCGGGGCGGGCGACGGCCGAGGGGGCGGGGGCGCTGACGCTGACCACGTTCGTCGATGTGGCGTGGAACGCGCCGTACTACGCGGCGCGGTGCGGATTCCGGACCCTGGGGGAGGACGAACTGACCCCCGGGCTGCGGGAGATCCGGCGCAGCGAGGCGGTGCACGGTCTTGACCGGTGGCCGCGGGTGTGCATGCGGCGCGAGTTGGGCTCGTAGCGGCGGGCGGCTGGATTTGTGGTGAGTTTGGGACATCGACACGCCGACGCCACGGCGTGTCGATGTCCCAAACTCACCACAAATCCGCTGCTACTCGGCCAGTTCGGCCACGGCCCGGCCGAAGGCCCGTACCCGCGCGGTCTCCCCGGCGCGCCGCCACACCAGCCCCAGGGCCGAGTCCGGCAGGCCCTCGACCGGTACGAAGGCGATGTCGCGGCGGCTGTGGAGCGCGGCGGTCGGCGCGCACAGCAGCATCGTGCCCCGGCCCGCCGCCGTCGCGGCCAGGCCCTCCTGAAGGGTGCACACGCGCGGCCCGCGCGGGACGGGACGGCCGCCGGGCGTGGCGGCGGGGGCCACGACGTCGCGCCAGTAGCGCGGGGCGGGCTCGCCCGGCTCGATCACCGGGTGGTCGGCCAGCTCCTCGGCGTCGACCACGCCGACCGCCGCGACCCGGCGCGCGAGCGGGTGCCGGGCGGGGACCGCGAGCGTCAGCGGCTGCCGAGGGAAGACCGGGCCGAGCACGAGGTCGGGCTCGGCGACCGGCAGAAGGACGATCGCGGCGTCCACCTCCCCGCCGCGCACCGCGCCGAACGGATCCGCCCACGGGATCTCCACGGTCTCCAGCTCACAGCCCGGATGCCGCGCGCGGAAGGCGGCGACCGCCGCCATCACCCGCTCGTCGGCGGCCCCCTGGAAGCCGATCCGCAGGACGCCCTCGACGCCGCGCGCGGCGTCGCGCGCCGACTCCAGGGCGCCGTGCAGCGATGCGTACGCGGGCCGTACGTCGGCCAGGAACCGCTCGCCGAGCGGGGTCAGCCGCACGCGGCGGCTGGTGCGCTCCAGCAGCCGGGCGCCGATCCGCCCCTCGAGCGAGCGCAGGAGCTGGCTGACCCGGCTCTGCGACACGAACAGCCGCTCCGCCGCCCGGCCGAAGTGCAACTCCTCGCTGAGCGTCAGGAAACACTCCAGCTCGCGGATGTCCAGCCCGCCCGTGCCCACCTTTCGGCCGCCTCCCCGCTTCTTTGTGTCGATTCGCGCGTCGAATCGCGCGTCGAATCGTGTGTCGATAAGCCCGGCTCATAGAAGGCTGAGGAATTCTCCGTTGTTCCCGGCCGATTCCGGCTGTTCGCTTGAGACATGTCCAACACCACGGAACTCACCACCCCGGAGGGCATGTCCGGGACCGGGGCCGGATCCGTGCGCTCGCCGTTCAGGAACTGGCTCGCCGTCGCCGCCGTGGCGGTCGGCACCTTCTCGGTCGTCACCACGGAAATGCTGCCGGTCGGCCTCCTCACCTCGATCGGCTCCGCGCTCGGCGTCTCGCCCGGCACGGCCGGACTGGCCATGACGGTGCCCGGCGTCGTCGCCGCCGTCGCCGCGCCCCTGCTGACCGTCGCCGCCGGCCGGATCGACCGGCGGCGGCTGCTCATCGGCCTGTTGGGGCTGCTGGCCGCCGCCAACCTGCTGTCGGCGGCCGCGCCCGGCTTCGCGGTGCTGCTGTTCGCCCGGATTCTGGTGGGGGTGAGCATCGGCGGCGTGTGGTCCATCGCGGCGGGGCTGGCGGCGCGGCTGGTGCCGGAGAAGTCCGTCGGCCACGCCACGTCGGTCGTCTTCAGCGGTATCGCCGTGGCGTCCGTCGTGGGCGTGCCAGCCGGGACGCTCATCGGCGATCTGGTGCACTGGCGCGCCGCGTTCGCGGTGATGGCGGCGCTCTCCCTGGCCGTCGCCGCCGCGCTGGCCGTCACCCTGCCGCCGCTGCCCGCCGACCGCGCGATCCGGCTGGCCGAGGTGCCCGGCCTGTTCCGCAATGCCCGGCTGCGCACCGGCCTGATCACGACCCTGCTGGTGGTCACCGGGCACTTCTGCGCGTACACCTACATCCGCCCGGTGCTGGAAGAGGTCTCGGGGGTCGAGACCGGGCTGATCAGCACGCTGCTGCTCGCTTACGGCGTGGCGGGCATCGCCGGGAACTTCCTGGCCGGCGCCACCGCCCACCGCGACCCGCGCCGCACCCTCATGGTCATCTTCACCCTGCTCGCCGTGGCGGAGCTGCTGGTGCCGCTGGTCGGCGGGACGACGCCGGGGGCCACGGTGCTGCTGTTGCTGTGGGGGCTGGCGTACGGAGGGGTGTCGGTCACCTCGCAGACGTGGGTGCTCCAGGCGGTGCCGGAGCCGGGCGCGCGGGAGGCGGCCTCGGCGCTGTTCGTCGGGGTGTTCAACGTCGCGATCTCCCTGGGCGCGCTGCTCGGCGGGCGGGCGGCCGACGGGATCGGGGTGTCGAGCGTGATGTGGTTCGGGGGCGTGCTGGCGGTGCTGGCCCTGGTGAACGTGGCGGTCGCGCGGCGGCGGTGAGACGGGGGGCCGGGCCCGGGCCCGGGCCCGGGTGAAAGGGGACCCGGGCCCGGCCTCCGGCTTCAGGAATGGGTCGTCGGCAGCAGCCGCTCGGAGATGATGTTGAGGACCTGGGGCACATGGTCGTTGAGGAAGAAGTGCCCGCCGCTGAGGACCGTGAGGTCCATGTCCTCGGTCGTGTGCTTGGCCCAGTCGCGCACCTCGTCGACCGACGCCCTCGGGTCGGCGTCCCCCGTCAGCGCGGTGATCGGGCAGCTGATCCGCCGCCCGGGCTCGCAGCGGTACGACTCGATGGCCCGGTAGTCGCCGCGGATCGCCGGGAGCGCCATCCGCAGCAGCTCCTCGTTCTCCAGCACGTCGCCGCTCGTCCCGTTCAGCGCGCGCAGCTCCTGCAACACCCCCGCGTCGTCCCGCGTGTGCACGGTCTCGTCGCGGTACCGGGACGGCGCCCGGCGCCCGGAGACGAACAGCCGGACGGGCACCACCCCCCGCTTCTCCAGCCGCAGCGCCACCTCGTACGACAGCGTGGCGCCCATGCTGTGGCCGAACAGCGCGAGCGGCTTGTCGTCCAGCCCGTCCAGCACGCCGGTGATGGCGTCCGCGAGCTTGCCGATGTCGTCGATGCACGGCTCACGGTGCCGGTCCTGACGCCCGGGGTACTGGATGGCGAGCACCTCGATCGAGGGCGCCAGCGCCTTCGCCACCGGGAAGAAGTAGCTGGCCGACCCCCCGGCGTACGGCAGGCACACCAGCCGTACCGCGCTGCCCGGGGACTTCTCGTACCGCCGGATCCACGCCTCGGCGTCCGCTGCGATGCTCGTCATTGTCGTGCTTCCTTCCTCTGCCCCTGTGCCCCTGCCGCTCAACATCCTCTCGTCAACACCCTTGCACACACGCCTGTTTCCGGGCTTGCGTTGCTCAATGCTCTAGGTGGTGCACCGGTTTGTGGACCGGGTGACGGGCGCGCGGAGTGCGCCGTCGGGGCCCTGTACGACGAGCCGGATGATCTTGCCCGAGGGGGTCGGGGCGGCGACTCGGTGAGAACCAGGTCAGCAGGTGAGACCCTGATACCAGGGGGCTCGTCTTCGGGAGTGTCCGATGGCAGTGAGCATGCACGTGGTCTGGAGCAGGGCCGAGCCCGGGTGCGTCATCTACGAGACGCACGCGATCGCAACGATCACCGACGGCGAAGGCGTCCACGCGACGGTCGACAGCCACACCTACGAGGTTCCCCTCCACAGCCGCGCCGAGGCCGAGTCGATCGCGGATGAGGAGGGCTACGAGCTGTTCAGGAAGGGCGAGGCGTGGGAGAGCCTCCCGGAGGAGGAAAGCCTTCCTGAGGAGGAGGGCGCCATGGAGGAATGAGCGCGCGCTCAGGGGGCAGACGGAGCGCCGGACGGCCGAGGGGCCGTCGGCGTGCCCGCGTCCGGCGGACGCGGCCGGAGCCGCGTAGCGGCGCTTTTTCCCCTACCCGCCCCTTCCCACAACCAGTGGCTCCGCCCCTGGACCCCGGGGTCCAGGGGCGGAGCCACTGGTTGTGGAGCCCGCCCCGGGGTCGGTGTCCCCACCTGGCGGTGATGTCCACCTGGCGGTGGGCCCTCCTGGCGGTGGTGGAGCCCCTCCCGGTGGTGGAGCCCCTTCCGGCGGTGGAGCCCCATTCTGGCGGTGGCGGAGCCCCCGACCGTGGGGTCCCCGGCGGTGGGGTCCCTGGCGGTGGGGTCCCGCCTGGCGGCCCCACGGCCGGGGGCTCCACTCCTGGACCCCGTGTCCAGTGGCGGACCCCTGGCGGTGGAGCCCGCCCGGGGGTGGAGCCCGGTCCGGCGGTGGGGCCCGACCCGGGGGTGGAGCCGGTCCGGCGGTGGGGCCCGACCCGGGGGGTGGGGCCCGACCCGGGGGCGGACACCTGGCGGTGGAGCCCGGCCCGGCGGTGGGGCCCGACCCGGGGGTGGAGCCCGGTCGGGCGGTGGGGCTGGTGTCCCGCCCGGTGGTGGAGCCCTGGCGGTGGGCCCTTCCAGCGGCGGGGACCTTCCTGGTGATGGGGCCCCTCCTGGCGGCGGGATCCCTCCTGGCGGTGCGGCCCGCGAGCGGCGGGGCCTTTCCCGGCAGTGGAGCCGTGCATCGGCAGCGGGCCAGGTAGGGCGGCCTTGCCGCGCCGGGGTCTGGGGCGGAGCCCCAGTTGTGGGAAGGGGCGGTTAGGGGACGAGCCCGCCGCAGGCGTCCGACCCGCCGACGCCCCCTACGCCGCCCCGCTCAGACCCCGACCCCGGGCCGCTCAGCCATGGCCCAGCAGGAAGTCGACCTCCCGCGCCTCGACGCCCTGCGCGCCCTGCGCGCCCCGCGCCCCCCGCGAGCCGCCAAGCGTGACCGGGGCGGTCGCCGGTGCGTAACCGCCGGCCACCACCGTGTAGTGCTCGCCCGTGAGCCCCGCGAAGGAGAACGCACCGTCCGCGCCGGTCAGACACTGCCCGACGACATCGCCCGCCGAGTCCAGCAGCGTCACCCGCGCATCCTCCACCGGCCGCCCGCCCCGGGCCCGTACGGTGCCGCGGACCTTGGCCGCGGGCCGCAGCTCCGCGTCGATCCGCGGGGGCTGACCGTGGCCGGTGACGTCCAGCCGCTCGGCGTGCGGGCGGTGGCCCTCGGCGCTGATGGTCAGCGTGTACGAGCCGGGGGCCAGCTCGGGCAGCGCGAACTCGCCCTTCTCGTCGGTGACGGCCGTGGCCGCGACCGCACCGTCGGGACCGGTCGCGGCCACGGCCGCCCCGGCCAGCGGCTCCCCGCCGAGGGTGCGTACGGCCCCGATGGGCCCGCCGCCTCCGGCCAGCCGTACGTCACAGGTGACGGGGGCGTCGGACACCAGCAGCGTGGCCGCCTGCGGCTGGTGGCCCGGGGCGGAGCCGATCAGGACGAAGCTGCCGGGGTCGGGCGCGGCCAGGGCATACCGGCCGTCCGGGCCGCTGATCGTGCGGCCGAGCTGGCGGCCGGTGTTGTCGATGAGGGTGACGGCGGCACCCGCGAGCGGCGCGTCGCCGTGCCCGAGCACCAGGCCCTGGATGCCGGAGGCGACCTCGGCAGCCGGGACGCCAGCCACTACCGGCTCAGCGTGCTGGGGCTCCTGGTTCCCCGACGCCTGGGCGATCAGCGGCGTACGGCGCCGGTTCGGCAGGAACAGCGTGATCAGCAGACCCACCGCGGCGGCCCCGCACGCCACCGCGAACGAGATCTTGAACCCGTCCGTGTTCGGCAGTTGGAGCGGGCCGAAGGCCGTGGTCTGGTGCGCCAGGATCACCCCGACCACGGCGCTGGAGGTGGACATGCCGATCGACCGCATCAGGGTGTTCAGCCCGTTCGCCGCGCCCGTCTCCGCCGCCGGCACGGCACTGATGATCAGGGTCGGCATCGCCGAGTACGCGATCCCGACACCGACGCCGAGCGCGGTCGACAGCACCACGACCTGCCAGACGTGGTCCATCATCACGATCCCGCCGCCGTACGTCGCACCGATCACGATCAGCCCGAGGACCAGCGAGACCTTGGGCCCGCGCGTGGCGTTGATCCGCGCCGAGAGCGGCGAGACCAGCATCATCGCCACGCCCATCGGCGCCACGTACAGCCCCGCCATGACCATCGACTGGCCGAGGCCGTAGCCGGTGGCCTTCGGCAGCTCCAGCAGCTGGGGGAGGATCAGCGACATCGCGTAGAACGAGAACCCGACCATGATCGAGGCGAGGTTCGTCAGCAGCACCTGGCGGCGTGCGGTGGTCCGCAGGTCCACCAGCGGCTCGGCGGTCCGCAGCTCCACGAACCCCCAGACCACCAGGATCGCCGCGGCCGCGCCGAACAGCCCGAGGGTGGTGCCGCTGGTCCAGCCCCAGTCGCCGCCCTTGGTGATGGGCAGCAGCAGACAGACCAGACCGGCCGAGAGCCCGATCGCGCCGACGGCGTCGAAGCGGCTGGGGGTCCGCACGGCGGACTCGGGGACGACGACCAGCACGAGGACGAGCGCGAGGACGCCGAGCCCTGCGGCCCCGTAGAACAGCACGTGCCAGTCGGTGTGCTGGGCGACGAACGCCGAGGCCGGGAGGCCGAACGCGCCGCCGATGCCCAGCGAGGAGCTCATCAGGGCCATCGCCGAGCCCAGCTTCTTCGGCGGCAGCTCGTCGCGCATGATGCTGATGCCGAGCGGGATCGCGCCCATCGCGCCGCCCTGGATGGTCCGGCCGATCACCATGACGACCAGCTCGGAGGTGACGGCGCACACCAGCGAGCCGACGACCAGCAGCCCGAGGGCCACCATCAGCATCCGGCGCTTGCCGAACATGTCGCCGAGCCGCCCCATGACCGGGGTGGACACGGCGCCCGCGAGGAGGGTGGCGGTGATCACCCAGGAGGCGTTGGAGCTGGAGGTGTGCAGCAGCTGCGGCAGCTCGGTCACCAGCGGGACGACCAGCGTCTGCATCACCGAGACGGCGATGCCGCAGAACGCGAGCACGGCCACGAAGCCGCCGCCCACCTCGCGCGGGAGCGTCCGGTCGGGCGGCGCGGCGGTCAGGGGCTCGACGCGGGCTGGTGGGGCTGACGGGGACATACGGGTGCCGCCTCCAAGCGGGTGTCCTGTGCATATGAGCGGAATAAGGAAGTGAGAGATGTGCATCCTACACACGGTGTGTATCGTGCACATTTCTCGCGGTGAGCGAGAGGTCGACGAGGAGGAAGCGTGCTGGAGAGGCTGGAACGCGAGCTGATGCTGGTCGCCAGGTGCACTCTGCTGACCCCCCGGGACCGCAAGGGGCAGAGCGCGCAGGACACGCACAGCACGGAATGCGCACAGGGAGGGGGCGAAGAAACCAGGGAGCACGGACAGGGCGCAGGGGACAGACAGGGCGCAGGGGACAGACGGGGCGCGGGCGACAGACAGTGCGCGGGCGACCGCCTGGACCGCTCCGCGTACTTCCTCCTCTCCTTCCTGGACGCCGAGGGCGCGCTGTCCATCGGCCAGCTCGCCGACGCCCTGGGGCTCGACGTCTCGACCGTCAACCGGCAGACCGGCGCCCTGCTCCGCGTCGGCCTGCTCGAACGCATCCCGGACCCCCAGGGGGGCCTCGCCCGCAAACTGCGCGCCACCGCCGCCGGCGCCGACCGTCTCACCGCCGACCGGGAGCGCCGCCGCGCGGGGCTGGCGCGGGTGCTCGCCGACTGGACGCCGGAGGAGGTGGGGCGGTTCGAGGACGCGCTGACGCGGTTCAACCGGGAGGTGGAGGCGGACGAGGGACGGTCCTGGCCGCGCCCGGAGGACGCACGAGACGCGTAGCGCGACGCCGTACGCGTCCCAGGGGCTTCGGCGGGTTGTTCACCCCCCGTACGCCCGCCGCTCGGAAACCCGTGGCCACCCCCTCGTACGGTCACCGGGCACCGGCCCGGAAGGGACCGGCCCGAACGAGGAGATGCCCCGATGCCGAGCCCGAACGAACCGCTTCCGTCCCTTCCGCGCTGGGCGGACCCCGAGGTGGAGGCCCACTCGCTGGACGCGCAGGGCGTCTCGCGGCGCGGGCTGCTGCGCCGGGCGGGCCTGTACGGCGCGGGCTTCGCGGGCGCCATGGCCCTGGCGCCCACGGCCGCGGCAGCCGCCGAGACGCCCGCGACAACCACCGCCGGCGGCGACGCGGGTGGCGACCCGGACCTCGTCTATCTGGTCGGCGACCACCATGTGCACTCCGTCTACAGCCACGACGCGAAGTACACCGCGTCCCAGCAGGCCCAGCGGGCCGCGCAGTACGGCCTCGACTGGATGGTCTTCACCGAGCACAGCAACTTCGGGCACGCCAACGCGGGCGGGGCGCTCGCCGAACACGAGGACGTCCTGAAGGCCCGCGCCGAGAACCCGCGCATGCTGATCTTCCAGGGCCTGGAGTGGTACATCCCGGGCGCCGAGCACGGCACCGTCTTCTCGCCGCCCGGCCCCCACGAGGCCGACCTGCTGCGCACCTTCGAGCTGCGCTACGACGGCAAGCTGCTGGGCCGCACCGACAGCACCGCCGAGAACGAGGCGCTCGCGGTCGCGGGCATCAAGTGGCTCGCCGAGCAGCGCAAGAGCGGCTACGTCGACGATGTGCTGGTCCTCGCCAACCACCCGCTGCGGCTGGGCATCGACTCCCCGCACGAGCTGCGGGCCTGGCGCGACGCCGCGCCCGAGGTCATGATCGGCGCGGAGGGCGCCCCGGGCGCCCAGGGCGCGGCCCTGCCCGGCTGGGGCAGCGCCACCGCCATCCGCGGGGAGTACGAGAACAAGCCGTCCGCCCAGTCCTGGCCCGGCTACCCGGCCGAGGCCTACGTCACGTACGGCGGCTTCGACTGGATGACCGCGACGGTGGGCGGGCTGTGGGACGCCATGCTGTCCGAGGGCCGGCTGTTCTCGATCACCACGAACTCCGACAACCACCGGACCGTCCACGACACCTGGCGCAACGGCGACTGGCAGCCCGGCCAGAACTTCGACAACACCGGCAGGCTGCCCAACCCGGTCGACACGGACAAGGAGCAGCCGGGCAGCGACTTCTGGCCGGGGCAGTTCAGCCGTACGCACGTGGGCGTGACGGGGTACGGCTACCGCCAGGTGATGGCGGGGCTGCGGGCCGGGCGGGTGTGGGTGGACCACGGGCAGCTGCTCGACGCCCTGGACGTACGCCTGCACCGCGAGAGCGACCGTAGTGACCAGGACGGCAAGAGCGGCAAGAGCCGTGGGGTCACCCTGGGCGGCCGGCTGCGGGTCCGCCGCGGCGAGCGGCTGACCCTGACGGTCACCGTCACCACCGCCTCCCGCCCCAACTTCCACGGCGTCCTGCCGCGCCTGGCCCACCTCGACGTGATCCGCGGCGCGGTCCGCGGCCCGGCGCGCGACCGTGACGCGTGGCGCGCCCCGGACACCCGCGTCGTGCACACCTCGGACGTCTCCGGCCGCACCGGCACGTACACCCTGCGGATCCCCCTGGCCAGGGCCGAGGAGTCCGGCTACATCCGGCTCCGCGGCAGCGACGGCAACCGTCACGGCACCGGCCTGCTGGGCGCCTCCGTCGACCCGCACGGCCCGATCCCGCACAAGCCTGGCGACGGCGACCCGTGGGCCGACACCTGGTGCTACACGAACCCGATCTTCATCGAGGTCGCGGACTGACGGAATGACCGGCCCGGGGGCTGCGTTGTCGTAGATGACGCACCCCCGGAGTCACCACCGCGAGGAGGACCGTCATGACGACTCATCCCCACGGGACGGGCACAGGCACAGGCACCGGCACGGGCATCCGCGGCCACCGCGTGGAGGTGGTCCGCGGCACCCAGCACGTCACGGTCACGATCGACGGCCGGGTCGTCGCCGAGTCGCGCCGCCCGCTGCTCCTCTTCGAGACCGGCCTGCCCGTCCGCTACTACCTGCCCCCGCAGGACGTGAACCTGTCACTCCTCGAGCCGACCGACACGCACACCACCTGCCCGTTCAAGGGCCAGGCGGCGTACTGGACGTACCTTGGCGAGGAGGGCGGGAGCGGCCCGCACACCGATGTGGTGTGGGCCTACCCGGACCCGCTCGACGCGGTCGCGGAGATCAAGGACCATCTGTCGTTCTACGACACGGTTGCCGACATCTCGGTGAAGGAGACCGACTGAGAGAAGCGGATGGCCCGGCGGCGGGAACGGCTGTCGCGTGCACATCCACGCGTATTCCTGGCTGGGCGAGAAGGAGCTGTTCGACCGGGACGCGCTCCGCCGCCCACCGGACCGCCCCAGGCCACCCGTCAGCCCGGAGGACCAGGAGTACCACCGGCACCTCGTCGACGCCTTCAGACGCTCGGAGCTGCCCCCGCTGGAAACCGCCCACTGGCTGCTCAAGGCGCCCGGCCTGATCCGCGAGACCTTCGAGGAACCGAAGGACGCCGCCGCGTGGCTGGGCCGGCAGCTCACCGAACACGCCCCCGGCTTCCACTCCCAGCAGGAGGCGGACACGGCCCGCCTGGCCCACCTGGTCGCCACGGCCGCGGACACTTTGACGCACGGCGGCGACGTCTCCGTCGGCTTCTACGCAGGCCGCACGTCGTTCCTCTCCCTGGCCCTGGTGACCTGCTCCCCGAACCGCTTCGCCCCCGGAGTCCCATGCCCCCGCGGCAACGGCCGCTAGCGCGCGATGGGTTGGGCGCTGTCGGCGACGAGCGACGCCCGTATGGGGTCGGCGGTGACCGCCTGCTGCCCGTAACCGTGGTCCACCTTCCCCTCGGTCCGCAGCCCCGTACCGTCCAGGGTCCCGCACACGGCCACGCTCAGGGCGGCCGCGGTGGCCAGCGCGACGGCGGTGATCTGCACGGCGTGGGCGCGGCATTCGGCGAAGCTGATGGGGCGCATGGCGGATCTCCTGCGGGGGTCGGAGAAAGCTGATCGGTACGACAACCACCCTGATCCCGCCCCCTGCCGTGCCACTGCCGCCCCGCTAACGCCCCACTAACGCCTCGCTAATGCCCCTCGGCTCGGCCTCTGGACGGAGGCGTGAGGGCGGGTTCGATCGTCGACCGGACGTAGATGCGCCTGCTGTCCGGTGTGAGTTTGTGTCGGCCGTCCGTCGGGGATCGTCGGGTTCGCGCCGGGAGGGCGCCTGACGCCGATGGGCCACTCCCCACCGCAAGCCGAAGCGGCCCGCCAGGGCTCCTGGCGGGCCGCTCCTGCCGCGTGGTGGGCGGCTCAGGTGAAGTTGACGTCGCTGCACAGGAAGTACGTCTGGTCCATGTGCGAGGCCTGCCAGATGGTGTAGACGACGTGGCGCCCGGTGTAGCCCGAGGTGCTGACGTCGATCGAGTAGTTCTGGCTGGGGCCGTACTTACCGGTCTTGGTGATCAGCTGGAGGTCGCTCCACTTGAGCGGCTGGGTGGTGGGGTCGTAGCCCTGGCGGGTGACGTAGACCAGGAAGTAGTCCGCGCCGTGGCTGGCCTGGTCGTACAGCTTCACCGTGAACTTGTTGCCGATGTTCGTGGTCTGCCAGGCGCCGACGGTGTCCAGGGAGTTGTAGCGGTTGCTCTCGGTGTGGCCGCCGCTGCAGAGCTGGCCGTCCGGGACCACCGCCGGGAAGTTGCCCGCGGAGCCGTTGCGGTAGAGGCCGTTCCAGTTCCACATGGCGTTGGGGTTGTCCTGCCACGCCTGCCAGCACATCGGGTCTTTCTGTGCCATCTCGGGGTTCTGGAAGTCGTCCGCCCAGCGCAGCCAGCAGCCGTAGTTGCGGGACGCGGGGTCGATGACCGAGCCGTGGGCGGAGGCGGTGCCGGTCCAGGGGATCAGGGTGAGCAGTGCGGCGGACAGCAGGCCGAGGGTGCGGAGGGCCCAGCGTAAGGGGCGTCTGACCTGATCATGACAATTCTTCATGGCCGATCTCCATCGTCCGTGGGGGGGTGCCGATGGGTGCGGGGAGGCCCGATGATGGGAGCGCTCCCATTGCCGTGAGCGTGCCCGACGACACAGGAGCGAAACATGTGGTTCACCTATGGCCGAATCGGCCGGGGATGGAGGAGCGGCGAAGGGGCCCGCCGGGCGCGGCCGCGGGGCATGTCACGCGGCACTCGCGTCCGACGCTCCCACCGCTCCCGGGCTTCGGCGAGGAGTCGGATTTCGGCCGTCGGGGCGGGGCCAACTCCCCGCTTGGGCTCGGCGGGCCGTAAGGCCGACCCTTCACCGCTGTGCGCAACCGCCGCCAGGCGGTCCTGTCCGCGGTTTCCGCCAGGTGCGCCGGCCCGGCCCGGGCTCATCGGGTGCCTCGGATACTGTCCTGCCGACAGCGGCGATGCCAGACGGCGGGTCGGCCCGCCAACTGGACCGCTCACCCCGGCCGACGCTCGTACCGTTCCTCCCGTTCCTCGCACAAGGGTGGCCCCCGTGCCTGTCGCATCACGTTCGATACCTGACCAGGCCCTCCACGGCGACCCCTCCGGCACGACGCTCCACGACCGCCCGGAGGCGACCAGATGAACGTCCCGCTGGCCCTCGCCAACAACGACGGCATGCTCGCCGTCCGTTTCCTGCTCGAACTCGCCTCGCTGGCCTGCGTGACACTCTGGGCGTGGCGTGCCGTGCCCCCGCCGTGGCGCTGGCTCGCCGCCGTCGCTCTCCCGGTCGCCTTGGGCTGGGCATGGGGAACCTTCACCGTGCCGGACGACCCCTCCCGGTCCGGCGAGAGCGACATCCACACCCCCGGCCCGGCGCGACTGCTCCTCGAACTCGCCATATTCTTCGGCGCGGTGGCCGCCCTCCACTTCGCCGGCCTGCAGCGCGCCGCCCGCTGGCTGCTGGCGGTCATGGTCCTCTACCAGATCCTCGCCTACGACCGCATCACCTGGCTCCTCAGCCACTGACCCCCGCCGCGGCACGAGCCCCCGGCGAAGGACCCGGTAAATGGGGAAAACGAGCCATTGATGGGTGGTGAGCTGGTGGTCCAGATGGCCGCCCCGGTGAATCGAGCGGGCGCGTAGGCAGACGTGTCGACCTTTCCGGAATCGCCTGCGTTGCACACGGAGGGGAGCTAGCGCCACTGCCCGTATGGCATGGAGGGCAACTTCTGCAAGCATCTGGTCGCCCTCGGCCTGACCGTGCTTGCCCAGCGGGAGAGTCTGCCGCGGCAGCGGAAGACGGCCCGAGACCGTGGGCAGGACCTTGACGGCTGGTTGTCCGGCCTGTCCAAGGAGGCATTGCTCGCCCTCGTACGTGAACAGATCGTCGAGGACCGGCAGTTACGGCGCCGCCTGGAGCTTCGGGCCGCGAGCGCTCGCGGGGACCTCGCCGCGGTCCGCGCCCGTATCCGCGATCTGCTGAACATCTCACCATTCGCGCAGTACGGGTACGTCGAGTACGCCGATGCCCGCGCCTACGCCGACCAGGCCGGGCAGGCGGTGTCCGCGATCGGCGCACTCACCAGATCTGGCCGGGCCGACGACGCGATCACCCTGGCGCGGGAGGCGATGAAGCTGCTCGCCGACGCGGTGGAGAGCGTCGACGACTCGGACGGATGGCTCGGCCAGGTCGGTGCAGACCTCGCCGACGCCCACCTCGAAGCGTGCCGTGCGGCACGCCCCGACCACGAGGAGCTCGCGCGCTGGCTGGTCGACCACGCGCTCGGCGACGTGGACGACGGCCTCACAGACATCGATCCGCTCGACTACGAGGAAATCCTCAGCGAAGAGGGGATGGCCGTCCTGCGGAAGCTGGCGGTCGAGGCGTGGCGGGGCAACCGCCGCGGCTGGGCCGAGAAGTACCTGATGGAGCGTCTGGCCAAGGCGGGAGGTGACGTCGACGCGGTGATCGCCGTGCATGCGGCCGACCTCTCACCGAACGGGCGCACGCACCTGGTCATCGCCCACGAGCTGGACACCGCCCGGCGACCAGACGAGGCCCTGCGCTGGGCGGAACGCGGCATCCAAGACACCCGGGACCTCGCCGCCGTCGACACTGCCCTCGTCGACTACCTCTGCGACCGCTACGCGCAGGCGGACCGGTTCCCCGATGCAGTGGCCCTGCGCCGTGACCACTTCGGCGCTCGCCGCACTCTGCTCGCGTACCAGCAACTGCGAGCGGACGCCGGGGCCGCGGACTGCTGGCCGGCCGAGCGT
Source organism: Streptomyces sp. NPDC028305 (assembly GCF_055569495.1). Classification (NCBI taxonomy): domain Bacteria; kingdom Bacillati; phylum Actinomycetota; class Actinomycetes; order Kitasatosporales; family Streptomycetaceae; genus Streptomyces; species Streptomyces sp. NPDC028305. The sequence goes on from NZ_JBVHTN010000004.1 coordinate 674,028, forward strand.
GAGGGGGCGCTCGCCCTGCTGCGTGCCGACGCAGAGCAGCAACATCACTCTCGGTACGGCGGCCCGGCCCTGATCGACGCCCTGCTCGACGACAAGGACACCGACGCGGCCTGGCAAGCCGCCACCGAGACCGGCGCCCACGACCAACAGTGGCTCACCCTCGCCGACCAGGCCCGTGCCACCCGCCCCGCCGACGCGCTCGGCGTCTACCTGCGCCTGGCCAACCCCTCACGAAGCAGACGGGCAACGCGATCTACGAGCAGCTCACCAGCCTGCTGCTCAGCATCCGCGACTGCCACCGCCGCCTGGGTACCCAGGACGAGTTCACCACGTACCTCACCGCCCTGCGCGCCGGCCAGAAGCGCAAACGCAACCTGATGCGACTCCTCGACCAGCACGGCCTGTGAAGGCAAGGTGACCGTCCACCACACCCTCAGCTTCCACTGAGCCGTACGGGGGGTCCACCGTTCGGTGGACCTCAGGTTCAACTGTTTGCCGCTGTCGGCACCACACCCCGTACGAAGAGCATGAATGGCAGCGGGGCGCGCCCATCTCTCTCCCCCCGGTGATACGCCCCGCACCCCCAAGCCACCCCCTTTCCCAGGCCAAAGGACAGCCCATGGACGGGACACAGGACCCGCATGCTCGGCCGGTCGTCCGGCTCGACGCCGTCAGCCGGCTCTACGGCGGACCGAAAAACCGAGTGACCGCACTCGACAACGTCAGCATCAGCCTGCAGAGGGGTACTTTCACCGCCGTCATGGGCCCCTCGGGTTCGGGCAAGTCCACCTTCCTGCACTGCGCCGCGGGCCTCGACCGTCCGACATCGGGTGCGGTGCACCTGGACGGGGTGGACCTCGCCTCGCTGCGGGAGAAGGCGCTGACCAAGTTCCGCCGCGAGCGCATCGGCTTCGTCTTCCAGGCGTTCAACCTCCTTCCGGCGCTGAGCGTGGTGGACAACGTGACACTGCCGCTGCGGCTGGCGGGCAAACGCCCCAAGAAGGCCGTCGTCGACGAAGTCCTCGAACAGGTCGGCCTGTCCGGCAAGTGGCGCAGCCGTCCCGGTGAGCTCTCCGGCGGTCAGCAGCAGCGCGTCGCCATCGCGCGGGCGCTCGTCACCCAGCCCGCGGTGATCTTCGGCGACGAACCGACCGGCGCCCTGGACACGCGCACCGCCGCCGAAGTGCTCACGCTGATACGGCAGTCGGTGGACGTGGTGGGACAGACCGTGGTGATGGTTACGCACGACCCGGTGGCCGCCGCGTACGCCGACCGCGTCGTGTTCCTGGCCGACGGCCGGCTCACCGGTGTAGTCGACCGGCCGACTGTCGAGCAGGTGACGGAGCAGTTGCAGAAGCTGGGCACCTGGGGCGACCCCGTCAACATCCAGCGGACCGGACACGAGGTGCGCCGATGATCCGGATCGCGGCGCGCACCCTGCGCCACCACATGAGCGGCTTCATCGTCTCGTTCATGGCCCTGTTCCTCGGTGCCGTCATCGTCATCGGCTCCGGCGGGCTCCTGGAGACCGGGATCCACAACGCGGCACCGCCGCACCGGCTGGCCGCCGCACCGATCGTCGTCACCGGCGACCAGCGCTACAAGTACACACAGAAAGACCTCGTCTTCCCGGAACGACTGCGTATCGACGCCGAGTTGACGGAAAAGATCGACAAGGTACCGGGCGTTGCGGCGGCGGTTCAGGACATGTCCTTCCCCGCGGCCCTCGTCAAGGGCGGGAAGGTCACCGGCCACGGTTGGTCCTCCGCCAGGCTCTCCCCCTACCAGCTCACCGACGGCACGGCACCCACCGAGGACGGCCAGATCGTGCTGGGCAAGGCGTTCGCGGACCGTACGGGGCTGACCACCGGCGAGCGGATCCAGCTCCTCGTCCACGGCACACAGAAGGGCTACCAGGTCTCAGGCCTTGCCACCGGGCCGGACGACGGAGGCGACGACGAAAGCGACGTCTTCCTCGCGGACGCCGAGGCCGCCAGGGTCGCGGACCGCGTCGGCACGACCGACAACATAGGTGTCTTCCCGGCCTCCGGCGCGAACACCCAGGAGGTCGCCTCGGCCATCCGCGCGGTCCTCGACGGCTCACCGGTCACGGTACTGACCGGGGACAACCGCGGCCGCGCCGAGGACCCGGACGTGGTGGCCGACGGCAGCGACCTGATCCCGCTCGCCGCCGCATTCGGCGGTCTGTCGGCGATGGTCACCGTGTTCGTGGTGGCCGGCACGCTGGGCCTCTCTATCCAGCAGCGGCAGCGCGAGATGGCGCTGCTGCGCACGATTGGTTCGACCCCTGGGCAGCTGCGCCGCCTCATCCTCGGCGAGACCCTGTTCCTCGCGGTCGTCGCCACCGGGCTCGCCACCATCCCCGGGCCCCGGTTCGGGCGCTGGCTCCTGGACGCGTTCGCGGACGCGGGCGTGGTACCGGGGTCGATCGCGTACCGGGCCGGCTCCGTGCCAGTGATCGTCGGTGTGGGCACGGCCCTGCTCACCGCGATCGGTTCGGCGTACATCGCGGCACAGGCCGCGGCGCGCACCCGCCCGATCGAGGCGCTGGCCGAGGCCACGCTGCAGCGCCGCTGGTTCAGTGCGTTCCGGCTGATCGTCGGGCTGCTGTGCATGGCCGGGGGCGCGGCCCTCGCCTGGGGCACCGCGGGCTCGGCCGGGCCGGACGCGGCCGGTGTCGCAACGCCGGCGGCAATGGTGTGGGCGGCGGCGTTCGGTCTGCTCGGTCCTGTCGTCGTACGCGCCATGGTGGCCGTGCTGCGCCGTCCCGTCGGCATGGTGTCCGGGCTCGCCGGCCAGCTCGCCGCGCACAACGCGCGGGCACGTACGGCACGACTCGCCTCGGCCGTGATGCCGGTGATGCTGGCGAGCGGTCTCGCGGTAGGCCTGATCTACATGCAGACCACACAGTCCGAAGGCGCCGAGCGGGCGTTCGACGAGAACCTGCGCGCGGACGCGGTCGTGACATCGGCCTCCGGTGGGCTGCCGCTCGACCTCGTCGACACGGTCCGCAGACAGCCGGGGGTGGCGGCGGCGTCCGCGCAGATCCCCACGACCGGGTACATCGAGCCGGACGAGCCGATGCGCCCGGGCGAGGGAGAGGACGCGGGCCCGCAACCCACCGAGCTGTCGATGCAGGGCGTCACCCCACAGGGCCTGGACCGTACGACGGCTTACCACGCGTCGAGCGGCAGTCTCACCGCCCTCAGCGGCGACTCGGTGGCGCTGCCCGCCACGTACGCGAAGGACCGCGAGCTCGGCGACCTGGTCCCGATGCGGCTCGGCGACGGCACACAGGTCAAGCTGAAACTGGTGGCCACGGTCGAGGGACGGCGTGGTTACGAGACCGCGCTCGTTCCGGCGTCGGTGCTGGTCGGACACACGGACGGCGCGCTCGTGCCCCAGATCATGGTGACAGCGTCGGCCGGCACCGACCGCGCCCAGCTCATGGCGTCCCTCGCCAAGTTGGCCGCGCTCCAGCCCGGCCTGCGGGTGTCGGACACGGACGCTCTCAAAGCGGCGCAGGCGGAGGCGGACGACACCCAGGCGTGGATGGCGTACCTGGTTCTCGGCGTCGTCGTCGGCTACGCGACGCTCTCCCTGATCAACACGCAGGTCCTCGCGACGACGGAGCGGCGCAAGGAGTTCATGCTCCAGCGGCTCATCGGCGCCACGCGCCGCCAGGTACTGCAGATGATGGCGGTCGAGGCGTCCCTGGTGGCCCTGGCCGGCATCGTCCTCGGCCTCCTGGTCGCGGGGGCGACGCTGGTACCGCTCAGCATGAGCGTCCTCGGCACGGCGCTACCCGGCGGCTCCCCGTGGATCCTCGTCGTGGTCCTGGCCGCGGCGGCGGCACTGACCCTGACGACGACGCTGCTGGCGGCGGGGGCCGTGCTGCGGGGCCGCCCTGGGGACATGGCGGGCATCAAGGACTAGTGCGGACTGGTGCCGCATCGAGGAACATCCGCCCCACTGATGAGCGCACCGTCGGCTTCGAGGACAGTCACGTGAGCCATAACTCCGCTCGCTCGGTGGGCTGTCCCGAACGGACCGTCGGTCGCTACTCAACTGCCCTATGTACGAGGTGAATCAATTGACTCAGCAGCAGCAGCCGGGCGACCGGCCCACCCTGGATCGGATCCGCCGTTGGAACATGGCGTGCTGGATCCTGCTCGGCCTGCTGCCGACGGCCGTCGCCGTGCTCGACGAGTCGCCGGCCCGGAAGTACGGAACGCTCGGCCTGCTCGTCCTGGTCGCCCTGTGCCACATCGTTGTCCTGACCCGCCCGGACAACCCCGTCCTGGGCCGCCGTGCCTACCTCGCCGTCCTCGCCCTCGTCCTGGGCGCGACGTCCTACTCCCTGGACGGCGCCGCCGCCCTCTACGTGATGTCGCTGCCGCAGTTCTGGCTCTACACCCGCGCCCCGCGCGACGCGGTCACGCTCAGCGGGGCGGCCGCCGCGCTCGCCGTGTTCGGCGGCGCGATCGGCCAGGACTGGAGCTCTCAATTCCGCACCGGCAACCTGGTGGTTACCGTGGTCGCCTACGTCGCTGGGGCGGGCCTGGGCCTGTGGATGTACCGGTTCATCGACCAGAGCAACGAGCGGCAGGAACAGCTGACCGCCGAACTCGCCAGTACCCAAGAGGAGTTGGCAGCGGCCTATCAGCGGCAGGGGGCGGCCGAGGAGCGCGAGCGCCTCGCCCGGGAGATCCACGACACCCTCGCCCAGGGCTTCGCCTCCATCGTGGTGCTCGCGGAGGCCGCTCGTGCCGCCGCCGACGGCGACCCCGAACGCTGCGCCCAGCAACTCATCTCCATCGAACAGACCGCCCGCGAGAACCTTGCCGAGGCCCGGGTCCTCGTCGGCTCCGTCCCCAAGGGCGCAGTCGCGGCCGGCTCGCTCGCCACCACCCTGCGCAGAACCCTGGACCGCTTCACGCAGGACACCGGCCTCACCGCCACCGCCGAACTGCCCGACATCGACCTGGACCAGCACACCCGCGTCGCCCTGCTGCGCTGCATGCAGGAGTCCCTCGCCAACATACGCAAGCACTCCGGAGCCGCCACCGTCGGCGTGCTCCTCAGCGCATCGCCGGGCGTAGTGGAGCTGGAGATCACCGACGACGGCCACGGGTTCGTCGTCGAGGACGCCCGCGGCTTCGGCCTCGACGGCATGCGGCGACGGCTCGCCGAACTCGACGGCGAGCTCACCGTCACCAGCTCCCCCGGGGAAGGCACCCGCGTCCTCGCCACCCTTCCCACTCACAGTCAGGACCGACCATGACCGACACGGTGACCGACAACGTGAACGACCGGATCCGTGTGGTCGTGGTCGACGACCACACCGTGATGCGCGCCGGAGTCATCGCCCTGACCGCACGCGGGCCGTCGTCCTGGCACTGGAACGAGGGCTGACGTGCGATCCTGAGCGACGAGCGTCCCTGTTCGGGTGTGTCTTCGGGAGATGTGGGAGATGCCGAGGGCGGGCGGGCCGTAGGTCCGCGATATTTACCGGGGCCGTCTGCCCGTGTCGGGGAAGTCCTGGGATGATTGGCGTCAGGGCGGCAGTTTCGGCAGAGTGGATCGTATGGCCGCACGAGAACCAAGCGCGCACGCTGGCTCGTCACCATCCGCCGGAAAAGCTTTCCTATGGATTGGGTATCTCCCGGGGGTACCGACCTGCGCAAGAACTTGTACCAGACCTGACCTGCGTGAACACGGAAAGCTGAGGGACTGACAGAGTATTTCTGTCAGTCCCTCAGCTGCCGGGTTCGCCCAAGAAGGCCCTGACTTGCACTTTTCCTTGCACAGATGGTGCCCCCGGCGGGGGACCCAGGAAATGGGGACAAACCGACCCATTGGTGAGCGGCGAGCTGGTGATTCAGACGGCCGTCCCGGTGAAACGAGCGGGCACGTAGCCGATCGGGCCGTCGGCCGCTGCGCACGGGGCCGCCCATGTCATGGCTGCCAGGAGGCGACGACATCCACTGCTCCCCAGAGCAGATCGATCGTCGAGGTGTCCAGCTGTTCGGCAGTACCGGACAGTGAAACGAAAGCCAGTCCGGTACTGCCTGCAATGAAGCCGGGCACGTGTCCCGCGCCTTTCTGGAGGGCCGCGAGATCGTGCTGGTCGAACGGCGACGCCAGCCTTCTCCGCGACCTCTAGGTAGATTTAGTTTACGTAGATCTGATTTACCTAAATCTCCCCGTGCTGGGCGGGGTGTGCGGGAAGTGTCGTGCCACCCGTCACGCCGCATCGGTCCTCTGGTGCTTCAGGTGAAGTGCCCCCGGTGCCGCATGGCGTGGCTTCCCGCTCTCGCCATCTCCTGCCACGGAGGACCGAGCTGCTTCCTGCGACCGATGAGGCCGAAAGGCCGGGGACGTAACTGCCCCTGCGTGGACGCCGACTCCGCCCTGCCGGGAAAGCCCAAATCCTGTGCTCCTTGATTCAGGCCCTGATGGCCTCCTCCTTTCCGTAAGAAAAACCCAAACCGCGTGCTCTGAGCGGCGCTTGCCGTGCGACCTCTACGGTTCTTACAAGTCGGCGAGGGAAAGCGAGCCGAACGCACTCGTGGTACGCCCCATGGGGCGACACATCGAGAGGGTGGGAGTCGGAGATGGAACACAAGCTGTTGCTCGTGACCGTGGCGGTCTTGTTCGCGGTGGTGGTCGCACTGCTGGCCGGGATGCTGGAGAGGACAGGAGGGGCGCGGCTTACGGCGGCGATCCGGACAGGGGCCGCGGCCTTCGCCGCCACCCTGCCGCTTGTCATCCTGATCATGTCCACCGTGGGGGTGGTGTGAGCGTGCGTGACCGGCAGCCTGCGCGACAAAGGACGCAAACGCCCGGAGGGATGATGGAAGCAGGACCGGACGCGGTGCTGGCTCAGGTTCGGCGGCTGACGCGGAGCATCAGCGGCAGGATGAACGCACAGGACGCCTGCCGCGTTGTCGTCGGCTTGATCTACCTGCGGTGGGCGGCACGGGACCATCATGCGGCGGTATCGAGGAGACCTTCGTGGACCTGGCTCGTCGCCCAGACCGCAGACCGTTCCACACCGGTGGGACCGCGCGTTCGAAGCTGCCTGAGTCAGTGGCTGCCGCGAGGTCTTGGCCTGGAGGATGCCGATGAGGACCCGGGCCTGGTGCCCCGGCTTCCGGCGACGGTCGAGGATCAGCTCCGCCGGCTGATCGTGGCCATCGACCGAGCCGAGAAGCCGGCCGGGCTACTTGACCAATGTCTGGCGGATCTGTCCGCCGCTCAGGCTCAGGGCGGACACTACTTCACGCCCGGGGACATCGTGCGACTGATGGTGGCAGCGGCGGTGCCTCAGGACGGGAACCGGGTCCTCGACCCCGTGTGCGGCTCGGCGGGGCTGCTGATCGAGGCCGTACGCCAGGTTCGTGAACAGATCGGCTTTCTCGATGCCAAGTTGTCACTGACGGGGCAGGACCTTCATGCCGGCACCTTGCAGATCGCGCAGATGAACCTCGCCGCGCACGGTGTCACGGCAACGCTTGAGCCGCCGATGGACAGCTTGGAGCGGCCCGCACACGCGTCATACGACATCGTGCTCGCCAATCCGCCCTTCAACGTGTCGGCCTGGGGACCCGACCCCCTGCCCGAGAGCGACCCGCGGTGGCCGGAAGAAGCTGCTCCGCCACGCGACAAAGCGAACTTCGCCTGGCTGCTGCATATCGCACACGCCCTCGCTCCTCAGGGCAGGGCCGCCGTCCTCATGGCCGACGGTGCCGCCACCGGCGTACGACCGATCGAGCGAAGAATCCGCGAACATCTTGTCGGCTCCGACCTCGTCGAGTGCGTCGTGGCGCTGCCACCCGGACTGTTCACCCACACCAAGATCTCCTGCTGCGTCTGGCTGCTGAATCGGGACAAGAGCCCGCACAGGGGCTGGGGGCAGAGAGACCGTCGTGGTCAGGTCCTCTTCATCCATGCCCGAGAGGCGTACGAGCTTGTGGGTAAATCCCGGCAGCGGCGCCTGGCCCCCGACGGCGTGGAGAAGATCCTGCGCACGCTTGCCGCTTGGAGGGGGACAGCGGCCGATTCCGGAGGGCGAGAAGCCGACTACGAGGATGAGCCCGGCTGGTGCCGGTCCAGCTCAGCTCAGGAGATCGCCGACCGTGAGCACGATCTGCTGCCCACGTCATACGCGGGAGCCGAAGCGGTCGAGGAAGGCGTGGCGGCGCGACTCCAGGTCGAGCGGCTCACCCGGGAGTTGTACGCGAAGTTCGATGAAGCGCACGTGCTGGAGCGTGACCTGCGACGAGCCTTGGACAGCCTGTGATGCACGACCTCACGACCGCGGTCGCCTCCCTCCCGAGGCGCTTTGAGGCCTGGGAGAACGTGACGGTGGAAGACGCCGCCGACCGGAAGCTCACGTACGGCATCCTCGAGAACGGCCTGCCGGGCGATCAAGGTGTCGTCCGCGCGGGCGACATTGGCGATGGGCGGATCACCACCGACCAGCCGGGCCGTACCGGCAGAGCCCACCCGCGGACGACGCGGGCGGCGCTGCGGGAGGGCGATCTCGTGGTCGTCCTGGTCCGCCGGGTCGGCGATGCGGCCCTGGTGACTGCGGAGCACCACGGCTGGATCGCGACGCGCTCCGTGGGGATCATCAGGTCCAAGGATCCCGATGTCACCGAGTGGCTGCGTATCTGGCTCAGGACTCCCACCGCCAGGTCCTGGATCGAACAGCATGTCACCGCCCATGTCGAGCCGACCCTGAGCCTCGACGCCCTGCGGAAGATGCCGGTGGCCCTTCCCCCGCGCGAACAGATGGGGACGATCCGCGAACTGATCAGTCTGATCGAGCGGAAGACCGAGCTCAATCGACAAATCGCCGCCGACGCGGTCGCCCTGGCCGACGCCCATTACGCCATCTTGGCCTCCGAGCGGCCCGGTTGGCCCCCGAGCACATTCCAGAAAGTTGCCCGTGCGCGGACCGGGAAGTCGGCCTCCGCGCCTCTCCCGGACAGCGAAGGCGTGATGGCCCCCCGGGTCGCTCCCGCCCAGCTCTTCAACGCCTCCCTGCCGTACATCGAGGACACCACTCCCCATGAGCCGGCCGACCCACGCGTCGTATCCCCTCCGGGGACGCTCCTGATAGCGCCCCGCCCGGACGGAGCTCGCACCGCGGTCACCCTCCTGCCCGCCGTACCGTCCAGAGGGGTCCTCGCGGTCACTCCTGCCGAGCCCACGGACCTGTGGTGGCTTCTGCACGAACTCCGTTCCCGAAGCAGAGACCTGTCGGACGCAGCCCACGGCAGACATGCCCGTGAGCTCACCAAGCGGGGCTTCTCGGCCCTTGACGTCGCCTGGCCGGGCCCCGAGACGCGTCATCGATTCCACGCGACGGCGGAGCCCCTGCACCGCAGGGCGCGCGCGGCGCTCGATGAGAACCACACCCTGAAGGCACTCCTCGACACGCTGCTCCGCAACATCCCGTCGACGTCAGGGGGCCTCTTCGAACGGCAAGGAACCGTGCCACGCACTGACTCGTCAACGTGAAGGCACGTGTCGGCCTGATCACGTCAGACGCTTATGCGAGATCTGGGCCGGGGCGGGGATCTCGGGAAGGGCGGCTGCCAGATGTCCGGGGCGTCCCCGCCGCGCACTACCTCCTACTGCTGGGCAGCCCGTTGACCCTCCCAGGTGACCTTGAACACTGCCCACCCGCCGAAGGCTGATCGGTCCAGCTGAACGTAGCCGCGACGTTCGAGCTCGTCTCCTGCCTCGATGATTTCTTCATGGGCGAGACGAACGTATTGGGTCAGGTCGTAGTAGTGCGGAAGAGAGTTGTGATGGTCGTTGAAGTACCTGATCATCGCCCGGAGCACTGCTAGCTCTCGTTCATTGAGGGTGCTCATACTGGGCACGGTAGGGCAGGTGGCCGGAAACCGCTTCCGGGGAACTCGCACACCACACGAGGCCGACGGAGCGGCTTGGGCCGGTGCCTGCCCGGTTTGGGGTCGGGCGTGGTCAGGGGGCCGCACCCTGGTCAGGCAACTCGCCTCCGCCGCCACGGCGCGGTTTATCGGCTTCGGTGGTGGAGCTTCCGCCTGGTCGGGGAACTGCTTGGCCATGCCTCGGCATCCGGCGTCCGCCTTGGCCTTCACCTGCGGGAACTGCTCAAAAATCCCCGCTGACCTGCGGGAAAGCTCATCAAGATCATTACGCGGTCATTACGTGATCACTGTCATGGGGCTGCCCTCGGCGGCGTCCGGAGCGTCACCGCATCAGGCCGCTTCGGTGCGATGCGGGGTGAAGGTCACCTGTGTGTCGTCATCGTCGAGGGCGATGTTGAGCGAGGCGTCCAGGGCCTTGGCCAGCTTGGCGAGGAGAGGCAGCGTGGGAACGGTGTCGGAGCCCTCGATGCGTGAGATCTTGGCCTGAGTCAGTCTTGCGCGGGCGGCCAGCTCGGCCTGGGTCAGGGCGAGCTCGGTGCGGCGTTCGTACACGGCGCGGGCGAGGGCCATGGACAGCGCGATCTGCTGCCGGGCCTCGGCTACGTCATCCGGCTCGGTGACCCCCTCGGCGAGCTTCCGTTCGCGCAGGGTCTTCCAGCGGCTGTGGTTCATTGCTCAAGCTCTCCTTCCTCGATCACGCGTACGAACGCCTCATGTGCGGGGCCGTGTTCGGCTTCACAAGTCTTCTGGGCGAGCTTGGCCCGCCTGGCCTCCGCTTCCTCTCTCATCTTCGTCTTCCGGAAGACGGTCGGCAGGACGACCCTGCGATGGAGGGTGAGCCAGTACGTGATGCGTGTGTCGGCTCCGTCCGGGGTGGGGCGCGGCTCGCGGACTCCGTCGCCGAGGCAGCGAGGCGAGCGTACGGCTCGCTGAGCTGGGCGGCGTACTCGGCGAGGAGTCCGACGTACGCGTCGACTTTGAGGAAGTGCTTGGCTGCAGAGCCTCGAGCCAGTCGCGAACCTCGGGTTCGATCCCGATCGCGAAGAGCTCGTCCACAGCGCAACGATATATGTCGTAGGCGACATACCCAGCGGCCCGAGTCTCGTCCGGGGGCTACCGGGCGGGCCCCGCAGTGGGCGGTGAGCTGGTGAACCAGACGCGATCTCGGGCACGAGCCCGCTGACCTTGGCGAGATCCACACACAGGGTGAGCCGCGTGATGACCGTAAGGCGACCCTCTCACCTTTGGGTACCGCCCTGGATACACTGTGTAGCAAAAGGGTGCTCCACCACCTCGACCGGAGGCAGACATGGCCCGTGCCTGGGAGGCTGACCCGTCCGCGTTATTCGAGCGTCGGCTGGGGAGATCAGCCGAAGAGCTGGGGAACTCCGATGGCAATGACGAGTGCCCGGACATCTGGCAGCTCGATAATGGCGATGTTGCTGTGATCGGCAGGGATCTGACGGCCGACTACCGCACCCGTCTGCCTCATGGCGTGAACCTCGCTCCGGATGAGCGGCTGGTCGTCATCCCAGGGAACATGCTCAGCGCGGCGAAGAAGGACATCCCCGATGCTTGATCTCCTTGCCCCTGCCCTCACCCCCGAGCAAGGTGAACGGCTCACCCGGACCGCCTACAAGCAGGACTTCCGGGAACGGGAGAACGCCATCCGTGACGGGAGTTCCTGGAAGCTGGAGCGCCGGCAACACTTCGAGGAGCAGGGCAGTCCGAGCCGTGACGCCCTGCGCCGGGGCGACTGGGACGAGGCGCTGCGACTTCTCGCCGACCGGCGTGACACCCTTGCCGCGGCCGCTCAGGAAGAGGCGCGCAGGGGCTATGCCTTTCATCGCGTGCGGGTGGTCGAGAAGCCGCTGACACCGTATGTGCAGTGGGAACTCCACTCCCAGCGGCAGCGTGCGCAGTACGGGCAGAGGATCAGGGTCATCCCCGCCGAACGGGTGGCCGCTTCGGAGAGCACTCACCCACTCCCGGAATTGGTCGTGCTCGGCGGTCACACCCTCTTCCAGGTCCTGTACACCGAGACAGGAGTCGCGAACGGTGCGATCCGCTACACCGACCGTGATCTTGTGACGCGCTGGGAGAACTACATCAAGGCGCTCTACGCGGTAGGCGAAGATGTGATCTCCTACTTCGACCGTGAGGTGGCGCACTTTGATCCGCCGACGCTGAGCGCAGGAAGGGAGTAGGCCGATCGCAGCGCCAGGCGGAGGGGGCGAGCAGTCCGGCAGCACCCATTCCGAGCTGTCGGGATCCTCACGTGACGTCGTCCAGGCGAGGAATGTCCACGGCGGCATCCACTTCCACGCGCAGGACAAGCCGGACCCGGGAAGTTCCGCCAGCCCCACCCCACGCCAGTTACCGGCTGACGTACGCGGATTCGTCAACCGTACCGATGAGCTCGGCGAGCTGAACGCCGTTCTCACCAGCGAGGGCGGCGGTCCGCTCGTCGTCTCGGTATACGTGATAGCCGGTACCGCCGGCGCTGGAAAGACATCGCTGGCACTGCGCTGGGCACACCAGGTCCGGGAGCGTTTCCCGGATGGCCAGCTGTACGCCAATCTGCGTGGCTACGACCCCGGGGAGCCAGTCGCGGCACGTGAGGCTCTGCACCGCTTTCTGACCTCTCTCGGTGTCCCGGCCGATGCCGTACCGCAGGACCTCGATGCCGCTGCCGCGTTGTACCGTTCGTTGCTGGCCGACCGTCGGGTGCTGGTCGTCCTGGACAATGCGGCCAGTGTGGGCCAGGTCAGGCCGTTGCTGCCCGGGAGCGCGCACAGCCTGGTGCTGGTCACCAGCCGCAGCCGCCTGTCCGGCCTCGCCGTCCGGGACGGGGCCCGCCGGCTCACGCTCGGTGTGCTGCCGGAGCCGGAAGCGGTCGCCTTGCTGCGGGCCGTCACCGCTGGGTACCGGCCGGTGGACGACGAGCAGCAACTCGCCGAACTGGCCCGGCTTTGTGCACGGCTTCCCCTTGCACTGCGTATAGCCGCGGAACGCGCGGCCAGCCACCCCCACCTGCGACTGGCCGACCTCATTGCCGACTTGCGCGACGAATCGGCCCTCTGGGACGCCCTGAGCACGGGCGACGACGAGGAGGCCGAAGCAGTCCGCACCGTCTTCGCGTGGTCCTACCGCGCCCTGTCCGAGCAGGCCGCCCGCCTGTTCCGCCTGCTCGGCCTGCACCCCGGACCCGAGTTCGGACTGCAGGCCGCCGCGGCCCTGGCCGGGTCGACCAGCAGCAGCCGGACCCGGCAGCTGCTGGACTCCCTGGTCGGTGCCCATCTGCTGGAACAGACGGCCCCGGACCGCTACCAGTTCCATGACCTTTTGCGCGCCTATGCCATCGACCAGGCTCAGCACGAGGAGCCGCCCGCCGAGCGCGAGGCAGCCCTGTGCCGGGTGCTGGAGTGGTACCTGCACACCGCCGATGCCGCGCAGAGCTGGATCAACCCTGCCGAGGACCGCCTGACCCTCCCGCCTGCCCCGGATGATGTCAGCCCGCTGATGTTCTCCGACTACGACGCTGCCGTGGACTGGGCCGAGCGGGAGCACGCCAACCTCCTCCAGGCCGTACGCAGAGCGGCTGACGCCGGGCAAGACCGACTGGCGTGGCAGTTGTCGGCAGTCTTATGGAATGCGCAGTTTCCTTCCGCCTCGGGCACGAGCTGGCCGGCTGTGGGCCGCATCGGGCTGGAGGCAGCGGAACGGCTGGGTGATCGCGCCGCGCAAGGCATACTCCTCACCTGGCTCGGGATGGCCCACACCCGCATCAACTGCCTGGCTGAGAGTCTCGAATACCACGAGAAAGCGCTGCTGATCCGGCGAGAGCTGGGTGACCGCCTGAGCGAAGCCCGCTCGCTCAACCTGATCGGCCTCAACCACCTCCGCGGCAGACGACTCGACGCCGCTGCCCGCCACTTCGAGCAGGCCATCGCCGTATTCCAGGAGCAGGACGCCGCCCACTGGGCCGCTACCGCGCTGTCCAACCTGGCGACCGCCCACTACCGTGCCGGACGGCTTCCAGAGGCAGCAACCGTCATCGACCAGGCCCTGGCAGCACACCGAGCTCTCAGCAACAAGCGCGGTGAGGGCAACATCCTGCGCGTGCTGAGCGACGTCCGGCGTGAGCAGGGCGATGCCGAGGAAGCCCTGGTCTTTGCCCAGGCCGCCCTCGATATCGCCCTTGGCCTCCGCAACCTGCGCCTGGAGGGCTTCTGGCTGCTGACTCTCGGCGATGCCCAGCGAGCGAAGGGCCAGTTCGCCGAGGCCCTAATCTCCTATCAGCGATCCGCCACGCTGCACCGACGCCTCGCGGACCGCAGCCGAGAGGCACTGGCCTGGCAGGGCGTGGGCGAGGTGTACTGCCGGCTCGGACGTCATGCAGAGGCGGCCGACTTCTACCGCCAGGCCGCCTCGACGCACCGCGAGCTCGGTGATGAGTGGCACCAGGCCCTGGCTCTCGATGGTCTCGGCTCGGTCGTACTCGGCGAAGGCCCGGAGGAAGCCCGTCGACACTGGACACAGGCGCTGAGACTACTCGCCGACTTCGACGATCCTCGCGCAGTGGCGGCGCGTGAGGGAATCGAACGCCAGGTGGCAGAAACAAGCTGAAGCAGGGGCTGAGTCGTTCCGGATGGTGCCCGGTGGTGCTGATCAGCCGAAGACCCATCGCGGTGTCTTCGCAGCACCGCGAGCTGCGGGTGCTGGCCACGCTCCCGGCCGGGTACAGCTGAACGACGGCGGGATGGGCGCTCTTGTACGGCTCGACGCATCCCACTTGCTTGGGCTTACCGCGTGAGCCGCTGCCTGCCCGTCCACGGCGAGGTCGGTCGTGCATTTTAGTGGGCGCCGTTCAGCGCATGTCGAAGGCTACGCGCGTTGGCATGCCTGCCAGTAGCATGTCTGGCTCGTGACGCAGAAGAGCGTCCTTGTTACTGGGGGTGTGGGGTGGCGTTGGACGGGCCGAGCCTGGGCAAGATGCTGGACGATGTCGCGGCGGGGAGGATCCAGCTCCCCGACTTCCAGCGGCAGTGGAAATGGGATGACGATCGGATTTGTGCCCTGTTGGCGACGGTGACGCTCGACTATCCGCTGGGTGTCGCCATGACACTGGAGACCGGCGGCGAGGCTCAGTTCAAGGCCCGGCCGCTCCATGGCACCGAGGTGGGCCCACACGTTGTCCCGGAACAGCTGCTGCTCGACGGACAGCAGCGGCTGACGTCGTTATTCCAGGCGCTGAAATCGGATCGCCCGGTGGAGACGACTGGTGCGCGCAACAAGCCGCTCAGGCGCTGGTACTACATCGACATTGCCAAGGCAGTGGACGAGGCGGCGGACCGGGATGAGGCGATCCTTTCTGTTCCGGAGGACCGAGTCGTGCGAGGCACCTTCGGCCGTGGAACATCCTGGAACCTCACAACGCGGGTGAATGAGTGCGAGAGCGGCCTGTTTCCGCTGAATCTACTCTTTGATCCGGATCGGACCGGGAAGTGGCAACGGGCTTATGTCAACGGCGGCGACGATCGTTGGGACCTGTGGTCGGCGTTCCAGGCGCGGGTTATCGACACGGTCAAGGGATTCAAGGTTCCGTTGATCCGCCTGCCAAAGGAAACCCGTAAGGAAGCGGTGTGCTCTGTCTTTGAGCGTGTGAATACCGGTGGCGTTGTCCTCAATGTATTTGAGCTGCTCACCGCGACCTATGCGGGTGACGCACAGTTTGCTGAGCGCAACGGAGGCGAGGATTTCAGCCTCATCGATGACTGGCGCGCGATCAAGGGCGGATTGTGCTCTGAGTACCCGGTTTTCGGGACCCTGGACAAGGACAGTGGGCAGGAGACGGGGCTCACCAGTCTGGACTTTCTCCAAGCTATCGCACTGGTGCGAACCTACCGGCGCAAACAGAACTTCCTGACGGAGCATCCCGGAGCGACAAACGCGCCGGCGGTGAGCTGTAAACGCCGTGATCTGCTGCACCTTCCGCTCTCCGACTACACGCAGATCGCTCCGAGAACCGCAGAAGCGCTGTCCTGGGTCGGCCGATTCCTGGCTACGCAGCACGTGTTCCGTGAACGCGACCTGCCTTACGGGTCTCAGGTGGTGCCCCTCGCAGCCATTGGCGTCATTCTCGGGAAGGTGGTAAATGACCCGGGCGTCCATGAAAGGATCGCGCGCTGGTACTGGTGCGGTGTACTCGGAGAGCTCTACGGAGGGGTCACCGACACCCGGTTCGTCCGGGATGTCGAGCAGGTGGTCGGCTGGATCCGGGACGGCGGTCCGGAGCCAGACACCATCACGGAGGCAACCTTCCAGGAACAGCGCCTGCACCGGCTCACCTCTCGCAACAGCGCGGCGTACAAGGGAATCTACGCTCTCCTCATCAAGGAGGGAGCAATCGACTGGTTCTTCCACGAAGAACCGATCAGCGAGCAGACCGTCATCGGGCAGTACGTGGACATCCGTCAGGTCTTCCCGAAGACCTGGTTCGAGCACAACGGCGTGGACAGCCCGGCGATGAACAGCATCGTGAACAAGACCCCGCTGTCCTACCGGGCGCAGCAGACTATGGGGACCAGCGTCCCTTCGGCCTACCTGCTCTCCTTCGAACGGCATACAAGCAGTCCGGGCGACTGGTTCGATGACATCGTCAGCACCCATCTGATCGACCCCAAGACCCTGCGTGCGGACGACTTCGAAGCCTTCTACCAGGACAGGACGGCCAGGCTTCTGGGACTCGTGGATCGGGCGATGGGCAAAGCCGCGGTCCGTGAGGGGGCGAGCGATGGCTACACCGGATGACGCGACATTCAAGGAACTGGAAGGCACTACTGTATCGATCCGGGACCTTCTGTCTTTATGGGGTTTCCGGATCCGCGACCATGCATCCGTCCCACAGATCGAAATCGACCTGAAGAACGCGGGGCTGATCACCGTGCCGCACTTTGCGGCCGGGGCACTGGACGACCAGGTTGAGGTTATCGCGGCCACCAGTGAGCGCGATAAGCGTGTCAGGACCGAGGACTCCGAACAGGATTCAGCCCAGGGTGCTGAGGACGCCGAGGACTCCATCGGCATGTTCCCGCAGACGGCGATGAGGGTCCACGACCTGCCATGCGCTCACAGGGTCACACCGATCGCGCCTGACGATCCTCTCCCTCTCGCGATGGGCATGATGGCGGAGCACGGATACTCGCAACTCCCTGTGCTTGACCTCGCGGGTACTCTGCACGGGGTCGTCACCTGGGAATCGATCGCCCACATGCACGCGACCGGGCGCGAGCCGGGTCTCGCCAGTGCGATCACCAGCGAGTGCGAGATCGTCAATGCGTCCGCTCACCTGCTGCCGGTGCTGCCCCTCATTCGCGCCCATGAGTTCGTCCTGGTCCGAGCTGCGGACGGGCGGGTGAGCGGCATCGTCACCTCTGCTGATCTCGCAGGCGAGTTCGGCACGGTTGCTCGACCGTTCTTCACCCTGGGGGAGATTGAGCGGCGATTGCGGCGTTGTCTGGGCCGGGCCTACGACGAGTCCGATATTCAGAAAGTGCACAAGAAGAAGAAATCCGTCGACGAGATGATGTTCGGCGAGTACATCCGGCTCCTGGACAACGAGGGACGCTGGCACAAGCTCGGTTGGCCCGGTGTTGACAGGGAGCACTTCATCGGGCTGCTCAGCCGTGTGAAAGACGTCCGCAACACGGTCATGCACTTCAACGCGCCCTCGCTCAAGCCCGAACAACTCGACCTGCTCGACCGCTTCGTAGGCATGCTACGGCTTTACGACCCGGACTACGGAGCGACCAGCGCTACCTGAAGGCAACCCGATGCCGACCTCGGGCAGCAGTGCTCGCTGCCCTCGGCGTGGATGCACGCGGCCAGGCCGGGAGAGTCCGCACAACGATGCGGCGCCTGGCCTGCCCCACACGCTGGACTGCCCCTCTCACGACTCTGCAGGCCACGGCGGGAAGCCCCCAAGCCCGTAGCTCCGGGCGGCCGGTCCCCACCACTGTGAGGGCACTACGTACATCAGCAGAGAAGCGCGAGCCGTGGCTCCTCGGCCCTTCGCTCCTGACGCATAACACGCCGTCGTGGCTGATTGGCGCCCTTTCCCGTTCCAGGAACCCAATTCACCCTGAAGGCGGGGAGACGACACGGTCTGCGCCGAGGGGGAGCCGCCATGTCCGAACCGCTATATGTTTCTGTGCTGCCGACCCGACCGCATGCCGTGGCCGCCTACCGCGGGCTGCGGCCCGATGTTCAGGCCAGGGTTGCCCCGCTGTGGACCCTGCCGCCCCGCCCCGGCATGCTGCCGGACCTACTGGCCGCGGAACTTCGCAAGGAGGCGGGCCGGATCGCCACCGTGCACCGCCACCAGCCGGCATGGCTGGACGCGCCGTTCGCCGACGAGAGCGAGGCCGCCGTACTGGCCGAAACCCTGCCGCCCGAGTGGTGGGCTCAGCGAAACCTGCGCCCGGTGACCGGCCCCGGCCGGCCCGTCCCCCAGCAATCCCTGGCCCTCGCGGTGGCTCGGCGGCATGGCGGTGGTCTGGGTATACGTGTACGGGTTCCGGGTGGGTGGCACGACCGAGACGTCGGACGACTGTGTGAGCTTCTCGATCGTGCCTGTCCCGTCGACCCAGTCGACCTGTTCCTCGATCTGGGCTCTGTACAGCCCTCTCGCCAGGACGCGGCCAAAGAAGCTCTGTGCGCTCTCGACGCTCTGGTCCCACTCGCCCCCTGGCGGGCGGTAATTGTAGCGTCAGGCGGCTTCCCGGAGCTGCCTGACGGCTTCCTGGAGAGCGGGTGGTGCGAGGCCCCCCGATCGGACTGGGACATGTGGCACGAGATCCACGACAGCGGGCGCTCCTATCTCCCCCTGCTGCACTACGGCGACTACGGCATCCTCCCGGCCAGATATGCGGCACAGACCCCGGTCTCGGGAAACGGCGGACCGAAGTGGGGCATCCTCCGCTACACCACCGCCCGTTCTTATTTCCTGGCCAAGGTGCTGCAGCGCGGCGAGGACCGCGACGCGGCCAACCGCGACGCCGCTCGGCGCCTCACCCGCCTCACGGACTTCCGCGGCCCGTCGGCCGGAGCGGGGGAGGGTTGGCTGCGCGATTGCGCCCAGGGATCCGTCACCACCGGCAACCACTCCGTGTGGAACCGAGTGGGAAACATCCAGCACATGACGTTCGTCGTCAGCTGTCTCCCAGGGCGCCTTCGCTGAGCAAGTGGGTGAGGTGGTCAGGACCGGGTTGAGCACCGTGATCGAGGGGACGTGCGGCGAGGGCGGCGGAGCCGGGCATGGCGTCGATGGCGTACTTGTCCCGTGCAGGCCGGCGTTGGCGAGGAGGGACTGCGGAGTGGTGGCCGAAGGCCTCGGTGATCGGCTCGACGGCCATGCGGGACACGTCGATTCCATGGTTGGCCGTTTGACGCGGGGGACAGCGACCTGCGCGCAGCGTTGACCGGGCGCCAGACAATCGGTGAGTCCGTCGGTTTGGTCCTTGAGAAACTTGGCGAAGACGTAACGGAGCTGGCCGAGGCGGCGAGAACCGAGGACGCGTGAGCCAGAAGTTGGAGCTGGCGCGCTACGATCCCTGTGGGCCTGGCTCGGTGTGGCGGCAGGCGATTTGGGGGAGTGGATGGCATTCGCACAACCAAGGCGGATGGATTTCCCGTCTTCGGCGCGATCGCCACGGTTGGCGATTCTGCGCCCTGACCATGGCTTCCTTCGTCTGCTCGATGACGACTACACCAAGGGAAGGTCCTACTCCCAACCCTGCCGTGACTGGCCCGAGGTCAAGTCACACCTTGCGATCCTGCTTGCTCCGGCCGACCAGCAGGGTGACGAAGGTGACCGGGAGCAACCGGAGCGGATCTGGGGGCTGGGCATCGTGCGTCCTGCTCGGGAGACCGACCGGGACCGGAAGGTCGTCGTCACCCGTACACGAAGGATTCGAGACCTGGTGCCTGTCTCGGGGCTCTGGTGCGCCGGCGGTGGGCGGGACGGCGCACTCGCCAGGTCGTTACCGGAAAGCGGTCCTGTCACGGTCGGCGCAGACGCCGTGTTCGCCAATCTCCGGCGGATCTCCCGCGATGTCGAGGCCGAAGTCCAGAGGCTGATGCCTCTGCTCGACGACGCCGAAGGCTGGAGCGAACGGGAGCTCCGCTGGCGCGATGAACGTGACGCTTTGCTGCTCTTCGCCAAGATAGCCGGGTTGACCCCGAACGACTTCGCGCCGGTACGCGGCTGGGACGTGACAGCCGCCCGAGAAAGCTTCCTCAGCGGGCTCACCGGGACCGCGGTTCAGCCGATGCTCGACGACATCCGTGGGCGGGCAGCGGACAGGTTCCGCGGTGTCGGTGAGACCGTCGTCCAGGCGTTCGTGAGTGGCAAAGGCCGCCAAAGCTATGACTTCGAGGCCACGTCTATAACCGATCGGCGGGTGGTCGACGGCGGGGAGGGCTCCCTCGACGCCTACTACTACCACGTCGCCACCCGGACGCTCGTCATACTGCGCTACCTGAGTCCTGCCCCGAACGGGCTCTTGTCGTCCGACGCCCGGCACAGTCTGGACGATTTCCACGGCCGTGTTCACTGCCTGCCAAGACCCGCCCGACGCAGCGCCGACGATTACGGCTTGCTTGACGACCCTCTCTTTCTCCGCATTCACGAGCAGGTGCCCTTCACTGCTGCTCTGGACCGGACGAGCCCCGGCGCGATCTACCCATACGGCCAGATCGCGGCAGCGGTCTCGGCCACCGCGGCGCACGGTCTCCCAGGTCTCTCTACGGACATGCTCACCCGCCACCTGGTGCCGACCGACTTCGCCCGCTTGGTGCGCGACGGCTGGTTCGGTGCGCGCGATGTGCCCTTCGAAGTGGCCTTGGACTGGGTGGAGGCCACTGTCGAAACGGTCGGTGTCGCGTTGATGGTCGTCGATTTCAGCAGTCGGCCGCGTGGCAACGGCTCAGGGATCGGGACGCGGGCTCAGGGCGTCGCATAACACCACCAGTGGGAAGGCAACCATTCATGGCCACCTCGGGGGCGGACACGCCTCGCCAGGTAACGCAGGTCCGCGAGCAACTGCACGAAACATTCGACGGGGTGATAGAGGACAGTGACATCGCCCACTTCCGAGGGGGCAACTACGAACAGCGCTTCCTCTCCCGCGCTCTGGCAGCTCTCGCGGTACGACGCGTGGCCAAATGCAGTGTGGCCGAGGCGGCCCGGTTCGTCACGGACGGTATCGCGGACCAGGGAATGGACGCCATTGCCCCCCTGCCTGAGAGCGGGCAGGCTCTGCTCGTCCAGGCGAAGTGGAGCGACAAGGGCACGGCGACCTTCGACGTGGACGCCGCCAAGGCGATGGTGGACGGCCTGAACCGGATCGAGAACGAGCTGTACGACCAGTTCAACCAGCGTGCCGGTGCCCTCGCCCTGGAGGCCAGGCCGTTCATCGTCAACGAGAGAGCCACCCTGGTCATCGCGCTGATGGGCACCGTGGAGCCCTCTCCGCCCGCACGCGAGGTTCTCGACAACGCTCTCGACGAGTTCAACAAGCACGGCGCCCGCTTGAGCGTCGAGGTGCTGTACGCCGCAGACTTCCATGACCAGATCCACGCGGATCTCCGGCCGGAGCCGATCCGCCTCGACGTACGCCTTGACGACTGGTACCAGCAGAAGGGACCGCTCGAGGCCTATCAGGGCACAGTCTCCGCCGAGAGCGTCGCCGAGTGGTACGAGACGCACGGTACCGGCCTGTTCGAGCAGAATCTCCGAGCCCCGCTCGGGACCACCGTCACGAATGCCGAGATCGGCCAGACCCTCACTTCCGATCCCACCAAGTTCTGGCATCTGAACAACGGCATCACCATGATCTGCGACTCGCTCACGGCCAGGCACGACAGCGCCAAGGCACCGCAGAGCAGGCCGACCACTCTCACCGTGACGGGGGCGAGCATCGTCAACGGCGCTCAGACGGTACGGGCTGTCGCCAGGGCCATGCACGACGACGGCGAGGCCGCGGCCAACGCCACTCTGAGCATCAAGGTCATCAACACGCATGAGGACCGGGAATTCAGCGTCCAGGTCTCGCAGGCGGCGAACCGGCAGAACGCCATCGAGCAGCGCGACCACATCGCGCTGGAACCCGTGCACCAGGCGATCAAGGCCAACCTGCGCGCCGAACTGCGCAAGCAGTACGTGATCAAGCGGGGCGAGCCGGTCGCCGCGCCTGAGACCGGCTGTTCACTGGACGAACTGGCCCTCGCCCTTGCCTGCCTGCACCCGGATGCCGAACAAGCCGCCCGGGCCGCCAGTTCCACGGAGAACCTTTGGGAGCAGGGTCCCAAGGGCAGCCACACTTTGCTGTTCAAACGCGAACCCTCTCCCCAGAAGGTGTGGCGTTCCGTGCTCACGTTGCGGGCAGCACGGAGCGCGGTCTACGAACTGGGCAGCGGGCAGAACAGCCGCGAGGCGGCGACCGCGGAGCACGGTGGCTTTCTCGTCACCCACATGCTCTTCCAGCATCTCGGGGCCACGAGCATCGAGGACCCCGACTTCGACTGGGAGAGCGAGGTCCTGGAGAGAATCCCGGCCCTCGTACCGGATCTGGTGCGTCGGCTGACGCACCAGATCGTCACTCGTTACGGGCCGCGTCCCCAGATCAAGGCATCCTTCCAGACCGCGGAGACATGCCGAGAGCTGGCGAAGCAGGTCCTCGGCGACCTGGTCGATGGTGTCGCCGTTCCCGTACCTCCCGTGAAGGAGCGCAAGCCGCGTCGTCCGAACACGGTGCCGCTCCTGGTCGACCGCCGTGTCATCAAGGAGGGAGCCCCCCTCCGGTACGAGGCTCTGAACGTGCCCGAGCGTGACGCCATGGAAGAGTGGCTTGTCGAAGACGAAAGGCGACGCCAGGCGACCTGGGTCAATCACCGGACCAAGCCGATCCTGTGGGCGTACGACGAGCAGCTGTACTCGCCGTCTGGGCTGGTGTCGAAGATGTGGGCGGATGCCGAATGGGACGATCGGCCGGTGGCCAACCAGGGGACAGCTCGCTGGTTCCTTGCGGACGGCCGCAGCCTATGGGATTTGGCACAGCGCATCCACAGCGAAGAGGACGAAGAGGGCGAGGACGAGGAATGACGGTACCGGCGGAACGTCAGTAGGGGCCTGGCCCCTCCGAGTGGCGTAGCCGGGCGAGGAGGTCGGCGATTTCGCGGGTCTCCTCGTGGTCCTCGCCGAGGACGACGCACATGTCCTCGTGGAGGGCGTCGAGGACGGCCTCGGCCTCGGTGCGGCGGCCCTCGGAGAAGAGGAGGACGCCGATGCTGCGGCGCAGGTCGAGAGCGGTCTCGGAGGCGTCTGTGTCCGTGTCGGACACGACCTCCAGAACTTTTTGGAACTCCCGCAGGGCGGCGGTGGCCTGGCCGAGGTTGGCCCGGCAGTGGGCGGCGTGTCGGCGGCACTCCAGCGCCTTGTCGCTGGATGGTCCCGCCGTACGGGTGTAGACGGCGGCCAGTGCGTCGAACTCTGGTAAGGCGCGCCGGAAGTCCTCGCCGGCCATGAGGACCGCAGCGCGCTGCCGCCGCAGGCCGAGCACCCGGGGATTGTGCGCGCCGAGGGCGGTGGCCGCTGTGGCGATCGCCGTCTTGAGGACGTCCGCGGCCTGGGCGAACCGCCCGCTCTCGGCGAGGTCCGCGGACCGGGCGTAGGCGTCCTGGATCGCGTCCCGCAGGGTGGTGTCGACGCGCGCCGGGACCGGGCCCGGAACCGTCGGCTCGGGTGAGGGCGCAGGCGTCGTGGTCCGCCGCAGCGGTGCGTTCGGCTGCCGGTAGATCACCGTCGGGTCGGGCACCTCGGAAGGGGAGCCGCCGTCGGTGAAGACCACGGGGTCAGCCGCTGAACCCGGCTGCGGCAGGTGCGGAGACAGGCGCTCGTACACCGCGTACGCGTCGGCCGGACGCTGCTCGGGCGCCTTGGCCAGCAGGTCGAGGGTCAGTGCCTCCAGGTCCTCCGGCACCTCGGGCCGCAGGGCGCGCAGCGGCGTCGGCGGCACGTCCATGTGTTGGTGCATGAGCTGGTAGTCGTTGTCGCCGCTGAAGACCGGCTCACCGGCGAGGAGTTCGTGCAGCACGCAGCCGAGCGCGTAGAGGTCGCTCAGCGGCGTGATCTGCGCGCCGTCGATCTGCTCGGGCGGCATGTAGCGGCTGGTACCGATCCGGTTGCCGGTGGCCGTGAGTCGGGTGATGTCCGTGCGCAGCAGCTTCGCGATGCCGAAATCCAGCACCTTGACCGTCCCGTCCCCGGCGATCAGGACGTTGTCCGGCTTCAGGTCGCGGTGCACGACTGGGATGGCGTGGGCGTATGACAGGACCGTGCAGATCTGAGCGGCGATCGACGCGGCCCAGCTCACCGGGAGCCGTGCCGCCGCGCCGTCCTCGGTGTCCGTGAGCACCCTGCGCAGGGAGATTCCGCGCACGTACTCCATCACCAGGTACAGCCGGTCGTACGACGCCTCGTCCAACACCGCGTCGAACACCTGCGGCACGCCATGGTGGCCGATCCGTGCGGTGACGCGCGCCTCGCGTTCGAAGCGGCGGGTGAACTCCTGCGCCTGCGCGGGTGACGCGACGGCGTCGGGCCGGATGAGCTTGACCGCGATCTCCCGGTCGAGAACGGCGTCGTAGCCGCGCCAGACCGTGCCCATGCCGCCGGACTCGATCTCCTCGATCAGCTCATAGCGGCCCTGCTCGCCGATTCTCCATGCCTGCGCCACGCGTCGCGCCCCCGCCATCCCGATGCCTCGTCAGCCGATTGCCGTACACGGTACCGACTGGTGCCGGGGCGCGTGGCGTGTCCTACAGCAGGTGGTCGGCCTTGCCGGCCTTGATGTCGGTGATGAGGGTGCGCAGGGCTTCGAGGGAGTCGGTGAGGTAGCGGTCCTCCTGGCCGTTGACGGCTATGTAGCCGTTGCCGTCGGCGTCGGTGCCGAGGCGGAAGCAGTTGCTCGCATCCTGACAGAAGGGGGCTTCCCAGTTGATGTCCGGCATAATCAACTCTCCTAAAGGCTTCGCGAAATGGTGTGCATGAGGTCAAGAGTCGCGCTGGGTGAAAGAGCGATTCTCTGCATCTCGTCGAGTTGCAGCCGGTACTTACACAAGTCAGCTGCGGAATGAAGGAACTCTCCCGCCATGGTGCGATCCAGTTGCACGGTGTCCAACGGGGGTACCTGGCCGAGGGCGTAAAGGGTCGCCTGACCCGAACCGGGGAACACGCCAGCCGAGAACGGGATGGCCTGGATCGTGACGTTGTCGCGGTCTGCCGCTGCCATGAGGTGGCCGAGCTGGTCCCGTAGCCCCCGGCATCCGCCGACTTCGATCCGTAGCGCGGCTTCATGGATGATCAGCTCGTAGGCCGACGCCCCCGGCCGGTCGATGGCCTGGTGTCTTTTCACACGGTGCGCCACTCTGGCTTCGAATTCTTCCGCAAGCAGTGGCGGGATGGCAGCCTGGAAAAGAGCGCGCGCGTACGCCTCGGTCTGGAACTGTCCCGGCATGTGCGTCATCGTGCTCACACGCAAGCCCTGGGCGTGCCACTCCAACTCGGCAATGTCCAAGAATGTCGCGGGCAGGATATCGCGGTACTCCTCCCACCAGCCGCTCGTACGGTCGCCGCACATGGCGACCAGCGCATCCACCAGAGCTTGGTCCGTGCACTCATACCGGAAGGCAATGCGCCGGACGCGCTCCGGGCTGACACCGTGGCGTCCCGCTTCCGTGCTGGTGATCACCGTCCGCTTCGTGTCCAGTAGCGCGGCGGCCTGTTCGGTGGACAGTCCTGCCCCTTCCCGCAGTTTGCGAAGTTCCGCGCCCAGCCGCTGTTGGCGTGCGGTTGGGTTGCTCCTGGGCGGCATGCGTTCCCTCTCGTCATGTGCGGCTCAGTCTGCCGCTGAGCGAAGTTCGTTCCAACGGGTCTTCAAGACTAGGTAGCACATGTAGCCCCCGATGCTCTACTGTCAGTATCGCGCACGCTACACACCGCAATGCCGGAAGCGCACCGCGCGAGCATGCCTGCCTGCCTTGGGGCGGGGTGCCCGCGACCAGGGCGGCAGGCCACCGGCGACCCCAAAACCCCTCATACAGCCATGGAGTCCGCCATGCCTGAAATCCCCCTCGTACCTGCCCACTGGCGCTTCCCCGCCCACCCCACCTCCGTACGGCGGGCCCGGCACGCCGTCGCCGAGTCGCTGCCGTACGGCCTTCGCCCCACCTCGGCGACGACCTCGGCCTGCTGACCTCCGAGCTGGTCACCAACGCCGTCCGTCACGGCGCCTGCCGGGAGGACGAGGACTTCATCGAACTCGTCCTGTGGCCCGCCGACGGACACTACTGGCTTGCCGTCTCCGACCCGGGCACCGGCAAGCCCGAACTGGTCCGCCCGGAGACGGACTCCGAGAGCGGTCGGGGTCTGGTCCTCGTCGACAGCCTCGCCACCGCCTGGACCGTCCGGCCTCGCCCCACGCGCGGAACGTCCGTGATCGCGGGCCTCCCTTTCCGCCAGTTCGGTTGACGGGGCGGAGCCGTCCGCCGGGAGGGACCGGAAGGCCGGGCGTACGGGTCAGGCCGCCTCGTCGTCGATGTTCTCCTCCCGGCGGATCATCCGCCAGGCCGCCCGGCGCGCACTCTGGTTGAGAGACTGCTTGAAGCTGTCGTCGTGGCTGAAGTACTGGCGTCCCATGTTGGCGATGGTGTCGATGTGCTCGGCCATCTTGTCCTCGAAGACCTCGTCGAAGACGAGCCCGAAGTTCTCCTCGTCGTTGACGGCGGCAGCGCGGACCTTCGGGTCCGCCTTTGCCTCGTCGAACGGCGTGAGCACGTCCTGTTCCGTGAAATCGGTGCCGAACTTGTCGTTGAACTTCTCGATCAGCTCCGACAGCAGCGACTTCTCCTGCTCCTTGGCACCGCCCGCACCCTCGCCGAAGCCGCGCAGCTCCGCGGCTCCCTCGGCGGTCAGCGCGAGGTTGTGCTCGCCGGTCTTCTGGATGCGCAGGTGACTGAGGTCGATGTCCCCTATGTCCACGCCGCCGTCTCCGCGTCGCGGCAAGCGGTTGAGCAGGTGGCGGCCGTAGAGGTAGAGGCATTCGAGGTCGGCGTCGCGGTAGGGCACGATCTGCGAGAGGAAGCCGTACTTCCGGACGTAGTCGTTGAGGCCCGCGCGGAACTGCTCGGCTGCTTCCTGGGCGTCCTCGTCCGGGTCGCCCGCCTCGTCCTTGCGGTCCAGCAGCTCGGTGAACCGCTCGACGGCGGGGCTCAGATTCCGGTACAGCTCCGCGTGCAGCTTCTCCCAGCGGGCCACGGAGCCCGCCGCCTTCTCCTCGGCCGCCAGATAGGCATCCGCGAACTCCCGCATCTCCTCCTCGACGAGGATGTCGGGCTGCATGACCTTGCTTTGCGCGGTGTAGAGGAGGTTGGGGTCGGAGGGGAGGGTGGTCGCCTCCTCGAAGTACGGGCGGAAGGACTCCTTGATGTCCTCGGCGTCGTTGACGAAGTCCAGTACGGCCAGGTCCGCCTGCGACTTGCGGTCGGCGGTGCGGTTCAGGCGGGAGAGGGTCTGGACGGCGCTGATGCCCGCGAGCTTCTTGTTCACGTACATCGTGGTGAGGAGCGGCTGGTCGAAGCCGGTCTGGTACTTCTCGGCGACGACCAGGATGCGGTACTCGCGCTGCGTCGCTTTCCCGCCGGTACGCACGGTTTTGTCGTCCTTGCGTGTGTACGCGAACGCCTTCGGTAGCGCGGACTCGGCCAGGCCGCCGTTCTCCTTCGGCTCGGTCGTCTCCTCGCCGTCGTACGTCAGGCTCCCGGAGAACGCGACCAGGACGCCGGGGTCGGCGTACGCGCGGTCGTCGATGTACTTCCTGACTGCACGGGCCATCTGCACGGCGCTGTGCCGGGAGGCCGTCACCACCATGGCCTTGGCCCGCCCGCCGAGTCGGCCGGCGGTGTGCGTGCGGAAGTGCTCGACGATCACCTGTGCCTGCTGCGTCACGGTGGAGTCGTGCGTGAGCGCGTACCGGGCGAGCAGTGGATTCGCCTTGGACGGATCCACCTCGCGCTCGTCCGGGTTCTTGTTCACCAGCTTCCAGTACGTGTTGTACGTGACGTAGGTGCGCAGAGGGTCGAGGATGAAGCCTTCCTCGATGGCCTGGCGCATCGAGTACGTGTGGAAGGGGACGTACGTCGGCTTGCCGTGGACGCTCTCCAGGGTGCCGAAGAGTTCGAGCGTCTTGGCCTTGGGCGTGGCCGTGAACGCGAAGTAGGAGAGGTTCTCTGCCATGCTGCGTTGGATGGCCTTCCGGCGGAGCTTGGCATCGGTGGAGGTGGCCGCCGCTGCTGCCTGTTCGGTGGCCCCGACCTCGTCGGAGTCCGAGTCCAGGCCCATCTCACGCAGCGCCGCGCGGACGTCCGTTGCCGCGCCGCCGGACTGCGAGGAGTGCGCCTCGTCCACGATGATCGCGAAGTTGTGGCCCTGGATCTCGGTGGGGTTGCGGCGCAGGTAGTCGATGAGGGCCGGGAAGGTGTGCAGCGTGACCGTGATGATCTTCCCGGTCTCGCGGGACAGCGCCTTGGCGAGCTGGTCGGACTTCGCGCCGTGCTTCTCGTCGATCTTCACGACCAGACCGGCGGTCTTCTCGAAACTGCCGACGGTCTCGCGGAGCTGGGCGTCGAGATTGCGGCGGTCGGTGATGATCACGACCTTGTCGAAGACGGGGGCGCCCGGCTTGAGCCCGGCGGCCAAGGCGGCGGGGTCGATCTCGGCGGGGTCGGTGGGAGTGTGCAGCGACGACAGGCGGTGGGCCAGCCATCCGATGGTGTTCGACTTGCCCGAGCCGGCGGAGGCCATGCCCAGGTAGTTGTGACCCGCGCCGTGGCGGGCCGCGTGGCCGGCGAGCTTCTTGACGATGTCCCACTGGTGGTAGCGCGGGAAGATCAGCTTCTTGCGCGTCCGCCCGTCCGCGCCCTTCTCCTTGCTGAGGTGCACGAACCGCTCGATCAGGTCGAGCCAGGTGTCCCGCTCCCAGATCTGCTCCCACAGGTACGAGGTCGCGTACGTCCCGGGGACGGTGGGCGCCGGATTCCCCGCGCCGCCGGGCTTCCCCGGGCCCTCCGACCCGGTGTTGAACGGCAGGAACCGCGTCGGCTTGCCCCGCAACTCCGGCGCGACGAACACCAGGTCCGTGTCGATGGCGAAGTTCGCGATCACACGCCGCGTGAAGATCAGCTCGGTGGGGTCGCGGTCCGTGCGGTACTGGTCCTTGGCGGCCTCCACCCCCTGCCGCGTGAGGGCGTTCTTCAACTCGGCGGTCGCCAGCGGGATCCCGTTGAGGAAGAGGGTGAGGTCGAGGCGTTTGCCCTTGTCCGCCTGCTTGGCGGCGTACTCCAGCTCCTTGACGAAGGTCAGCCGGTTCCCCCAGTAGTCGTCCAGCACCGCGTCCGACGCGACGAGCGACGGTTTGAAGTGCGCGAGCCTCATCAGCACGCCGTGGTCCTTCACGCCTTTGCGGAGCACATCCATCACACCGTCGTCCGTGATCGCCTGGTCCACGCGCTTGGCGAACCCGGCCTGGGCGGTGTTGGGATCTCCGCCGTAGACGGCGATCAGTTCGGCCCATTCGTCGGCTTGGGTCTTGCCGATGAACTCGAAGAGCTGGGCGGTGTCCAGGCCGAGGTGAGGGCGGTAGTCCTGTCGGTTTCCTTCACTCCAACCACGCTCCAGCATGGCGGCGACTATGGCGTTCCCGAATGCGGCTTCGTCGTGGACGGGCATGAGCGGCTATTCTCCCCGCTTTCCAGTGACCAGATAGGTGATGTCGCGGCAGAACTTGTTGAACGAGGATGAGTTGGCGCGGGCCAGGTCGAGATCGATGACGTCAGTCAGTGCTGCCTGGTCCACCCGCGGGCGGTACCGCACCCCGTCGCGCCGGTGGTGGGTCAGCCGGCCCTTGCAGTCGCGTAACGTCTCGCTGTTGGCCGGAACCTCCAAGTGCTCGGCCAGACCCGCCCGGCCGCTGAGCGAGGGCGCTGAGGCGAGGAACCACGCCTCGAACTCCCGGTTCGCCAGCACGACGGCCGTCCGGCGATCCGGGCGGGCGGCCTCGGCCCGGGCCAGCAGCGAAGGCCCGACGCTGGCCGGGCAGTCGTCGGCGGCGTCGATCATGACCAGGATGCCACCCAGGTTGTCGGCGGGTACGCGTCGAGCCTGGGCCTCCACGGCGGCTTCCAGCCCGCCCGGCCGGGCGAGCTGGCCGCGGTCACGCCGGAGGGGTCGCTTGATGTCCGCGTCCCAGATCTGCGCCTCGCCCATCAGCCTCCGCAGGAGGACGGGCAGTGCGCTCATCTCGCCCTCACCCTCCACGACGGAGGCGATCGTGACCCTCGGGGGGTTCACTCCTCACCCTCCGGCTGCTCGTCCGGCTGGGCTGGGGGTTCGACAACCGGGCGCAGTTGGTCGGATCGCAGCAGTTCGGCCGTGGTCGCCAGGCCGTCGGCCACGATCGACCGACTCACCGGGTCCACTTCGCCGATCACCGTGACCCCGCGCTCGGCGGCGACCACGCGGATGGCCGACAGGTCGGCCTCCTTGCGGTCGAACAGCTCCGCGCTCTGCGTGGTGGCAAGGACCTGTACGTGCTCGCTCGCTTCCGCGAGCGCGTCGTAGAGGGCCCCGGCCGCGAGCGGGTGCGGCGCCAGCTCGGGCTCCTCGACGGCGATGAGCGGAATCCAGCCTTCACGGGCATCGGGCTGGAAAAGCGCGGTCAGCAGGCCGATGGCCCGGATGGTCCCTTCCGACATGGACTCGGCCCGGAAAACGTGGGGTTCCGTCTCGCCGTCGGTGGCGAAGTTGATCCGCGCCGCGATGTAATCGGCGGAGGGGTCCGTGGGACCGACCTCCACGACACCGGGCACGATCACCCCCAGGTACTGCGAGATGCGCTCGCGCTCCTGTTCGCCGAGAGCGGCCAGGGCCGGGCCGAGGTCGCCGCCGTCCTCGCCCAGGGCTCCGGCGGTCGGCGTGTTCGGGCTGGCCTTGCGGAGATTGGCCGGATCAGGGCTGTAGAAGAACATTTCCGTGAGGGCCGCGAAAAGGTCACCGAACGGCTCGCCCTCACTCAGGTGTGAAAGTTGCAGTCGCTTCTGGCGACGCCCCTTCCCGCTGCGGTCGCGCATCAGGAAGCGCTCGGCATTCGCCCGACCCTTGACGCCCAGGCGGCGCATCTCGCACAACTCCCGCTGGATACGGACACCATGCCCCGTATCTCGCCCCGTCTCGGGGATGGTCTGCGGCGCGAGGGTGATCTCGTACCGCCCCACCCACGGCTTCGCGTTGGGGGTGATCTCCGGCAGGTGAAATTCCAGCCCGATCGTGCAGGAGGTCGCCGGCTCCGGGACCCGGCGCAGAACCTCCTCCCACCCGCCACGCGTCGCCACGGCCTCGGTCGGGCCGTTCACCAGCGCGTCGCGGACGAAGCGCAGGGCATCGAGGAAGTTCGACTTGCCTGCGGCGTTCAGCCCGAGCAGCACGGTGAACCGGCCGAGAGTCACGTTGCAATGAGCGATGGATTTGTAGTTGTCGACTCGGACACGGGTGATGAACGGCATCGGGCGGTGGGGCGCGGCGGGACTCATGGCGCGATCATTCCTCGATCCCTCGCCCGCTGGCGGTGGACACGTCGATCTGGCCGGTGACGGCGGCGGTGATCAGGGCTTGGCGCCGTTCGGCGAGGAGGCTCAACTGTCGGTTCAAGGCCGACAGCAACGTGTCCGTGTGTTGCTGGTGCGCTCCCACACATCGGGCGAGATTCTGCCGTTTCGCTAGGCCGTCAGGGAGCCAGACGGTGAAGTGTGCGAGATCGGACATGTTCAAGGCAGGCTGAGCTGCAGAACCACTTGTAGCAACCTCAGCCTGCTGCCGGAAGCCTCTGCTTCGAACCCAAGAAGCAATCAACTCTGGTTCCAGCTCCGGGACGAGTTGAACTCGAGCGACAGCGCGACTTACGTTGAACCCATCGACGCCGTTAGGAGCTACATCACACCTCCCGATGGTGGCACCTACCACGGTGATGAGTAGGTCGCCAGGCGAGATGCGAGTGCGCCGATACTCATGGGCTTGTTCCTCCTCGATCCTTGGCAACCTGTCGAGGTCTTGGTCAAGTCGCCCGAGGTCGCTGACGCGGATGAGCGGAATGCCATTGCTTGAGAATTTTGGCACCAGCACCCCGTAGCAAGGGTTTGATCTCATTAGGTGCCTGAATCGGTACTCGCGGTGCCTATTGGAACCGGAGAAGAGCTCGGTGAGAACTACATCTGAGCGCTCAAGAACCAACTCGGACTGTCTGCGTCGCAGGGCTACTAGGCGGTCGATGCGGGAGGTCCCGGCGTCCAGGAAGTCGGCGATGCGGCGCTGCTCCTCCAATGGTGGCAGCGGGACAGGCAAGCGATTGATGTCCCACTGGAAAAGATGCGGAACCCCCATGCCGCCCTTGAGCATATTGATGGTTTCCTGTGTCGTCCGGCTCGCTAGGACATACCGAAGGTAGGACGGCTCAATCCCGGTCGATCGGATGACGGCAATCGAGCCGTTCACGGTCGCCGGACGAGGGAGATCCCGGATTATATTGACGATTCCAAGAGTGTTGCCGTCTTTAGCGAGCAGTACGTCCCCTGGCCTCAACTTCAGTTCCGGGGACTCTTCGTAGCGGAATTCAGAAATGTAATTTACGTTGAAGAAGTCAATCTCGCGCCCCTTGATATTGGGAGTTGACAGAAACGCGTATCCTTCTGGCTGATACTCGGCTGCAGTGAGAGCCTTCCAGCCAATTCGCGCGTTGACCGTAGCAACCCGGTCCACCCGAGTCCTGCTCCATCCAGCAGGTAGCGACTGGAGGTCGACAGTCACTCTGTCACCTCCCCAAGCAGCGCCTGAATCTCGGCCTCAAGCGCCTTCAGCTCCCCGTCGATCTCTGCCAACGGCCGCGGCGGCTTGTACACGTAGAAATGCCGCGTGAATGGAATCTCGTACCCGATCTTCGTCTTGCTGTGGTCGATCCACGCATCCGGGACATGCGGCAGGACCTCGCGGCGCAGGTATTCCTCCACGTCCTCCGCAAGCGGGACGTTCTCGTAGTCGCGCAGCTCCGGGTCCGGTTCCGGCTCGCCCTTGACGAGCTGGACCTCGCCCTCCGGGTCGCGGACGCCGACTGCTTCCCGCAGCGCCTTACCGAACGGCGCACCCGTCGGCCACAACAGGCCAGCCGCGACGACCGCGTCCTTCAGGTCGATCCACGCGTCGGACTTCGTCGTCCAGGACTTCCCGACCAGCGGGCGCAGCGCCGCCACGAACTCCTCGACGTCCGTGGCCCGTGTGATCGGCTTCGACGCGGTGATCGCCGCCAGCGTCTCCTCCGTCACCTCGAACCGCAGCTTCAACGGCCGCTCGACGGTGATCCGGCGATACCCGAAGTCCTCGTTGCGGAAGACCTTGATCTTCCCGGCCCGGTCGGCCAGGTCGTGGCCGCCGCCCTTCTCCGCCGCGTTGAGGACCGCCAGCGCCTCCGTGTACAGCCGCGTGATCTCGGAGATGTGCTGCTCGCCCAGTTCCTTGCGCTTGTCGCCGAGGGACTTCCGCATCTTGCGCCAGTAGTCACGCGCGTCCAGCAGGACGACTTTGCCGCGCCTGTCTCTGGCCTTGCGGTTGCTGAGCACCCAGAAGTACGTGGAGATGCCGGTGTTGTAGAAGAGCTGGTCGGGCAGGGCGACGATGCCCTCCAGCCAGTCGTTCTCCAGGATCCACTGCCGGATCTTGGACTCGCCCGACTCAGCTGCCCCCGTGAATAGCGGGGAGCCGTTGAAGACGATCGCGATCCGGCTGCCGCCTGACCCCGACGCGTCCACCGGCTTCATCTTCGAGATCATGTGCTGGAGGAAGAGCAGCGAGCCGTCGTTGATGCGCGGCAGGCCGGCCCCGAATCGCCCGCTCTCACCGAGGCGTTCGTGCTCCTCCTCGACCGCGTCCTTGACCTTCTTCCACTCCACGCCGAACGGCGGGTTGGCCAGCAGGTAGTCGAAGGTGGCGCCGGTGTGGCCGTCGTCGCTGAACGAGTTGCCGTACTTGATGTTCTCTGGGTCCTGACCCTTGATCATCATGTCCGACCGGCAGATGGCCCAGGACTCGGGGTTGAGTTCCTGGCCGAAGACCTTGACCGTGGCATCCCGGTTGTAAGCGGTGATGTGCTCCTCGGCCGCGCTGAGCATGCCGCCGGTACCGCAGGCCGGGTCCATGACCGTGCGGACGGTGCCCGGCAGGGCCAGCGCGTCGCTGTCCGGTGCGACGAGCAGGTTGACCATCAGCCGGATGACTTCCCGCGGCGTGAAGTGCTCACCGGCCGTCTCGTTGGACTGCTCGGCGAAGCGCCGGATCAGCTCCTCGAAGACATAGCCCATCTGGTGGTTGGAGACGATCTCGACCGGCTTGCCGTCCTCGTCGAGTACGACATTGCCGTCGGCGTCCCTCTTCACCGGCCGCAGGTCGAGGTCGGCGAACCGTCCGACCACCTGGTACAGCAGGTCCGCCGCCTCCAGCCGCTTGATCTGCTGGGCGAACTCGTATCGCTCCAGGACTTCCCGGGCGTTGGGGGAGAAGGCGCCGTAGTACTCGTTGAGGTACTTCGCCGCGTGTGAGGCGTCGCCCGCGATGGCCTTCAGCGTGTAGGTGCTGGTGTTGTAGAAGCTGTGGCCGGACGCCTTGCGCAGGAAGCGGTCAGGGTTGATGTCCTGATTCTCGTAGCGGTCGGCGACCTCCAGGACCTTGTCCTTGGTCGGAGCGAGGACACACTCCAGGCGCCGCAGCACGGTGAACGGCAGGATCACCTTGCCGTAGTCGGACTGCTTGTAGTCGCCGCGCAGGAGGTCCGCGACCGACCACGCATGGTTCGCCAGTTGCGTGTGCTTACTGCTGTTCAACGGAGTCCTTCCGGTGTTCGCCGTCCCTGTGGGACAGAGACGTCAAGTCTGGTCGTTCGCGGTGCCGGGCCGCACGTTTCACGCCGATCCGTGACCGTCCGGCAACAGCGCGCCGCCGGTGAGTCCGGTGCTGAGGAGACGTGTGACGTCCTCGGCGGCCTGGTCGGCACGGCGGGCGGCGGTGCGCAGTTCGTGCAGGCGGCGGAAGGCGGCGCCGTAGCGCTGCTGTTCGGCGAGCGGGAGCAGGGGAACGCGCAGGCGTCGCGGGTCCACCCGGACGAGGGATGAGCCGGTGGCGGCGGCGTTGACGTTCTGCTCCGCCGCGAGGAACCCGGCCAAGAACCATGGGTCGAGCCGACGCCGATCCGGGCGGAACAGCAGCAGGTGGGTTCCGAGGAAGCAGCCTGCCTCGCCAGGCTCGACGACCCGGGCCACGGCCGTGCGTCCCACGCGGAGGATCTCCGTGAGCAGCACGTCACTTCCCTGGATCAAGGGGACGGCGACGCCGGTGGGAAGGTCCGCATCCGTTCCGGAGGCGGACCGGTTCTCGAAGACGTCGGCAGCCGTGAGCGCTGGCCATGCGACGGGTTCTGCTTCGGGCCGAGGCTGCGATTGGCCGCTACGGGTCCGGCGGCCCGGGGGCGCCGTGTGGAGCAGACTGAGAGCGCCGCCACGCAGAAGGTCCGCGACCGTTGCGGTGCGCCAGTCGCGGGGCCGGTCGTCGGCCGGCGGCCAGTCGCCGCCAGTACTGAGGCCGACCAGGTCTGTTGCCGCTTGACGTAGTTGGTCGTACCGCTCCGATGCCCGCCGGGCCAGCAGGGCGGGGCGGAGTGCTTGCCGGGAAGCCGTCCGGATGTGGCGGGCCGGGGTCAGGTCCACGGCCTCGTCCAGGAGGTCGGTGACCGGCATGGCGGCGGCGATGCCTGGGGCTCCCGTGAAGTCGCCCTGATCGGCGAGGTATGCCCGCCATGCCGAGAGCACGGTGTCGTTGACGGCGGACCAGTCAAGATCTCGGTTCTCGGCGGCGGCATCGACCAGCAGGACGGTCCCCGGGGCTTCAGTTTGTGGCTCGGGGCGCTCGAGCACCCATAGGTGCAGGCCGATGTGGAGCGGGGTGGCCGCGCCCTGGGGAAGCGCGACGACCGCGCGGAGGGCTCCGTCCCGTACGAGCTGAGCCCGGATGCGCCGGCCGGCGGTGCGCTCCGCGACGGCGGGCGGCATGAGCAGTACGGCCCGGCCGCCGGGGGTGAGGTGGGCCAGGCAGTGCTGGACCCAGGCGAGCTCGGGCTCGCCCTTGGGCGGCACGCCGTAGGCCCAGCGCTGGTCGTACGCCAGCTCGTCGTGCCCCCAGTCACGGACCCCGTAGGGGGGATTGCACAGGACGGCGTCCGCGGTGAGGAACTTGAAGGCATCGGAGCGCAGGCTGTCCCCCGTACGTACGGAGATCGCCGCCTCGGCGGCGTTCAGCCGGAGCCGCACGGCGGCCTGTGCGGCCTGGGCGACCAGCACGTCTTGGCCGTACAGTGCGGTCGCGCCGGCGGATGCCGCAGCGGCGAGCAGCGATCCGGTACCGCACGCGGGGTCGAGAACGCTCGCGGGGAAAGCACCCGCGCTGTCGGTCAGGAGCCGGGCCATGAGGTCGGCCAAGGGGCGCGGCGTGCGGTAGGTGCCGGTGCCCCCCGCGTCCTCCAGCAGACGTTCGGCCAGGACGTCCGACGCAGCCTCGGCGCCATCCGCGATGACGGACTGCAACAAGGCCCTCACCGGCCCGGTCGCCTCGGGAGCGTATGCGGCGTCCTCGGCTCCCGGGATGTCCTGGGCTCCGTCGTCCACAGCTGACCGGACCCATCGCAGTAGTGCGTCGTCACGCAGTTCGGAACGGGCTTCGCGCTCTCTCCGGTCCAGTTGGGCAGTCGCGAGCACCACAGGGAGCAGGTGCAGGGCCAGTTCGCTGTCGCCGG
Source organism: Streptomyces sp. NPDC028305 (assembly GCF_055569495.1). Classification (NCBI taxonomy): domain Bacteria; kingdom Bacillati; phylum Actinomycetota; class Actinomycetes; order Kitasatosporales; family Streptomycetaceae; genus Streptomyces; species Streptomyces sp. NPDC028305. The sequence goes on from NZ_JBVHTN010000004.1 coordinate 710,977, forward strand.
GGTGGGTGCGCAGCGCGGTGCGCAGCCGGTCCGCCGGGGTGTCCTCGGGGAGTTGGCCACGGGCGGAGAGCCAGGCGCGTACGGCGTCGAGGTCGTAGGTCGGGCTGGTGTCCGTGCCACCCGCAGGGGCCGGGAAGTCCGGATGCCGACGACGCCAGTTGCTCACTGTGGCGCGGGTGACTCCGGCCAGCCGCGAGATGTCGGCGGCGGTCACGTGGGCACTGGCCTGCTGGTTCATGGGCTCCTGCCGGGTGACGTGGGGCGGGCGTGCTGGACAGCTTCACTCTATACCGACACTCAACCGCCGTGAAGTATTTGACAGTGCTTTCAGTTGTCGCTCTACTGGTCATGCTTTCACTCGGCTTCCCGGCTTCCCCGGGTCTCCCGGGCTTCCCCCTGCCCACCACACGTCGATTTGAATGGAGCGGCACCATGGCCACCAGCACTTCCGGGACGTCCAAGCGCACCCTGTATCGGCTCACGGGTGTCGCTCCCACGGTCGACGCGATGTTCGGCGTCCTCGACCCCACCCGACTTGACGCCGTCGGTGCGGAACTGGACTTCCCGGGGGAGTGGTTGGGCGTTCCGGCGCTGCTGGTCACCGGCAGCTTCGCGCAGCCGGTGGCGAGCTGGTGCGGCGAGATCAACCGCACGACCGGGTGCGAGGTGTCGCGGCCGGTGAACCGGTCGGCCGGGCTGCTGATGCTCGCGGTTGACGGCGAGGTGTACGCCATCGGCTACGACCAGGGCTTCCGCCTGGTGCCCGACCGGGTCAAGGACCGGCGGTTCGGACTGAGTTTCGTGATCCGCAGGGTGGACCCCGCCCAGATCCGGGACCTGGTCTCCCATACGCCGGGCGGCGGCCGGACCGACATCACCCTTGTGCCCGGCGGCGCTCCGGTCTGGAGCCTGGGTGTCCAGGAGCACGCGCAGATCGTGCGGCGGCTGGGCGGCCGACTGGACGGGATCGAGCTCACGATCGCTCAGGACAACCGTACGAAGATCTCCAGCGTCGAGGGTGGTACCGGGCTGCGGATGCGCCTCGGTATCGACGCCGCGGACCTGGTCGCGGACATCCGGGCCATCGCCCGTGTCCTTCGGGACGAGGCCCCGGCTCCGGAACTGGAGTTCGTCGAGCACATCGTCCCGGTCAAGGGCGCCGACCTCGCCACTCGGCTGGAGGAGCGGCTCGACGGCATGCTGGGCGAGGTGCCGGACGGACGTATCGCAGTCGCCGTCCCGTCCGATCGCTGGGACGACTACGGCACCGCCCAGGCGTTCGCCACCAAGGTGCACAGCCCGGAGGCGCGCCTCACCGACGACTTCAGCTTGGATTACGTCCTGAACCGGGCCCGCGTGCAGAGGGCGGGAACGCGCTTTGCCGCGCTCCGGGACGGCACCGTCACCCTCTACGCGCACACCCGGGCGGAGAAGGGTGACGTCATCTGGACGTCGAGCGTGCTGCGGTGGATCGAGGCGGAGGTGGTGCTCGGTGCTCGCCGGTTCTTCCTGTTGGACGGGCAGTGGTATGAGATCGGTGAGGCGTACCTGGAGGCGATCCGTTCGCAGGTGGAGCGGCTCATCACCGACACGCCCTCGGTCGACCTTCCGGCCTGGGTGCTCGGGGACAAGGAGCGGGACTACAACGAGTCGGTGCCCGACCTGCGGCCCGGGTACGTCTGCTTCGACCGTGACAACGTCCGGACCGCGCTGCACCGGGGCAACGGCGTGGAGATCTGTGACCTGCTGAGCCCGGACGACGTCCTGGTCATGGTGAAGCGGGCCAAGGGCTCCGACGCGCTGAGCCATCTGTTCGGCCAGGCCGTCGTCGCCGTACAGACCCTGTTGCACTCGCCGGAGGCCGGGGACGGATTTGCCCGGAAGGTGGCTGCGGCCCGGCCTGGCCGGCCTCTGACGGAAGGTTTCCGGCCGTCGAGGGTCGTCTTCGCGATCCTGCTGAAGGACGGCGCTGACCTCACCGCCGACACGCTGTTCCCGTTCTCGCAGGTCACCCTCGTGCAGACGGCCAAGATCCTTGAGGCCTGGGGCGTCGAAGTCGAGGTCATCGGGATCCAGGCCACGGCGGTGCCTCCGAGCGGGGCGGGAATCCGCCACCTGGCCGCGTAGCGGGTGCCTCAAACACATCTAAGGAGGATGAATCAGAGGCAGGCGACACCGAGTGATGAAACGGCTGTGACGACCATCGGCTGACGCGAACCCCGGAGTGATCCGGGGCTTTCGTCGTGTTGAGGCGGCGATCCCTGAACTTTTCAGATGGGGCCGGAAAAGCCCGTTGCTGGGCTTAGGCTGGCCTGCGGATCATGTCTTGTGTGTCGGACTGGAGTGATCTCATAGGCCAAGCGTTCAGCGCCTTACTGGGGACTGTCCTCGGTGGTGCGATCACGGTATTCGTCGCGCGCTGGCAGACTGTCAAAACGATCAACGCGCAAACCCGACTAGCAGCTGATCAACATGTGGCCAGTGTTCAACTGGCGCGCGTTGAGAGGGAGCGGGAGAACTCGGCAGTCGCCGCCAAGCAGCTTCTTGAACGCTTGGCCGACCTCTATGCCTGGTTGCCCTCACTGCCAGATGTCTCCCTTGAGAACCCCAGTCTGAGTGAACATGCGCGGGTGCGTTGTGCCGAGGCGATGGAGTCCGTCCGCCGTGGGATGTTCACCGAACTCTTTTCGATCACGGACGCCGAGATGCGTGAGCGGTACCGAGCGTTGGTACGCCTCGTCTACGACACGGGGTGGCGTGGGGCAGGAGGCCAACGCCCTGATCGGCTTGTCCGAGATGTCCGCAATTACCTGCGCTACGTGCAGATGTCTCTGGGGTCCGTCATCGACGGCAAGCCGCTGCCTGTCCACGAGGAGCCCCCAGCCCTCGACCGAGACTCACCTGGTGTCTGGTCGCCATCCAGCTCTTCGGCGATCTGGAACGACCCTGCCGACAACAGTTGAAGACGGACTCAGCATTAGACCCCGCATCCAGCGTCTTGGCTGGTGGCGGGGTCTTCTGGCACTTCGAGTGAAGTGCCCCCGGCAGGATTCGAACCTGCGCACACGGCTCCGGAGGCCGTTGCTCTATCCCCTGAGCTACGGGGGCGGCGTCGCTGTTGTTTGCGGCGACGGGTAGAACCCTACCAGCTTGCTCAGGGTGGTCATGAACGCTTTTCGAGGGTGGGCGGAGGGGGCGGTCGGCAGGGGTCTGGACCGCGAGCGGAGGGGGGTATACCGCATTCTGGGGCCTGGCGGTGGCGTCTTGAGGAAAGGTCCCCCGCACGTGGCGGAAGTGGGCAAAACCCGGACGCAGCGCTGGGTGCGCGCCTACCCTTCGAGATGTGCCTGGCTTGTCCGGCCGGGTCCTTGTCGTCGACGACAACAAGGTCATCCGGCAGCTGATCAGGGTCAACCTCGAGCTTGAGGGCTTCGAGGTCGTGACCGCGGCCGATGGTGCCGAGTGCCTGGAGATCGTTCACCAGGTGAGGCCCGATGTGATCACTCTCGATGTCGTGATGCCCAGACTGGATGGGCTTCATACGGCATCCCGGTTACGTGCCGATGCGCGTACGTGTCATGTGCCCGTCGCGATCATCAGCGCGTGTACGCAGTACGAAGTGGATAGCGGCAGGGCCGCGGGGGTGGATGCGTTCCTTGCGAAACCCTTTGAGCCCGCCGCGCTGGTGAAGCTCGTGCGACGGCTGATGGCCCGGGGCGCCGCTGCGGCGGCGCCCGGGGATGCGGAGCCCGTTGTGGGGCCCACGGGCTGAGTCCGTGGGCCTGGGTGCGGGGCCGGGGCGGGCTGTCCTCTGTCCCGGTTCCCGCGCCCGGTCCCCGCGTCCGGTTGTCGGGCTGGGCTGGGTGTTCGCCGTCCGAGGGGCGAAACCCATTCGCGGGGTCGCCCCCCTCCTCCCATACGCTTGTGCCGTGACACCCGCCCAGCTCTCCCGCACCGTGCTACAGACCGTGCGTCGCGCCGTCGAGGCCGACGAGCTGCGGGTGGCTGTGCTGCCGGAGCGGGTGAAGGTGCAGACTCCGCCGCGGGCGGGGTGTGGGGATTACGCGACTAATGTGGCGCTCCAGCTTGCAAAGCTCGTAAAGGGGGATGGCGGGCCCTCGGCCGCCCTGCGGGTGGCCGAGGTGTTGCGGCGGCGGCTGGTGCGTACGCCCGGGATTGCCCGGGTGGAGATCGCCGGGCCCGGGTTTTTGAACATCACCGTCGATCCCGGCGGGCATGCCGCGCTCGTGCGCGGTGTGCTGGAGCGCGGGGAGGCCTACGGGCACTCGGACGCCCTCGCCGGTACGCGGGTGACGCTTGCGCCTGCGCGGGAGGTACGTGGGGCGCTGGTCGGGGTCGTCGTGGGGCGGCTCGTGGACGTTTGTGGGGGAGAGGGCGAGGTCGCTGACGGGGGTGAGGTGCTCGGCGTGCGGCCGGTCGAGGTCGACGCTGAGGAGCTGCTCGGGCGGCTCGGGAGCGACGGCGCCCGTTGGGCGCTGCTACGGCCTGCCGCGCACGATCTGCCCGACCTCGATCCCGGTCGGCTCCTCGCCCAGCGGGAGAGCAACGCCTTGTTCCGGGTGCGGTACGCCCATGCCCGGGTTCGGGGCCTCCTCAGGAACGGGCATCAGCTCGGGGTTCACAGCAGCCCCGACGCTGCGTACGGCCATCCCGCCGAGGTCGCGTTGATCTCCCTCCTCGGCGACTACCCCCGCCTCCTCGAATCCGCCGCCCGCCACCGCGCCCCCGACCGCCTCGCCCGGCACCTGGAAGCCACCGCCGACGCGTTCTTCCGCTTCCACGACGCGTGCCCGCCCCTCCCGCGCGGCGAGCAGAAACCCTCGGCCGCCCACCGCTCCCGGCTGGCCCTTGCCGAGGCCGCCGGGGCGGTGCTGGCCGGCGGCCTGCATCTGCTCGGCATCAGCGCACCGGAACATCTGTGAGACACCTGAGAGAGACGCCATGAGCCGTTCCGCACACCCCGCCGGGCCCCGCTACGCCGATGTGCTGCCCGAGGGGCACTACGCCGCACCGCCCACCGATCTCAACGCCCTGGACCCGCGCGTATGGGCCCGTACGGTCGACCGTGACGCCGACGGGGTGGTCACCGTCGGCGGGGTGGACGTGAAGACGCTGGCCGAGGAGTTCGGGACGCCCGGGTACTTCCTCGACGAGACCGACTTCCGGGCCCGCTGCCGGGCCTGGCGGGAGGCGTTCGGGGAGGACGCCGATGTGTTCTACGCCGGGAAGGCCTTCCTGTGCCGCGCCGTGGTGCGCTGGCTCAACGAGGAGGGGCTGAACCTCGACGTGTGCTCCGCCGGGGAGCTGGCGACCGCGCTGGGCGCCGGGATGCCGGCCGAGCGGATCGCCCTGCACGGGAACAACAAGAGCGAGGCGGAGATCCGCCGGGCCGTCGAGGCCGGGGTGGGGCGGATTGTGCTCGACTCGTTCCAGGAGATCGTGCGCGTCGCGCACATCGCGGAGCGGCTCGGCAAGCGGCAGCGGGTGCAGATCCGGGTGACGGTCGGGGTTGAGGCGCACACCCATGAGTTCATCGCTACCGCCCACGAGGATCAGAAGTTCGGCATTCCGCTGGCCGGCGGGCTGGCCGCGGAGGCCGTGCGGCGGGCGCTGAAGCTCGACGGGCTCGAGCTCATCGGCGTCCACTCGCACATCGGGTCGCAGATCTTCGACACCTCGGGCTTCGAGGTGGCCGCCCACCGCGTGGTGGGGCTGCTCAAGGAGGTCCGGGACGAGCACGGCGTCGAGCTGCCCGAGATCGACCTCGGTGGCGGCCTCGGCATCGCGTACACCTCCGAGGACGACCCCCGCGAGCCGTACGAGATCGCCAAGGCGCTCCGCGACATCGTCCACCGCGAGTGCGAGTCCGCCGGTCTCGCGGTGCCGCGGCTGTCGGTGGAGCCGGGGCGGGCCATCGCCGGGCCGACCGCGTTCACGCTGTACGAGGTGGGGACGGTCAAGGAGCTGCCGGCGCTGCGGACCTACGTCAGCGTCGACGGCGGGATGTCCGACAACATCCGTACCGCGCTGTACGACGCCGAGTACTCGGTGGCGCTGGTCTCCCGTACGTCCACCGCCGAGCCGATGCTCTCGCGCGTGGTCGGCAAGCACTGCGAGTCCGGCGACATCGTCGTACGGGACGCCTTCCTGCCCGCCGACCTGGCGCCCGGGGACCTGATCGCCGTCCCCGCCACCGGCGCGTACTGCCGCTCCATGGCGAGCAACTACAACCACGCGCTCCGCCCGCCCGTCGTCGCCGTGAAGGACGGGCAGGCGCGCGAGATCGTCCGGCGCGAGACGGAGGAAGATCTCCTGCGGCTCGATGTCGGTTAGCCGAGCAAGCCGAGTAGTAGCTGGCTCGGCTGGCGAGAAACAAATCTCGGATACTGGACCAGGGGTAGAAAGTCCCGTCCAGTGAGTGAGACTGGTGCACCACCTAGATGGATGAGAAGCGAGGTCGGATGATGCGTACGCGTCCGCTGAAAGTGGCGCTGCTGGGCTGTGGAGTGGTCGGCTCAGAGGTGGCGCGCATCATGACGACGCACGCGGCGGACCTCACGGCGCGCATCGGCGCCCCGGTCGAGCTGGCCGGGATCGCCGTGCGCCGCCCCAACCGGGTGCGGGACGGGGTGCCGGCCGAGCTGATCACCACCGACGCCACCGCGCTGGTCAAACGTGGCGACATCGACGTCGTGGTTGAGGTCATCGGCGGCATCGAGCCCGCCCGTACCCTCATCACCACCGCCTTCGAGCACGGCGCCAGCGTGGTGTCCGCGAACAAGGCGCTGGTCGCCCAGGACGGCGCGGCGCTGCACGCGGCCGCGCAGGAGCGCGGCGCCGACCTGTACTACGAGGCCGCCGTCGCGGGTGCGATCCCGCTGGTGCGGCCGCTGCGCGAGTCCCTGGCCGGGGACAAGGTCAACCGGGTTCTCGGCATCGTCAACGGCACCACCAACTTCATCCTGGACCGGATGGACACCAGCGGCGCCGGATACAGCGAGGCCCTGGACGAGGCCACCGCGCTCGGGTACGCCGAGGCCGACCCGACCGCCGATGTGGAGGGCTTCGACGCCGCCGCGAAGGCCGCGATCCTGGCCGGGATCGCCTTCCACACCCGGGTCACCCTCGACGATGTGCACCGCGAGGGCATCACCGAGGTGACCGCCTCCGACATCGCCTCCGCCAAGCGCATGGGCTGCACGGTCAAGCTGCTGGCCATCTGCGAGCGCGCCGAGGACGGCCAGTCGGTCACCGCGCGGGTGCACCCGGCCATGATCCCGCTGAGCCACCCCCTCGCCTCCGTCCGCGAGGCGTACAACGCGGTGTTCGTCGAGGCCGAGGCCGCCGGCCGGCTGATGTTCTACGGGCCCGGGGCCGGCGGCTCGCCGACCGCCTCGGCCGTCCTCGGCGATCTGGTCGCCGCCTGCCGGAACAAGCTGGCCCAGTCCACCGGACCCGGCGAGTCCGCATACACCCGGCTCCCCGTCAGCCCCATGGGCGACGTGATCACGCGCTACCACATCAGCCTGGACGTCGCCGATAAACCAGGAGTTCTCGCGTCGGTCGCCACGGTTTTCGCCGAGCACGGCGTATCCATCGATACCGTCCGCCAGCAGGGCAAGGACGGTGAGGCGTCCCTCGTCGTGGTCACCCACCGGGCGAGCGACGCGGCCCTGACGGCCACCGTCGAGGCGCTGCGCAGGCTGGACACCGTCCGTGATGTCGCCAGCATCATGCGGGTTGAGGGCGAGTAGAGGGTGAGTAGGGGAGTAAAGGAAGATCATGAACACAATCGCTGACGCCGGGCCCGCGATGTCCGGCACCCGCCGGTGGCACGGCTGGCGGGGCATCATCGAGGAGTACCGCGACCGGCTGCCGGTCAGCGAGACGACCCCCGTCGTCACCCTGCGTGAGGGCGGCACCCCGCTCGTCCCCGCCCAGGTGCTCTCCGAGCGCACCGGCTGTGAGGTGCACCTCAAGGTCGAGGGAGCCAACCCCACCGGGTCCTTCAAGGACCGCGGCATGACCATGGCCATCAGCATGGCCAAGGAGGCGGGCGCCGAGGCCGTCATCTGCGCCTCCACCGGCAACACCTCGGCCTCCGCGGCCGCCTACGCGGTGCGCGCCGGGATGGTCTGCGCCGTCCTCGTCCCGCAGGGCAAGATCGCGCTGGGCAAGATGGGCCAGGCCCTGGTCCACGGCTCCAAGATCCTCCAGGTCGACGGCAACTTCGACGACTGCCTGGAGCTGGCCCGCTCGCTGTCCGAGAAGTACCCGGTGGCGCTGGTCAATTCGGTCAACCCGGCCCGTATCGAAGGGCAGAAGACCGCGTCCTTCGAGATCGTCGACATGCTCGGCGACGCGCCCGACATCCATGTGCTGCCGGTCGGCAACGCGGGCAACATCACGGCCTACTGGAAGGGCTACAAGGAGTACGCGACGGACGGCCCGTTCGGCGCGCTCGCCTCCCGTACGCCCCGGATGTGGGGGTTCCAGGCCTCCGGCTCGGCGCCCATCGTGCGCGGTGAGCCGGTCAGGAACCCGAGCACCATCGCCACCGCGATCCGCATCGGCAACCCCGCCTCGTGGGCCTTCGCCGAGCAGGCGCGCGACGAGTCGGGCGGCCTCATCGACGAGGTGACCGACCGTCAAATCCTCGCCGCCTACCGGCTGCTCGCCGCCCAGGAGGGCGTTTTCGTCGAGCCGGCCTCCGCCGCGAGCGTCGCGGGTCTGCTCAAGGCCGCCGAGCAGGGTCTGGTCGACCCCGGCCAGCGCATCGTGTGCACGGTGACCGGCAACGGCCTCAAGGACCCGGACTGGGCGGTGGCGGGTGCCCCGCAGCCGGTCACGGTGCCGGTGGACGCGGACGCGGCGGCCGAGCGGCTCGGGCTGGCCTGATCCGGCCGTTACGCGGTCGCAGGTCGCAGGTCGCAGGTCGCAGGTCGCCAGGGGCCGGTCGGGTCGATCTCCGGTTCCAGGGGCCCTGGTTCATGTGGCGCCGGTGGGCCGGGCGGAGCTGTCCGCCCGGCCCACCGGCGCCGAGCCTCAAGATCCACTAGAGTGCGGGCGGAGAAGTACGGGAGCGAGGAGGGCGCGCGGAGCGCTCCAGTAGAGTGGTCGCGGACGACGAGAGGGAGCGCGACACGCACCGTGCGCCTCCCGTGCGCCCTATGTCGCCACAGAACCTTCCTTCGATAGGCTGTACTGAATCCGCCCCGACGCAGAGCAGCCGCCTCTGCACGGCGTTGCCGTACTTCCCGTCACGGCCCTCGCGGTGTTCCGTACCTCTTCGAGCAATCCCAGTCACACAAGGAGAGTCATCGAGCGATGGCCGGTCCAGCGTTCCGCGCCGCCGCCGTCCGAGTGCGCGTGCCCGCCACGAGCGCCAACCTCGGTCCCGGTTTCGACGCCCTCGGCCTGGCCCTGGGGCTCTACGACGACGTGGTGGTCCGGGTGGCCGACTCCGGCCTGCACATCGACATCGCCGGCGAGGGCGCCGAGACGCTGCCGCGCGACGAGGGTCATCTGCTCGTACGCTCCCTGCGCACCGCCTTCGACCTGCTGGGCGGTCAGCCGCGCGGCCTCGAGGTCGTGTGCGCCAACCGGATCCCGCACGGGCGGGGCCTGGGCTCCTCCTCGGCCGCCATCTGCGCCGGGATAGTCGCGGCCCGCGCGGTGACCATAGGCGGCGCCGAGAGGCTCGACGACGCGGCGCTGCTGGAGCTGGCCACCGAGATCGAGGGCCACCCCGACAATGTCGCCGCCTGTCTGCTCGGCGGCTTCACCCTGGCCTGGACGGACGCGGGGGCCGCCCGGGCGATCAGAATGGACCCTGCGGATTCCATCGTTCCGGTGGTCTTCGTGCCGGGCCGGCCGGTGCTCACGGAGACGGCCCGGGGGCTGCTGCCGCGCTCCGTTCCGCATGTGGACGCCGCGGCGAACGCGGGGCGCGCCGCGCTGCTGGTGGAGGCGCTGACCAGGCGCCCCGAGCTGCTGCTCGCGGCGACGGAGGACCGGCTGCACCAGGAGTACCGCGCGCCGGCGATGCCCGAGAGCGTGACCCTGGTGAACCGGCTGCGGGCGGACGGCGTCCCCGCGGTCATCTCGGGCGCGGGCCCCACGGTGCTCGCGCTGGTCGAAGACGGTGCGGCCGACAAGGTCGCACGGCTGGCGGGCGAGGGGTGGGCGGCCAATCGGCTGGCTCTCGACGCCGGGGGGGCGAGCGTCCTGCCGCTCACCTGACACCGCGGACGCCCGATGCGGCCCAGGCGGGCCTCGCGAGTCCCGAAAAACTCGATAGCCGGTCTTGGAGAGGGGGAATGTTTGTTGGATCCGGTAGTGTTAACCTCAAGTCTGCACTTGATGCCTCATGCTCGGAGTGATCGCCGGGCGGGGAGGCGCAGTGCTCAGTGTCCCCCTCCGGGACCACCTTTCTTCCGGGAGCCTCCCAAACTGCCTGAGCAGCCTGCCTGAGCAGTTCCGAGCACGCTCCGGAGCTCCGGAATGGCGTGGCGGATTCAGGCAAAGCCTCCGTCGCGTCGGAACCAATGAATTGATCTCTCCGCCACACCTGGCGGACCTCCGCCCCGGCCGGTCCGCACGAGAAGGACCACAGCCGGACAGCACAACCGGTCGCCGAGCCAGACAGGCCGACGCCCGCTCCAGGGAAGGACCCTTCGTGAGCGACACCACCGATCTGATGGGCGTGAACGCCTCCGGCACCTCCGACAGCGGTGTCGGCAATGCCGCGCCCGCCACGGACGCTTCCGCGCCTGCCACCGGTGCTGCCACTGGCGCTGCCCCGCGGCGACGCCGCTCGGGCACCGGCCTCGACGCCATGGTCCTGGCCGAGCTCCAGCAGCTCGCCTCGAGCCTCGGCATCAGGGGCACCGCGCGGATGCGCAAGAGCCAGCTGATCGAGGTCATCAAGGAGAAGCAGGCCTCCGGCTCCGGCGCCTCCGCCAAGTCCGCCGAGGCCGCCCCCGCCGCCGCTGAGGGGGTGACAAAGCCCAAGCGCCGTACGACGTCCAAGGCCCGTACGGGCGAGGACGCCGAGCCGGCCGCGGCCAAGGCCGCCACCAAGGCCGAGCCCGCCGCCAAGGACGAGCAGTCCGCGAAGGCGGAGAAGGCCACTGCTCAGCAGCAGATCGAGATTCCCGGCCAGCCGGGTGAGCCCGCCGCCGACGAGCAGCCGGCCGAGGGACGCCGCCGCCGGCGGGCCACCGCGCCCGTCACCGCCACGACCGACAGCGCTTCCACCGCCACCGCCGTCGAGACCAAGACGGAGGCCAAGGCCGAGGCCGCGGTCAAGACCGAGCCCGCCGCCAAGGCCGAAGCCGCCGTGGACACGGCCGAGGGCAAGGGCATCAAGGGCCAGGACCGGTCCGAGCGCGGCGAGCGCGCCCAGAAGAGCGACCGCCGGGAGCGCGGCGGCCAGCGCGAGCGTGACGGCCGCGATGGCCGTGACGGCCGTGATGGCCGTGACGGCCGTGACCGCCGCGGCGGCAAGGGCGAGGACAGCGCCGCGCAGGGCGGCGGCCGCCAGCAGCGCGACGGTCGTGGCCAGGGCCAGCAGCGCCCCGGCGCCGACGAGATGGACGACGACTTCGACGGCGGGCGGCGCGGGCGCCGCGGCCGTTACCGGGACCGCCGTGGCCGCCGTGGCCGCGACGACTTCGGCAACGAGCCGCAGGTGTCCGAGGACGACGTCCTGATCCCGGTCGCGGGCATCCTCGACATCCTCGACAACTACGCGTTCATCCGGACCTCCGGCTATCTGCCGGGCCCCAACGACGTGTACGTCTCGCTGGCTCAGGTCCGCAAGAACGGCCTGCGCAAGGGCGACCACGTCACCGGCGCGGTCCGTCAGCCGCGCGAGGGCGAGCGCCGCGAGAAGTTCAACGCCCTCGTCCGCCTCGACTCGGTCAACGGCATGGCGCCCGAAACCGGCCGCGGGCGGCCGGAGTTCGGCAAGCTGACCCCGCTGTACCCGCAGGACCGACTGCGTCTGGAGACCGAGGCCGGCGGGCTGACGACCCGCATCATCGATCTGGTCGCGCCGATCGGCAAGGGTCAGCGTGGTCTGATCGTGGCCCCGCCGAAGACCGGTAAGACCATGATCATGCAGGCGATCGCCAACGCGATCACCCGCAACAGCCCCGAGTGCCATCTGATGGTCGTCCTCGTCGACGAGCGGCCGGAAGAGGTCACCGACATGCAGCGGTCGGTCAAGGGCGAGGTCATCTCCTCGACCTTCGACCGCCCGGCCGAGGACCACACCACCGTCGCCGAGCTGGCCATCGAGCGGGCCAAGCGCCTGGTCGAGCTGGGGCATGACGTGGTCGTCCTGCTGGACTCCATCACCCGCCTGGGCCGTGCGTACAACCTCGCGGCCCCCGCCTCCGGCCGCATCCTGTCCGGTGGTGTCGACTCGACCGCGCTGTACCCGCCGAAGAAGTTCTTCGGCGCCGCGCGCAACATCGAGGACGGCGGCTCGCTGACCATCCTGGCCACCGCGCTGGTCGAGACCGGCTCGCGGATGGACGAGGTGATCTTCGAGGAGTTCAAGGGCACCGGCAACATGGAGCTCAGGCTCGACCGGAAGCTCGCCGACAAGCGCATCTTCCCGGCGGTCGACGTCGACGCGTCCAGCACCCGCAAGGAGGAGATCCTCCTCGCGCCCGAGGAGCTGAACATCGTCTGGAAGCTGCGCCGGGTGCTGCACGCGCTCGACTCGCAGCAGGCGATCGAGCTGCTCCTGGACAAGATGAAGCAGACGAAGTCGAACGCCGAGTTCCTGATGCAGATCGCCAAGACCACGCCCACCCCGGGCAACGGCGACTGACCAGCAGCGCTCAACGAATGACGAGGGCCTCTCCGCCACGGCGGAGAGGCCCTCGTCACGTTGCCCCCTTTTGTAGCGGCTTCGCCTCCGGGCGCTCGGGTCCCCTGTGGCTCAGTCTCTTGAGATCTGGGCCACATCCCTCCTCATCCCCGTCGACCTGCGCGATCTCCGTCGTACGCGACGAAGGCGCAGGTCAGCCGGGTGGCCCTGGAAGATCGGCCGGTCGGGGGGTCGATCGGCTCGCCGCCGGAACGGGAGAGGTCCGTATGCAACCCTGACCCTCGACCTGTCGTCTGTCAGGTCGAATCACGGCGAGACCAGGCCTGACCGTGGTGGGGGGTAACCGGACATCGAGGACTGAGGAGCGCATGGCTGACGACGGCAACAGCACACCGGAGTATTCGCGCCCGGGCCGGGGCGGGGGCAGCGGCCGCCGCCGCAAGGTGCCGGCGCCCCGCAGTACGGGCCGCAGGGTGCTGCGCGGCACGGTGTGGACGCTGGGGACCGTGCTGGTCCTCGGCGGCGCGGGGATCGGCTATCTCTACTACAAACTGGACGGCAACCTCACCGGGGTCAACATCAACGCCGCCCTCGGCTCCGACCGTCCCAAGAACATCGACAACGGCTCCATGGACATCCTGGTCCTCGGCTCCGACTCACGGGCCGGCAAGAACGGCCAGTACGGCAAGGACGAGGGCACCTCGCGCTCCGACACCGCGATGATCGTGCACGTCTACAAGGGCCGGCAGAAGGCCAGTGTCGTCAGCATCCCGCGCGACACCCTGGTCCGGCGCCCCGCCTGTGAGAAGGACGGCCAGACGGCCCCTGCCGAGCGCCTGGCGATGTTCAACTCCGCGTACGAGGTCGGCGGCCCGGCCTGCGCCGTCAAGACCGTCGAGTCGCTGACCGGCATCCGCATGGACCACTACCTCGAGGTCGACTTCTCCGGCTTCAAACACCTCATAGACCAGCTCGGCGGCGTGGACATCACCACCACCAAGCCGATCCACGACGCCAAGAGCCACCTCGACCTGGCGCCCGGCGCGCACAAGCTCAACGGGGAGCAGTCCCTGGGCCTGGTGCGCACCCGGCACGGCGTCGGCGACGGCAGCGACCTCGGCCGGATCAAGCTCCAGCAGGCGTTCGTCAAGGCGCTGCTGGACCAGATCAAGTCCGTGGACCTGTTCAGCAGCCCGAAGAAGCTCTACGGGCTCGCCGACACCTCCACCAAGGCGCTGACCACCGACTCCGAGCTGGCCTCGGTCAACAAGCTGTACGGCTTCTCCAAGAGCCTGAAGAACATCGGCTCGGGGGACATGCGGATGGTGACGCTGCCCGTGCGGTACGACCCGAACAACCCGAACCGCGTGGTGCCGATCGAATCCAAGGCCCGGCAGGTCTGGCGGGCGCTGCGCTGGGACAAGCCGATCCCCGCCTCCGCGACCAAGGGCTCGGCGGGCGAGGCGACCAGCGCCGGCAAGGTCGTCCAGAAGCCCTGAGTGCGGTTCTTCCGGCCCCGGCCCCCGGACTCCGGACCCCCGGCCCCGGGGGTCGGGGCGCCCGGGAATATCTGGGCCCCACCCCCGGTTTTGGGGGATGCGGCCAGTCCTGGCAGACTGGACCGTCGGCCCCGGTTCACGTCAGGCAACCAGCCTGTCGACCCGGAGCCCTCCCGAACCTAGGAGAATCCCTTGAAGCGCGACATTCACCCGGAGTACGTCGAGACGCAGGTCAGCTGCACCTGTGGCGCCTCGTTCACGACCCGTAGCACCGTGGCGGGCGGCACCATCCGTTCCGACATCTGCTCCGAGTGCCACCCCTTCTACACGGGCAAGCAGAAGATCCTCGACACCGGTGGCCGTGTGGCGCGGTTCGAGGCCCGCTTCGGCAAGAACGCCGGGTCCGCGAAGAAGTAGCGACCCGCACGGCGCCGGTCTTCGGCCGCCCCTTCCCTGGGGCGGCCGGACCGGCGTTTTGTCGTCACGGCTTGTCGTTGTCGCCGTTACGGTCCTTCACTCTCTGCACACAGCCCCCCACGCAGCCCATTCCACGCAACCAGGAGCCCTTGATGTTCGAGGCGGTCGAGGAACTGATCGGCGAACACGCCGACCTCGAGAAGCGGCTCGCCGACCCCGCGGTCCACGCCGACCAGCGCGAGGCGATGCGGCTGGGCAAGCGCTATGCCGAGCTGACCCCCATCGTCGGCACGTACCGCTCCTGGAAGCAGACCGGCGAGGACATCGAGACGGCGCGGGAGCTGGCCCACGACGACCCCGACTTCGCCGACGAGGTCAAGGAGCTGGAGGGCCGGCGCGAGGAGCTGACCGAGCGGCTGCGGCTGCTGCTGGTCCCGCGCGACCCCAGCGACGACAAGGACGTGATCCTCGAGGTCAAGGCCGGCGAGGGCGGCGAGGAGTCGGCGCTGTTCGCGGGCGACCTGCTGCGGATGTATCTGCGCTACGCCGAGCGCGTCGGCTGGAAGACCGAGATCCTCGACGCCAACGAGTCCGACCTCGGCGGCTACAAGGACGTCCAGGTCGCGGTGAAGGCCAAGGGCAACCCGGAGCCCGGCCAGGGCGTGTGGGCCCGGCTGAAGTACGAGGGCGGCGTGCACCGCGTGCAGCGGGTGCCGGCCACCGAGTCGCAGGGCCGTATCCACACCTCAGCCGCCGGAGTGCTGGTCACCCCGGAGGCCGAGGAGGTCGAGGTCGAGATCATCCAGAACGACCTGCGGATCGACGTCTACCGGTCCTCGGGCCCCGGCGGCCAGTCGGTCAACACCACCGACTCCGCGGTGCGCATCACCCACCTGCCCACCGGCATCGTGGTCTCCTGCCAGAACGAGAAGAGCCAGCTCCAGAACAAGGAGCAGGCGCTGCGGATCCTGCGCTCGCGGCTGCTGGCCGCGGCCCAGGAGGAGGCCGAGCGGGAGGCGTCGGACGCGCGGCGCAGCCAGGTCCGCACGGTGGACCGGTCCGAGCGCATCCGCACCTACAACTTTCCGGAAAACCGGATCTCGGACCACCGGGTCGGCTTCAAGGCGTACAACTTGGACCAGGTGCTCGACGGCGAACTCGATCCGGTCATCCAGGCGTGTGTCGACGCCGACGCCGCCGCCAAGCTCGCGGCCGCGCAGTAGGGCCACACCCTTAGCCTTAGCCTTTGTCCGGACCGGCTGGAGGAATTCAGTGAATGTGCTGCTCGCCGAGGTGGCGCAGGCCACTCAGCGGCTGGCCGACGCCGGCGTGCCGTCTCCGCGTTTCGACGCCGAGGAACTGGCCGCCTTTGTGCACGGCGTCAAGCGGGGTGAGCTGCACAGCGTCGCCGACGCCGACTTCGACGCCCGCTACTGGGAGGCCGTCGCCCGCCGCGAGGCCCGGGAACCCCTTCAGCACATCACCGGCCGCGCCTTCTTCCGCTATCTGGAGCTCCAGGTGGGCCCCGGCGTCTTCGTGCCCCGCCCCGAGACCGAGTCGGTCGTCGGCTGGGCCATAGACGCGGTACGCGCCATGGACGTCGTCGAGCCGCTGATCGTGGACCTGTGCACCGGTTCCGGCGCCATCGCCCTGGCGCTGGCCCAGGAGGTGCCGCGGTCGCGGGTGCACGCCGTGGAGCTGGACGAGTCCGCCCTGACGTGGGCCCGCAAGAACGTCGAGGGGTCCCGCGTCGTTCTCCACCACGGAGACGCGCTGAGGGCCCTGCCCGAGCTCGACGGACAGGTGGACCTGGTGATCAGCAACCCGCCGTACATCCCGCTGACCGAGTGGGAGTATGTCGCCCCCGAGGCCCGCGACCACGACCCCCAGGTGGCGCTGTTCTCCGGCGAGGACGGCCTCGATGTGATCCGCGGGCTGGAGCGCACCGCCCACCGGCTGCTGCGCCCCGGCGGGGTCGTGGTCATCGAGCACGCCGACACCCAGGGCGGCCAGGTGCCGTGGATCTTCACGGAGGAGCGTGGCTGGGCGGACGCCGCCGACCACCCCGACCTGAACAAGCGGCCCCGCTTCGCCACCGCGCGGAAGGCCATGCCGTGATCCGAGCGGACGGAAAGTAGCGATCCGGTGATGTTCCGCACTGCCGGATACCCAGCGAAGGAGAAATGATGGCACGGCGATACGACTGCGGCGACCCGACCGACCGCAAGACCGGCCTGCGTGAGGCCGCGTCCGCCGTCCGCCGCGGCGAGCTGGTCGTGCTGCCCACCGACACCGTGTACGGGATCGGTGCGGACGCCTTCAACGCCGAGGCCGTCGGCGATCTGCTGGAGGCCAAGGGCCGCGGCCGCAACATGCCCACGCCCGTCCTCGTCGGCTCCCCGAACACCCTGCACGGCCTGGTCACCGACCTGTCCGAGCAGGCGTGGGAGCTCGTGGACGCCTTCTGGCCGGGCGCGCTCACCCTGGTCGCCCGGCACCAGCCGTCGCTCACCTGGGACCTGGGGGAGACCCGCGGCACCGTCGCGGTCCGGATGCCGTTGCACCCGGTCGCGATCGAGCTGCTGAACGACTTCGGCCCGATGGCCGTCTCCAGCGCCAACCTCACGGGTCACCCCTCGCCCCAGGACTGCGACGCGGCCCAGGAGATGCTCGGCGACTCGGTCTCGGTCTACCTCGACGGCGGGCCCACCCCCGCCGCCGTCCCGTCCTCCATCGTCGATGTGACCGGCAAGGTACCGGTGCTGCTGCGCGCGGGCGCCCTCACCGCCGAGCAGCTCCGGGAGGTCGTACCCGACCTCGAGGTGGCCAATTGACAGCCCCTGAGGGGCGTGGCATAGCGGAACACCGTCACCACAGCGCCGACCACACCTTCCGCATCCTCCACGTCAGCACCGGCAACGTCTGCCGCTCGCCGATCACCGAGCGGCTGACCCGGCATGCCCTCGCGGACCGCCTGGGCAGCGAGCGCACCAGCGGGCTGATCGTGGAGAGCGCCGGGACCTGGGGCCACGAGGGCGCGCCCATGGAGGCGCACGCCGCCACCGTCCTGACCGACTTCGGCGCCGACCCGGGCGGTTTCCTCGGCCGCGAGCTGCTCGACGAGCACGTCATCCGCGCCGACCTCGTCCTCACCGCGACCCGTGACCACCGCGCCCAGGTCATCTCCATGGGGCACTCGGCGGGGCTGCGCACCTTCACGCTCAAGGAGTTCACCCGGCTGGTGCGGGCCATAGACCCCGCGACGCTGCCCGATCCGGAGGAGGCGGGCGGTGTGGTGGACCGCGCCCGCGCCCTGGTCCAGGCGGCCGCCGCGCTGCGCGGCTGGCTGCTGGCGCCGACCGAGGAGGCGGACGAGGTGCACGACCCGTACGGGGCGCCGATCACCTTCTTCCGCAGCATCGGCGAAGAGATCCACGAGGCCCTGGACCCGGTGGTGACGGCCCTGACGGGGGTGCCCGCTCCCGCGTAGCCCCAGGCCGGGCCCGGGCCTACATTGGGAGGACGCACCCCTGCGCACCACTGCTCCCACGTGCGCCTGTTCTACCCGAGGCGGTGAGCCGATGGCCGCTACCCCCGCGCCGCCCCGCGGCACCCCGGCCGGGCCGCCCGGCAGCGATGCCGGGGCGGTCCGTATGACCGGTGCCCCATGGCAGCCCGACTTCGACGCGCTGCGCCGGCAGGACCCCGATATCGCCGGGGTGGTCCTGGGCGAGCTGGACCGCGTCAGCTCCGGACTCCAGCTGATCGCGGCGGAGAACTTCACCTCCCGGGCCGTGCTGGCCGCCCTGGCCTCGCCGCTGGCCAACAAGTACGCCGAGGGCTACCCGGGCGCCCGCTTCCACGGCGGGTGCGAGCTGGTCGACGTCGCCGAGCGGATCGCCATGGACCGGGCGCGGGCCCTGTTCGGCGCGGAGCACGCCAATGTGCAGCCCCACTCGGGCTCCTCGGCGGTGCTCGCCGCGTACGCCGCGCTGCTGCGGCCCGGCGACACGGTGATGGCCATGGCGCTGGCGCACGGCGGACATCTCACCCATGGCTCCCCGGCCAACTTCTCCGGCCGCTGGTTCGACTTCATCGGCTACGGCGTGGACCCGCACACCGGCCTCATCGACTACGACCAACTGCGCGACCTGGCGCGGGCCCACCGCCCCAAGGCGATCGTCTGCGGCTCGATCACCTACCCCCGCCATCTGGACTACGCCGCCTTCCGGGAGATCGCCGACGAGATCGGCGCCTACCTCATCGCGGACGCCGCCCACCCCATCGGCCTGGTGGCCGGGAAGGTGGCGCCCAACCCGGTGCCGTACGCCGACGTGGTGTGCGCCACCACGCACAAGGTGCTGCGCGGGCCCCGTGGCGGGATGGTGCTGTGCGGCGCGGACCTCGCCGAGCGGATCGACCGCGCGGTCTTCCCCTTCACGCAGGGCGGCGCCCAGATGAACAGCGTCGCCGCCAAGGCCGTGGCGTTCGGCGAGGCCGCGCAGCCCGCGTTCACCTCGTACGCGCACCGGGTCGTCGGCAACGCCCACGCACTCGCCGACGCCCTGATGGCGGAGGGGCTCCCGGTGACCACCGGCGGCACCGACACCCATCTGATCACCTTCGACCCCGCCCCGCTGGACCTGGACGGCCCCGCCGCCCGGGGCCGTTGCGCCGCGGCGGGCCTCGTGCTGGACAGCTGCGCCCTGGCGTCCGCGACCGAGCCGGGCGGCTGCGTCAAGGGCGTCCGGCTGGGCACCGCTGCGGTGACCACGCAGGGAATGGGGCCGGACGAGATGGCGCTCATCGCCACCTTGCTGATGGCGGCGCTGCGGGGCGAGGGGGCGGTGCGGCGCGAGGTGGCCGAGCTGGCCGGGAGGTTTCCGCCGTATCCGGAGCTGCGCGTATAGATCGCGTGGAGAGGCGGGCCGGTTCGGGTTGCTAGCGTTGCCCGATCTCAGGTGCCTGGTGGGTCGGTCCGGTCGGGAGGCGGGGGAAACCGATGAACGTGGTCGAGGAACTCCCCGACGACTGCACAACGCTGGACCTCACCGATCCCAGAACGTTCCAGCGCTATGACCGGAACGAGATGTGGCGGCGGCTCCGGGCGGAGCGGCCGGTGTTCTGGCATCCGCCGGGGAGCGGTCGGCCGGGATTCTGGGTGCTGACCCGGCACGCGGACATCATGGAGGTCTACCGGGACAACCGGAGATTCACCTCGGAGCGCGGAAATGTGCTGACGACGCTGCTGGCGGGCGGGGATTCGGCGGCCGGGAAGATGCTCGCGGTCACGGACGGCGCACGGCACAAGCGCTTGCGCAACGTCATGCTGAGGGTCTTTTCGCCGCGTTTTCTCGAATCCGTCGAGCAGCGTGTCCGCGAGATGGCGCGGCGGCTGCTCGGGGGCGCTGTCGAGCAGGGAGGATGCGACTTCGCCAGGGATGTGGCGGAGAAGATCCCCATGGGGACGATCTGCTATCTGCTGGGTATTCCGGAGAGCGACCAGGATCTTCTTCTGAAGCTGACGAAATCCGCGCTGAGTTCGGATCACGAGAACGCCTCGGAGTCCTCCGCCGTATGGGCCAGGAACGAGATTCTGCTCTATTTCCTGGATCTGCTCGACGGGGTTCGGAAGAACCCTCGCGAGGGCATCATCAGCGGCCTTGCGAACGGGCGGGAAGACGAGGGGAAGCTCTCCGACGAAGAGATCGTCTTCAACTGTTACAGCCTCATCATCGGCGGCGACGAAACCAGCCGGATGAGCATGATCGGAGCGATTCCGGCGCTGGCGGAGCACCCGGCCCAATGGGCGCTGCTGAGGAGCGGGGAGGTGGGTGTGGACACCGCCGCGGAGGAGGTCCTGCGCTGGACCACTCCGGCCATGCACTTCGGCCGCACCGCTGTGGAGGAGGTCACCATCGGGTCCCACACCGTCCGCCCGGGCGAGATCGTGACCCTGTGGAACTCCTCGGCGAACCGGGATGAGCGGGTGTTCGCGGACCCCGATCGTTTCCTGCTGGCCCGCACGCCCAACCGGCACCTCACCTTCGGCTACGGGCCGCACTTCTGTATCGGGGCCTATCTGGGCCGTGCGGAGGTGGCCGCCGTGCTCGACGCGTTGCGGTCCCGGGTCGTGGACCTGGCCGTCACCTCGGAACCGCGGCGGGTCCACTCGAACTTTCTGGACGGGATCAGCAGTCTCCCGGTCTCCTTCACCGCCGGATGAGCGGGGCTCATCCGGCGGCTCATCCGGCGGTGAAGGGGCCGTCCTAGGCCCGCGTCCGGGCGTGCAGGCGGGTCAGCACGGGCAGCTCATAGCGTCCCGTGGCATCGGGGCCGGTCAGCAGCTGGTGATCGACAAGGGAGTCGATCAGGTCTTCGGCGGCCGCGGGCGAACATCCGAGCGTGTCCGCGGCGGTGTCGACGGTGAAGGGACCGGCGCAGTCGGTGAGCAGCATGAGGGTCTGTCGGAGTGGCTCCTCCAGCGAGGCGACATGGGTGTCGAGGCGGGACCGCACATCGAGGTCGCCGTGGGCGAGCTCGGACAGCCGTCCTTCCTCGTTCCGGAGCCGCTGCGCCATGCGCGCGAGCGACCAGTGGGGGCGTGCGGCCAGCCGCCGGCCGACGATTCTGATGGCGAGCGGCAGATGGCCGCACAGCTCGGCGATCTCGGCGACCCGGTCGGGTTCGGCGTGGGCCCGGTCCTCTCCCACGATCCTGGCCAGCAGCCTGAAGGCCTGCTCGGTGGTGAACAGCGACAGCGGAAAATGGCGGGCTCCGGGAATGCCGACGAGCGGCGTCCGGCTGCTGAACAGCAGTGCGCTGCTGAATCCACCGGGCAGCAGGGGTGCTATCTGCTCCTCCCGGGCGACGTTGTCGACGACCACCAGGACGCGGCGCTCCGCCAGCAGACTGCGGTAGCAGGAGATGCGCTCCGTCAGCCCCTTGGGAATGCCGCGCTCCGGTGTGCCCAGGACGCGGAGGAACCGTTCCAGGATCGCGCTCGTCTGGGTGGCCCCGGATGTTTCGTTCCGGATATCCGCGTAGAGGATGCCGTCGACGTAGTGGAGCCGGCTGGAGTTGGCCACCCGGACCGCCAGGACGGACTTGCCCGCGCCGGGCGGTCCGTACATGGCGGCTACCGGCGAGGGCCCGAACAGACCGGTGTGCGAGCCGCCCTGGGTGAGATGGAGCAGCACCGGGTGGTGTTCGGCGCGCCCGACGAGATCGTGGGTGTCCGGGGGAAGCTCATAGGGCCGTTCCACCTTCCGCCCGGCCGTGTGGTCCGCCGCGGGCGCGCTGTTCTCCACCGGTGCGACGCCGCGGAGCACCGCCATCTGCGCGGCGCGGAGTTCCGCCCCCGGTTCGATGCCGAAGTCATTGCGAAGGGCCCGGTCGAGCCTGCTGAACAGGGCCAGGGCCTCCACCTGCTGTCCTGCACCGGCCAGCGCGATCATCAGCCGGGCGTGGAGCCCCTCGTGCAGGGGGTGGTGGCGCACGATCGGCCGCAGCTGGTCGATCGCCTGTTCGTAGTGGCCCGAGGTGACGGCGAGGTAGCTGAATCTCAGCGCCGAGGAAATCTGCTGCTGGCCGCATTCCATGGCGAGCGGATGTTCCCGCAGGCGCGGTGAGAATCCTTCGAGCACCAGGCCCGACCACATTTGCAAGGAGTCCCGCAGCAGCTGTACTTCGAGCGTGAGGTCGCCGCTGAGGCGCGCGTATTCGGCCCGCCGGGTCAGTTCCCTGAACTGGAGGAGGTCAAGGCATTCGGCCTCGATACGCAGCTCGTAACCCGCGTTTCGGCGCACGATCGACGGCGTCCCGGTCTCCGGGTCCTGGTGTGCTGTCAGCAGGGCGCGCAACCGCGAAACATAGGTGTGGATGAGCTGGTGAAAAGAGTTGGGTGGCTCCTCTCCCCACAGGACGTGTGCCATTTCCTCCTGCGATACGCTGCGGTTCGCGTGAAGGGCCAGCAAACCCAGGAGGCTCTGCTGCATCGGGGTTCCGGCATTGAGTACGGAGTGACCGCGAGTGGCGCTGAGCGGTCCCAGTACCCGCAATATCAGATGGTCGTCGTGTCCGTACGCGATATCGTCCCCGGACGCGCCGGTCGCCCCGTGCTCGAGCAGCCGGGAATCCTGTAACGTTTCCGCCAGACGCTCTATGGAGCGAAGCCGGGGCATACGGACCCGGCCGCTTTCGATCTCACGAAGAGTACGCAGGCTGACGCCGGATCTCTCGGCCACGGCGCGTTGGCTCAGCCGAGCCCGGTCTCTGGCGTCCCTGACCACCTCGCCCAGGTGGACGGGGTGGCCGGGAATGGCTCTGGGTACGTTTGCCACTGACTGCCCCCGTTTTCGCAATTGCCTTTCCGGTACGCCGTAACGCAAGGCGAGCGGCCCGCCCGGATGCGTTGCGGAACTTGCTGCGGCCGCCTGGTTCCGCACCGTGGTCGAGGTCCGGCAGGCGACGCTTGTTCGCTCTGTATTCCACATGCCGGAGTGGTGGTGGGAAAGAGGCAGATCGCGCGTATAGGGCATGTCAAGTGTGCCGTTGGAAAGTGTCTGTAGCATCCCGTTACGCGCGTGAAGCAACTCCGTGACAATACCTGCCGCAGATGGGTTCCGCATATATGAATGTCGACCCCGGATCCATCGCCGCATTGTTTGTGCCTGGCGCGATCGCCGAGAATTTACTGGCGCGGGGGTGATTGGGGCGTGTTGAGTCATGCGGGCGCGTCGGGGTTAACGCTGATTGAGTTGGGCGATATGGGGCGCGATGTGCCGCCCGCCCCGGTTTCGGTCGCTTATGAGAAGCCGATTCGCGAGGTCATAGATTGGGCGTCCACGTATCTTTCCCGGCCGCACCCGGATATAGGTAGACGAGGGCACGTCTGTCCCTTTGTAAAGACCTCGATGCACAAGGGCCTGTTCTATCTGGCGGTGCAGCCCGGCGTGCCGGGCGATGTGACGGAGGTCGCCGAGTCGCTGCGCGAGTACCGCGACTGGTTCATCGAGCTCGCCGCCGAGAGTGGGGCCGCGGCACACTACACGACGATCCTGGTGCTGTTCCCGGAACTGCCCCCGGACAAGGTGTCCGGCATCATCGACGGGGCTCAGGACCTGCTGAAGGCCGACTATGTCTCACACGGCCTGATGATCGGTGAGTTCCATGACGGGCCGCCCGCCAAGCCCGGGCTGTGGAACCCCGGCTTCCGTCCGTTGCGCAGCCCGGTCCCGCTGCTGGCGATGCGCCACATGGTCCCGACCGACTTTCCCTTCCTCAAGGACGATCCGGAGTATCTGGCCCAGTACCTGGACCGCTACGGCCGGGACCTTCCGCCTCAGGTGGCACAGGACGCGATGGCGGCCGCGCGCGAGTTCGGACTCGAGGCGCTCCTGGCCACCCCCGGGGAGGCCGGCGGCGTCTGATCGTGGTGCGCCGGGGCGGGCCGCGGCGGCGCGCCCGGGTCGGCCGCGCGGCCCCGCTCAGGCGCCGAGCCCGGTCGTCAGGCGCACAGCTCGGCCAGGCGCGCCACCTGCGCGGCCGGCGTCCTGCCCTCCCCGGGCACCGGCTGGACCTGGAGATGCGTCACCCCGGCCGCCCGGTAGGCGTCGATCCGGTCCTTGATGTAGCTCTCCGGGCCGCAGAGAGTGGTGGCCTCCAGCAGCTCGGCGGGGACGGCCGCCGCCGCTCCCACGCGGTCGCCCGCGCGGTAGAGCCGCGCGACGGCCGCGGCCTCGGCGGCGTAGCCGTACCGGCAGACCAGGTCGTAGTAGTAGTTGTGCCCCGGCGCGCCCATGCCGCCGATGAACAGCGCGAGCTGCCCGCGGGCGCGGTCGCGCTCGCGGGCCGCGTGGGGGCCGATGGCCAGCAGACCACCGGCGGAGACGCGCAGCGGCCCCAGCCGGGGGTCCCGGGCGGCCGCTCCCGCCCGCAGCTCGGCCCCCCAGATCTCCTCGCACCGCTCGGGGACGAAGAACATCGGCAGCCAGCCGTCGGCGACCTCGGCGGTCAGCCGGACGTTCCTCGGGCCCAGCGCCGCCACCCAGACCGGCACGGCGGGCCGGACGGGCGGCGTCAGCAGCCTCATCGGGACCCCGAGGCCCGTGCCGCCGCCCTCGCCCCCGCCGTCGGGCGGCGGCAGCGGGAGCCGCAGCACCCGCCCGTCGTACGTCACCGGCCTGTCCCGTTTCCAGAAGGCGCGCAGCACCTCGACGGTCTCCCGGGTGCGGGCCAGCGGCTCGGCGTACGGGACGCCGTGCAGCCCTTCGACGACGCCCGGTCCCGAGGTGCCGAGGCCCAGGTGGCAGCGGCCCCCCGACAGGGCGTCCACCCCGGCGGCGGTCATCGCCAGCAGTGCGGGGGTGCGGGTGAAGACGGAGAGGATGCCGGCCCCGATCTCCACCCGACTGGTGCGGGCGGCGAGGTATCCCATGAAGCTGGGCGCGTCGAAGGCGTACGCCTCGGGCACCCAGATGAGGTCGAGACCCGCCCGCTCCAGCCCGGCGACCTGGTCGGCGGCGGCCACGACATCGGCGGCGCCCCCTTCGTACCGCAGCTGCATGGAGATCTTCACAGAGCCTCCCCCTCGGCGCCGCCGAGCCGGCGGAAGGCGCCCTCGACGGCGAGTTCCAGTACCCGGAACCGCTGGATCTTCCCGGAGGCGGTCAGCGGGAGGTCCCTGGCCGTGAACCAGTGGACGGGGATCTTGTAC
The DNA here is from genome assembly GCF_055569495.1 of Streptomyces sp. NPDC028305. Taxonomy (NCBI): domain Bacteria; kingdom Bacillati; phylum Actinomycetota; class Actinomycetes; order Kitasatosporales; family Streptomycetaceae; genus Streptomyces; species Streptomyces sp. NPDC028305. Next base: position 736,475 of record NZ_JBVHTN010000004.1, read on the forward strand.
GGGGAGAGCCGCTCCGCGCACAGGGCCACCACGTCCTCCAGGTCGACGGCCGCGCCCGGCTCGGTCTGGAGGACCGCCGCCACCACCTGTCCCCAGACCTCGTCGGGGAGGCCCACCACGACGGCCTCCTTCACCCCGGGCAGGGCGGTGAGGACGTCCTCGATGGAGACGGGGGAGATGTTCTCGCCGCCCCGGATGATGAGATCGCTGCGCCGGCCCTCGAGCCGCAGCGTTCCGGTGGCGTCCATCGAGCCGAGATCGCCGGTGTGCAGCCAGCCGTCCGCGTCCACCTTGCGGGCACTCGCCCCGGGGTCCCCGTAGTAGGCGACCATCTGCTGGTAGCCGCGGGCGCAGATCTCGCCCGTGACGCCGAGCGGCTGCACCCGGCCCGAGCCGGGGTGGACGATCTTGCATTCGACGTGCGGAAGCGGCCGGCCGACGGTGGTGGTCTTCAGCTCCAGGGGGTCGTCGGGCCGGGTGAGGGTGAGCACGGAGGCGAGTTCGGTCTGCCCGTACAGGTTGAACACGGTGGTCGAGAACAACTCCTCGGTCTCCGCGATGAGCTGGGCGCGCACCGGGGCCGCGCCGGTGAGGACGGCGGACAGCGGGGGAAGGTCGGGGGCCCCGCGGGCGGCCTCGTTGAGGGCGGCGAGCACGGTCGGGACGCTGGTCAGCACGGCGCCCGGGGTCCGCCGCAGCACCTCGAGGAGCACCTTGGGGTCGAAGCGCTCCATGAGCGTGAACGTGCCGCCGCTCCACAGCGGCCCCAGACAGGAGATGACACAGCCGGCCGTGTGGAACATGGGCAGCGGCGAGACGACCTCGGCCGTGTCGCGGACCCGGAGCGCCTCGAAGGTCAACCGGGAGACGTTGAGCACCGACCGGTGGGACAGCAGTACGGCCTTGGGGGCGCCGGTGGTGCCCGAGGTGAACTGGAGCTGGGCGGGGACGCGGGCCGCGGCGATGTCGTCCTCGGCGGGGAGGGCGGCGCCGCCCCGCAGCTCCTCCCAGTCGGACAGGGAGACGATGTGCCGCAGCCGGGGCAGGGAGGCCGCGGCGCCGGACACCACGGCGGCCATGTCGTAGGCGCGGCTGCGGTCCGCGTGGATCAGCATCTCGGTCTCGCTGACGCCCAGCGCGTGCGTCAGCTCCCCGGCGCGCAGCGTGGGGTTCAGCGTCACCAGGGTGACTCCGGCGAGCGCCGCGGCGTACTCGACGAGGGGCCACTCGGGGACGCTCGGCGCCCAGACGGCGACCCGGCCGCCCAGCGGGACCCGCTCGCGGATGCCGGCCGCAATGCTCTCCGCCTCCGCGAGCAGTTCGGCGTACGTCCAGCGGCGCGGCCCGCTCCCGTCGTCCGGGATGCCGGTCAGGGCGATCGCCTCCGGGCGCCGGGCGGCGGTGGTGCGCAGCAGCTGTCCGACCGTGTGCCGGTAGAGCGGGGCCGCGGTGTCCGCGGGGCGGTACGAGGCCGTGAGCAGGGGGGCGTGGCCGCGCTCGGTGGCAGTGGGGTCATGGGGCACTGGGGCTCCTCGGGGGGACGGTGTCGGCGAGGACTTCGGCGGTGTGCTCACCGTGTGCGGGGGCCGCGCCGCGCAGGGATTCGAGCCCCGCCCCGAAGAGCACGGGGAACCGGACCTGCTTGCGGGGGCCGTCGGTAGCCGAGGCCGGCACGGTCCCCACCAGGCCGCGGGCCGCGACATGCGGGTCGGCCAGGAACTCGGCCGCCGACTCGTAGACCGGGGCCCAGGGGACGTCCAGCTCGGCCAGGGCCGCCGACCACCAGGCGAGGTCGCGCTGGGCGAAGACCTCCGCCAGCAGGGCACGCACCTCGCCCTTGGCGCGGGTGCGGTCGGCCCGGCGGTCGTACGAGTCGTCGGCGAGCGCCGGGAACTCCCCGGCGAAGCGCAGCCGGAAGGCGCGCCAGAACTTGTCCTCGAAGGTGGCGAAGGCGAGCCGACGCCCGTCGGCCAGGACGAACACATCGTTGTCCCCGGTGACGAGCGGGCTCTCGGCGGCGGCGTCACGGCCCGACAGCGGCAGGGCCAGCGGAGCCGCCCAGCCGGCGGCCGCCTCGTGCAGGGAGACGTCCAGGTGCTGGCCCGCACCGGTGGCCCGGGCCCCGAAGACCGCCACGACCGTGGAGAGCGCCGCGTACATGGCGCCCGACATGTCCGCGACGCGCACCCCCACCCGGTCGACCGGCCCCTCCGGGCGGTGCGGCACCGCGAAGAAGCCGGACAGCGCGAGGAAGTTGACGTCGTGTCCGGGCCGCGAGGCGTACGGGCCGGTCTGGCCGAAACCGGTGATCGAGCAGAGCACCACGCGCGGGTTGGCGGCGCGCAGCCGCTCGTAGCCGAGCCCCAGGCTCTCCATGACCCCGGGGCGGTGGCTCTCCACCACCGCGTCGCTGCTCTCCACCAGGCGCAGCAGCGCCTCGCGGCCGGCGTCCTCGCGCGGATCGAGGATCACCGAGCGCTTGTTGCGGTTGAGGGCGGCGAAGGTGTCCGGGTCCACCAGCCGTCCGTAGTCGCCCCGGTCGGGGCTCTCGACCTTGATGACGTCGGCGCCGAGGTCGGCCAGCAGCGACGTGGCGAAGCCCCCGGGCAGCAGCCGTGACAGGTCGAGCACCCGGACCCCGGCCAGGCCGGGCCACCCCGTTGTCGGTTCCATCAGTCTCCTAGTCGGCCGGTGGGACATCGTGGGCCTCGTCCGGGCAGACGCCCTCCAGCAGCGCCAGCGCCGCCGAGATCTCCGCGGGAGCCCCCGGCGGTTCGCCTGGGACACCGTCGCCGCCGTCACCGCCGTCGGTGAGTTCGGCGTACTTCTCGCCGCTGTCGGGGCAGACGCAGGCCAGCTCGCGCAGGGCCGGGTCGCGGGCGGCGTGGACGGTCGCGGCCAGCACCGCGGCGCCCGCGCTGCCGCCGAGCGAGATCCCGGTGCGCCGCCGGATCCGGGCGCAGGCCGCGGCCGCGTCCTCGTCCCTGAGGAGGGCGCGGTGGTCGAAGTGGCAGGGCCGTACGAACCCGGAGACCCGCCCGGAGCCGAACCCGGCCAGCTTGAACGGGCGGTCGGCCGGGGCGCCGCCCAGGGCGGCCGAGCCCACCGCGTCCACGGCGATGATCCGGGCGTCCGGCAGCCGGTCCCGGAAGTACTCGGCGACACCGGCGAGCGTGCCTCCGGTGGAGACCGCGACGGCGACCGCGTCGAAGCGCCCCCGCGGCGCGTCCCGTACCAGCTCGGCCGCGGTCCGGGTGGTGTGCACGCGGGGGTTGGCCGGGCTCTCGTACTGATTGGTCCACACCGCGTCGCCGTCGCGGCGCAGGATCTGGCGCACCGCGTCCAGCCGGGCGTCGACCGTCCTGCCGCCGGGCACCTCGGCGACGGTCACCACCTCAGCCCCGTAGGCCGTCATCCGGTCGATGCTGCTGCCCGGCGTGGTCGGCTCCACGATCAGCGTGCACCGGTAGCCGCGGGCCGCGCAGAGCCCGGCGAGCGCGATGCCCAGGTTGCCGGAGGTGGACTCGACGACCCGCCGGCCGGGCCGCAGCGCCCCGGCCGCCTCCAGGTGGTCGAGCAGCGCCTCGGCGGTACGGGCCTTGATGGAGCCGAACGGCTGCTGCGCCTCCAGCTTCAGCCAGATACGGGCCGTCCGCCCGCCGCCGAGGGGGACCCGGACCGGCCGCAGCGGGGTGCCCCGGAGGCCAGCCGTACGGCCGGTGGCCTCCGGTGCGGGCGCGACATCGGTCATCGGTGATCAGCCCCCGTGCTCTCGGCGCCCGACGCGGCGAGGACCGCGTGGCCGGGGCCGATGTCACCGATGCGGTAGCCCTTGGGATAGCCGGGGTACGTCCTGGCCGTGGGCCGGGTCATCAGCCGGGCCATCAGGGCCGGGGCGAGCCGCTCGGCCCGCGCGTGGGCGCGCAGGGCCGTCCCGTGGACGGCCGTCGCCCACAGCGGCGGGACGGCCATGCCCAGTGCCCAGCGGGCGTGGGCGTCCAGGCGGCACGGCAGGGTGGCGGCCACCAGGCGGGCCACCGGCCCCGGATACCAGGAGGAGTAGAGCCTCATCACCGAGGCGCCGACCCGGTGGTTGGACGCGGCCGGGCGGAACCGCTCGCGCTCGTAACGCCGGTTGAACCGCTCGAACTCGGCGTAGTCGGTCGGCAGCGACTGGATGTTCATCCGCCGCCCGACCTCGACGTAGAAGTAGAACGCGGCCAGCCGCTCGGTCTCGCTGACCGGGCGCCAGGCCCAGCGGTCGATCCAGCGGACCGGCTCGAAGACGAACGTCGACAGCACATAGAGCATGTCGTCGTTGGCGATGTCGTAGTGGCGGTGCGCCCGGTTGATCTGGCGCAGCGCCTCGCGGCCGCGGTCGGAGTCGTAGCCGCCGCGGACCATCTCGCCCAGCAGGATGCGGGTGTCGTCGTAGCGCTTCTGCGCCCGCAGCGCGAACTCGCCGCTGCCGTCGAGGGTCTCGGAGATGCCGGGCACGCAGCAGGTGCGCCAGATGGCCACTTCCAGGCCCCGGCCGTAGTCCCAGGGGAATTCGGTGTCGGAGGATATCCGGTGGATTCTCTGGTGGTCCGACTTGGGATCAAGGGCCTGTAGCCGTCTCAGCGTGGCGTACCGGGCTCGCATTCCGTACCTCGATCACAGGAGAGGGCACAGGGGGAGGGCACAGGGGAAGGGCACGGGGGAAGGGCACGGGGGGAGGGCGGTCGAGGAATCGGGTTACAGCGGCGTGGAACCGGTGGCGCTGACCACCTCGGGCCGGCCGGGGTCGAAGCGCAGGGTTTCGTAGCGCCACTGGAGCTGGCCGCTCAGCCAGCTGCGCAGTCCGGCGACATGGCGGCGCAGCATCCGTGTCAGGTCCGGGTCGAGCCCGTCTCCCAGCGGGACGGCGGGGAAGGCGCGGCTGAGCTCGGTGAAGCGGTCGAAGCGGCCCTGGATCATCTCCCCGACCGCGTCGGCGGAGGTCTGGAGATCGGTGCCGTGGGCGTGCCGGTGGACCAGGACCAGATTGTGCGGGTCGCCCAGCAGGTCCTCCTTCTCGCAGGAGAACAGGTCGTTGGTCCACAGGTCGGCGTCGGACAGCGACTGGTTCAGCTCGGTGAACTCCGGGAGCCGGTAGATCTCCGGGGGGACCTCGGCGTGCGTGGTCACCTCGATGAGGTCCAGATACGGCATCAGGGCCCGGCCGCGCATCCGGATGTACTCCTCCAGGCCCGGGACGCGCCCCGCGCGGCGGTTCTCCGCCTCCCACACGCACACCTCGAAGAAGGCGGCGATGTGCCCGGCCATCCGGATCCGCCAGGTGTCCGAGGTGTACGGGCGGGTGCGGCGCCACAGGTCGGCGAAGGCGGGCCGGAAGACGGTGAGGAGGGAGTGCTCGGAGGCGGTGGCGGCGGACGGGGCCTTCGCCACGCTGCCGTCGGGGGTCAGCCAGCCGAGCACCGCGTCGCACACCAGGCGCAGCCGCTCGGGCGCGAGCCCCAGGTCGGTCTCGTCGAACTGGTCGTCGAGGACCAGCATGCAGCTGATCCAGTCCGTCACCAGGGCCAGCTCGGTCGGCTCCGCGTGCGGGTAGGCACGGGACATCAGGGTGCCGAGCAGCGACCGCTCGTGGTGGAGCCGGGCCGCCTCGTCGGGGACCAGACCGAACCGGCGCACGAAGGCGCGGGTGCTGTCCTCCACCTGGTCCACGAAGGGGCTGATCTCGGCGGGGAAGTCCGCGCGGATCGGCGGATATTGGAGAGTCACGATGCCACCCGTGGTTGAGGGGCCGATGGGGCCGGGAGGTCCGGCGCATGCCGGTCGCGGGGTCAGGCGGGGAACTGGAGGGACTTGACCTCCTGGAACTCCTGGATGCCGTGGCGCCCGAGCTCGCGCCCCACGCCGGAGAGCCCATAGCCGCCGAACGGCGCCGCGGGGTTGAACTTCGCGGCGTTCAGATCGACCTGACCGGCCCGAAGCCGGCGGCCCACCGCGGCGGCGTGCTCGGTGTCGCCCGCCCAGACCGTCGCCGCCAGGCCGTAAGGCGTGCCGTTGGCGAGGGACACCGCCTCGTCCTCGTCCTCGAAGGGCAGCACCACCAGCACCGGGCCGAAGATCTCCTCGCGGGCCAGCGGAGCGCTGGGCGCGAGGTCCGTCCAGACGCTCGGCGCCACGTAGTGGCCCACCGTCGGCACCTGGCCGGGGTCGGGCCCGGCCACCCGCCGCGCCCCGCGGTCCGCCGCGCGGTACAGCCTCTCCCGTACGTTGTCGGCCTGGGCGGCGGAGATCAGCGGGCCCAGCGCACAGTCCGGGTCCGTCGGGTCGCCCGGTACGTACTGGGCGACCACGGAACGCGCCACGTCCACGGCGTCCTCGAGCCGGGACCGGGGAACCAGCAGCCGGGTGCGCGCCGAGCAGGTCTGGCCCGCGTTGAGCAGGGCGCCGCGGACCCCGTCCCGTACGGCGGCGGCCAGGTCGGCGCCGTCCAGCACCAGCGTGGCGGACTTGCCCCCCAGTTCCAGGCAGGCCCGCTTGACCGCCTGGCCCGCCGCGGCCCCGACCTCCCGGCCCACCCGGACCGAGCCGGTGAAGGAGATCACATCGGCGCCCTCGTCCGTGACCAGGGCCTGGCCCGCGGCCCGGCCCTCGCCCTGGACCAGGTTGAACGTCCCGGCCGGCAGCCCGAGCCCGTCGATGAGCGTGGCCAGGAAGCAGGCGGACAGGGGGGCGAGTTCGCTCGGCTTCAGCACCATCGTGCATCCGGCGGCGAGCGCGGCGCCGATCTTGGCGACCGCCTGGTGCAGCGGGTAGTTCCACGGGGTGACGGCGGCCACCACCCCGGCCGCCTCCCTGACCACCAGCGAATGGCCGATGCGCTCCTCGGCCGTGGCAGCGGCCAGTGCCTCGGCGTAGCCCTCCAGGGCCTTGACCGGAAGGCCCACCTGCACCCGCCGGGAGAAGGCGATCGGCGAGCCCATTTCCCGGGTGATCAGCTCGGACAATTCCTCTTGGTTCTTCACCAGCGCGTCGCGCAGCGAGGTGAGCGTCTCGGCGCGGGTCGCCGCGTCGGTGGCCGACCATTCCGGAAAGGCGGCCCGGGCCGATTCCACCGCACGCCGGACATCATCCCGGCCGCAGGCGGGTACCTTGGCCACGACCTCTTCCGTGGCGGGGTTCTCAACGGCGATGGTCTTCCGGGTATCCGGTTGAATCCATTGACCGCCGACGTATATCGACTCAAACGGAAGGGATTCCATGGCTGGGCAGCGGCTCCTTTACCGGTCGCCGATGTGTGTACCGGTTCGCGTGCTGGAAGTCGAGCAAAGCCACCTTACGGACGCGGACATCGGCAGCCTGGAAGCAAGCTGTATGGAGAACTGCCCCCCGGCGTTCGGGCGGTGACTGAACGCCGAGGACCGGCTAGGGTACGGAGCCGGAAAAGACTGGCCCTTGTCTGCCCGCCTCAGGGTGCCGAACCGCGTTTTTGATGTCGAAGCAGATGTCGAAGCAGTCCGCGCCCGGTATTCCTTGTGCCGAGTTCCGGCGTACGCGCTTCTCGAACGGACCTGTGCGCGGACCCGGCGGATTCGGTACGAGTCCAAGGAGTCCTGAATGAACTGCACCGACGACGAGATCGCGGACCGGGTGCGCAAGATCATGGTCGATGTCCTGGATCTGCGGTTGAACCCGGAGGAGATCACCCCCGATATCCCGCTCTACTCGCCGACGATTCAGCTCGATTCGCTGAACCTGCTCCAGCTGTTGGTCGCGGTGGAGGAGGAGTTCGGCCGCCATATCGAGGACGAGGACGTCATGGAGGCGGACCTGGTCACCGTCGGCGACCTGCTGCGGCTGGTCCAGGGCCAGGTCGGCGGTCCGCGGACGGAGGGCGAGGCGTGAAGGCGGTCCGCAACCGGTTCCTGATGGACGAGAGCGATGTCCCCACGCACTGGTACAACATCCTCGCCGACCTCGACGTACCGGTGGCCGAGGTGCGCCGGGCACGCCCCGACCGCCCCGACCGCACCGACGAGCCGAACCGGCAGGCACCCAACATCCCGCTGTCCATGTACCGGGGCAGCGTCGGCCGGGAGCGCTTCGTCGAGATCCCGGCCGAGGTGCGCGAGGCGTACCAGCGCTGGCGGCCCACGCCCCTGGTGCGGGCCCGCGGCCTCGAAGCCGCCCTGGAGACTCCGGCGCACATCTACTACAAGTACGAGGGCACCAACGCGGCCGGCAGCCACAAGCTCAACTCGGCGCTCGCCCAGGCGTACTTCTACAAGAAGGCCGGGGTGCGGCGGCTGACCACCGGCACCGGGGCCGGACAGTGGGGCACCGCGCTGGCGATGGCCTGTCAGTCGATGGATCTCGAGTGCACCGTCTTCATGGTCCGGTGCAGCTACCGGCAGAAGCCGTACCGCCGGGTGCTGATGGGGCTGAACGGCGCCCGGGTGATCCCCAGCCCCAGCCCGGACACCGAGGCCGGGCGCGCGGTGCTGGCCACGTCCCCGGACAGCGACGGCAGCCTGGCCATCGCCAACGCCGAGGCCCTGGAGCACGCCCGCCGGACGGACGACGCCCGCTTCGCGGTCGGCAGCGGCGAGAACCACGTCCTGCTGCACCAGACGGTCATCGGCGAGGAGGCACTGCGCCAGATGGAACTGGCCGGTGAGTTCCCCGATGTCGTGGTCGCCTCGATGGGAGCGGGCAGCAACTTCGCCGGCCTGGCGTTCCCCTTCCACCGGGAACGGCTGCGCACCGGCGCCGCCACCCGGCTGATCGCCGTGGAACCCGACGCCTGCCCCAAGATGACCCGGGGCCGCTACGCCTGGGACTACAACGACGTCTCCGGCACCACGCCGCTGACCAAGATGTACACCCTCGGACACACCTTCGTCGCGCCCGGCCTCCACGCCGGCGGGCTGCGCTACCACGGCGCCGCGCCCCTGGTCAGCGCGTTGTACGAGCGTGGGTGGATGGAGGCCGTGGCGTACGGCCAGAACGCCGTGTTCGAGGCGGGCGCGCTGTTCGCCCGCACCGAGAGCGTCGTACCGGCCCCCGAGTCCGCCCACGCGGTCCGCGCGGTCATCGACGAGGCGGTGCGGGCCCGCGAGGAGCGCAGGTCCACGGTCATCCTGTGCAACATCAGCGGCCACGGGCTGCTCGACCTGTCCGCCTACGACCAGTACCTGGCGGGGAGCCTGGAGGACCACACCGTCTCCGACGAGCGGATCGCCGCCTCGCTCGCCGCGCTGCCCGAGGTCCTTTCCGCCGGCGCGACCTCATGAACCTCGACTGGACCGAGGAGCAGCGGGCCCTGCACGAGCGCCTGCGCGACCTCGGGGAGAAGCTCGGCGAGGAAGTGGCCGCGCGGGAGCGGTCGCAGAGCCTGGAGCCGGGGGACTGGCAGCGGTGTGCGGAGGCCGGGGTCCTCGCCCTGCCCCTGCCCCAGGAGTACGGGGGGCCCGGGCTGTCCCCGCTCGCGTGCGCGTACGCGCTGGAGGGCCTCGGCCACGGCTGCCGGGACAACGGGCTGCTGATCGCGCTCGGCGCCCATATGTGGGCGGTCGAGCTGCCGGTCAGGGAGTTCGGCACCCCCGAGCAGAAGCGCCGCTACCTGCCCGCGCTCGGCGACGGCCGGCTGGTGGGGGCCCATGCGATCACCGAGGCCGAGGCGGGGTCCGACGCCCTGGCACTGACCGCGCGGGCCCGCCGCGACGGCGACACCTATCTGCTCAGCGGCACCAAGCGCTTCGTCACCAACGCGCCCATCGCCGACCTCTTCATCGTCCACGCCACCGTCGACCCCGGCCTCGGCTTCACCGGGGTGACCGCCTTTCTGGTCGAACGGGGCCAGGAGGGGCTGACGGTGGAGCCGGGCCCGGAGAAGACCGGGCTGCGCACCGCGCCCTGGGGCGAGATCACCCTCCAGGACTGCCGGGTGCCGGCGAGCCGGCGGCTGGGCGCCGAGAAGCAGGGCTCGCGGATCCTGGCCCGGACGATGGCCTGGGAGCGCTCCCTGATCCTGGCACCGATGCTGGGCACCATGCGGCGCCAGATCGAGGACTGCGTCGCCCACGCCAGGAGCCGGGTCCAGTTCGGCCGGACCATCGGCCGCAACGACGCGGTCTCCCACCGCATCGTGGACATGCGCGTCCGGCTGGAGGAGGCCCGGCTGCTCACCTACCGGGCGGCCTGGGACCTCGAGCAGGGCATCCCCTCCGTCTTCCCGGAGGCGGCCCAGCTGCGCACCAGCGAAGCCGCCGTCCAGACCTTCCTTGACGCCATGCAGGTGTACGGCGGGCTCGGCTACACCACCGGCACCGATGCGGAACGGAACCTCCGCGACGCCCTCGGCACCCGGATCTCCTCCGGCACCTCGGACATGCAACGCCGGGTGATGGCCGAGAAGATGGGGATCACGGCCCGCGCGCGGCGCGCCGCACCGGCCCGGTCGGCGGGGGGTGAGGGCGGTGGCGACGCTCGTTGACCGGCTGGCGCGGACGGTGGCCCGCCACCCGCGGGCCGAGGCCGTCCGGCACCGCGGGAACTCGCTGGACTACGCCGCGCTCGACCGGGCCGCCGACGCGCTCGCCGCCACCCTGCGGGAGGCCGGGGTGGGCCCGGGGGACCGGGTGGGGCTGTGGACGGCCAAGTCGGCCGAGGGCATCGTCGCCGTCCACGCGGTGCTCAGGTGCGGGGCCGCCTATGTGCCGGTGGACCCGGCCGCGCCCCCGGCCCGCGCCGCGTACATCCTCGGCGACTGCGCGGTGAGCTGCCTGGTCACCGACAGCGTCAGGCTCGCCACGCTGACCGGCCCCGACCCCGCGCGGCGGCCCGCGCCCGGCCCGGTGGTACTGCTCGACGAGGCGCCGCCGGACGCCCCCGCCGAGGTCATCGGCTGGCGGCAGGCGGTGGAACGGCCGCTCCCCGACGGCTTACCGCCGGTGCCGGTGGACCCGGGAGACCTGGCCTATGTGCTGTACACCTCCGGCTCCACCGGGGCGCCCAAGGGCGTGATGCTCTCCCATCGCAACGCGCTGGCCTTCGTCGACTGGGCCGTCGGGGAATTCGGCATCACCCACCGGGACCGGCTGTCCTCGCACGCCCCCCTCCACTTCGACCTGTCCGTCCTCGACGTCTTCGCGGCGGCCGCCGCCGGGGCCTGCCTGGTGCTGGTCCCCGAGCACCACAAGGCCCTCGGCGTGGCGCTGAACAGGCTGGTGGCCGAGGAGCGGATCACCGTCTGGTACTCGGTGCCGGGGGCGCTGACCCGGATGCTGGACGCGCGGAACCACCAGCAGCTGAGCTCCTCCCCGCTGCGCCGAGTCCTCTTCGCGGGCGAGGAGTTCCCCGTCAAGCATCTGCGGCGGCTGCGCGCGGCACTGCCGGACGCCGGGCTGTACAACCTCTACGGCCCCACCGAGACCAACGTCTGCACCTACCACCGGGTCACCGACGCCGACCTGGCGCCGGGGCGCACCGCGCCGCCGCCCATCGGCCGTCCCTGCCCGTACGCGACCGTCCGGCTGGTCGGCGCCGACGGCCGGCCGGTCCCGGGGACGCCGGGCGCCGAGGGCGAACTGGTCGTCGAGGGCGACTCGGTGATGCTCGGCTACTGGGACGCCGCCGACCGCGGCGCGCCGCCCGTGCGCGCCCATGCCACGGGTGACCTGGCGCGCCACGAGGGCGCGGACGGCTACCGCTTCGTCGGCCGCCGCGACCACATGGTCAAGGTGCGCGGCTACCGGATCGAACCGGCCGAGATCGAGGCCGCGCTGCTGGCCCTGCCCGAGGTGCACGAGGCCGTGTGCGTCACGGTCCCGGACGGCGCCGACCCCGACGCCGGGCTCCGGCTGGAGGCGTATGTGGTGCCCGCCGCCGGCCGGTCGCCGGACGAGGCCCGGCTGCGCCGCCACTGCCTGGACACGCTGCCCCGCTACATGGTCCCGGCCAGGTTCCGGCTGGTGGCCGACCTCGTCCGCACCTCGACGGGCAAGGCCGACCGGCGCGCGCTGGCCGCGGCGGCGGAACGAGACCGGGAGGCGCCGTGCCCGTCGAGGTCGTGACGCGGCAGTGGCCCAGCGGGGCGCTGGGCCGGGGCAAGCGGGTCAACATCGTGCTGCCCGGCGGATACGCGGCCCGCGGCCCGGGGCATCCGGTGCTGTATCTGCTGCACGGCTACGGCGGCGGCCGGGACACCTGGCTGCTGCGCACCGCCCTGGTGGAGCTGGTGCGGGACAGCCGGCTGATCGTGGTGCTGCCCGAGAGCGGGCGCCGGTGGTTCATCAACGACCACGCCGGGCTCCGCTACGAGGACTACCTCCTCCAGGATCTCGTACCGGCCGTGGACGCCGGGTTCAACACCCGCGCCGAGCGCTCGGCCCGCGCCGTCGGAGGCTTCTCCATGGGCGGGGCCGCCGCGCTGTTCCTGGCCCTGCGCCACCCTTCGGTGTTCGGCGCCGTGGCCTCGCACGCCGGTGCCTTCGAGGCGCCGCTGCGGCGCGGTGACCCCTACGCCGCGTACCGCGCGGACCCCGGCTTCGTGATGCCCACCGAGGAGAGCCACGGGCGGGTCTGGGGCCCGCCCGGGAGCGCCACCCGGCGGCGGTACGACCCGTACCGGCTCATCGGCCAGGAGCCCGCCCCCCGGCCCGCGCTCTACCTGGACGTGGGGACGGGGGACTACGACCGCATGATCCAGGTGAACCGACGGGTGCGCGACGCCCTGCGGAACGGGGGCTGGAGCCCGGAGTACCACGAGCGGCCGGGCGGCCACGACCTGGACTTCGTGAACCGCGCCCTGCCCGCGTCGCTGGCCTTCGTGGCGCGCCACCTCACCGGAGCGAGGAAGAACGGGGTGTCCTTCGTATGACCAGCGATGCCGAGAAGTCCATACGGCGCGTCGAGCGGTATTACGACCTGGTGGACCGGGACGACATTCCGGGCCTGGTGTCGCTGTTCACGTCGGACGCCGTGTACGAGCGTCCCGGTTATCCGCCGATGCGCGGGATGGGGGACCTGGAGGCCTTCTACCGGAACGACCGCGTCATCGTGTCCGGAAAGCACTTCCTGCGCGATGTGGTGGCCGAGCCGGGCCGGGTCGCGGTGCACGGCGACTTCGAAGGGCTGCTGAAGGACGGGAGGTCGGTGCGCGTGCGTTTCGCGGACTTCTTCGAACTCGCCGACGACGGGCGCTTCTCCCGGCGGGACACCTTCTTCTTCACCCCGCTGGTATGAGGAGGGCCCCGTGAACCACGCCGCCGCCCCGCCCCTCCTGCTGACCCGCCCGCGCCCCGGGGTCGTGGTCGCGGCCCTGAACCGGCCGCACCGGATGAACGCCCTGACCGAGGACACCTTCCGCGCGCTGAGCGAGCTGTGCGCCGGCCTCAGGGAGGACTCGTCGGCGCGGGTCCTGGTCCTGACCGGGGCGGGCGAGGATTTCTGCGCCGGCTACGACATCGACGAAGTGGGCCGCATCGCGGCGCTGCCCCCCGCCGAACTCCTCGCGCTGCTGGAGCGGCAGGGGGCGGCGGTGACCGCGCTGCGCGACCTGCCGCAGCCGGTGGTCGCCGCCGTGGACGGGGCCGCGGTCGGCGCCGGGCTGTCCCTCGCGCTGGCCGCCGACGTCCGGGTGCTGACCTCGCGGGCCCGGCTGCGGGCCTCCTTCGTACGGATGGGCCTGTCCGGCGGGGACATGGGGGCCTCCTGGCTGCTGCCGCGGATCGCCGGCTACGGCTACGCCTCGGAGCTGATGCTCACCGGCCGGCCCGTCGACGCGGACGAGGCCCTCGCCCGCGGTCTCGCGAGCCGGGTGACCGACCCGGCGGAGCTGCCCGCCGCGGCCCTGGACCTGGCGGAGCGGATCGCCGCCAACAGCCCGGTCGCACTGGCCCTGACCAAACGGATCCTCCAGTCCAACACGGACGCACCCTCCCTCGCCGTCGCGCTGGAGCGGGAGGCGTCGACACAGGTGGTGGCCGCCGGCTCACCGGAGGTCCAGGAGGCGGTGGCGGCCTTCCGCGGCCGCCGGGCGCCGGCTCCCGCGGCCCCCGAACCCCCGACGGAGCCCTCGACGAACACCAAGGAGGAACCACGGTGACAACCGACCCGGCCTGGCGGCCCGCGGTGGTCGACCCCGGCGGCACCGGCGCCCCGGCGACCCCGGACGGACTGCGGGAGTATCTGCGGGAAACCGACCTCGCCGAGCTGCTGACGCGCGAGAGGGCCGTGGTCTTCCGTGGCTTCGGGATCTCCCCCGACACCTACGACCGGGCCGCCGGCGACCTGTTGCCCCACCGGCTGGCGTATGTGCACGGCAACTCGCCGCGCACCAAGGTGGGGCGCAACGTCTACACCTCCACCGAGTACCCGCCCGCCTACGAGATCTCGATGCACAACGAGATGTCCTACAGCCACACCTGGCCCGCGCGGATTCTCTTCCACTGCGAGCGGGCGCCGGACACCGGCGGGGCGACCCCCGTGGTCGACGGGGTGCTGTGGCTGGAGTCCCTGGACCCCGAGGTCCGCGCGGCCTTCGCCCCCGGCGTCCGCTACACCCAGAACCTGCACGACGGCATGGGTTTCGGCAAGAGCTGGCAGCAGACCTTCGAGACCGAGGACCGGGCCGGGGCCGAGGCGTTCCTGGAGGGCGCGGCCGCGGACTGGGAGTGGCGGCCCGACGGTTCGCTGCGGGTGACCCAGCTCCGGCAGGCCACGCTGAAACACCCCGTCACGGGCGCGGAGGTGTGGTTCAACCAGGCCGACCAGTGGCACCCGGCCGGGCTCGGCGAGGACGCGGCGATGCTCGCGGACCTGCTGCCCGAGGAAGAGCTGCCGCAGAACGTCGTGTTCGCCGACGGCAGCCCGATCCCGGCCGACTACATCACCCATGTCCAGGAGACCGGGATGCGGCTGGCGGTCGATGTCGACTGGCAGGCCGGCGATCTGCTGCTCGTCGACAATGTGGCGGTGGCCCATGGGCGCCGTGCCTACACCGGGCCGCGGCGCATTCTCGTGGCCATGTCCGACTGATACCGCCGAAAGGCCGGCACCCCGGTAATCGTCCACGCGATTTCCGGGGAATTCCACCCCGCGCGCCCGGCTCACCCGGCGGCAGATATCCGTACAGGGCCGGTCCAGCCGGGCCGCGAAGGGCCTGGATAGTGTCCGGTAAACCAGGCGTAAACCAGGCAGGCACAGCACGGACGGAGAACCGCCCGGCGATTCCTGACGGCCGAGCGGAGAACCGTCATGCCCGGAATTCCCTCCCGCCCGGCCTGCCCCGCCCCCATCCGCAGGTGAATGGCGAGGAGTCGAGGAGTCATGGCCGGATCTCAGGCTTTCGCTGGTGGAGAAGTTGAGGGTGAAGCCGGTGGTGCAGCGTGCGGTGAAACTGGTGGTGAAGCGTGCGGTGAAGCCGGCGCTGAAGCGTGTGGTGAAAAGGAATCACTTCCGCTGACCGGAGCGCAGGCGGGGGTGTGGTTCGCCCAGCGGGTCGACCCCGACAGCCCCATCTTCCGGGCGGCGGAGTATCTGGAAATCCACGGCCCGGTCGACCCCGGCATATTCGAGCGGGCGCTGCGTCAGGTGGTCACCGAGGCGGACGCCCTGCACCTCAGGTTCCTGGACACCGAGGAAGGACCCCGCCAGGTGGTGGGGCCCGAGCCCCGGTGGCGGCTGCGGATCGTCGACGTCTCGGCGGAGCCGGACCCCCGGCGGGCCGCCGAGGAGTGGATGGGCCGGGATCTGCGCAGGAAGATCGACCTCACCGGCTCCTCGCTGTTCACCTACGCCCTGTTCCGCGTCGCCGCCGACCGCTGGTTCTGGTACCACGCCTACCACCACATCCTGTTGGACGGCGTGGGCGCCTCCCTGTTCGTGCGCAGGGTCGCGCACGTCTACAGCGCGCTCACGGCCGGTACCGCCCCGGACGCCACCCCGTTCGAGTCGGTGCGCACCCTGCTCGCCGCCGACTCCGCCTACCGCGACTCGGAAGCCATCCGCGAGGACCGGGAGTTCTGGCGCCGGACGTACGACGGCCGGCCCGAGCCCGGCGCGCTGTCCCCGCGCCCGCTGCGGCCCACCCCCGACTTCCTCCGCCGCAGCGCCCGGCTGCCCGACGGGATACGGCGCGACCTGGACCGGGCGGCCGAGCGCGCCGGGGTCTCCCGGTCCCGGATCCTGGTCGCCGCCACGACGGCCTATCTGCACCGGATGACCGGATCCGCCGAGGTGGTGCTGGGCCTTTCGGTGACCGCCCGCCCCGGCGGAGCCTCCCGCAACGTCCCCGGCATGGCGGCCAACGTGCTGCCGCTGCGCGTCGAGGTCGCCCCCGGCACCACCGTGGGCGGGCTGCTGGAGCGCACCCGCACGGCGCTGCGCGGGCTGCTCGCCCACCAGCGTTACCGGGGCGAGGACCTGCGCCGGGACCTCGGCCTGCGAGGCGACCACCGCAGGTTCTTCGGGCCGCAGCTCAACGTCGTGCCCTTCGACTACGACCTGCGCTTCGCCGACAGCCGGGCCGACGCGCACAACATGTCGCTGCGGCTCATCCAGGACCTGGCGATCTCGGTCTACGACCGGGTCGGCGACCGCGGGATCCGGGTCGACTTCGACGTCCACCCCGAGCTGTACGGCCCCGCCGAACTCGCCGCGCACCAGGACCGCTATGTGCGGTTCGTCGGCCGGATCGCCCGGGCCCTGGCGGAGCCGGCCACCCCGCTGGCCCGGGTGGCGCTGCTCAGCGACGACGAACTCCGCGCCGCTGTGGCCCCGCCGGACGAGGCGGTGGCCCACCCGGCCCCGGGGCCGACCCTGCCCGGCCTGTTCGAGGAGCGGGTCCGCAGCGCGCCGGACGCCCCCGCCGTCGAGTACGAGGGCGCCTCGATCGGCTACGCGGAGCTGAACCGGCGGGCCAACCGGCTCGCCCGGCTGCTGGCCGGCCGGGGCGTGGGCCCGGAGGACCGGGTGGCGCTGCTGCTGCCCCGCTCGGCGGACTATGTGACCGCCGCCCTCGGGGTGATGAAGGCGGGCGCCGCCTATGTGCCGATCGACCCCGGCTATCCGGCCGAGCGCGTCGACCACCTCCTGAGCGACTCCGCGCCCGGCTGCGTCCTGGCGCACGCCGCCACCGCCCACCTGACCGCGGCCGCCGGCCGTGCGCCGCTGATCCTCGACGCGCCCGCCACCGCGCGGGCCCTGGCGGACCTGCCGGACGGCGACCTCACCGACGCCGAGCGCACCGCGCCACTGACGGCGGACCGGCCCGCGTACGTCATCTACACCTCGGGCTCCACCGGCACGCCCAAGGGCGTGGTGGTCACCCACCGCGGCATCCCGGCGCTGGCCGGGGCGCTGACCGGGCGCCTGGGGATCGGGCCCGGCGGCCGGGTGCTCCAGTTCGCGTCCATGGGGTTCGACGCGGCCGTCTCCGAGCTGTGCATGGGGCTGCTGTCCGGGGCGACCCTGGTGCCGGCCCCGGCGGAGCAGCTGCTGCCCGGCCCTCCGCTGGCGGCCTTCACCCGCCGGGCGCGGATCACCCACGCGCTGCTGCCGCCGTCCTCACTGGCCGTCATGGACCCGCGCGGCGATCTCCCCGAGGACATGGCCCTGTACGTGGGCGGCGAGGCGTGCCCGGCCGAGCTGGCGGAGCGCTGGTCGGCGGAGCGGCTGCTGGTCAACGCCTACGGGCCCACCGAGGCCACGGTGGTCGCCACGATGAGCGGGCCGCTGTCGGGGCCGGAGCGGCCGCCCATCGGCGAGCCCATCCCAGGCACCCGGGGCTATGTGCTCGACGCCGGGCTCGCCCCGGTGCCGCCCGGCGTCCCCGGTGAGCTGTACGTGGCCGGCGTCGGCGTCGCCCGGGGGTATCTGGGGCGGTACGCGCTGACGGCCGAGCGCTTTGTCGCCAACCCCTTCGGGTCCCCCGGCGAGCGCATGTACCGCACCGGCGACCTGGTCCGGCGGCGTCCGGACGGGGCGCTGGAGTTCCTGGGGCGCGCCGACGACCAGGTGAAGATCCGCGGCTACCGGGTGGAGCCGGGTGAGGCGGAGGCCGCCCTGCTGAAGCTGCCCGCCGTCGGCCAGGCCGCCGTGGTGGTCCGTCAGGAGCCGGGCGGTGAGCCGTCGCTGGCCGCCTACCTGGTACCGGCCGCCGGGGCGGAGCCGGATCCGGCGGCGGTGCGCGAGGCACTGGAGAGCGGGCTGCCCGGCTATCTGGTGCCCGCCACCTTCACGGTGCTCGACGCGCTGCCGGTCACCCCCAACGGCAAGATCGACCACAAGGCGCTGCCGGACCCGTCCGCGGCGGCCGAACGGACCGTCACCCCGCCCCGCACCGAGCGCGAGCGGGCGCTGTGCGGGTTCTTCGCCGAGGTGCTCGGTGTCGAGGCCGTCGGCATCGACGACGACTTCTTCCAACTCGGCGGGCACTCCCTGCTGGTCGCCCGGCTGATGCAGCGGATCCGCTCCCGGCTGGGGGTCGAGTGCGGGGTCGACGTGGTCTTCCGCGCCCCCACCGTGCGCCGGCTCGCGGCGGAGCTGGGCGGCGAAGAAGCGGGCGGCGAGGAAACGGGCGGCGAGGAAGCGGAACCGGGCGGCGCGGAATCGGGCGGGGAGGGCTCGGGCAAGGGGGGCTCGGGCGGGGGGAAGCCCGTCCGTCCCGGACCGGTCCCGGTGCCCCGTGACGGCGAGCTCGAACTCTCCTACGCGCAAGCGCGGCTGTGGTTCCTGAGCCGGCTGGAGGGCCCCAGCGCCGCGTACCACATCCCGCTGGTCCTCACCCTCGACGGCGACCTCGACCCCGACGCGCTGGCCGCGGCCCTCGGCGACCTCGCCGACCGCCATGAGACCCTGCGCACCGTCTACCCGGACCGCGCGGGCGTGCCGGTCCAGCGCATCCTGCCGCCCGGCGCCCACCCCGGGCTGACCATCGTGGCCTGCGACGAGACGCGGCTGCGCGAGGAACTGGCCACGGCCGTGGCCCACCCCTTCGACCTGGCCACCGAGCCGCCCCTGCGGACCCGGCTGTTCCGGACGGCGGCGCGACGGCACGTCCTGCTGCTGCTGGTGCACCACATCGCGGCCGACGCGGAGTCCTACGGCCCGCTGCTGCGCGACCTCGCGGCCGCCTACCGGGCCCGCCGGGCCGGGCGGGCGCCCGCACTCCCGCCGCTGCCCGTGCAGTACGCCGACTACGCCGCCTGGCAGCGGCGCACCCTGGGCGACGACGCGGACCCGGCGAGGCAGACGGCCTACTGGAAGGAGCGGCTGGCCTCCCTCCCCGGCCCGCTCGACCTGCCCTTCGACCGGCCGCACCCGGACCGGGTCGCCACCGCGCCGGCCGCCCTGGTCACCCTCGATCTCGACGCCGCGCTCCACCGCGGGGTCGGCGAGTTCGCCAGGGGATGCGGCGCCAGTACCTTCATGGCACTCCAGGCGGCGCTGGCGGCGCTGCTGAGCAGGCTCGGCGCCGGGGAGGACATCGCGCTCGGCGTGCCCGTGGCCGGGCGCGGGGACGAGGCGCTCGAGGACCTGGTGGGACTCTTCGTCAACACCGTGGTGCTGCGCACCGACACCTCGGGCGCGCCGACCTTCCGTGAGCTTCTCGCCCGGGTGCGGGAGGCCGATCTGGCCGACTACGCCCACCAGGACCTGCCGTTCGAACGGCTGGTGGAGGCGCTCAACCCGCCGCGCTCGGCGGCCCGGCACCCGCTGTTCCAGGTCATGCTGGCCATGGACAGCTCGCACCGGACGCCGCCCGGGCTCGACGGGCTCCGGCCGGGGCTGCTGGACGTGCCCACGGGGACCGCCAAGTTCGACCTGTCGTTCAACGTCCGGGAGCGCTTCACCCCCGAAGGAGCGGCGGACGGGATCCTGGTGGCGCTGGAGTACCGCGCCGATGTCTTCGAGGAGTCCACCGCACGGGAGCTGCTGCGCCGTTACGGTCGCCTGCTGAGCGCGGCCATGGCCGACCCGGACGCGCCCGTCGCGGGCGCCCGGATCCTCGCCGACGAGGAATACCGCAGGCTGCTGACGGACTGGAACGACACCGCCGCACCCGAGTCCCTGCGCGATGTGGTGGGCCGGGTCAGGGAGCTGGCGGCGGACCGGCCGGACGCCGTCGCGGTCACCGACGACGACGGAGACCTCGGCTACGGCGAACTCGTCGCCCACGCCGACCGGCTGGCCCGTCGGCTGCGGGCGTCGGGTGCGGGCCCCGACGCGGTGGTCGCCGTCCTGGCGGACCGGGGCCGCTGGGCGGTGGCCGCGCTGCTGGGCGCGCTGGCGGCCGGGGCCGCGTATCTGCCGCTGGACACCGGCGCGCCCACCGAGCGCTCCGCGGCCGCGCTGGCCGACGCCGGGGCGCGGTGGCTGCTGGCCGGGCCGGGGCACCGGGAGGCGGCCGCCAAGGCGGCAGAAGCGTCCGGCGGGACATCCGGCGGGGTACAGGTGCTGCCGCTCGGCCCGGACACGGACACGGACGAGGACGCGTACGGGAACGGGCCCGCGGCCGCCGGGGGCGCGCCGCCCGCGGACCAGCTCGCCTATGTCATCTTCACCTCCGGCTCCACCGGCCGCCCCAAGGGGGCGATGGTCCACCACCGGGGGATGAACAACCACCTGTCGGCCAAGGTGGCGGACCTCGGCCTCACCGCCGCGGACACGGTGGTGGCCAACGCCCCGCTGACCTTCGACATCTCCGTGTGGCAGATGCTCGCCCCGCTGGTCGTGGGCGGTCGCGCCCTCGCGGTCTCCCAGCGGCTCGCGGCCGATCCTCCAGGCCTGTTCCGGCTGGTGATCCGGGCGGAGGTCACCGTCCTCGAAGTGGTGCCCTCGCTGCTGCGCGCGGCGCTGGACGCCTGGGACGACGGCGAGCCCCTGCCCGCCCTGCCGTCCCTGAGGTGGCTGGTCGTCACGGGCGAGGAGCTGCCCGGCGAACTGTGCCGCCGCTGGTTCGCCCGCTTCCCCGGCATCCCGGTCGTCAACGCCTACGGCCCCACCGAGTGCTCCGACGACGTCACGCACGCGGTCATCACCAAAGACCCCGGCCGCACCACGTCCCCGATCGGGCGGGCCATCCGCAACACCCGGCTGTATGTGCTCAGCGACGAGCTCCAGCCCGTCCCCGTGGGCGTCGTCGGCGATCTGTACGTGGCGGGCGTCGGCGTCGGCCGCGGATATCTGGGCGACCCGGCCAGGACCGCGCACACGTTTGTGGCCGACCCCTTCGCCGACCCCGCCGCCGCGCCCGGCGGCCGGCTGTACCGCACCGGCGACCGGGTGCGGTATCTGCCGGACGGGCAGCTGGAGTTCCTGGGCCGCCGGGACACCCAGATCAAGATCCGCGGCCGGAGGATCGAGCTGGGCGAGGTCGAGGCCGGGCTGCGCGGGCTGCCGGGGGTGACGGACGCGGTGGCGTCCGTGGTGCCGGGCCCCGCGGGCCACCCCCGGCTCGTCGGGTACGTGGTCGGTCAGGCGCGTCCCCGCCAGGTGCGGGAGGCGCTCGCCGCCGCGCTGCCCGACCATCTGGTGCCGTCGGCCGTCGTGGCGCTGGACGCCGTCCCGCTGACCGAGAACGGCAAGGTGGACCGCAAGGCGCTGCCGGTGCCGGACCTCCCCGGCACCGTGAACCGGGAGCCGCGCACCCCGCAGGAGGAGATCCTGTGCGCGCTGTTCGCCGAGGCGCTGGGGCTGGAACGGGTCGGAGCCGACGCGGACTTCTTCGGCCTGGGCGGGCACTCCCTGCTGGCCACCCGTCTGGTGTCCCGCGTCCGCGCGGCCCTCGGCGTGGAGGTCGAGGTCGCCGCGCTGTTCGAGGCGCCCACCCCCGCCGCGCTCGCCGGGCGCCTGGGCGCCGCCGGACCCGCCCGCCCCGGCCTGGTGCGCCGGGACCGGCCCGAGGTGCTGCCGCTGTCGTATGTGCAGCGCGGCATGTGGTTCATCAACCGGCTGGAAACCGGCCGGGGCACCTACAACGTCCCCCTGGTGGTCCGCCTGTCGGGCGAACTCGACATCGCCGCGCTGGAGGCCGCGCTGGGCGATGTGGCGGCCCGCCACGAGAGCCTGCGCACCGTGTTCCCCGAGGCCGACGGCGTCCCCCGGCAGGTCGTGCTCGACCCCGCGGACGCCGTGCCCGCCGTGTCCGTCGTGGCCGCGGAGGGCGAGGACGACGAGGGTGTGCGCGCGCTGATCGCCGCCGCGGCCGGTGCCGGATTCGATGTCGCCCACGAGCCGCCGCTGCGGGTGTCGCTGCTGGTCCTCGGCGCGCGCGAGCACATCCTGGTCGTCGTCGCCCACCACATCGCCAGCGATGGCTGGTCCGCCGCGCCGCTCGCCCGCGATCTGTCCCTCGCGTACCAGGCGGCCCTGCGGGGCGAGGCCCCGGCCTGGGAGCCGCTGCCCGTGCAGTACGCCGACTACACCCTGTGGCAGCGGGCACTGCTGGGGGACGAGTCGGACCAGGGCAGTGAGATCTCCCGCCAGTTCGCCTACTGGAAGGACACCCTCGCCGGGCTGCCGGACGAGCTGCGGCTGCCCACCGACCGGCCGCGGCCGGCGGCGGCGGACGGCCTGCGGGGCGGGGTGGTCCCGTTCGAGGTGAGCGCCGAGACCCACCGCGCGGTGGTGCGGCTGGCCCGGGCGACCGCCACGACCCCGTTCATGGTGTTCCACGCCGCCCTCGCGGCCCTGCTGACCCGGCTCGGCGCGGGCACCGACATCCCCATCGGCACCTCGGTGTTCGGCCGTGGCGACGACGCCCTGGACGAGCTGGTGGGCTACTTCGTCAACTCGCTCGTGCTGCGCGCCGACACCTCGGGCGACCCCTCCTTCGGCGAGCTGCTGCGCCGGGTGCGGCGCACCGACATCGCCGCCTTCGCCCACCAGGACCTGCCGTTCGAGCGGCTGGTCGCGGCGCTCAACCCCCGGCGGGTGCCGGGCCGCCACCCCCTGTTCCAGGTGAAGCTGCTCCTCCAGAACCTGGACCGCGCCCGCTTCGCCCTCCCGGGGCTCGACGCCGATGTCCTGCCGTACGACCCCGACCTGGCCAAGCTGGACCTCCAGTTCAGCGTCTCCGAGCGATACGACGACCGGGGCGAACCGGCCGGCGTCGAGGCGCTGGTGGGCTACTCGGCCGAGGTGTTCGACCGCGCGTCGGCACAGGCGGTGTCCGCTCGGTTCGTGCGGCTGCTGGAGGCGGTGGTGGCCGACCCGGACCGGCCGATCGGCACGGTGGAACTGCTGGGCGCCGCCGAGCGCGAGCGGGTGCTGACGGAGCGCAACGCCACGGCGCGCGAGGTGCCGGAGGCGACGTTCCCGGAGCTGTTCCGGGCGCGGGTGGCGGCCGCCCCCGACGCGCCCGCGGTGCTGTGCGGCGCGCTGCGGCTGACGTACGGGCAGCTGGACGCGCGGGCGAACCGGCTGGCCCGGCTGCTGCTGGACCGGGGCGTCGGCGCCGGATCCCTGGTGGCGCTGGCGCTGCCGCGTTCCGCGGACGCGGTGGTGGCGATGCTGGCGGTGCAGAAGGCCGGGGCGGCGTACGTACCGGTGGACCCGGAGCAGCCGGGCTCGCGGACGGGGCTGCTGCTGGCGGACGCGCGGCCGACGCTGGTGCTGTCCCTGGACGGGGCGGCGCCGCCTGCGGGGCCCGCCGAGGTGGTGGTGCTGGACGCGGCGGAGACGGTGGCGGCGCTGGCGGAGGCGAGCGACGAGGACCCCGGGGTGGAGGGGGCGGCGTGCGATGCGGCGTATGTGATCTATACGTCGGGTTCGACGGGGCGGCCGAAGGGGGTGGTGGTGGAGCAGGGGTCGTTGGTGGATTACGTGGTGCGGTGTGTGGTGGCGTATCCGGGTTTGGCGGGGCGGACGTTGTTGCATTCGCCGCTGTCGTTCGACTTGGGGTTGACGGGGTTGTACGGGACGTTGGCGGCGGGTGGCGCTCTGGTGGTCGCTGATCTGGATGAGCGTCTTTCGGTGCCGGGTGGGGTGACGTTCGCGAAGGTGACGCCGAGCCATCTGCCGGTCCTTCAGGAGCTGCCGGATGCGTGTTCTCCCACTGGGCAGTTGGTCATCGGAGGTGAGGCGCTGAGTGGCGCGCGGCTGGCGTCGTGGCGGGCCCGGCATCCGGGCGTCGAGGTGGTCAACCACTACGGCCCCACCGAGGCCACGGTCGGCTGTCTGGACCACCGGATTCCGGCGGGGGCGGTGCTCGCGGACGGCCCGGTGCCGGTCGGCCGTCCGATGTGGAACACCCGGGTGTATGTCCTGGACGCGGGGCTGTCCCCGGTGCCGGACAACGTGGTGGGCGAGTTGTACATCGCGGGCACCGGCGTGGCCCGGGGCTATCTGAACCTGCCCGGGCAGACCGGGGAGCGGTTTGTCGCGGATCCCTTCGGGCCGCCCGGCTCCCGGATGTACCGCACCGGGGACCTCGCCCGCTGGACCGGCGCGGGCGTGCTGGAGTTCGCGGGCCGGGCCGATGACCAGGTGAAGGTGCGCGGCTACCGGATCGAGCCGGGCGAGGTCGAGGCGGCGGTCGCGTCGTTCCCCGGGGTGGACCGGGCCGTGGCCCTCGTCCGCGAGGACCGGGCGGACGACCGGCGGCTGGTCGCCTACGCCGTACCCGCCGCCGGGGATGGCGCGGCTGTGGACCCGGCCGCGCTGGCCGCCTGGGTGGCCGCCCGGCTGCCCGACTACGCGAGGCCCGCGCTGGTCGTCCTGGACACGCTGCCGCTCACCCCGAACGGCAAGGTGGACAGGGGCGCGCTGCCCGCGCCCGAGGTGCCGGTCACCGCCTCCCGGACGGCCCGTACCGCCCGGGAGGAGATCCTGTGCGGGCTGTTCGCGGACGTCCTCGGCGTGGCCCGGGTCGGCGTCGACGACGGCTTCTTCGACCTCGGCGGCCACTCGCTGCTCGCCACCCGGCTGGTGTCCCGCATCCGCGCCGCCCTCGGGGCGGACGTGCCGCTGCGCGTCGTGTTCGAGGCCCCCACCGTCCGCGGGCTCGCGCCGCGCCTGGACGGCGAGGCGCCCGCCCGGCCCGCCCTGTCGGCGCGGCCGCGGCCCGAGACCGTCCCGCTGTCCTTCGCCCAGCGCCGCCTGTGGTTCATCAACCAGATGGAAGGGCCGAGCGCCACCTACAACATCCCGCTCGTGCTGCGGCTCACCGGGCACATCGACCGGCCCGCCCTGCGCGCGGCCCTCCGCGACGTGGTCGCCCGGCACGAGACCCTGCGCACCGTCTTCCCCGCCGTCGACGGCGTGCCCTTCCAGCGGGTCCTGGACCCCGAGCGGGGCACGCCCGAACTGGAGGAGTCCGAGGTCGCCCCGCACGAGTTGCCGGGCGCCATCGACGCGGCCGTCACCGAGGGCTTCGACCTCGTCAGCCGGCCGCCGCTCAGGACCAGGCTGCTGGTCTGCGGCGACACCGCCGCGCTGGTGGTCGTCATGCACCACATCACCGGCGACGGCTGGTCGCACGCCCCGCTGCTGCGCGACCTGTCACAGGCGTATGCCGCGCGCCTGGGCGGCGAGGATCAGCCAGGTTGGCCGCCGCTGCCGGTCCAGTACGCCGACTACACCCTCTGGCAGCGTGAACTCCTCGGCGACGACACCGACCCCGACAGCGAGTTCTCCCGGCAGCTGCGCCACTGGGCAGCCCGGCTTGCGGGCCTGCCGGAGGAGCTGGCGTACCCCACCGACCGCCCCCGCCCCGAGGCCGCCAGCTACCGGGGCGACAGGGTGCCGGTGGCGCTCGGCGCAGAGGCGCACGCGGGCGTCGTGGCGCTCGCCAAGGCGAGCGGGGTCAGCGTCTTCATGGTGCTCCAGGCCGCTCTCGCCACGCTGCTGACCCGGCTGGGCGCGGGTACCGACATCCCGCTCGGCGCCCCCAGCGCGGGCCGCACCGACCATGCCCTCGACGAGTTGGTGGGCTTCTTCGTCAACACGCTGGTGCTGCGCACGGACACCTCCGGCGACCCCACCTTCCGGGACCTCCTCGCCCGGGTGCGGGAGACGGACCTGGCCGCGTACGACCACCAGGACCTGCCGTTCGAGCGCCTGGTGGAGGAGCTCAACCCGAAGCGCTCGCTCGCCCGGCACCCGCTGTTCCAGGTGATGCTCATCCTGCACAACACGGACCGGCTGGAGCTCGATCTGCCCGGTCTGCGCGGGCGGGTGGAAGGGGCCGAGGCCCCCGTGGCGCGGTTCGACATGTCGTTCAGCCTGACCGAGCAGTACTCCGACAACGGCGCCGCCGCGGGCATCCGGGGACAGATCCGCTACGCCGCCGACCTGTTCGACCGCGCCACCATGGAGACCTGGGCGGCCCGGCTGGTCCGGCTGATCAGCGCGGCGGTCGCGGACCCGGATCGCCCGATCGGCGCGCTTCCGGTGCTGTCCGAGGAGGAGCTGCACGAGCTGCTGGTCGTCCGCAACGACACCGCACACGCCCTGCCCGACGCCTCCCTGCCCGAGCTGTTCCGCCGGCAGGCGGCCCGTACCCCGCACGCCACCGCGCTGGTCCAGGGGGAGCTGCGCCTGACGTACCAACAGCTCGACGCGCGCTCCGACGAGCTGTGTGCCGCGCTGCTGGCCCGGGGCGTCGGCCGGGAGGACCGGGTGGCGCTGCTGCTGGAGCGGCGGGCCGACCACGTGGTGGCCGTGCTCTCCGTCGCCAAGGCGGGAGCGGTGTACGTACCGCTGGACGCCCGCAGCCCCGAGGCCCGGCAGCGGCACATCCTCACCGGCACCCAGGCGGTGGTGGTGGTCGCCGACGCACGGACCGCCCCGCGCGTCCCGTCCGGCCACGTCTCGCTCGTCCTGACCGACGGCGTGGCGCCGCCGGACGCCGTCGGAACGGGGCACTCGGCGCCGGCCGTGCCGCCCGGCGGCCTCGCGTACATCATCCACACCTCGGGCTCCACCGGTGAGCCCAAGGGCGTGGCGGTCTCCCACCGCAGTGTCGTCGACATGATCCTGGACCGCTGGTGGGGGCACACCGCCGAGGACCGGATGCTGATGCACCTGCCGGTGTCGTTCGACGCCTCGACCTACGAGCTGTGGGGGCCGCTGCTGACGGGCGGCCGGATCGTAGCGTACGACGGCGAGGCCACCGACATCGCGGCCCTCGCCCGCACCATGGCCGAACACCGCGTCACCGTGGGGCTGTTCAGCGAGGGCGTCTTCCGTCTGCTCGCCGAGAACCACCTGGAGAGCTTCGACGGCCTGAGGGACATCTACGTCGGCGGTGACGCCGTCTCGGCCGTGGCCGCCCGCAAGGTCATGGACCATGTCCCCGGGGCCCGGCTGACCAACACCTACGGGCCCACCGAGTGCACCCAGTGCGTCATCCACCACGAGCTGACCCGCGAGGACGTCGAGGGGCGCCGCGCGGCCATCCCCATCGGACGGCCCCTGGACAACACCCGGGTGTACGTCCTCGACGAGCGCCTGCGGCCCGTGCCGCCCGGCGTCACCGGAGAGCTGTACGTGGCCGGCGAGGGCGTGGCCCGCGGCTACCACGGGCGGCCGGGGCAGACCGCCGAGCGCTTTGTCGCCGACCCCTTCGGGCCCCCGTCCTCGCGCATGTACCGCACCGGCGACCGCGTCTGGTGGCGCCCCGGCGGCGCCCTGGAGTTCGCGGGCCGCGCCGACGCCCAGGTCAAGGTGCGGGGTTTCCGGATCGAACTGGGGGAGGTCGAAGCGGCGGTGGCCTCCTTCCCCGGCGTGGCCCAGGCCGTCGTGGTCGTCCGCGAGGACCGGCCGGGGGACCGGCGGCTGGCGGCCTACGCCGTGCCCGCCACCGGCACCGCCCTGGACACCGCCGCCCTGGACACCGCCGCGCTGACCGAGCACGTGGGCGCGCTGCTGCCGGACTACATGGTGCCCGCGGCGTTCGTGCCGATGGCGGCCCTGCCGCTGGGGCGCAGCGGCAAGCTGGACCGCTCCGCCCTGCCCGTGCCCGACTACGGCGGCGGCGGTGGCCGGGGGCCGCGGGACGACCGGGAACGGCTGCTGTGCTCGCTGTTCGCGGAGCTGCTCGGCGCCCCCGAGGTCTTCGCCGACGACAACTTCTTCGTGCTCGGCGGCGACAGCATCGGCTCCATCCAGCTGGTCAGCCGGGCGCGGCAGGCGGGGCTGGCGATCAGCGCGCGCGATGTGTTCCTGCACCAGACCCCCGCGGAGCTCGCGCTCGCGGCCACCGCGGCGGACGAGGACCCCGAGGCACCCGCGGCCGACGACGGCACCGGCACCGTCCAGGCCACCCCGATCATGGAGTGGCTGAGAGAACTGGGTGGCCCGGTGGCCGGGTTCAACCAGTCCGTGCTGCTCCGCGTGGCCCCGGGGCTCACCCAGGACGCGCTGGTCACCGCCGTACAAGCGGTCCTGGACCGGCACGCCGTGCTGCGCGCCCGGCTCGACCGGTCGGGCGAGGGGCCCTGGCGTCTCGAGGTGCCCCCGGCCGGGGCGGTGGACGCGGCGGGCTGTGTGCGCCGGGTCGACATCGCGGACCGCCCGGAGGGGCGGCTCGCGCCCGTGCTGGCCGAACACGCCGAGGCGGCCCGCCGGGAACTGGCGCCGGACGCGGGCGCGATGGTCAGGGTGGTCTGGTTCGACGCCGGGGACCTGCGGCCCGGGCGGCTGCTGGTGATGGCCCACCACCTGGTGGTCGACGGGGTCTCGTGGCGCATCCTCCTCCCCGACCTGATGGACTGCTGGTCGGCCGCCGCGGCCGGGCGGGAGGCGGCGCTCCAGCCCGTGCGCACCTCCTTCCGCACCTGGGCGCGAGAGCTGCCCCGGCGGGCCGGGAGCGAGGCCGTCGAGGCCGAACTCCCGCTGTGGCGGCGGATGGCAGGGGACCCGGACCCGCTGCTGTCCGACCGGCCGCTGGACCCGGCCGTCGACACCCACCGGACGCTCCGCCGCCACCGGGCCGTGCTGCCGCCCGAGCGCACCGGGCCGCTGCTGACGGCCGTGCCCGGCGCGACGGGCGCGGCGGCGGACGAGGTGCTGCTCACCGCGTTCGCGACGGCCGTCGCGGAGTGGCGGCGGCGCCGCGGTGGCGCGGACGGCCCGGTGCTGGTCGATCTGGAGGGCCACGGCCGGGGCGAGGGCGAGGGGGCCGAACTCTCCCGGACGGTCGGCTGGTTCACCGCCATGCATCCGCTGCGGATCGACGCCGGCGTCGGCTGGGCGGAGTTCCGCGCCGGGGGCGCGGCCGCGGGCGGCGCGCCGGCGCGGGTACGGGAGCAGGTGCGCGCGCTGCCCGGCAAGGGCGTCGGGTACGGGCTGCTGCGCCATCTCAACCCCGGGGCCTCCGCCGAGCTGGCCGCCGCCCCCGCCCCGCAGATCGGGTTCAACTACCTGGGGCGCGTCCGTCCCGAGAGCGGGCCCGCCGAGTGGGGCGCGGCCCCCGAGGACGTACGGGTGGCGCCCGCCGACCCGGACCTGCCCTTCGCCCACGCGCTGGAACTCAACGCGGTCGTCCACGACGGGCCCGAGGGCCCCCGGCTGAACGTCACCTGGACCTGGCCCGCCGGGCTGTTCGAGGAGTCCGCGGTCCAGGAGTTGGCCGACCTGTGGTTCACCGCCCTGGACGCCCTGACGTCCTACGCCACCGCCCGCGCCGCCACCTCCCGCCCCGCCACCGCCCGGCCCGAGGCGAACGGCCGCACCTCGCCCGACACCTCCCTGGTGGACCTGGACCCGGACGAGCTCGATGAGCTCGGCGAGCTCGAAGCTGACTGGAGGAAGTGACGTGACCCGTAACGTCCGACCGGAGGGGAAGCCGTCGTCCGGGCTGGAGGGCGTCCTGCCGCTGTCCCCGCTCCAGGAAGGCCTGCTGTTCCACTCCCTCTACACGGGTCAGGGCGAGGGCGAGGACGTCTACACCGTCCAGCTCGCCGTCGACCTCGCCGGACCGCTGGACGCGCCCCGGCTGAAGGCCGCGCTGGCCGCGCTGCTGCGACGCCACCCCAACCTCCGCGCCGGGTTCCGGCCCTTGCGTTCGGGCAAGCCGGTCCAGTTCATCCCGGGCCGGGCCGAGGCGGGCTGGCGGGAGGCGGACCTCGCCGGGCTGGACGCGGCACGGCGCGAGGCGGAGGCGGCCCGGCTCGCGGACCGGGACCGCACCGAGCGGTTCGACCTGGCCGAACCCCCGCTGCTGCGCGCCCTGCTGATCCGCCAGGGGCCCGAGCAGCACCGCCTGGTGATCACCAACCACCACATCCTGCTGGACGGCTGGTCGACGCCCCTGGTGCTGCGGGAGCTGTTCACCGTCTACGAGCGGGGCGAGGACGCCCTGCCGCCCGTGACCCCGTACCGCGACTATCTGCGGTGGCTGGCCGGGCAGGACCGCTCGGTCGGCGAGCAGGCCTGGCGCAAGGCGCTGGACGGGGTGGCCGAACCCACCCGGCTGACCCCGGCCGAGCCGGGCCGGGCGCAGCGCATGCCGGACCGCGTCGAGACGCTGCTGCCCGCCGATCTCGCGGGCGCCGTGCGGCGGCTGGCGGCCGGGCACGCGGTGACGCTGAACACGGTGCTCCAGCTGGCCTGGGCCGTGGTGCTGGGGCGGCTGACCGGGCGGGACGACGTGGTGTTCGGCGCGACGGTCTCCGGCCGGCCCGCCGAGGTGCCCGGCGTGGAGTCCATGGTCGGACTGTTCATCAACACCGTTCCGGTGCGGGTCAGGCTCCAGGACTCCGAGCCCTTCGCCAAGGCGCTGGTTCGGCTTCAGAACGAGCAGTCGGACCTGGGACCCCACCAGTACCTCGGCCTCAGCGACATCCAGGCCCTCGCCGGGGTCGGCGAGCTGTTCGACACCACGCTGATCGTCGAGAACTTCCCTGTGGACCCCGCCACGGCCGCCCGCCTGGACTCCGGTCTGCGGCTGGTGGGCGCCAAGGGCCGGGACGCCACGCACTATCCGCTGACGCTCGTCGTGGCCACGTCGCCGGACGGGCTGCGGATGCGGGTGGACTACCGGTCCGACCTGCTCGACCGCTCCATGGCCGAGTCGGTGGCGGCCCGCCTGGAGCGGGTGCTGCGCGCGGCGGTGGCGACACCGGACCTCACGGTCGGGGACATCGACGTGCTGGGCGCGGCCGAGCGGGAGCGGCTGCTGCTGCGCCGCAACGACACCGCGCGCGAGCTGCCGCCGCCGTTGGTGCCCGCGCTGCTGCGGGCCCAGACGGACCGTACGCCGGACGCGGTGGCCGTGTCCGATGGGGAAGTGGCGCTGTCGTACGCGGAGCTGGACACGCGGGCGCGCGCGGTGGCCGGGCTGCTCGCCGGGCACGGGGCCGGCCCGGAGTCGGTGGTGGCGCTGCTGGTGCCGCGTTCGGTGGACGCGGTGGTGGCGATGGCGGGCGTCATGACGGCGGGGGCGGCGTTTCTGCCCGTGGACGTGGACTTCCCGGCCGAGCGCGTGGCGTATGTGCTCCACGACGCGTGCCCCGCCGTGGTGGTGACCACCCGTGAGGCGCGCGACCGGCTGCCCGCGGGTCTGGACGTCCCGGTCGTGTTGATCGAGGACGCGGACGGGGAGCCGCTGCCCCCGGTGGCGGTGGCGCCCGGACACCCGGCGTATGTGCTGTACACCTCGGGCTCGACGGGGCGTCCGAAGGGTGTCGTGGTGTCGCACGGGGCGCTGCGCAACCTGCTGGCGGCGATGTCGTCGGTGGAGCCGGTGCCGGGCGACCGGTGGCTGGCGGTGACGACCTTCGGGTTCGACATCTCGCTGCTGGAGGTGTTCCTGCCGCTGCTGTCCGGCGCCGAGGTGGTGGTGGCGGGCCGTGAGGTGGTGCGCGACCCCGTGGCGCTGGGCCGGACGGTGCGGGAGCGGGGCGTGACGGTGATGCAGGCCACGCCGAGCCTGTGGCGGGCGTTGCTGGAGGCGGACCCGGAAGCGGTGGCGGGGCTGCGGGCGCTGGTCGGCGGCGAGGCGCTGGACGGGGCGCTGGCCTCGGGGCTGGCCTCGCGCGCGGTGTGGGTGCGCAACATGTACGGGCCGACGGAGACCACCATCTGGTCGGCGAGCGCGCCGGTCGAGGCGGGCGGTCCGGTGGCGATCGGCCAACCGCTGGCGAACACCCGGGTGTATGTGCTGGACCAGGGGCTGCGCCTGACGCCGGACGGGGTGGCGGGGGAGCTGTATGTGGCGGGTGCGGGGGTGGCGCGGGGGTACCTGGGGCGGCCCGGACTGACGGGTGAGCGGTTTGTCGCGGATCCGTTCGGCCCGCCGGGGTCGCGGATGTATCGCACCGGGGACGTGGTGCGCTGGACGGAGCGGGGCGCGCTGGAGTTCCTCGGCCGCGCCGACGACCAGGTCAAGGTCCGCGGCCACCGGATCGAACTCGGCGAGGTCGAGGCGTATCTGCGCGCCCGGCCCGGGGTGACGGACGCGGTGGCGGCCGCCGTCCCCGGCCCCGAGGGGCGGCCCCGGCTCGTCGGCTATGTGGTGGGGGCGGCGGACCCCGGGGAGATACGGCGGGCCCTGGGCTCCGTTCTGCCGGAGTATCTGGTCCCCTCGGTGGTGGTCGGCCTGGACTCCCTCCCGCTGACCCCGAACGGCAAGGTGGACCGCAAGGCGCTGCCCGCGCCGGAGGCGGCCGGGGCCGGCCGGGGGCCGCGCACGGCGCGCGAGGAGATCCTGTGCGGGCTGTTCGCCCAGGTGCTGGGCGTGGCCCGGGTGGGGATCGACGACGGCTTCTTCGACCTGGGCGGCCACTCGCTGCTCGCCACCCGGCTGATGGCGCGGATCCGCGCCACGCTGGGCGCGGACCTGCCGATCCGCGCGCTGTTCGAGTCGCCCACCGTGGCCGGTCTGGCGCCGCGCCTGGACGGCGGCCGGGCCGAGGCGCGGGCGGCGCTGACGCTCCGCCCCCGGCCGGACGCGATTCCGCTGTCCTTCGCCCAGCGGCACCTGTGGTTCCTCAACCGGCTCGATCCGGCCAGCCCGTTGTACAACCTGTCGTTGACGGTGCGGCTGCGCGGCGAGCTGGACCTGGCTGCGCTCGAGGCCGCGCTGGGCGATGTGGTGGCCCGCCACGAGAGCCTGCGGACGGTGTTTCCCGCCGTCGACGGGGAGCCCTGCCAGCGGGTGCTTGACGTCCAGGAGCCGCCCACCCCGCTGCTGCGCACCGTCGAAGTGGCCGAGAGCGAGCTCGCCGCGGGGGTCGAGTCCGTACGGACCGGCTTCGACCTCACCGCACAGCCGCCGCTGCGCGCGACGCTGCTGGCACTGAATCCTCAGGAACACGTCCTGGTCGTGGTGTTGCACCACATCGCCGGCGACGCGTGGTCCGTCGGCCCGCTCGCCGCCGACCTGGCCGCCGCGTACGCCGCGCGGCGCGGCGACCAGGCCCCTGCCTGGGACCCGCTGCCGGTCCAGTACGCCGACTACACCCTGTGGCAGCGCGAACTCCTCGGCGACGACGGCGATCCCGACAGCGAGCTGTCCCGCCAACTCGCCTACTGGAAGGGCGCCCTGGCCGGGGCGCCCCGGAAACTGGCGCTGCCCACCGACCGCCCCCGGCCGGACGCCGGCACCCACCAGGGCGGCGTGGTGCCCTTCACGGTCGCCCCCGAACCGCACTCCGCGCTGCTGGAGCTGGCCCGCGCCACCGCCACGACCCCGTTCATGGTGGTCCAGGCGGCGCTGGCCGCGCTGCTGACCCGGCTCGGCGCGGGCGAGGACATCCCCATCGGCACCCCCGCGGCCGGGCGCGACGACGCCGCGCTGGACCGGCTGGTGGGCTTCTTCGTCAACACCCTGGTGCTGCGCACGGACACCTCCGGCGACCCGAGTTTCCGGGACCTCCTCGCCCGGGTGCGGGAGACGGACCTGGCCGCGTACGACCACCAGGACCTGCCGTTCGAGCGGCTGGTGGAGGAGATCAACCCGGAGCGCTCGCTGGCGTATCACCCGCTGTTCCAGGTCCGCCTGGTGCTGGACGACTTCGACCGCGAACGGGTGCGGCTCGACGGCCTGACCAGCGACGGCGGCGTGGACACCCCGCTGGCCGAACAGGCGGGCCGGGCCAAGTTCGACCTCCTCGTGCAGGCGGCGCAGCACCGCGCCGAGGACGGCGCCCCGGCCGGCATCGCCGGGACCATCACCTACGCGGCCGATCTGTTCGACCGGGAGACGGTGGAGGCGCTCGCGGCGCGGCTCGTGAGGTTCCTGGAAGCGGTGGCGGCCGATCCGGGGCTGCGGATCGGCCGGGTGGAACTGCTGCACGCGGCCGAGCGGGACGAGGCGCTGTCGCTGCGGAACGACACCGGGCACGAGGTGGCGGCAGGGTCGTTCCTGGAGGTGTTCCAGGAGCGGGTGGCGGCGGCGCCGGAGGCGCCGGCGGTGGTGAGCGGCCCGTCGGGCCCGGCCGGTGCGCTGACCTACGCCGAGCTGGACGCGCGGGCGAACCGGCTGGCGCGGGTGATCCGCAGTCAGGGGGTGGGCGCCGGCTCGCTGGTGGCGCTGGCGCTGCCGCGCTCGGCGGACGCGGTGGTGGCGATGGTGGCGGTGCACAAGGCCGGGGCGGCGTATGTGCCGCTGGACCCGGAGCAGCCGGGGGCCCGGCTGGGCCTGGTCCTGGCGGACGCGCGGCCGTCGCTGGTGGTGACCCGCGCCGGGGTGGAGCCGGTGTGGGGGGCGACCCGGGCGCTGGTGCTGGACGCGCCGGAGACGGTGGCGGCGGTGGACCGGGAGCCCGCTGACGACCCGGGTGTGCGGGTGTCGGCGAGTGATGTGGCGTATGTGATCTATACGTCGGGTTCGACGGGGCGGCCGAAGGGGGTGGTGGTGGAGCAGGGGTCGTTGGTGGATTACGTGGTGCGGTGTGTGGTGGCGTATCCGGGTTTGGCGGGGCGGACGTTGTTGCATTCGCCGCTGTCGTTCGATCTGGGGTTGACGGGGTTGTACGGGACGCTGGCGGCGGGTGGCGCTCTGGTGGTCGCTGATCTGGATGAGCGTCTTTCGGTGCCGGGTGGGGTGACGTTCGCGAAGGTGACGCCGAGTCATCTGCCGGTCCTTCAGGAGCTGCCGGATGCCTGTTCGCCCACGGGGCAGTTGGTCGTCGGCGGTGAGGCGCTGAGTGGCGCCCGGCTGGCGTCGTGGCGGGCCCGGCATCCGGGCGTCGAGGTGGTCAACCACTACGGTCCCACCGAGGCCACGGTGGGCTGTCTGGACCACCGGATTCCGGCGGGGGCGGTGCTCGCGGACGGCCCGGTGCCGCTGGGCCGGCCCATGTGGAACACCCGGGTGTATGTCCTGGACGCGGGGCTGTCCCCGGTGCCGGACGGCGTTCCGGGGGAGCTGTATGTGGCCGGCCGTGGCGTGGCGCGCGGGTACTGGGACCGTCCGGGGCTGACGGCCGAGCGGTTCGTGGCGGATCCGTTCGGCCCGCCGGGGTCGCGGATGTATCGCACCGGGGACGTGGTGCGCTGGACGCGCGCCGGCGTGGTGGAGTTCCTCGGCCGGGCCGATGACCAGGTGAAGGTGCGCGGCTACCGGATCGAGCCGGGCGAGGTCGAGGCGGCGGTCGCCGCGCTGCCCGGGGTGGACCGGGCCGTCGCCGTCGTACGGGAGGACACGCCCGGGGACCGGCGGCTGGTCGCGTACGCCGTGCCCGCCCCGGGCGCGAGCGTGGCCGCGGTCGCGGCGCGCCGCGAGCTGGCGTCGGCGCTGCCGGAGTACCTGGTGCCGTCCGCCGTGGTGGTGCTGGACTTGCTGCCGCTGACGCCCCACGGCAAGGTCGACCGGGGCGCGCTGCCCGCGCCCGAGGCGGCCGGGGCCGGCCGTGGGCCGCGCACCCCCCGGGAGGAGATCCTGTGCGGGCTGTTCGCCGAGGTGCTGGGCGTGGCCCGGGTGGGGATCGACGACGGCTTCTTCGACCTGGGCGGCCACTCGCTGCTCGCCATCCGGCTGCTGTCCCGGATCCGCGCCACGCTCGGGGCGACGCTGCCCATCCGCGCGCTGTTCGAGACGCCGACGGTGGCCGGTCTGGCGCCGCGCCTGGACGGCAGGACCGCGGCGCGGGCGGCCCTGACGCCGCGCCCCCGGCCGGACGCGATCCCGCTGTCCTTCGCCCAGCGCCGCCTGTGGTTCCTCAACCGCCTCGATCCGGCGAGCCCGCTGTACAACCTGTCGCTGACGGTGCGGCTGCGCGGCGAGCTGGACCTGGCTGCGCTTGAGGCCGCCCTGGGCGATGTGGTGGCCCGCCACGAGAGCCTGCGGACCGTCTTCCCCGAGTCGGACGGCGAGCCCTGCCAGCGGGTGCTGACCCCGGCCGAGGTGCCCGGCCCGCGCCTGCGGACCGCCCACGTACCCGGAGCCACCCCAGAACCTGACGACGGGGGAGACAGCCGCCTGGCCGCGGCCGTCTCCCCTCTCGTCGGGGAGGGCTTCGACCTGACCTCGGAGCCCCCGCTGCGCGCCACGCTGCTGTCGCTGCGGCCCCGGGAACACGCCCTGGTCGTGGTGTTGCACCACATCGCGGGCGACGCGTGGTCGATCGAGGCCCTCGCCACCGACCTGGCCTCGGCCTACGCGGCGCGGCGCGGCGGCGAGGCCCCCGCCTGGGCGCCGTTGCCGGTCCAGTACGCCGACTACGCCCTGTGGCAGCGCGAACTCCTCGGCGAGTCGGGTGATGTCGACAGCGAGCTGTCCCGCCAGCTGGCCTACTGGACGGGCGCCCTGGCGGGCCTGCCCGAGGAGCTCGCCCTGCCCACCGACCGGCCCCGCCCCGCCTCGGGCCCCCAGCGGGGCGCGGGGCTCCGCTTCTTCCTCGACGCCGAGCTGCACGGCCGGCTGCTGGCGCTCGCCCGGGAGAGCGGCGCCAGCCTGTTCATGGTGGTGCAGGCGGCCCTGGCGGCGACGCTGACCCGGCTCGGCGCGGGCGAGGACATCCCCATCGGCACCCCCGTGGCCGGGCGCGGCGACGCGGCCCTGGACAGGTTGGTGGGCTTCTTCCTCAACACGCTGGTGCTGCGCACGGACACCTCCGGCGCCCCCACCTTCCGCGAGCTGCTCGACCGCGTCAGGGCGACGGACCTCGCCGCGTACGACCACCTCGACCTGCCGTTCGAGCGGCTGGTCGAGGAGGTCAACCCACGGCGGTCGCTGACCCGTCACCCGCTGTTCCAGGTGATGCTGACGGTGCGGAGCACCAAGGCCGCGGAGCTCGCGCTGCCGGGCCTGGACGTCGCCGGCGTGCCGGGCGAAAGCCGGTGGGCCCGGTTCGATCTGTCCTTCGGCCTCGGCGAGCTGCACACGCCGAGCGGCGAACCGGGCGGTCTCGAGGGCGTGGTCGACTACTCCACCGAGCTGTTCGACGCGGCCACGGCCGCATCGGTGCTGGAGCGTCTGGAGCGGGTGCTGCGTGCCGTGGCGGACGGGCCCGACGTGCGGATCGCGGACATCGAGATCCTGGACGCCGGTGAGCGGCAGCGGCTGCTGTACGGCCGCAACGACACGGCCGCACAGCAGCCGTCGCCCCTGATACCGGCGCTGATCGAGGCTCAGTCGGCCCGTACGCCGGAGGCCGCCGCCGTGTCGTGCCGGGGCGTCACCCTCTCGTACGCGGAGCTCTCCGCCCGGGCGAACGGCGTGGCGCGCCTGCTGGCCGGGCGGGGCGTCGGCCCGGAGTCGGTGGTGGCGCTGGCCGTGCCGCGCTCGGTGGACGCGGTGGTGGCCATGGTCGCCGCGGGCCGGGCGGGCGCCGCGTTCCTGCCGGTCGACCCGGACTTCCCGGCCGAGCGGGTGAGGTTCGTGCTCGGCGACGCGGCGCCCGCCGTGGTGCTGACGGTGCGCGCGGCGGTGGAGCGGCTGCCCCGGGATCTGGGCGTACCGGTGGTGGTGCTCGACGAGGTGGAGCCCGCCGAGCGGCCGTTGCCCGCGGTCGCGGCGCGGCCCGACCACCCGGCGTATGTGCTGTACACCTCGGGTTCGACCGGGCGGCCCAAGGGCGTGGTCGTCTCCCACGGCGCGCTGCGCAATCTCGTGTCGGCGGTGGCCCCGTCGGTGGCGGTGGCACCGGGCGACAGCTGGCTGGCGGTGACCACGTTCGGGTTCGACATCGCGTTGCTGGAGGTGTTCCTGCCCCTGGTCTCGGGTGCCCAGGTGGTGGTGGTCGAGCGTGATGCGGTGCGCGACCCGCGCGAGCTCGGCCGCGAACTGCGCGCGCGGGCCGGGTCGGTGATGCAGGCGACGCCCAGCCTGTGGCGTGCGCTGCTGGACGCCGACCCGGAGGCCGTCGACGGCCTGCGGGCGTTGGTCGGCGGCGAGGCGCTGGACTCCTCGCTGGCGTCGGCGCTGGCGGGCCGCGCCGCCTCGGTACGGAACATGTACGGGCCGACGGAGACCACCATCTGGTCCACGAGCGCGCCCGTGGCGGCTGAGGGCGCCGACGGGCCGCCGCCCATCGGCACACCGCTGGCCAACACCCGCTGCTATGTGCTGGACGCGAGGCTGCGCCCGGTGCCGGACGGTGTCGCGGGCGAGCTGTACCTGGCGGGCGACGGCGTGGCCCGCGGCTACCTGGGCCGGCCGGGCCTGACCGGCACACGGTTCGTGGCCGACCCGTACGGGCCGGCCGGGGCACGGATGTACCGCACGGGCGACCTCGCACGGTGGCGGGCCGACGGGCAGCTTGAGTTCGCCGGCCGCGCCGACGACCAGGTCAAGGTCCGCGGCCACCGGATCGAACTGGGCGAGGTGGAGGCGTATCTGCGCGCCCTGCCCGGCGTGACGGACGCCGTCGCGGCGGTGCTGCCGGGCCCGGACGGCCAACCGCGGCTCGTCGGGTACGTGGTGGGAGGGGCGGACGAGGGCGGCCCGCGGGCGGCGCGCGAGGCCCTGGCCGCCCGGCTGCCGGCCCACCTGGTGCCCTCGGTGGTGGTGGCGCTGGACGCCGTCCCGCTGACGCCGAACGGCAAGACCGACCGCAGGGCGCTGCCGGCGCCGGAGGCGGGCGACGCGGCGCGCACGGCCCCCCGTACCCCTCAGGAGGAGATCCTGGGCCGGCTGTTCGCCGATGTCCTCGGCGTGGGCGGGGTCGGAGCCGACGACGACTTCTTCGACCTGGGCGGCCATTCGCTGCTGGCCGCGCGGCTGGTGGCGCGCGTCCGTGCCGCTCTGGGGGTCGAGCTGCCGATCCGGGCCGTGTTCGAGACGCCCACCGTCGCGGGTCTGGCGGCGTACGCGGGCCGGGCCGCCTCCGCCCGGCGGCGGCCCGCGCCCCGCCCGCGGCCGGACGTGCTGCCCCTGTCGTTCGCCCAGCGCGGGCTGTGGGTGCTGAACGGGCTGGGGGAGACCGGCCCGCTGTACACCATTCCCCTGGTGGCGCGGTTGCGCGGGGCGCTGGACCGGGCGGCGCTTGGGGCCGCGCTGGGCGATGTGGTGGCCCGTCACGAGAGCCTGCGGACCGTCTTCCCCGAGACGGACGGCGAGCCCTGCCAGCGGGTGCTGGACCCCGCCGAGTTGCCCGGCCCGCTGCTGCGGACGGTCGAGGTCGGGTCGCGCGACGGCCTGGACCGGGCGATCGCCGCCGCGCGCGGCGGGGGCTTCACGCTCACCGCCGAGCCCCCACTCAGGGCGACGCTGCTGGTGCTGGGACCGCGCGAACACGTCCTGGTGCTGGTGGTGCACCACATCGCCGGTGACGCCGGGTCCGTCCGGCCGCTGCTGCGCGATCTGGCCACCGCCTACGCCG
Source organism: Streptomyces sp. NPDC028305 (assembly GCF_055569495.1). NCBI lineage: Bacteria > Bacillati > Actinomycetota > Actinomycetes > Kitasatosporales > Streptomycetaceae > Streptomyces > Streptomyces sp. NPDC028305. The sequence continues at coordinate 776,185 of NZ_JBVHTN010000004.1, forward strand.
CCCGGCTGGCCGGCGAGGCGCCCGGCTGGGCGCCGCTGCCCGTCCAGTACGCCGACTACGCCCTCTGGCAGCGGGAGCTGCTCGGCGACGCCGGCGACCAGGACAGCGAGATGGCACGGCAACTCGCCTACTGGGCCCGGACCCTGTCCGGCCTCCCCGAGCAGATCGCCCTGCCCGCCGACCGGCCCCGGCCCCCCGAGCCCAGCCACTGCGGCGGCGTGGTGCCCTTCGAGCTGGACGCCGGGCTGCACCGGGCGGTGCTGGCGCTGGCGCGCTCGCGCGGGGCCACGGCGTTCATGGTGCTCCAGGCGGCGCTCGCCGCCGTGCTGACCCGGTCGGGGGCGGGCGAGGACCTCCCCATCGGCACCGCGCTGGCCGGGCGCGGCGACGAGGCGCTGGACGGCCTGGTCGGCCTCTTCACCACCATGCTGGTGCTGCGGACCGACACCTCCGGCAACCCCTCGTTCCAGGAGCTGCTGGACCGTGTGCGGCAGACGGACCTGGCGGCGTACGCGCATCAGGACGTGCCCTTCGAGCGGGTGGTGGACGCGGTCGACCCGGCGCGGTCGCCCGCGTACCACCCGCTGTTCCAGGTGGCCCTGGTGCTGGACAACTTCGCCCGCCCCGACGCGGTGCTGCCCGGGCTGAGCGCAGTTGACGAGGACGCCGGCGAGGACACCGACGACGGCATGGACGCGCCCGTGGAAGGCCCCGGGAGGGCGAAGTTCGACCTGTCCGTGCGGCTGCGCGAGCGGCGCTCGGCCGAGGGCGCCCCCGCGGGCCTGACCGGGTCCCTCGCCTATGCGCTGGATCTGTTCGCACCGGCCACGGCGGCCGCGCTGGCGGCGCGGTTCGTCCGGCTGCTCACCGCCGTCGTCGCCGACCCGGGCCGCCCGATCGGCGAGGCGGAGATCCTGGCCCCGGCGGAACGCCGACAGCTGCTCCACGGCTGGAACGACACCGCCCGGCCGCTGCCCGGCGCGCTGCTGCCGCGGATGTTCGAGGAGCAGGCGGCGCGCACCCCCGACGCCCCGGCCGTGCGGTGCGGGGACACCACCGTCTCGTACGCGGAGCTGAACACGCGCGCCAACCGCCTGGCCCGGCTGCTGGTCGCGCGGGGCGCCGGTCCGGAGCGGCGGGTCGCGCTGATGGTGCCGCGCTCCGTGGAGATGATCGTCGCCGTGCTCGCGGTGCTGAAGTCCGGCGCGGCCTATGTGCCGGTGGACAGCGCGTACCCGGCCGACCGGATCGCCTACATGCTGGCCGACGCCCGGCCGGAGCTTCTGGTGACCACGGCCGGGACGGCACACACCCTGCCCGAGCCGGCGCCCGGCAGGCGGGTCGTCCTGGACAGCCCGGCCACGGTGGAGGAGTCGCTGAGCCTGCCGGGCACGGACCTCACCGACGCGGACCGCCGGGCTCCGCTGACCCCCCGCACCCCGGCGTATGTGATCTACACCTCGGGCTCCACCGGGCGCCCGAAAGGCGTGGTCGTGGAGCACCGCTCCATCCCCAACATCGTGCTGGCCAGGATCGGGACGTACGGGATGGGGCCGGGCAGCCGGGCGCTCCAGTTCGCGTCGCTGAGCTTCGACGCCGCCATGTCCGAGATCTGTACGCCCCTGAGCGCGGGGGCCTGCCTGGTGCTGGGCCCGGCCGACATGCTCGCCCAGGCGGACCAACTGCCCGAGCTGATCCGGCGCTACGGGATCACCCACGCGACGCTGCCGCCGGCGATCCTCACCCGGCTGCCCGCCGACAGCCTGCCGTCCGTGGTGAACCTGGTGATCGCCGGCGAGGCGGCCCAGCCGGGTCTGGTGCCCACGTGGGCGTCCGGGCGGCGGATGTTCAACGCGTACGGGCCCACGGAGACCACCGTCTCGTGCACCATGGCCGGTCCGCTTCCGGCCGTGGACGGGATACCGCCGATCGGCGGCCCGCTCCCCAACCTGCGCACCTACGTCCTGGACGACCTGCTGCGGCCGGTCCCGCCCGGGGTCCCCGGCGAGCTGTACGTGTCGGGGGTCGGCGTGGCCCGGGGGTATCTGGGGCGTGCCGCGCTGACGGCGGAGCGGTTCGTGGCGGACCCCTTCGGGCCCGCCGGGGACCGCATGTACCGCACGGGCGACCTCGTACGGTGGCGGGCCGACGGGCAGCTGGAGTTCGTCGGCCGCGCGGACGGCCAGGTCAAGATCCGCGGATACCGCATCGAACTGGGCGAGGTCCAGGCGGCCTTGGAGTCCCTCCCGGAGGTGGCCCAGGCGGTCGCGACCGTACGGGAGGACCAGCCCGGCCACAGGCGTCTGGTGGGGTATCTGAGGCCCGCCCCGGGCGCCGAGGCCGACGCCGCGCGGCTCCGCACCCGGCTGGCGGAGCTGCTGCCCGACTACATGGTTCCGACGGTGCTGATGACGCTGGAGCGCATACCGCTGACGGTGAACGGCAAAGTGGACCACAAGGCGCTGCCCGCGCCGCCGGCACCGCGGCGGACACCGCCGGAGGCCGACGCGGGACCCCGCCCCGGCACCCGCCCGGAGGACATCCTGTGCCAGGTCGTCGCCGACGTCCTCGGCCTGCCGCGGGTCGGGTCCGACGACAACTTCTTCGCCCTCGGCGGGGACAGCATCGCCGCCCTCCAGGCCGCCAGCCGGGCCCGCCGGGCCGGTCTGGTCCTCACCCCCCGCGACCTCTTCCGCCACCAGACCGTGGCCGAACTGGCCGCCGCCGTGCGCGAGCCCGAGGCGCGGGCGGAGGAGCCCCGGGGCGACGGCGTGGGCGCCGTACCGCCGACCCCCGTCATGCGCTGGCTCGCCCAGCGGCGCGGACCCGTGGCGCACCTCAACCAGTCGGTGCTGCTGGCCGTCCCGCCCCTGGGGCTGCCCGCGCTCACGGCCGCCGTGCAGTGCCTGCTCGACCACCACGACGCGCTGCGCGCGGTCCTGGCCGGCGCCCCGACGGGCGTCACCTGGGGGCTCAAGGTCACTCCGCCGGGCAGCGTACGGGCCGAGGACCGCATACGGCGGGTGGACATCAGCGGCCACCCGGACGGCTCCGCGGAGCTGTCCGCCGTGGTGGCCGCGGAGGGCGAGGCCGCGCGGCTGCGCCTTGACCCGGAGGCCGGGGCGCTCCTCCAGGTGGTCTGGTTCGACGCCGGGGACGACCGGCCGGGCCGCCTGCTGCTGATCGCCCACCACCTGGTCGTGGACGGGGTGTCCTGGCGCATCCTGGTGCCCGACCTGGTGACCGCCTGGCGGACCGCCGAAGACGGCGGGACGCCCCGGCCGGCCCCGGTCGGCACCTCGCTGCGCCGCTGGGCGCAGCTGCTCCTCGCCGAGGCCCAGAGCCCTGAGCGGGCCGCGGAGCTGGAGCTGTGGACGGACATGCTCGACGGGCCCGAACCCCGCCTCGGCGCCGAGACGTTCCGCCGCACCCGGGACACCCGGGCCACGGCCGAGCACCTGACCGTGACCGTCCCCGCAAACATCACCGACGCCCTGCTGACCGCCGCGCCACAGGCCTACCAGGCCCGGATGAACGAGATCCTGCTGACCGGCCTCACGCTCGCCGTGGCCCGCTGGCGGGAACGCCACGGCTGGGGCGACGGCCGTACCCTCCTGGTCGACGTCGAGGGACACGGCCGGGAGCAGATCGCCGACGAGGTGGACCTCTCCCGCACCGTCGGCTGGTTCACCAGCATCCACCCGCTCCGGCTTGACCCCGGGGAGGTGGACCTGGACGAGGCGCTCGCCGGGGGCCGGGCCACCGTGGCCGCCCTGAAGCGGATCAAGAGCCGGATCAGGGAACTCCCCGACAACGGCCTCGGATACGGGCTGCTGCGCTATCTCAACCCGGACACCGCCGCGCTGCTCGCCCAGTACCGCACCCCGCAGATCGGATTCAACTACCTGGGCCGGATGAACGGCGGCGGGCTCGACGAGAGCCCCGAACCCGCCGGATGGTCGGTCGCCGCACATCCCCAGGTCCGTCTCGACCCGTCCGACGGCGAACTGCCCTTCGCACACGCCCTGGAGATCGGCGCGGTCACCCGGGACAGCCCGGACGGGCCGCAGCTGAGCATCAACTGCGCGTGGCCGGGCGCCCTGTTCACCGCGGCCCAGATCCAGGACCTGGCCGACACCTGGCTCACCGCGCTGCGCGCGCTGGCCGACGGGGCGCGGCGCCCGGGCGCCGGCGGACTCGTCCCCGCCGATCTCCCGCTGGTCCGGGCCACCCAGGCCGAGATCGACACGTGGGAGGCGGAGCCCGGTGGGGTGGCGGACGTGCTGCCGCTCTCCCCCCTTCAGGAAGGGCTGTTGTTCCACGCCCTGTACGCCGACACCGGCCCCGACGTCTACACCATGCACATGAGGCTGGACCTGGAGGGCCCGCTGGACGGCCCGGCGCTGCGGGCCGCGGCGCGGGCCGTGCTGGAGCGCCACCCGAATCTGCGCGCCCGCTTCCGCCACCGGGCCGCGGGCGACGCGGTGCAGATCATTCCGCGCCTGGCCGAACTCGCCTGGGAGGAGACGGACCTGTCCGGGCTGGCCGAGCCCGAGCGCGGGGCCGAACTGGACCGGCTCACCGAGCGGGCCCGCCACCACCGCTTCGACCCCGGCCGCCCGCCGCTGCTGCGGTTCTGGCTGATCCGGGTCGAGGACGAGCGGCACCGGCTGCTGGTCCTCAAGCACCACATCCTGCTCGACGGCTGGTCCGTACCGATCTTCCTGCGGGACCTGATCACGCTCTACCACCACCGCGGCGACCCGGCGGCCCTGCCCCCGGCGGTGCCGTACCGGAACTATCTGACCTGGCTCGCCGCCCAGGACCCCGCGGCGGCCGAGGACGCCTGGCGCCGGGCCCTGGCCGGGCTGACCGAGCCCACCCTGCTGGCGCCCGCGGACGCCGGCCCCCCGGACCGGGCGCCGGAGACCGTGGTCCGCCTGCTGCCGCCCCCGCTCACGGCGGCGCTGCGGAACCACGCGGCCGACGCCGCGGTGACCGTCAACACGATCCTCCAGGGGGCGTGGGCGGTGCTGATCGGACGGCTGCTCGGCCGCGACGACGTGGTCTTCGGGACGACCGTCTCCGGCCGCCCCCCGGAGATCCCCGGGATCGAGTCCATGGTCGGCCTGTTCATCAACACCCTCCCGGTACGGGTCAGGCTGGACCCGGCCCGGAGCTGGCGGTCGGCGGTGGCCCGGCTCCAGGAGGAGCAGTCCGCCCTCAGCGCCCACCACCAGCTCGGACTGGCCCGCGTCCAGCAGCTCGCGGGGCTCGGCGAGCTGTTCGACACGCTGGTGGTGTACGAGAACTTCCCGGTCGCCCCGGCCGGCGACCAGCCCGCCACCGGGCCGCGCGCCACGGCCTCGGAGAGCCGCGCCGCGGCGCACTACCCGCTGGCCCTGGTCGCCGTCCTGGCACCGGCCGGGCTGCGACTGCGGCTCGACTACCGGCCCGAGCTGTTCGACCGCTCCGCCGCCGAGGAGCTGCTGGACCGGCTGGTGCGCGTCCTCGAGGCGGTCGGCGCGGACCCGGACCGGCCGGTCGGCCGGATCGGCGTCCTCGGCCCGGACGAGCGGCGGCAGCTGGTCGACGGGTGGAACGGCGCCGAAGCACCGCCGCCCCCGGGGCCGATGACGATCCACCGGAGATTCGCCGACGCGGTGGGCCGGGGCCCGGACGACACCGCCATCCGCTACGGCGACCGCCAACTGACCTACCGCGAGCTGGACCAGCGGGCCAACCGGCTGGCCCGGCTCCTGGTGGAGCTCGGCGTGCGCCGGGAGACCCGCGTCGCGGTGGAGCTCGACCGCGGCCCCGACCTGATCGTCGCGGTGCTGGCCGTACTCAAGGCCGGGGCGGTCTATGTGCCGCTGGAGCCCGACCACCCCCGGGAGCGGCTGCGGCTGCTGCTGGCCGAGATGGCCGCTCCGGTGCTGCTGACCGACCGGGTGCGCGCCGAGGCCTGGGCGGCCGAGCCCGCGGCCGGCGTCACAACGGTCGCCGTGGACGCGGATCCCGGCCTCGACGCCCAGGCCCCGACCCCGCCCGAGGTCACCGTGGACCCCGGCCAACTGGCGTACGTCATCTACACCTCGGGCTCCACCGGCACCCCCAAAGGCGTGGCGGTCACCCACCGGAACGTGGTGGAACTGGCGGACGACCAGTGGTGGCGGCTGGACCCGGCCCACAAGGTCCTCTTCCACTCCCCGCACGCCTGGGACGCCTCCACCCTGGAGTGGTGGGTCCCGCTGCTGAACCACGGGGAGATCGTGGTCGCCCCGCCGGGCAGGCTCGATCTGGACGCCCTCGCGGAGCTGGTGGTCACGGAGCGGATCACCGGGCTGTGGGCCTCGGGCGGGCTGTTCCGGCTGCTCGCCGAGGAGCACCCGGAGTGCTTCGCCGGGCTGCGGGAGGTCCGTACCGGCGGCGACGTGGTGCCCGCGTACGCCGTCCGCAAGGCGCTCGCCCACTGCCCCGACACCTGGGTCACCGCGGGCTACGGGCCCACCGAGACCACCGTGTTCTCCACCCGGCACTCGATGCGCGCCGGTGACCCGGTGCCCGAGAGCGTACCCATCGGCCGCCCGCTGGACGGCACCCGCGCCTACGTCCTCAGCCCCGGCCTCGAGCCGCTGCCGGTCGGGGTGGTCGGGGAGCTGTATCTGGCCGGCTCCGGGGTGGCCCGCGGCTACGAGAACAACCCGGCCATGACCGCCGAGCGCTTCGTCGCCGATCCCTTCGGCCCGCCCGGCACCCGGATGTACCGCACCGGCGACCTGGTGCGATGGCGCGCGGACGGCCTCATGGAGTTCGCGGGCCGGGCCGACGAGCAGGTCAAACTGCGCGGCTTCCGGGTGGAGCTGCGCGAGGTGGAGATCGCCCTCAGCTCCTGCGGCGGCATCGGTCAGGCGGTCGCCCTGGTACGGGAGGACCGACCCGGCGACAAGCGCCTGGTCGGCTATGTGGTGCCGGACTCCGGCTCCCCCGCCCCGGACCCGGCCGCGCTGCGGGCCCGGCTCGCCGGGCGGCTCCCGGACTTCATGGTGCCCTCCGCCCTGGTCGTGCTCGACGCGCTGCCGCTGACGGACCACACCAAGCTGGACCGCGCGGCCCTCCCGGCCCCCGAGTACCACACGGAGCCGGCGCGCCGGCCGCGCAGCCCCCAGGAGGAGGTGCTGTGCGGGCTGTTCGCCGACGCGCTCGGCGTCCCCGAAGTCGGCATCGACGACGACTTCTTCCTGCTCGGCGGCAACTCGCTGACCGCGGCCGCGCTCATCAGCCGCATCCGCACCACGCTCGGCTCCCGCCTCGGCATGCAGGCGCTGTTCACCGCGCCGACCCCCGGCGGCCTCGCGCGGCGGCTGGAGGCCGGGCTCGGCCCGGACGAGCGCAACGGCCTGGAGGTGCTGCTGCCGCTGCGGACCACGGGCAGCCGTCCCCCGGTCTTCTGCTTCCACGCCGGTGGCGGCCTGAGCTGGCGCTACGCCGGACTGCTGCGCCATCTGCCGCCGGAACACCCGGTGTACGGACTCCAGGCGCGCGCCTTCGGGACGCCGGGCTACCGGCCCGCGGACATCGAGGAGATCGCCGCCGACTTCCTGGAGCGGATCAGGAGCGTGGCCCCCAGCGGGCCGTACCACCTCCTCGGCTGGTCCTTCGGCGGTCTCGTCGCCCACGCCGTGGCGACCCGGCTCCAGGAACAGGGCGAGGAGGTGGGGCTGCTGGCGATGCTGGACGCGTACCCGGTCGCGGAGGTCACGGCCCCGTCGGCCGGGGACCGCGCGTACGAGAACGGGGGAGACGGGGGAGACGGGGAGGACAAAGAGGACGGGGAGACGGACAACGATCTGATGCGGGCCCTGCTGGAGGTCGTCGCCCCGGGAGCCACCGCCCACGGTGATGCGCCACGGCCCGGTGAGCCGCTGACCCGGGAGGCGGTCGCGCGGACGCTGCGCGCCCAGGGCAATCCGCTCACCGACCTGCTGGCCGGCAACCTGGAGACCATCCTGCGGGCCTTCGGCGACCACGTGGCCCTGCGGCACGCCTTCCGGCCCGGCGTGTTCCACGGCGACGCGCTGCTCGTCGCCGCCCGCCCGGACGGCGGGGACGGCGCCGACGACGGCAGCGAGCGCTGGCGCCCCTACGTCCGGGGGCGGGTGCTCGGCCACCGGGTCCGCTGCCGGCACGAGGACATGATGCTGCCGGAACCGCTCGCCGAGATCGGCCGGCTCGTCACCGCCCGCCTCGAAGACCCGCGTCACCACCGAACCGAGAAGGAGGCCTGATGGGACGGGAGATCTACGCGCTCGGCGAGATGCCGCCGCTCGGCGAGGTGCCCCGCTATATGCACGCGGCGCTGATCCGGCGGCACCGCTACGGCAGGCCCGCCGACGCGATCGAGATCGAGCAGGTCGAGGTGCCCCCGGTGGGCCGGGGCCAGATCCTGCTGATGGTGATGGCGGCCGGGGTCAACTACAACGGAGTGTGGGCCGCGCTCGGCACGCCCGCCGACGTCATCGCGGCCCGGCGGAAGAAGGGCGATCCGCACGACTTCCACATCGCGGGCTCCGAAGGGGCGGGCGTGGTGTGGGCGGTCGGCGAGGGCGTCACCCAGTTCCGGGTGGGCGACCAGGCGATCGTGGGCGGGGTGCGCTGGAACGAGTCGGCGCCCGACATCCGCATGGGCACCGACCCCACGGCCTCCACCAGCCAGCGCGCCTGGGGATACGAGCTGAACTTCGGCTCCTTCGCCCAGTTCACGGTGGTCGACGAGTACCAGTGCCACCCCAAGCCGGACCATCTGACCTGGGAGGAGGCCGGCTGTTTCCTCGGTGGCGGCTCCACCTCCTACCGTCAGCTGAGCGGCTGGCCGCCGCACACCGTGCAGCCGGGCGACCCGGTGCTGATCTGGGGCGGCTCCGGCGGCCTGGGCTCCATGGCGATCCAGATCGTGCGGCACTTCGGCGGGATTCCGGTCGCCGTGATCTCCGACGAGGCCAAGGCCGACCACTGTCTGCGGCTGGGCGCCCAAGGGGTCATCAACCGGCGCGAGTTCGACCACTGGGGCCGGCTCCCGGACGCCGAGGACACCGCGGCCTTCCAGTCCTGGCTGGAAGGGGCGCGGGCCTTCGGGCGCAGGATCTGGGAGGTGCTGGGCGAGCGCCGCTCGCCGCGCATCGTGCTGGAACACCCCGGCCGGGACACCCTCGCCACCTCCGTGTACGTCTGCGACAACGCCGGGATGGTGGTCACCTGCGCCGGCACCAGCGGCTACAACGGCGATATCGACCTGCGCTTCCTGTGGATGTTCCAAAAGCGCCTCCAGGGCTCGCACGCGGCCAATGTGCGGGAGACCCGGGCGATCATCAACCTGGTGGCCTCGGGCCGGATCGACCCGTGCATGAGCCAGGTGACGCCGTTCCAGGAGATCGGCGCCGCGCACCAGCTCGTGTACGAGAACAAACACCCGGCGGGGAACACCGCGGTGCTGGTGAACGCGCCCGGGCCCGGCCTGACCGGGATGCCCTGACCAGCCGCCAGAAAGGACCAGGCCATGACCGCCCACCGCCCGTTCCGCTTCGGCGTCCTGGCCGGAGCGTTCCCCGATCTGGCCGCCTTCCGCCGGCTGGTCCGGCGGGCCGAGGAGACCGGGTACTCCTCCCTGCTGGTGCCCGACCATCTGGACCACCGGTGGGGACCGCTGGTCTCCCTGGCGCTGGCGGCCGGGTGGACCTCGCGCCTCACGTTGGGGACCCTGATGCTCGCGGCCGATCTGCGCCGTCCCGCCGTGCTGTTCAAGGAGCTGGCGACGCTGGACCAGGCGGCGCCCGGGAGGCTGGAGATCGGCCTGGGAGCCGGGTGGCTCGCCGCCGACTTCGAGCGCGCCGGGGTGCCCATGGACCCCCCGGCCACCCGGATCGCCCGGCTGGAGGAGACCGTCCACATCGTGCGGGAGCTGTGGGACAAGGGCGCCTGCTCGGTCACCGGCGCCATCGGCCAGCCGCGCCCCGCCCCGGCCCGGTGGGTCATGGGCGGCGGCGGCCGGAGGATGCTGCGGACCGCGGTGCGGCACGCGGACATCGTCTCCCTGACCGCTCAGCTCTCCTCCGCCCGCAAGGACGTCCCGCTCGGCGCCAACGCGAGCGCCGAGCGCTTCGATACGCGGGTGCGCTGGATCCGCGAGGACGCCGGGGACCGGCTGGCCGAGCTGGAGCTCCAGTGCCTGCTCACCGCCGCCGCGGTGGTCCGCGACAGCCGGGACCACGCCGAGCGGGTGCTGGCCCCGGCCTTCGGGCTGCCGCCGGCCGAGGTCCTCGACTCGCCCGTGGTGCTCGCGGGCGAGGTTCCGGAGATCTGCGACCGGCTGCGGGCCCGGCGGGAGCGGTTCGGCATCAGCTACTGGGTGGTGCCCGCCGCGCGGGCGGAGGAGTTCGAGCCCGTCGTGGCGCGGCTGTCGGGAACCTGAGCCGTGTCTCAGCGCGGCTCAGCGCAGAAACCCTCGCTCTTCCCGCCACCCGGCGCCGATATCGGCCTCCAGCTGGTTCAGCCGGGCCGCCACCACCTGGTCGAAACCGTCCATGAAGTACTCGTCGCCCGGCCTCGGGGCGACCTGGACCCGCTCGGTCACAAAGCGCTCCACGACACCCGACAGCGAGGAGCCGGGCCCCACCCGCCCGGCGATGTAGCGATCGGCCCCGGGCAGGCCGGGGAAGCCCGCCTCGCGGTACAGGTAGACATCGCCCGCCACATCGACCTGCACGGCGACCTGAGGGTGCGCGGCGGGCCGCATGGTCTCCGGGCGGATGCGCACCAACTGCGCGTCGGCCCCGGACTTCAGCGCGTGCAGGGCGTAGCCGTAGTCCACGTCCAGCGTGGGCGTCACCCGTCGCACCTTCTCCTCGAACTCCAGCAGGATCTCGCGGAGTTCGGCACGCTCCCGGGGGGACAGGGCGCCGTCGGGCCTGCCGCTGTAGTCCTCGCGCAGATTCAGGAAGTCCACCGGCCGCTCGGGCGCCGCGGCGTCCAGCTCCGCGATGAAGTCCACCAGGTCCAGCAGGCGTCGCGCGCGCCCCGGCAGCACGATGTGGTTCAGCCCCAGCCGCACCGGCCGCTCGCGCTCGGCGCGCATCCGCTGGAAGCGCCGCAGGTTGGCCTCGACCCGGCGGAACGCGTGCCGCTTTCCGGTGGTGGCCTCGTACTCGTCGTCGGTCAGGCCGTACAGCGAGGTCCGGACGGCCCCCAGATCCCACAGCCCGGACTCCCCGCCGAGCGCCTTCTCGGTCAGCGCGAAGCAATTGGAGTACAGGGTCATCGAGAAGCCGCGGGCGGCCGCCCGGCTGATCAGGGCGCCGAGGCCGGGGTTGGTGAGCGGTTCGAGCCCGCCGGAGACATAGAGCCCGTGGGGGTTGTCGGCGGGCATCTCGTCGATGACCGCGGCCAGCGCCTCGTTTCCGTCCGCGAGCGTGGCATGCGGATAGCGGGCCCCGGTCACCCGGACGCAGAAGTGGCAGCGGAACATGCAGGTCGGCCCCGGATACAGGCCCACGATATGCGGGAAGCGGGGCTTGCCCGCCAAGGTCGCGTCCAGCACCCCGCGCTCCTCCAGCGGCAGCAGGGTGTTGGACCAGTACTTCCCGGCGGGCCCCGCGAGCACCGCGGAGCGCAGCCCGGGAAGGCGGGCGAACAGCCCCAGCAGCCGACGGAACGCGTCCCGGTCCAGGCTCAGTTCGCGCCGCGTCTCCTCCAGCGTGGTGAACGGATGGCTTCCGTAGCGCCGGGCCAGGCCCACCAGCCTCGCGGCGGCGGCGTCCGCCTCGTCCGGCGGGCAGTGGCCGTCGGCCACCAGCAGCCGCCGCACGGCCGCGGCGGCGTCCTCCCGGTCGCCGCCGGGGGCCGCGCAGCGCGCGATGGCCTCCGCCCTCGGGTCGCTTGCCACCGTCATCTCGGTCACCCCTTCTGCCGACGGGCGGTTACTTCCGGGCCTTTGGCGACGGCCAGCCGTATGACGTCGCAGATGCGCCGGATGCTCTCGCGGGAGACGGACGAGCCCGTGGGCAGGGCGAGCACCCGCGAGGCCAGCCGCTCGGTGTGCGGCAGACGGACCGGCTGCCGGGACGCGTAGGGCTCCAACTGGTGGCAGGCGGGGGAGAAGTACGGCTTGGCCACGACGTTCTCGGCCCGCAGCAGCTCGATGAGCAGATCCCGGCCGAGGCCCGTCAGGTCCTCGTCGAGCTCGACGATCAGATACTGGTAGTTGTTGGACTCACGCCGGTCGTGGGGCATCACGAAGATGCCGGGCGTCGCGGCCAGCTCCGTGAGGTAGGTCTCGAAGTTGGCCCGGTTGCACTCGACGGCCTGCTCGAAGGCGTCGAGCGAGGTGAGCGCCATGGCGGCGGACGCCTCGCTCATCTTGCCGTTGGTGCCTCCCGCCGGGCTGCCGCCCGGGGGCAGGCCGATGCCGAAGTTCTGAAGCGAGCGCAGGCGCTGCGCGAACGCGTCGTCGTCGGTGACGATCGCCCCGCCCTCGAAGCCGTTGACCACCTTGGTGGCGTGGAAGCTGAAGACCTCCGCGGTGCCGAAGCCGCCGATGGGGCGGCCGCCCGCGGTGCAGCCGATGGCGTGGGCGGAGTCGAAGAACAGGGGCAGACCGTGCGCGGCGGCGATCTTCTCCAGCTCCTCCGCGGGACAGGCGCGCCCCCACAGATGGACCGCCAGGATCGCGGAGGTCTGCGGCCCGATCGCCTCGGCCACACAGGCGGGATCCACCTGGCCGGTCAGTGGGTCGATGTCCACGAAGACCGGGTCGAGCCCGATCCAGCGCACCGCGTGCGCCGTCGCGACGAAGGTCAGCGAGGGCATGATCACCTCGCCGGTGAGCTCCGCCGCCTGGCACAGCAACTGGAGCCCGACGGTGGCATTGCAGGCGGAGACGCAGTTGCGTACGCCCGCCAGCTCGGCTATTCGCCCCTCGAATTCCAGGGCCAGCGGCCCGCCATTGGAGAGCCACCGGTTGTCCAGCGCCCAGTTGATTCGGTCGAACAGCCGGCCACGGTCCACCGGACCGGGAGAGCTCACATATAACGGATGCAGGAAGGCGGGTCGCCCTCCGAACAGCGCGAGATCGCCGATTCCCCGTTTCACGGCACTCCCAGGGTAGATATCCGGGCGTAAAACATTCCTGTGTGACAGCAGCCGCAGCCTACAACCCGGTTCCCGGCCGTGCCAGATGCTATCCGCTGCTATCCGCGAAGAACACCCGAGCACGGCCGAGGGCAGTTTCACGTATAGGTCGAGTACAGTCCGTCCGAGCATTCGCAGGGCATTATCCGGTGTTCAGTGGAAGTAGCGTCGCATAAATTCCCGGACGCCCAGGAGAGGCCGGATGACGAACCCGTTCGAGAACCCCGACGGCCGGTATGTGGTTCTGGTCAATCACGAGGGACAGCACTCGCTGTGGCCGCAATTCGTCGATGTGCCCGAGGGCTGGACGGTCGCCCATCCCGAGGACAGCCGCCAGGCGTGCCTGGACTACATCGAGGAGCACTGGACGGATATGCGGCCCAAGAGCCTCATCGAGCGGATGAGCGGCTGACGGGATGAGCGGCGACGAGAGGCTCACCGGCTGGAGCGGTGAAGCCGGGTACTTCGCCTTCCGCGAGTACCAGGAGTTCCGCCCCGAAGCCGTGATCGATGTTCTGCGGGGCACCAGCGCGGGCGTGGTCTTCCGAGGGATGGTGGGCCCCACGCTGTGCGCCGAGCTGTCGGCCAGGTTCTGGGCCAGCCCCGACCGGCTGCGGCGCAGCACCGAGGCCCCGAGCTACTACCTGGGCACGTACCACTACCACAAGACGACCGCGGACTACCTGGAGGAGTCGACGCGGACCGCCGCGGCGCTGGACCGGGTGCTCGACCTCCCCGGCGACCCGCTGACCGCCTTCTACCGGGGACTGGCCGAGGCGCTCGCCCCCGAGGGGGTGACCGTGCGACAGGCCGAGCACGACGGCCGCCGGGCGTGCCGCGCGCTGCTGCGGTCCTGGCACGGCGACGGGCGCTACGCCCTGGACCCGCACGAGGACCGCTCCCAGTGCACCGAGCCGCGGCAGGCGGACTTCGAGATCCAGCGGGTGCTCGACCCCACGGCCCTCAACATCTGCCTGGAGAACGGTGACGGCGGCCGGCTGCTGGTCTGGAACATCCAGCCGGACGACGCCTGCAAGCGGCGGCTCGGGCTGCACTACACCGGCTCGCCGTATCCGCCCCGGATGCTGGAGGGCATCGGGCGCCAGGAGATCGACATCCACGCCGGGGACGTGTACGTCTTCAACGGTTCCCACGTCCACGCCGTGGAGCCCAACACCAGCGGCGACAGCAGGCGCACCACGCTGGCGGGCATCTTCGGGTTCACCGACGACAGCACGGTGGTGTCCTGGACCTGACCGGGCCCCGCGGGCGGGGGAGGGGGCTCACCCCGCGATCTCCGCCAGCACCTTGACCGCCGCCCCCAGCCCGTCCTCCGCCCGCAGCGCCTCCCCCATCCGGGCCGCGGCGGCCGTGATCCGGGGGTCGGTCACGGCCTCGCGGACGGCCGCCGCGAGGCCTTCCGCGGTCAGCTCGCGCTGCATCATGGGGGCCGGGGCGACCCCCAGCCGGTGCAGATGGTCCCCCCACATCCGCTGGCTCGTCTCGAGCGCGCAGATCACCTGGGGGACGCCGGCCAGCAGTGCCGCGTTGTAGGTGCCGGGCCCGCCCGCGTGCACGGCCGCGCGTACCCGGGGCAGCAGCCAGGCGTACGGCACGTCCTTGACCACCATGACCTGGTCCGGGGCGTCGGTGACCTCGATCCCTCCCCAGCCCTCGACGACCACGGCGCGGTGCCCGGTCTCGCGGAGTGCGCCGAGGACGGTCCGCGCGTTCGCCCGCGGGTCCGGGCTCAGGGTGGATCCGTAGCCGATGAAGAGCGGGGTGTCCCCCGCGCCGAGGAAGCGCACCAGATCGCCCGGCGGCTGCCAGCC
Source organism: Streptomyces sp. NPDC028305 (assembly GCF_055569495.1). Taxonomy (NCBI): domain Bacteria; kingdom Bacillati; phylum Actinomycetota; class Actinomycetes; order Kitasatosporales; family Streptomycetaceae; genus Streptomyces; species Streptomyces sp. NPDC028305. The sequence continues at coordinate 791,199 of NZ_JBVHTN010000004.1, forward strand.
GGGCGCGGGCGGCAGATGCCAGAACCCATGGGTGTGGACCCAGTCGGGCCAGTCGGCGGCGGGCGCGAGGACCTGCGGGCTGAAGATGTGGAGCACCGGGGTCGGGCTTCCGTCGGCGCGGTGCCGGAAGTCCAGGAATCCCTCCCTGGGCGGCAGCCCGAGCGTCTCCGTCCGCCAGTGCGCGATCATCCCGATGAGCTCCGGCGAGATATAGGTCCTCGGATCCGTGCCGCGCAGGTCCTCCCGGTCGCTGAAGACCTCCGAGATACGGCCGAAGGCCGGATAGTCCCGGGAGACGACGAAGTTCGGATAGAGGACGGCCAGCACATTCGGGACGCCGAGCCGCTCCGCTATCTGGGCGATCTGCTCGCGGGACGCCTGGGAGTGGATGATGACGTCGAGCCCGTCCGCGTGGCCCGCGGCCGCCTCCCACATATCGCGCAGCAGCACCGGATAGCGGTCGGTCGCCTCTTTCCGGATGGCGGCCCGCTTCGCCTCCGTCTCGGGGGTCCGCTGATCGCTCGTCCACCGCAGCTGCCGGATTTCGGGGCGGCGCCACAAGGTCACCGCCCAGTCGTCGAGCGGGGCGAATTCCACTCCGTAGGCGGCGGCGAAGGGCGCGAAAACGGCGGGGGCGGCCAGCACGGCCGTATGTCCCGCCTGGTTGAGCGCATACGCCAGGGCCAGATACGGCTCGACGTCGCCTCGGCTTCCATGGCAGTACACCAGCGCCTTCATGGAGCGGGCCCCCTTCTGTCGCGTCCGATCCGTCGCGTCCGAATTCACGCATCGTCGCGGGGCGCGGCGCGGGCGGGCAAGAGGCAGCTTGCCGCGTCCAGACCGCGTTCAGCCGGCCGCCCCGGACCCGGCCTAGGCTGCGAACGTGAAGGCGCTGATCTACTGCCACGGCACCCGTGGGGACCTCCAGCCATATCTCGCCCTGGCCTACGCCCTCAATCGGGCGGGCCACTCCGCCACGCTGGTCGGACCGCAGATGTACGCCACCTTCGCGGCCGCCTACGGAGTGCGATTCGAGCCGCTGACCGATGAAGGCGTGAAAATCCTCTCCAGGCCCGATGTCCGCAGAATTCTGCTGCACAGCGACCGGCCGGAGAGCGAGATCGGCGAGTATCGCAAGGCCCGCGAGAAGATATTCAACGAATTCATGCCCAAGACGTATCCCGTGCTGCTTCAGCAGCTGTGGGACGCGGCCCGGGGCGGGGCCGACATCGTGGTCCACTCCCATCACTCGCGCCAGGTGATGCATCAGATCGCGGAGAAGCTGGGTGTCCCGCACGTGCTGGCCACGCTCTATCCGCACTTTGTCGCCTCCCGCCGGTACCCCAGTGAGATCGGCACCTTCGACGCCCGGCCGGACAACCTGGAACAGCACGAGAGGGCCGCCCGGCAGCCCCTCAAGCCGCTGCTCGTGGACCTGATCTCGACCTGGCGGGAGAAGACCCTCGGGCTTCCGCCCCGGGAGGGGTTTCTGGATTCCCGGTTCCGCGCCGACGGAAGTCCGGCCCCCGTCCTGCACGGTTTCAGCCCCCATGTGATCGAGCCTGCGCCGGACTGGCCCGCCTGGGTGCACACCACCGGCTTCTGGTCGCTTCCGCGGCAGGCCGACTGGCGGCCCGCACCCGAGCTGGTGCGTTTCCTGGAGGACGGCGACAAGCCCGTGTTCATCGGCTTCGCCAGCCTCTCGGGCACCGATCCCGAGGCCACCGGGCAGCTGGTCCTCGAAGCCGTGCGGCGTACCAAAGTGCGCGCGGTGGTGGTCACGGGCTGGGGCGGAATCAGCATCGCCGACCCCCCTCGGCACATCCGGGTGGAGAACGACGTCCCCTATGACTGGCTGTTCCCCCGGGTGCGCGCCGCGGTGCACGCGGGTGGGCCCGGCACCCACAATGTGGCCCTGGAGGCCGGTATCCCGCAGGTGACCTGCCCGTTCCACAAGGATCAGGTGATGTGGGGGAACCACCTGCGTGACCTCGGCGTCGCCCCGCCGCCCCTGAGGCAGCGCGATCTCACCGCGGACGCCCTCGCCGCCGCCATCGACACGGCCCTGACCGACCCGGCGATCGCCCGAACCGTCGACCGGATGGCCCGGTCGGCCCGGAAGGCCGAAGGAGAGAAAGGGGAGAAGGGAGCGGAGAACGCGGTGCGGGTATTGGAGGAGATTCAGCGGGGGAGCCACCCCATGCCCGAACCGGCCCGGTCGTCCTGATCGTCCGTTCCGCCGGGAAATGCGTCCCGGCCGGCTTCGCCGTGGCGTTTGCCGGAACCGACTCGGGGAAGGCCGACGTCCTCGTCGATGGCCCGTCTCACTCGTCGGAGGCGGCTAGTGTGTGTTGCTGAGATGGCCGGCGACATCTGTGGGGCAGTCTGTGCGTGAATATCTGCTGACTCTGTGCATCACGGCCGCGGTCACCTATCTGCTGACCGGGCCGGTTCGTAAGTTCGCCATTGTGGTGGGCGCGATGCCGGAGATCCGCGCGCGCGATGTGCACCGAGAGCCCACACCGCGGCTCGGCGGTATCGCGATGTTCGGCGGGCTGTGCGCGGGGCTGTTGGTGGCCGCGCATCTCACCAATCTCAAGGGCGCCTTCGAGCTGTCCAACGAGCCGCGCGCGCTGCTGTCAGGGGCGGGGCTGATCTGGCTGCTGGGCGTGCTGGACGACAAGTGGGGCGTGGACGCGCTGATCAAGCTGGGCGGCCAGATGATCGCCGCCGGTGTGATGGTGCTCCAGGGCCTCACCATCCTGTGGCTGCCGGTGCCCGGGGTGGGCCCGGTGTCGCTGACGCCCTGGCAGGGCACGCTGCTCACGGTCGCGCTCGTGGTGATCACCATCAACGCGGTGAACTTCGTGGACGGCCTGGACGGTCTGGCCTCCGGCATGGTGTGCATCGCTGCCGCGGCGTTCTTCATGTACGCGTACCGCATGTGGTACGGCCACGGGCTGGAGTCGGCCGCCCCCGCGACCCTGTTCGCCGCCATCCTGATGGGGATGTGCCTGGGCTTTCTGCCGCACAACATCCACCCCGCCCGGATCTTCATGGGCGACTCCGGCTCGATGCTGATCGGCCTGGTGCTGGCGGCGGGCGCGATCTCGGTCACGGGCCAGGTGGACCCGGACTCGCTGAGGCTGTGGGCCGGCTCCGAGACCGCCGCGGTGCACGCCACCGTCCCGGTCTACATCCCGCTGCTGCTGCCGCTGACCGTGATCGCGGTGCCGTTCGCCGACCTGGTGCTGGCCATCGTCCGCCGCACCTGGCGGGGCCAGTCGCCGTTCGCCGCGGACCGCGGCCATCTGCACCACCGGCTGCTGGAGATCGGCCACTCGCACAGCCGCGCGGTGCTGATCATGTACTTCTGGTCGGCGCTGATCGCCTTCGGCGCGGTGGCGTACTCGGTGAACTCGGTCAGCATGTGGTTCGTGCTCTCGATCGTCGCGCTGAGCGCGACGGGGCTGGTCCTCCTGCTGCTGCCGCGCTTCACCCCGCGGGTGCCGCGCTGGGCGGAGCGTTTCGTTCCGCCGCGGTACCGCCGCCGCAAGGGCCCGGTCGCCGCGGCCTCACGGGAGATCGTGCGGGAGGCATCCGCCGGAGCGCCGGACGGAGAGGCGGAGCACGCGCCGGGGTGTGAGCCGGTGGGCCGGATCCCGGCGGGGATCAATGGGGCCACCGCGATCGGCGACCGCTCCCGCTTCACCCAGCGGGGCAAGATCGGTAGCTCTCGGTGAGGTCCACCGAGCGCTCCGTGTGATCAATTTCCGATATCGCCTTCCCGCTAACACCTTCCCGCTTCGCTATCCGGGCAACGGCCCCATAAAGGGCGATTCGCAGTCGTCAACGCATGATAGGTTGGCTCACCCTCCCGTGTGACGTGCAGCACATTGGGCAGGTAAAGACCTCATCAAATAGTTTGTGATACCGTTCACGAAAACCCGGTGCCAGAGCCGAAGGGCCGTAGTGCGACTGTCCTTCGTCGTGAGGTTCCTTTCACTTCCGGGGATACGCTCGTCAACGACGAACCGTTGCTTCCGACTCTTGCCGGAGAACCCTTTCATGCAGTCCAACGACGCCCGAACGCTCCTGCAGTGTGCCGTGCCCACCGCAGCCGTCGGCGCCGCCGCCGTTGTCGTCGGTGCCGTACTCGCCGGTGGCAAAGGCGCGTTGGGAGCCGCGTTCGGGGCGATCCTGGTGACCGCGATCATGACCGTCGACCTGATCGTGCTGGTGCGCACCGCGAACAAGCTTCCGCAGATCTTCCAGATGATGGGTCTCGCGCTCTATGCCGTGCAGTTCCTGCTGATGGCATTGGTACTCGCCATCTTCAAGGACACCACGCTGTTCAACACCAGGGCCTTCGCTTTCTCGCTGCTCGCCGCGACGCTGACGTGGATCACCGCGCAGACCCGCGCGCACATGAAGGCCAAGATCTTTTACGTGCAGCCGGAAGCGGAAGACGAACGGAACCCGGCGGGGGAGAAGAAGGCTTCTCCCGCCGGGTCTCCATCGTGAGCTGTAGGGCCGGTATAAGGGCACGTCCGCTCACCTGCTATCGTCCGGTGCCATCTGAGGCACAGCGGGCGCAGGCGGCTGAACCCCCGGATTCCACGGGACGGAATCGGCGGCCCATGCAGCTGCTGCCCACCGACTACACCGGACTTGTGCCGACAAGCCGCCCCCACATTCGTAAGACCAGTCCAGTGCCGTTCCGTGGCCATGTGCCGCGCCGACACAACGAGGTTGCCGTACCCATGCGCCACGCTGAAGGAGCTCGCGGTGAGTCCTGACCAGACGCTCGCCTTCGAGACCGATTGCCACATCTTCGAAGGGTGCGGCTTCCCGGCCCCAGGGCTCCACTCGTTCACGTTCGAGCCGATCGCCACGATCGGCGGCTTCGAGATCAACAAGCCGATGCTGCTGGCGCTCCTGAGCACCGTGGTCGTGGTGGGCTTCTTCTGGGCCGCCTTCGGCCGGGCCAAGGTCGTCCCCGGCAAGCTCCAGTTGATCGGCGAGGCGGGTTATGACGTCGTGCGCCGCGGCATCGTCTACGAGGCCCTGGGCAAGAAGGAGGGCGACAAGTACGTCCCCCTCATGGTCTCGCTGTTCTTCTTTGTCTGGATCATGAACCTCTGGTCGATCATCCCGGTCGCCCAGTTCCCGGTGACGTCGATCATCGCTTTCCCGGCCGGCCTCGCCGCGATCGTCTACATCCTGTGGGTGAGCCTGACCTTCCGGAAGCACGGCTTCGTCGGCGGCCTGAAGAACATCAGCGGCTACGACAAGTCGCTCGGCGCGGTGCTGCCGCTGGTCATGGCACTGGAGCTGCTCTCCAACCTGATCATCCGGCCGTTCACCCACGCCGTCCGGCTCTTCGCCAACATGTTCGCGGGTCACGTGCTGCTGCTGATCTTCACGATCGCCAGCTGGTACCTGCTGAACGGCATCGGCATCGCCTACGCGAGCGTCTCGTTCGTGATGGTCATCGCGATGACCGCCTTCGAGCTGTTCATCCAGGCCCTTCAGGCCTACGTCTTCGTCCTGCTGGCCTGCGCCTACATCCAGGGCGCTCTCGCCGAGCACCACTGAGCCACCGGCCAGTCCCGTCCCAAACAGGCGTCCGGTGGCCAACCCCCACCGGTCCGTGAAAGAGAAGGAAGAAACGGCATGTCCGCTCTCCAGACCCTCGCTGCCGACGCTGTCCAGCTCAAGGGCAACCTCGGTTCGATCGGCTACGGCCTCGCGGCCATCGGCCCCGGCGTGGGCGTCGGCATCATCTTCGGCAACGGCACCCAGGCGCTTGCCCGGCAGCCCGAGGCGGCCGGTCTGATCCGCGCCAACCAGATCCTCGGCTTCGTTCTCTGTGAGGCGCTCGCCCTGATCGGTCTGGTCATGCCGTTCGTCTACCCCTACAAGTGACCGCGGCGGCTGACCGGTCCCCCGGACGAAAGGCAATGATGTGAACGCCCTGGTGACCCTGGCGGCTGACAAGCCGGAGAACCCGCTCATCCCGCCGATTCCCGAACTCGTCATCGGCCTCATCGCCTTCGCCATCGTCTTCTTCTTCCTCGGCAAGAAGCTCCTCCCGAACATCAACCGGGTTCTGGACGAGCGCCGTGCGGCGATCGAGGGCGGCATGGAGGAGGCCGACGCGCGCAAGGCCGAGGCCCAGCAGGTCCTCGAGGACTACCGCGCCCAGCTCGCCGACGCCCGTCACGAGGCCGCGCGACTGCGCCAGGAGGCGCAGGAGCAGGGTGCCGCGCTCATCGCCGAGATGCGCGCGGAAGGCCAGCGGCAGCGTGAGGAGATCATCGCCGCGGGCCACGCCCAGATCGAGGCCGACCGCAAGCAGGCGGCGCAGACGCTGCGCCAGGACGTGGGCAAGCTCGCCACCGACCTGGCCGGCAAGATCGTCGGCGAGTCCCTCGAGGACGTCGCCCGCCAGGGCCGCGTCATCGACCGGTTCCTCGACGAGCTCGAGACGAAGGCTGACGCCGCGGCCGAGACGAAGGCCGAGGCCGGCCGATGAACGGAGCGAGCCGGGAGGCACAGGCCGCCGCACGCGAGCGCTTCGACGCGCTGACGGACAGCGTCTCCGTCGACGCCACGAAGCTCGCGGACGACCTGGCCGCCGTCACCGCGCTGCTCGACCGCGAGGTCTCGCTGCGCCGGGTCCTCACCGACCCGGCGCAGCCCGGCGAGGCCAAGGCCGAGCTGGCCGCGCGCCTGATGACCGGGCAGGTCGGCGGCGAGACCGTCGACCTGGTGTCCGGCATGGTCCGGTCCCGCTGGTCGCGCTCGCGCGACCTGGTGGACGCGATCGAGGAGCTGGCGTCCTCCGCCGACCTCGTCGCGGCCCAGCGGGCCGGTGCCCTGGACGACGTCGAGGACGAGCTGTTCCGGTTCGGCCGGATCATCTCCTCCTCCACCGAGCTGCGGTCCGCGCTGACCGACCGGGTCGCGACCACCTCGGCCAAGGTCGCGCTGGTGCGCGAGCTGCTGGGCGGCCGGGCCAATCCGGCCACCGAGCGGCTGGTCACCCGTCTTGTGACTCAGCCGCGGGGACGTAGCCTGGAAGCGGGGCTCGAGGGCCTCTCGCGGCTCGCCGCGGCCCGCCGCGACCGCCTGGTCGCGGTGGTGACCTCGGCTGTGCCGCTCAGCGACCGGCACAAGCAGCGTCTCGGTGCGGCTCTGGCGAAGCTGTACGGCCACAAGGTGCACCTCAACCTGGATGTGGACCCGGCGGTCCGCGGCGGGATCGAGGTACGCGTCGGCGACGAGATCATCGACGGCACCATCGCCGAGCGCCTGGACGAGGCGGCCCGGCGGATGGCCGGCTGACCCGGCCGTACCAACTCAAAAGCCAACTCAACAAGCATGCAAGCGGCCCGAGTTGGGCCGTAGTCAGATACTTCGGGCCCAACAAGGAGAGCAGGGAACCCAGATGGCGGAGCTCACGATCCGGCCGGAGGAGATCCGGGACGCGCTGGAGAACTTTGTCCAGGCGTACAAGCCGGACGCGGCCTCGCGCGAGGAGGTCGGTACGGTCACCGTTGCCGGCGACGGCATCGCGAAGGTCGAAGGTCTTCCCTCGGCCATGGCGAACGAGCTGCTGAAGTTCGAGGACGGCACCCTCGGCCTCGCGCTCAACCTGGAAGAGCGCGAGATCGGCGCGGTCGTCCTCGGTGAGTTCAGCGGCATCGAAGAGGGCCAGCAGGTGCAGCGCACCGGCGAGGTGCTCTCGGTCGCCGTCGGCGAGGGCTACCTCGGCCGCGTCGTCGACCCGCTGGGCAACCCGATCGACGGCCTCGGCGAGATCGAGACCGAGGGCCGCCGCGCCCTCGAGCTGCAGGCCCCCACGGTCATGGACCGCAAGTCGGTCCACGAGCCGATGGAGACCGGCTACAAGGCCGTCGACGCGATGACGCCGATCGGCCGCGGCCAGCGTCAGCTGATCATCGGCGACCGGCAGACCGGCAAGACCGCGCTGGCCGTCGACACGATCATCAACCAGCGTGACAACTGGCGCTCCGGCGACCCGAAGAAGCAGGTCCGCTGCATCTACGTCGCCATCGGCCAGAAGGGCTCCACCATCGCCAGCGTGCGCGCCGCGCTGGAGGAGGCCGGCGCCCTGGAGTACACGACGATCGTCGCCGCCCCGGCGTCCGACCCGGCGGGCTTCAAGTACCTGGCCCCCTACACCGGCTCGGCCATCGGCCAGCACTGGATGTACCAGGGCAAGCACGTCCTGATCGTCTTCGACGACCTGTCCAAGCAGGCCGACGCCTACCGCGCCGTCTCGCTGCTGCTGCGCCGCCCGCCGGGCCGCGAGGCGTACCCCGGTGACGTCTTCTACCTGCACTCCCGGCTGCTGGAGCGCTGCGCCAAGCTCTCCGACGAGATGGGTTCCGGTTCGATGACCGGTCTGCCGATCGTCGAGACCAAGGCCAACGACGTCTCGGCGTTCATCCCGACCAACGTCATCTCCATCACCGACGGCCAGTGCTTCCTGGAGTCCGACCTGTTCAACGCCGGCCAGCGCCCGGCTCTGAACGTCGGTATCTCGGTCTCCCGCGTCGGTGGCACGGCCCAGCACAAGGCCATGCGCCAGGTCTCCGGCCGGCTCCGGGTGGACCTCGCCCAGTTCCGTGAGCTCGAGGCGTTCGCCGCCTTCGGCTCCGACCTGGACGCGGCCTCCAAGGCCTCGCTGGAGCGCGGTTCGCGCATGGTCGAGCTGCTCAAGCAGCCGCAGTACGCCCCGTTCGCCACCGAGGACCAGGTCGTCTCCATCTGGGCCGGCACCACCGGCAAGATGGACGACGTTCCGGTCGGGGACATCCGCCGCTTCGAGAGCGAGCTGCACGACTACCTGCACCGTGAGCACAAGGGCCTGATGACCAGCATCATCGAGGGCGGCAAGATGTCCGATGACACCATCGGCGCGCTCGGCGAGGCCGTCGAGAGCTTCAAGCGCCAGTTCGAGACCTCGGACGGCAAGCTGCTGGGCGAGGGCTGAGCATGGGTGCCCAACTCCGGGTCTACAAGAGGCGGATCAAGTCCATCTCTGCGACCAAGAAGATCACCAAGGCGATGGAGATGATCGCCGCCTCGCGCGTCGTCAAGGCGCAGCGCCAGGTGGCCGCGTCGACTCCGTACGCCAGTGAGCTCACCCGGGCGGTGGGCGCGGTGGCCACCGGCTCCACCACCAAGCACCCGCTCACCACCGAGGCGGAGAACCCGACCCGGGCCGCGCTGCTGCTCATCACCAGCGACCGCGGCCTGGCCGGCGGCTACTCGGCGAACGTGATCAAGGCGGCCGAGCAGGCCACCAAGGCCCTCACCGAGCAGGGCAAGGAGGTCGACACCTACATCGTCGGCCGTAAGGGTGTCGCCTACTACGGCTTCCGTGAGTACAAGGTCACGGAGTCGTGGACCGGGTTCACCGACAACCCGACCTACGCGGACGCCAAGAAGATCGCGGGCCCGCTGATCGAGGCCGTGCAGCAGGACACCGCCGAGGGCGGCGTTGACGAGCTGCACATCGTCTACACCGAGTTCGTCTCGATGCTGACGCAGCAGCCGGTCGACAACCGGCTGCTGCCGCTGAGCATGGAGAAGACGGCGGAGGAGACGGCGGCGAAGGATGTCATCGCGCCGCTGTACGAGTTCGAGCCGTCGTCGGAGGAGGTGCTCGACGCGCTGCTGCCGCGGTACGTCGAGTCCCGTATCTACAACGCCCTGCTCCAGGCCGCAGCGTCCAAGCACGCGGCCACCCGCCGGGCGATGAAGTCGGCGACCGACAACGCCGAAGAGCTCATCAAGTCGCTCTCGCGGCTTGCCAACGCGGCCCGCCAGGCCGAAATCACCCAGGAAATCAGCGAGATCGTCGGTGGCGCCAGCGCCCTGGCCGACGCTTCTGCGGGGAGTGACTGACAACTATGACCACCACTGTTGAGCCGACCGCTCCTGCCGGCGTGGCCACTGGCCGCGTCGCGCGGGTCATCGGCCCGGTCGTCGACGTGGAGTTCCCCGTCGACGCGATGCCGGAGATCTACAACGCGCTGAACGTCGAGGTCGCGGACCCCTCCGAGGAGGGCAAGACCAAGACGCTCACCCTCGAGGTCGCCCAGCACCTCGGTGAGGGCGTGGTTCGCGCCATCTCCATGGAGCCCACCGACGGCCTGGTCCGCCAGGCCCCGGTGACCGACACCGGCGACGGCATCACCGTCCCGGTCGGCGATGTCACCAAGGGCCGGGTGTTCAACACCCTGGGCAAGATCCTCAACGAGCCCGAGGCCGAGTCCGAGGTCACCGAGCGCTGGTCCATCCACCGCAAGGCCCCGGCCTTCGACCAGCTCGAGTCCAAGACCGAGATGTTCGAGACCGGCCTGAAGGTCGTCGACCTGCTGACCCCGTACGTCAAGGGCGGCAAGATCGGTCTGTTCGGCGGCGCGGGTGTCGGCAAGACCGTCCTCATCCAGGAAATGATCATGCGTGTGGCCAAGCTGCACGAGGGCGTTTCCGTGTTCGCCGGCGTCGGCGAGCGCACCCGTGAGGGCAACGACCTGATCGAGGAGATGGCCGAGTCCGGCGTTCTCCCGCAGACCGCGCTGGTCTTCGGCCAGATGGACGAGCCCCCGGGCACCCGTCTGCGGGTCGCCCTGGCCGGTCTGACCATGGCGGAGTACTTCCGCGATGTGCAGAAGCAGGACGTGCTGTTCTTCATCGACAACATCTTCCGCTTCACCCAGGCCGGTTCCGAGGTCTCGACCCTGCTCGGCCGTATGCCCTCCGCGGTGGGCTACCAGCCGAACCTGGCCGACGAGATGGGCATCCTCCAGGAGCGCATCACCTCGACCCGCGGTCACTCGATCACCTCCATGCAGGCGATCTACGTCCCCGCGGACGACCTGACCGACCCGGCCCCGGCGACCACCTTCGCGCACCTCGACGCGACGACGGTGCTCTCCCGTCCGATCTCGGAGAAGGGCATCTACCCGGCGGTGGACCCGCTGGACTCCACCTCCCGGATCCTGGACCCGCGTTACATCTCGCAGGAGCACTACGACTGCGCCTCGCGGGTCAAGTCCATCCTCCAGAAGTACAAGGACCTCCAGGACATCATCAACATCCTGGGCATCGACGAGCTCGGCGAGGAAGACAAGCTCACCGTCTTCCGCGCCCGCCGTATCGAGCGCTTCCTGTCGCAGAACACCCACGCGGCGAAGCAGTTCACCGGCGTCGACGGCTCGGACGTGCCGCTGGACGAGTCCATCGCCGCGTTCAACTCGATCGCCGACGGTGAGTTCGACCACTTCCCGGAGCAGGCCTTCTTCATGTGCGGTGGCCTGGACGACCTGAAGGCCAAGGCCAAGGAGCTGGGCGTCTCCTGAAGCCCGGTCTTCCGGAAGTCCGGTCTTCTTGAGAAGCCTGGCCTTCTTGAAGCTGGACCTTCCATAAGCCCGAGGTCACCGGAGAGGGGTGGGCCGCGTCCCACCCCTCTCCGTACGCCCGTTATCCTTTGACGAAAGCCCTGTCGCACCCGGCAGGTGAAGACCCGAGGAGCCACGTTGGCTGCTGAGCTGCATGTCGAGCTGGTCGCGGCGGACCGTAGTGTCTGGTCCGGCAAGGCCTCCTTGGTCATCGCGCGCACCACATCCGGTGACATCGGCGTCATGCCCGGCCACCAGCCGCTGCTCGGTGTGCTGGAGTCCGGCCCGGTGACCATCCGCACGAGCGAGGGCGGAACGGTCGTCGTCGCGGTGCACGGTGGGTTCATCTCGTTCTCGGACGACAAGCTCTCGCTGCTCGCGGAGATCGCGGAGCTGTCCGACGAGATCGATGTCAAGCGGGCGGAGCGGGCGCTGGAGCGTGCCAAGGCGGAGGCGGACGCCGCCGCCGAGCGGCGTGCCGACGTCCGGCTGCGCGCGGTGGCGGGAGCGCACTGAAGCCTGTCACGAACGGTCGAAACCCTCAGCCGCGGGCCGCGTGGGAACTTCCCTGCGCCGGTCCGCGGCTGAGGCGATGCAGGTGCGGTTTTTCCGGATGACGCGAGGAGGTCGGTGAAGATGGCCCTCGCTCTGCTTGTGTGCGGCGTGGTCGTAGCGCTGGTGGTCGTGGGGCTCTTCGTCTTCGGTCTGCGGCGGCGGCTGATCCAGCGGTCCGGCGGAACCTTCGACTGCTCACTGCGCTGGGACGCGCCCGGCCCCGAGGCCGAGCCGGAACCCAGCGGCAAGGGCTGGGTGTACGGCGTCGCTCGCTACAACGGTGACCGGATCGAGTGGTTCCGGGTCTTCTCCTACGCGCCCAGGCCGCGCCGGGTCCTGGAGCGTGCCTCGATCGAGGTGCTGGAGCGGCGTACGCCGAAGGGCGAGGAGGAGCTGGCGCTGCTCTCCGACGCGGTGGTGCTGGCCTGTCTGCACAGCGGCACGCGGCTGGAGCTGGCGATGAGCGAGGACGCGCTGACCGGCTTTCTGGCCTGGCTGGAGGCCGCCCCGCCCGGCCAGCGGGTGAATGTGGCATAGGTTTTGAATTCTCTTAATGGGTCGCCTGAAAGAAGGGGGCCCATTTTGTTGTTTCGTGTCCACTGGATGGGCGTGATATGGCTCACGGCGGAATGCGTTCTGCGCTCGTCGTGGATGTGGCACGATCGGGGCGTAGCCGCATTCGATCTTGTTTTCGGTCCGGCGGCGCGGGGGAAAGGCTTTCGCCTCGTATGGCATGCGCCTGTGTATGGCGTGCCGATATCGCTTGCTTTCCCTCCTGATACGGCCGCGGCGCGGAAGTCTTCCCCCGAGCTCTGCGCCGCGGCTCCCCACTCTCTGTGGGGGTCAGCCGACTCCGCCCAGCTCCTGGGCCAGCACCGCCGCCTGCACCCGGCTGCGCAGCCCCAGCTTGCCGAGCACCCTGCTGACGTGTGTCTTCACGGTGGCCTCCGCCATGGCGAGGTGATCGGCGATCTCGGCGTTGGACAGGCCCCGGCCCAGTGCGCCCAGCACCTCCCGCTCGCGGGGGGTGAGGGAGGCGAGCGCCGCCGGGTCGGCGGTGGCGGCGGCCGGTGCGGGGTTCGGGCGGGCGAACTCGGCGATCAGACGGCGGGTCACGGCCGGGGCGATCATGCCCTCGCCGCGGGCCACCGTCCGTACGGCCTCCAGCAGGCCCGCCGCGTCGCTGTCCTTGAGGAGGAAGCCGGCCGCCCCGGCGCGCAGGGCGCCGAAGACATACTCGTCGAGGTCGAAGGTGGTCAGGACCAGTACGTCGGCCAGCTGCTCGGCGACGATCTCGCGGGTGGCCGAGACCCCGTCCAGACGCGGCATCTGAACGTCCATCAACACCAGGTCGGGGCGCAGCTCCCGGGTGAGGCGGACGGCCTGTTCGCCGTCGGCCGCCTCCGCGATCACCTCGATGTCGGGGGCGGAGCGCAGGATGAGCACCAGCCCGGCCCGTACGGCCGACTGGTCCTCGGCGACCAGGACGCGGACCCTGGACGGTTCAGCCTCCCCCTGAGGCCGCGGTGCGTTCACTGTGTCAGGGCTCCTTTGCCGTCGAGGGGCAGCGCCGCCCGTACCCGCCACACCGGTCCGGCCGGCTCGGGGTGCGGGCCGGCTTCGAGGGTGCCGCCGAGCAGGGAGACGCGCTCCCGCATCCCGATGACGCCCATGCCGGAGCCGGGCGCGCGGGGTCCGGGGCGGGTGTCGAACGGGCTGGTGACGCCGACATCCAGGACGCTCGCCCCGGCCGGACCGTCGGCGCGGTGGGCGAGGCGTACGGTCACCTCGCCGGGGGCCGCGTGCTTGAGCGCGTTGGTCAGCGACTCCTGGACGATGCGGTACGCGGCGAGCTCGACCGGCGCGGGAAGCGCGGTGCCCGGCGCGCGCTCGTCGCGCAGCGCGAACTTCAGCCCGCTGACGGCGGGGGCGTCCGCGCGGGCGCGTTCGATCAGCGCGTCAAGGGCGTCGAGGGTGGGCGCCGCGGTGGGTTCCGTCTCCCCGCCCGCGTCGCGCAGCAGCTCGATCAGCTGACGCATCTCGGCCAGGCCCCGCACGCTGTTCTCCCGGATGACGCCGAGCGCGTCGTCCGTCGCGGCGGCGTCTCCCAGGGACAGCGCGGCGGTGGAGTGGATGGCGATGGCCGACAGATGGCCGGCGACCCGGTCGTGCAGCTCGCGGGCCATGCGGGCGCGCTCGGCCACCACCGCCTCCCGCCGGTCCAGCTCGGCCAGCAGGGCCGTCCGCTCGGCCTCCAGCCGGGCGGCCTCGGCGGCCTCCTGGTGATTGCGCACGATCGCCCCGGTGCCGGCCGGGGCGAAGGTGAGCAGGGCGGTGACCAGGCCGATGAACAGCGACTCGGGGGTGCGCAGCAGCGCCAGCGGCACGACCGTGGCGACCACGGTGGTCGCCACACACGCGGGCGGCAGCCGCCGGGCCAGGGAGGGCGGTCCGTAGAGGACCGCCGCGTACACCAGGTCCGTGTACATCAGGACGGTCGCGATGAGCGAGCCGCCGCACAGGTCCACGGCGAGGGCGGCGGTGCCGAGCGCCAGGGCGGTGCCCGGGGCCATGCGGCGCAGCAGTTCGGCGACCGCCATGGCGGTCAGCGCGGTGACCGTCGACCACGGGGGCAGCGTGATGGGCGACAGCTCGCCCAGATACACCCCGCCGCGCAACCCGAGCCCCATCAGCAGCAGCCCGCCCAGCAACCCGCCTACGGCGATGGCGACGTCGACGCGGTGCGGCGCCGGAAGGCGGGACGGCATGGGTCCATCACAACACGCCGCCGCCAGGGCCGCGTCCCCTTCCCGACGGGCGCGGGCCGCGCGGCCGTACATCGAAGGATGCAGTCCGGTCTCGTCGCCGCCGACGACGCGGCGGCCCGGATCTCGCGGGACGGTAGGGGAGACGGGCAGGAGAAGGGAGAACGGGCCGTGATCGTGGGACTGATCGTCGCCAGCGAGGTCGGCTTCTGGGTGATGCTGCTCGCGGGCCTGTGCGTGCGGTATGTCCTGAGGAAGCCGCGGGTGGGGGCGGCGCTGCTGGCCTGTGTCCCGCTGCTGGACGTGGTGCTGCTGGTCGCGACCGTGGTCGATCTGCGGCGGGGCGCCGAGCCGTCGACGGCCCATGGGCTGGCCGCGGTCTACCTGGGCTTCTCCGTCGCGTATGGGCACTACATGATCAATTGGGCGGACGGGCGCTTCGCGCACCGGTTCGCGGGCGGCCCGCCCCCGGTCAAGCCGCCGAAGTACGGCGCGGCGCGGGTGCGGCACGAGTGGCGGCTGTGGCGGATGACGCTGATCGCGGTGGCGATCGCGGTGACCGTGCTCCAGGTGTGCGTCTGGCTGATCGGCGACGGGGACCGCAGCGAACCGATGGTGGGGTGGCAGCGGCAGATGGGCATGATCGCGGGTATCCATCTGCTGGTCGCCATCTGTTACACCGTCGCGCCGCCCAAGGAAAAGGGAGGCAAGAAGGCGACCGGGGACCAGGACCGGCCCCGGTCCCTCACCAAATCCTGATCAGCGGTTCTCGCCAGGCACCCACAGCACGTCCCCGACCTCCTTGTTGGCCACCCGGGCCAGGATGAACAGCAGGTCGGAGAGGCGGTTCAGATAGGTGGCGGCGAGCGGGTTCATGGACTCCCCGTACTCGTCGAACGCCGCCCACGTCGAGCGCTCGGCCCGGCGTACGACGGTGCACGCCTGGTGCAGCAGGGCCGCGCCGGGCGTGCCGCCGGGGAGGATGAAGCTGCGCAGCTTCTCCAGCTCTTCGAGGAAGAGGTCGCAGTCCGCCTCCAGCTTGTCGATATAGCTCTGTTCGACGCGCAGCGGCGGGTGCTCGGGGTTCTCGACGACCGGGGTGGACAGGTCCGCGCCCACGTCGAACAGGTCGTTCTGGACGCGGACCAGCACGTTGACGATCTGCGGGGGCAGCGCCCCCAGCGCGATGGCTACCCCGATCGCGGCGTTCGCCTCGTTCGCGTCGGCGTATGCGGCGATCCGCGGATCTGTCTTGGTGGTGCGGCTCATGTCGCCGAGGGTCGTCGTGCCCTTGTCTCCGGTGCGCGTATAGATGCGGGTGAGTCTGACCATGTGTCCGAGCCTACGCGCGGGGGGATGGAGAACAGTCGCTACGCCCCGGCCTTGCGGAACACCCGGGTGCCGATCGTCATGGACACCGCGCACAGGGCGAGCCCGACCAGCGCGCCGACGCCGACCGTGTCCCAGCCGTAGTCCCCGACGTACGCGGCGCGCACCGCGTCCACGAGGTAGCGGAACGGCACACAGCGCGAGACGGCGTTCAGCCAGCCCGGGGCCAGGGCCATCGGCAGCAGGATGCCGGAGAGCAGCATCGCGGGCATGTTGACGGTGCTGATGACCGGGGCGAACCCCTGCGGGCCGTCGACCCGCATGGCCAGCGCGTACGACAGCGAGGCCAGCGAGATGGTGAGCAGGCCGACGAAGACGAAGCCGACGACCACCCCGAGCACGGGGGCGCGCAGCCCCAGCGGAACGGCGGCGATCACCAGCACCAGCGACTGGACCAGCAGTTGGACCACGTCCTTGAGCGCGCGGCCCAGCAGCAGCGCGAGCCGGCTGACGGGGGTGACCCGCATCCGCTCGATCACCCCGAACTGCTTCTCCAGGAGGATGCCGAAGCCGGCGAACGCGGCGCTGAACAGGCCGAGCTGAATGAGCAGTCCGGGGACCAGCGTCTGCCAGGAGTCGCCCTCGCCGCCGAGCGGGACGTCGCGCAGCAGGGGACCGAAGAAGACGAGGTAGAACATGGGCTGGAGCAGCCCGAAGGCCACGGCGACCTTGGAGTTCATGGCCTGGCGCAGATAGCGGCCGAAGATCAGGCCGGTGTCGGAGAACAGGTTGGACACGGCGTAAGGCTCCTGGGTCGTCAGACGGCGATGGGGTCGGGGTCGGGCCGCTGTGCGCCGCGCCCGGTGATGGCGATGAAGGCGTCCTGGAGGGTGGCGTCCGGCGATCCGCCGTACTCGGCCTTGAGCCGCGCCGCGGTGCCCTCGGCGACCACCGTGCCCTTGTCGACGATGACGAGCCGGTCGGCGAGCGCCTCCGCCTCGTCGAGGTAGTGGGTGGTGAGGAAGACCGTCATGGTGTGATCTGCGCGCAGGCGCCGGATCAGCTCCCACAGATCGGCGCGGCTGCCCGGGTCGAGCCCGGTGGTCGGCTCGTCGAGGAAGAGGACGGCGGGGCGGTGGGTGAGGCCCATGGCGATGTCGAGGCGGCGCCGCTGCCCGCCGGACAGGGCGCCGCACTTGCGGTCCAGCAGCTCGGTCAGGCCGAGGTCGGCGGCGAGTTCCTCGGCGCGGGCGGTCGCCTCGGCCTTGCCGAGCCGGTAGAGGCGGCCCTGGGTGGTGAGTTCCTCGCGGACGGAGACGGACGGGTCGACGCCGCCGGACTGGGCGACGTACCCGATCTTCCGGCGCACCCCCGCCGGGTCGCGGGCGAGGTCGTGCCCGGCGACGGTCGCGGCCCCGCCGGTGGGCGGGAGCAGCGTGGTGAGCATGCGCAGGGTCGTGGTCTTGCCCGCGCCGTTGGGGCCGAGGAAGCCGAGGATCTCGCCCGGCCGGACGGTGAGGTCGATACCGCGCACGGCCTCGACGGGGCCGTGCTTGGTCTGGAAGGTCCGGGCGAGCCCGGCCGTGCTGATGACAGGCATGCGCCTAGAAAAGCAGGGAGACTTAAATTTTGCAACGACCCCAAAAATTGAGAGGCTCCATCGAAGCTAGGATGAGGCCATGGCGGAAGGACTCAGGGAGCGGAAGAAGCGGCAGGTCAAGCAGCGCATCTCGGACATGGCCACCGCGCTGTTCCTGGAACACGGCTTCGAGGCGGTCACGATCGCGGCGGTCGCCGAGGTCGCGGACGTCTCGGTCAACACCGTCTACAACTACTTCCCCGCCAAGGAAGACCTCCTTTTCGACCGCGAGGACGAGGTCGTCGAACGCCCCTCGCGGCTCGTCCGGGAGCGCGGAGAGGGCGTGCCGGCGGTGCGGGCGGTGCTGGACCGGCTGCGCCAGGACGTCGCGGAGCGCAACCCGTACGCCGGGATGGACCCGGGCTACGCACGCTTCATGCAGGTCATCCAGGAGTCGCCGACGCTGATGGCCCGGCTGCTGCGGATGCAGGGCCAGATCGTCGACCGGCTGGCCACCACCCTGCGCGAGGAGACCGGCGCCGCCGCGGACGACCCGACGCCCGAGTTCATCGCCCACCAGCTCGTCGGCATGCAGAACGCCGTCCACCGCAACATCGCGCGCTGCCATGCCACGGGCGGCACCTCCGAGCAGCTCTCCGCGGAGCTGCTGCGGCAGATCGACGTCATGGAGTCGCTCCTCAGTGAGAGCGTTCTCAACTATGCGGTGAAGAACACACCGTGACGCGCCTTACTAGGGGCTGCCACAAGGGGTGAACGGGCGTTAAGGTCCGGCCATTGGCGTCAGTTACTCAACGTACGAAAGGACGTGGACGTGGCCAGGAAGCTCGCGGTCATCGGGGCCGGACTCATGGGATCCGGCATCGCACAGGTCTCCGCCCAGGCGGGCTGGGACGTGGTGCTCCGTGACGTGACCGACGAGGCGCTGCGCCGCGGCACCGACGCCATCCGGGCCTCGTACGAGAAGTTCGTCGCCAAGGGCAAGCTCGAGGCGGAGGCCGCCGAGCAGGCGCTGGCGCGTATCACGACCACGACCGACCTGGACGCCGCCGCCGACGCGGATGTCGTCGTGGAGGCCGTCTTCGAGAAGATCGAGGTCAAGCGGGAGATCTTCCGCACGCTCGACGGCCTGGTCAAGGACGAGACGATCCTCGCCTCCAACACCTCCGCCATCCCGATCACCAAGATCGCGGCGGCCACCGAGCGCCCCGAGCGGGTCGTGGGCACCCACTTCTTCTCGCCCGTGCCGATGATGCAGCTGTGCGAGCTGGTGCGCGGATACAAGACCAGCGACGAAACCCTCGCCGCCGCCCGGGAGTTCGCCGAGGGCGTCGGCAAGACCTGTATCGTCGTCAACCGCGACGTCGCGGGGTTTGTCACCACCCGGCTGATCTCCGCGCTCGTCGTCGAGGCGGCCAAGCTGTACGAGTCCGGAGTGGCCACCGCCGAGGACATCGACATCGCCTGCAAGCTGGGCTTCGGCCATGCGATGGGACCCCTCGCGACGGCCGACCTGACCGGCGTGGACATCCTGCTGCACGCCGCGGAGAACATCTACACCGAGTCCCAGGACGAGAAGTTCGCGCCGCCGGAGATCATGCGCCGCATGGTCGACGCCGGGGACATCGGACGCAAGAGCGGCGGCGGGTTCTACCGCTACTGACCGCCGCTACTGACCGCCGGTACCGACCCGGCGGCACCGATCCGGCCCGACATGGACGCTCTATCTGCCCCTGACGCACATCTCAAACGCAATCGGGGGCAGACGCACCCTTGCGGGTGAATTCGGTATCGGTTCGCTTACAAGCGGCAACTTCACCGCATGAGACACAGTCAATTCGGTAGACCAGATTGACAAATGGGAGACAGGGGGCGCCCCCGCCGACGAGGGCTGGGGGAACGCCACATTGGGGAGCGCATATGTATATCAGGGGCGACCACGCCGAGCTCGCCGTCGGGGGCCGACTCGACGTCCGGAGCGCGGCGGACGCCCGTACGGCCTTGCACACCGCCCTTGAATCCGGCGGCGGGGACCTCGTACTCGACCTGACCGAGCTCGACTCCTGGGACGCCACCGGGCTCGGCGTGATCATGGGGGCGCACCGGAAGGCCGGCCGAGCGGGCCGGCGGCTGGTGCTGCGCGGGGTGCCGCCCCAGATGCAGCGGCTGCTCGTGGCCACCCGGCTGCACCGGATCCTGGCCATCGAGGGCGGACTCGAAGTGGAGTCGCTGCCGCGCGTGTGAGTGCGGGAACGTAGCGGGCCGTCAGATGGCGCGAAGGCTCCGGGACGGGGCGCGGGGCGGCGCGAAACCCCTTCCCGTCGGTGGATACTGTGTGGAGATCTAGGGTTCGGTCACTCCGCCGGACACCATTCCCTACGGCGGGCACCGCACCGGAAGAGACGGCAAGGCGAGCGTGCGGACAGGCCGGAAGCCGGACAGAACGCCACGCACCTGGGGGGCTTTCACCATGGATCCGACGAACCACAGACCGGAGGAGCCCGGTCGTGACCACCCGACCACGCGCCCGGCCCCGCGCCCGGCCGAGGGCCACAGCCCCACGCCCCCGCCCGTGCGCACGGTCCAGCTGGTCTCCGGCGACTACCTGCTGACGATCAACCCGGTCGACGGCAGCGAGATCGAGCCCTGCCCGCCCGGAGAGCGGCCCGACTTCCCCGAGCGCCGCGGCCCCGACGAGCGCGCCGAGCTGCGCCGCGCCGCCGCCCCGCCGCTGCCCGCGGGCGCGGTGGGCTTCGAGGTGCCGGTGCTGGAGCGCGAGCGCCTCACGCGGCTCCTCGCCCGCGGCCGTTCGGTGCGGGTCACCGGGCCCTCCGGCGCGGGCCGCAGCACGCTGCTGGACGCCGTCGCCGCGGACTGCGAGACCCTGGCGCCCGACGGGGTGATCCGCCTCTCCGGCTACCGCCGCACCCCCACCGACCTCCTGTACGAGCTGTACGCGGCGGTCTACCGCGCCCCCCTGTACCGCCCCGACCGCACGGAGCTGTCGGCGGCGGTCGCGGAGGTCGGCGCGGTCGTCGTCCTGGACGACATCGAGTTCGGCGGCGCCGCGCTGGACGAGTTCCTGGACGCGATGCCCGAGTGCGCCTTCCTGATCTCGGCCACCCCCTCCGTCGCGGCGCCCTCCGCCGACTCGCACCTCGAGGAGGTCTTCCTCGCCGGGCTGAGCCGCAGCGGGTCCCTGGAGCTGCTGGAGCGGGCCGTACGGCGCCCGTTGGCGGAGGACGAGCGGGGCTGGGCCGCGGACCTGTGGTTCGAGTCCGAGGGGCTGCCGCTGCGGTTCGTCCAGGCGGGAGCGCTGCTGCGGCAGCGCGACGCGCTGCGCGCCGAACAGGCCGCTCCCGAGGAGGAGGCGGGCTCTGCCGACGCCTCGGGCACTGCCGGGCACTCGGACGGGGCCGGGGCACGCGACATCCCGCTGCCGACGCTCGCCGAGGGCGCGGCCCCCGTCGCGCTGATCGCCTCCCGGCTGAGCGAAGCGGCCCGCGACACCCTGCGGTTCGCGGTGGCGCTCGGCGGCGAGTGCCCGCACCAGTCGCATCTCCCCGCGCTGGCCGGGGACACCCACGCCGACACCGCGCTGGGCGAGCTGATCGCCGGCGGCCTGGTCACGCCCGCCGGGCCGCACTACCGGCTGGCGGTCGGCGTGGCCGACCAACTGGCCGCCGACGGCTACGCGGACGGGCAGTCCGAGCGGGCGAGCGCCGTCGCCCAGCACTACGCCTGGTGGACCGGCCACCCCTCGGTCGCCCCGGAGCGGGTCGCCGTCGAGGCCGACGCGATCCTCACCGCGATGGCCGCCCTGGTCGCCGCCCGCGAGCCGGGCCGCGCCGAGACCGCCGTGCTGCTGGCCCGCAGCGCCACCCCCGCCTTCGCCGCCGCGCTGCACTGGGGCGCCTGGGAGCGCGCCCTGCGCCACGGCCAGGAGGCCGCACGCCTGGCGGGGCAGGTCGCCGAGGAGGCGTACTTCCACCACGAGCTGGGCGTCCTCGCGCTGTGCACGGGCAATCCGGACCGGGCGCGGGCCGAACTCGAGGCGTCCATCGGGCTGCGCGGCGTGCTGGCCGACAAGCGCGGCACGGTCGCGGGCCGGCGCGCCCTGGCCCTGGTCACCGACCGCACCCGCGGCCCGGCGGGCCCCGGCGTCTTCGCCGCGCCCGGCGGCCGTACGGGGGCGGGCGAGGAGGGCCCGGACGCGCGCCATGACACGTCGGCCGCGCCGTTCGACGGGGTGTCCGCGGGGCGCCGGGACCCGGCCGACACGGAGATCACGGTCGTCACGCCGCGGGTCGAGACGACCACGCGCATCGACCGCACCGATGTGCTCGCCGCGATCGGCGCGGCCGGCCCGGGCGGCCCCGAGGGCAAGGGCGGCGGAGCCGGTGCGGGCCGCCAGGGCGGCGGCCGGACCCCGCTGGGCCGCCGCATCGCGGCGCTCACCCGCACCCGGCGCAATCTGCTCGCGGCGGGCGCGGGCGCACTGCTCGTGGCCGTCCTCGGCACGGTGGTGGCCCTCGGTATCGCCTCGGGCGACGGGGACAAGGGCTCCACCGACACCGTCAAGCCCGGCCAGTCGTCCTCCCGGAAGGACGACGACAAGGGGCTGACCGCCGAGGAGCCCACGAGTGACGCGGGCGAGAGCGGGCAGCCGGGCCCCAGTAGCGCCCCCGGGACGCCCACGGCCCCGTCCACGCTCGGCAGCGACTCGCCCAGCGCCTCCGAGAGCCCGACCGCCCCGTCGTCCAGCGGCGAGGCGTCGCCCACGGCCGAGCCGCCGTCCCCGTCCTCGTCCGAGCCCACCACGCGTCCCCCGACCCACCGCCCGACGACGCCGCCGACCACCCCGCCGACGCCCACCAAGACGCCCCCGACCACCCCGCCCACCACTCCGCCCACCAGCTCCACCACGAGCCCCGGCGGCGACACCACCAACACGGCCAGCGGACCGGCGACCACGGCGAGCAGCTCCCCGACCTCGCCGGGGTCTTCTGCGTCTTCTGCGTCTTCGCCGAGCGTGTCGGCGTAAGGCGCGACGGCGGCATACAGCACGCGGCGCGGCCCGGCGATGCCGGACCGCGCCGCGGCGCGTTGCGGGCCGAATCGGCCGCGGGGTCAGAACAGCCGCAGCTTGTCGTCCTCGATGCCGCGCAGCGCGTCGTAGTCCAGCACGACGCAGCCGATGCCGCGGTCCGTCGCCAGCACCCGCGCCTGGGGCTTGATCTCCTGCGCCGCGAAGATCCCCTTCACCGGGGCCAGCAGCGGATCGCGGTTGAGGAGTTCCAAGTAGCGGGTGAGCTGCTCCACACCGTCGATCTCCCCCCGCCGCTTGATCTCCACCGCGACGGTGGCGCCGTCGGAGTCCCGGCAGAGAATGTCCACGGGGCCAATGGCAGTGGGGTATTCACGCCGAATAAGCGTCCAGCCATCGCCAAGTGTCTCGATACGGTCGGCCAGCAACTCCTGGAGATGGGCCTCCACCCCGTCCTTGATCAGACCGGGGTCCACGCCGAGTTCATGCGAGGAGTCGTGCAGCACTTCCTCCATGGTGATGATGAGCTTCTCGCCGGCCTTGTTCACCACCGTCCACACATCGCCGTCGCCCTCCTTGAGGGTGCACGGCGGAGACATCCAGTTGAGGGGTTTGTAGGCCCGGTCGTCCGCGTGGATCGAGACACTGCCGTCGGCCTTCACGAGGATCAGACGGGGTGCCGAGGGGAGGTGGGCCGTGAGCCGGCCGGCGTAGTCCACGGAGCAACGGGCGATGACGAGACGCATGGTCGGCAACGCTACTCGACGGCGGGTGGCCTACGCGATTCGCCCGACGATGGCCCCCTTCGAGAGTGGCTGGTTGTGAACGCATTCTCCTGGTGCGCCCGCAGTGGCCGAATTACCGTTGAAGCGGGCGGTCGTCATGCGGGTACGCTCCGTCGCCGTCCGCTCATCCGTCCCTGAGACCCCGGTCCCCGGGGTCGCGAGAGGAGATTCCATGTCGCTCGACGTCTCACCGGCCCTTCTTGCGCAGGCCGAGCGAGGCGAGGTCGACGAAGCCGACTTCGTCGACTGCGTCCGGACCTCCCTTCCCTACGCATGGGAGATGATCAGCTCTCTGGTAGCCCAGTTGAAGGTCGACGGCGGGGAATTCGCCGACAACCAGACGCCGCCGCCGGACGAGCAGGCCCGCGGCCAGCTGCTGCGGGCGCTCGCGAGTGACGCGATACGAGGTGCGCTCCAGCGCCACTTCGGGGTTCGGCTCGCCTTCCAGAACTGCCACCGCGTGGCGGTGTTCCCGCTGGACGCGTCGGTTGACGAGAGACTCGCCCGCTTCACGTCGACGCGCGGGCAGCTGCTGAACCAGTCCCCCGAGCTGCGCGACTGCTGACCCGACTGCCCGCTGCCGCTCCATGAGGGGGAGGTGTCCTGAGCGCGGAGGTCTTCAGTGCGGCGGAGGTCTTCAGCGCAGGAGCGGCAGCACCTCGGCGCCCAGCCGGCGCACGTTCTCCTCCGTGGTCGCCAGGTCTCCCGAGCCCTCGACCAGCAGCGCGAAGCGGCGGATGCCGGTGCGCTCCGCCGTCGCCGCCAGCCGGTCCGCGCACAGCCGGGGCGGCCCGACCGGGTGCAGCCCGCACAGCAGCTCGGCATAGGCCAGCGGGTCGCGCATCCGGCGCGGCCGTCCGTCCACCGTCACATGGGCGTCGAGCCCCTGGCGCAGCCAGCCGGGCATGGCCTTGACGAGGGTCTCCACCGCCGCGGGGCGGGCGTCCGCGACCTGCACCACCCCCGCCGAGACATGCTCGGCCGCCACCGCCGCCACCTTCTCGGGGGAGTGGCCCGCCGCGAGCGCGGAATCTCGCCACAGCGTGACCGCCTCGGCCTTCTCATCGTCTCCACAGTGCATCCCCAGCATCATGGGCAACGCGCGCTCGGCGGCCAGCCGCACACTTCCCGGTGAAGTACAGGCCACGATCACCTGGGGGCCGGGTGCGCCCTGCGCCTCGTTCCCCAGCGCCTCGACACGCAGCGCCTCGTCGGGGCGCGGTACGACCGGCACCTCGCGGAAGACGAATCTTTCGCCCGCCGCGGCCACCCGCGGCTCGCGCAGCCAGCGCAGCAGCAGGTCCAGCGATTCGGGGAAGTCCCGCTCGTACGCCCGCAGACCGGTGCCGAACACCTCAAGGTCGACCCAGGGCCCGCCCCGGCCGACCCCCAGGGTGAAGCGCCCCCCGGAGACGAGGTGGAGCAGCGCCGCCTGCTCACCCAGCGCGACCGGATGCGCGGTCGGCAGGACGCTGACCGCCGTGCCGACGCCTATCCTGCGGGTACGGCCGAGCAGCAGCGCGGCGAGCGTGACCGCCGACGGGCACACCCCGTACGGAACGAAGTGGTGTTCGGCGAGCCACACCGCGTCCAGCCCCGACTCCTCGGAGAGTTGCGCGGACCGTACCGCCCGGTGCAGCGCCTCCCCCTGGCCCTGACCCGGGAATTGAGCGGCGAGGATGAAAGCCCCCACGCGCATTGCCATCTGCCTCCTCTTGCGGCCGCCGCCGCTGACACGGGCACCCTCCCCCGCACAGGCAATAACGCCTGACACGTGCCAAAGGCACGGCCTGGCAAGAAATTCTCATGATGATCGGAGGACGGTTGTGGACACGGCTTTCCGGGACCGTGACGGTAACGCGTACGCTGGTCACAGCCAGTAGCCCAGCGTCCTTCGAGGTGCCCCGTGTCCCCACGCCGAAACCGCCCGCGAGGCGGCGAGAAGCCGATCGGCAGCCAAGACGAAGACCGCGCGGACCGCTATGGGCTGGAGTCGACCCAGTGCTGGCAGGGCGAGGAGTGGGTGGTGCGCCAGGTCGGCGGTGGCGCCGCCGCCAAGCACTACCGCTGCCCCGGCTGCGACCAGGAGATCCCGCCCGGTGTGCCGCACATTGTGGCCTGGCAGCAGCACAGCGGCGTGGACGACCGCCGCCACTGGCACAAGTCCTGCTGGAACGCGCGAGACCGCCGGAGCGCGAAGCTCCAGCGGTCCCGTAACGCACCGAGGTATTGACCGGGGGATCAGCCCATCACACGTCGCGCTTCTCCAGCAGCGCGTATGCCGCGATGAACGCCGCGGCCGTGATCCCGGCCAGCATCCCCACCTGCGACCAGCCGGTCCCGAGACTGTCGTCGACCTGGAAGAGCGCGGCCAGAGACTGGGGCGAGGAATACTTCTGCATCTTCTCGCCCAGGGTCTGAAGGCTGCTCGACATCATCAGGAAGGCGGGGAGGATGGCGGGCAGCAGCACCACACCGAGCATCGCGGTGATCGCGCCGGCGGAGTGCCGCAGCATGCTGCCGACCGCGAGCGACAGCAGCCCGAGCAGCGAGACATACAGCCCGGCCCCCAGGGTCGCCCCGACCAACTGCTTGCTCGTCGGCTCCTGGACGCCCGGCCCGCTGTGCATCCCCGTGCTCACAAAGGCCACGAACGCGAGCGCGGCGGTCGTGGTCACAAAGGACATGAAGAAGAAGACGAGGGCCTTGGCGGTCAGCACGCGCGAGCGCTGCGGCGAGGCGGTGAAGGTGGTGCGGATCATCCCGGTGCCGTACTCGGAGGTGACGACGAGCACGCCGAGCGTGACGATGCACAGCTGGCCCAGCAGCGTGCCGAACAGGCCGGGGATGGTGGTGGGGGTGGAGGAGTAGTCGCTGTCCTTGGTGCCCGAGGCCACCAGCAGCCCGATGCCGATGACCAGCGCGACCATGACGCTCAGCGTCCAGATCGTCGAGCGCACCGACTTGATCTTGGTCCACTCGGAGGCGAGCGCATTCCCCAGGTGCGTGCGCCGGATCGGGATCGGCGAGGTGTATCCGGCGACGGGGGCGGCGGAGGCGTAGGGCTGCTGCGGCGCGGCCGGCATCCCCGGCACGGCCTGCATGCCGGGCTGTGCCGCCTGCTGTGGCGCGTACTGCTGGGCCTGCGGGTGCGGCGCCTGCTGCGGGGCGGCCGGCATGCCCGGCGCGCCCGGCTGCTGCTGAGGCGCCTGCTGAGGCGCCTGCTGGGGCGGCTGCGGCGGGGTGGGCGGCTGGGACGCCTGGGCCTGCTGCTGGTAAGGAGTGCTCATCGGGCGTCCTCGCTGTCGCGCTTGTTCATGTCGGCGGGGGCCGGCGCGGCGGCCGGAGCCGGGGGAGCGGCGGGAGTCTGCGGCGCGGCGGGCGCGCCCTGCCCGGCCGGGGGCTGCTGCGGCTGCCAGGGGGCCTGACCCGGGGCGGGCTGGCCGGGCGCGGGCTGGCCCGGGGCGGGCTGGCCGGGCGCGGGCGGCGGGTTGTAGCCCGGCATGCCGCCCATGGGCGGATAGCCGCCGGGCACGCCGCCAGCGGTCGGCGGGGCGTAGCCGTACGCGCCCTGCGGGGCCATGCCCGGCACGGCCTCCTGGAGCCCCGCCCGCTGGTCGGCGGTCGAGCGGTAGTCCACGGCGCCCTGCGTCATCCGCATGTACGCCTCCTCCAGCGACGCCTGGTGCGGGGAGAGCTCCCACAGGCGGACGTCCGCGCCATGCGCCAGGTCGCTGATCCGAGGCAGCGGCAGCCCGGTCACCCGCAGCGCGCCGTCCTGCTCCGGCAGCACTTGGCCGCCCGCCTCGCTCAGCGCGGCGGTCAGCTTCTCGCGCTGGTCCGGCTCCCCGTCGGGGGTGCGGACCCGCGCGAAGTCCGCGGAGTTGTAGGAGATGAAGTCCTTGACGCTCATGTCGGCGAGCAGCTGCCCGCGCCCGATCACGATCAGGCGCTCGGCGGTCAGCGCCATCTCGCTCATCAGGTGGCTGGAGACGAAGACCGTGCGGCCCTCGGATGCCAGCTGCTTCATGAGGTTGCGGACCCACAGGATGCCCTCCGGGTCCAGACCGTTGACCGGCTCGTCGAAGAGCAGCACCTGCGGGTCGCCCAGCAGCGCGGCCGCGATGCCCAGCCGCTGCCCCATGCCCAGCGAGAACCCCTTGGACCGCTTCCTCGCCACGCTCTGGAGCCCGACCACGCCCAGCACCTCGTCGACCCTGCGGGCCGGAATGCCCGACAGCTGGGCCAGGCACAGCAGATGCTGGCGCGCGCTGCGGCCGCCGTGCACGGCCTTCGCGTCGAGGAGGGCACCGACCTGCCGGGGGGCGTTGGGCAGTCGGCGGAAGGGGTAGCCGCCCACGGTGACATGGCCGGCGGTGGGCTCGTCCAGCCCCAGGATCATGCGCATCGTGGTCGATTTGCCGGATCCGTTGGGTCCCAGGAAGCCGGTCACCGTGCCCGGCCGCACCTGGAACGACAGGTTGTACACGGCCGTCTTGGCGCCGTAGCGCTTCGTCAGGCCGACTGCCTCGATCATGCTCCGCCCCTCGTGCGATGCGTCCGGGGCGCGTGCCCCCGTGCGGGTAAGGAGAATAACCGCGGGGCGGCGGTTCCCGTTAAGCGAGAGTCGAGAGCGGATCGTAACCCCGCAGCACCCACCCCTCCGCCGCAAGCACCGAGGCCGCCGCCTCGCGCACCGTACGGTCCGCCGCCGCGCGCCGGATCCAGGCCCGCGGGTCCGGCCCCAGCAGGTCCCGCAGCCGCGCCGAGGACGCCAGCAGCCCCGCCAGCAGCGCGCCTTGGTCGCCGCCGCCCGGCCGCGGCCTGCCGGAGGGCCGGTCCGGCGCGCCGTCGGGGCTCGCGAGCACACCCCGCACGCTGACGTAGAGATACGCGCCGCCCAGCGGCTCCCCGGACGGCAGCACCATGGGGAAGCTCGCGCCGGGCAGCAGGACGCGCCGGTAGTTGGGGAATTCGGTGGCGTCCACCGACGCCAGCTGGTCGCCGTCGAGCCAGCTGACCACCAGCGGGGTCTCGGCCGCCGGGTCCGCGTACGGCGCGGCGGCGACATACCCGTACCGTCCGATGTGCGCCGAGCAGCCCACCGCTATGCCGCGCACCCGCACCGGCACCATCGGCACGGCGGCCGGAGCCCCGAGCGCCGTCAGCTTGTGGTGCAGCTGCGCGGGCGAGGCGTTGGAGCCGACCGCGATGACCGGATGGCGCTGCCCCGACGGCACATGGCCGAGCCGCGCCAGCACGGCGTCGAGCGGTTCGCCCGGCGGGTCGAAGGGCGCCCCGGGCACCGGCCAGCCGCCCGGCCCGCCCGGACCGGGCGTCAACTCCCACAGCTCACCCCCCGCGAGAAGCGCGGGCGCGGTCACGGGCCGGCCGGGATAGGTCAGCGGCCGTATCGCCGGCACATCGGCGAACCCCAGGGCGGCGAGGGTGCGGTCGGTCACACGGGGAGGCTACGCGCCACGGCCGCACGCCCGTAAGACGTCGTACGCCCGTCGCCCAGCCGTAAGGCGCCGTACGACCCCAGGACGCCGGGTACCGGTAGCGCCCGCGGCCGACGCGCCGTCATGCGCGTGCCCCGCGCCGCACGAGGCGGGCGCGGGGCACGAGATGAGCGCGTGATCCGACGTCAGGAAGTCCTGGGCGTCAGCGGCTCTGCTGGGCCGGGACACCGCGCGAGATCGGCTCGTCCTCGGTGGGGGAGCCGGCCGCGGCCACCGCGGCACCGGTCAGCGTGGCCAGCATCTCGCGGACGTTGGTCAGCTGGGCGTTGATGCTGTCGCGGCGGTTGGTGAGCGCCGCCAGCTCGCGCTCGGATTCGCTGCGGATGCGGTCCGCCTTGGCGTTGGCGTCGGCCACGATGTCCTCGGCCTGGCGCTGCGCGGTCTCCACCGTCTGGCGGGCGCGGCGCTCGGCGTCCGTACGCAGCTTCTCGGCCTCCAGGCGCAGCTGCTCCGCCCGGTGCTCGATCTCCGCCAGCCGCTTCTCGGCCTTGGCCTGACGGGAGGCCAGGTCGCGCTCGGACTGCTCGCGGCGCTTGGCGAGGTTCGTCTCGAAGTCCGCGGCGGCCTGGGCGGCCTTGGCGCGGGTCTCCTCGAAGAGGGAGTCGGCCTCCTCGCGCTTCTGCTGCGCGTCCTTCTGAGCCTCCTGGCGCAGCGTCGCCGCGTCGCCCTTGGCCTTCTCGACGATACGCGCGCCGTCGTCCTCCGCCTTCGCCTTGCGCTCGGCGGCGAAGGACTCCGCGTCGTTGCGCACCTGCTGGGCCGCCGACTCGGCGAGCTCACGGTGCTGTTCGGCGGCCCGGCGGGCCTCCTCGCGCAGGTCCTTGGCCTCCTCCTCGGCGAGACGGAGGATCTTCTCGACGCGCGCGCCGAGCCCCGCGTAGGACGGCTCCGCGTCGGTGATCTGGGCCTGGGCGTTCTGCGTCTCGAGGTGCAGCTCCTCGATGCGCTTTTCCAGAGAGGTGATGCGGGCCAGTGCACTGTCACGGTCGGCGACGAGCTTGGTAATGCGGTCGTCCACCTGACCGCGGTCGTACCCACGCCGCACGAGCTCGAAGCCGAAGGGGGAGGAAGTGTCGCTCATGGGGTTCCTGTCGAAAGAGACCGGTGAGGTGATAGAGGGAATCCTAGGGGGCCAAACGGCGTGTCATCGAGTCAACGTCCGTTTGATCTGGAGAATGTCCAGCCTTTTGAGTGGCAGACAGCCAGACGGCTTGTCACTCGTCGGGATGATACGGACACGACACGGGGTGTGTCTCTAGCGCCCCTGCCCACGAACACTACGATTCGGCAGCACCCGCCCCCAGGACCGCTCAGCCGTCCGAGCGCTTGCCGCTCGATCGCGTCCCGGCACCGGCCGCCGTCTTCACCCCACCGCTCTCGTTCCTTCCCGAGTTTCCGCCCGAGCTGCCCCCGGACGCGGGGGCCTCAAAGGACTCCAACGCCGCAAGCACGTCCTGGACACGGGAGATCTCCGCGTTGATGTCCTCCTGACGCCGCTTGAGCAGCTCCAGCTCCCGCTTGCCGTCGTCCACGATCCGCTTGGCCTCGGCCTCCGCCTCGGCGCGCCTGCGGTCCGCGTCCCGCGTGGCGTCCGCCTTCTTCTGCTCGGCCTCCTTGAGCAGCGACTCGGCCTTCTTCACGGCGGCGATACGGACCCGGCTGGCCTCGCTGTTGGCGTCCGAGACCAGCGTCTTGGCCTTCTCCTCGGCCTTCACCAGCTGCGCGGTCGCGGCGGCGACCAGCTTGTCCACCCGCTCGCCCGTCGCCTTCATCTGCTCCGCGGACTCCCGGCGGGCCCGCTGGTGCAGCTCCTCGACATCGGCCTCGGCCCGGGTCCGAAGCTCCTCGGCCCGGTCCCGGATGGCGGTCGCGTCGCCCCGGGCCTCGCCGAGCATCGTGTCGGAGTCCGTACGGGCCTTCTCCACCAGGCTGTTCGCCTGCGCGGTCGCCTCGCCGACGAGCCGGTCGGCCTCCTTGCGGGCGGCGCCGACCATCATGTCGGCCTGCTCCTCGGCGGCGGTCGCGGACCGCAGCGCGGCCTCCCGCGCCTCCTTCGTCAGCCGGTCCGCCTCCGCCGTGGACTCGGTGATCAGCCGGTCGACCTGGTTCGCCGCATCCGAGCGCCGCTTGTTGGCGTCCTCGCGTGCGCCGTCGACCATGCGCTCGGCCTCGGACTGCGCCTTGGCGCGGACCCGCTCCGCCTCCGCTGACGCCTCGGCCGCCACCCGCTCCGCGTCCGCGCGGGTGCGCGCCGCGTGCTGCTGCGCCGAACCCACCGTCTCCGACGCCTCGGTGCGCAGCCGCTCGGCCTCCGCGCCGGCGTCCGCCAGCAGCCGCTCGGCCTCCCTCGTGGACTCGGTGATCAGCCGGTCGGCCTGCCCGGCCGCCTCCGAGCGGATGTTGTTGGCGTCCCCGCGGGCCTGGGCCCGGGTGCGCGCCGCGTCCTGCTCGGCCGTCGCCCGGGCGTCGGACGCCTCCGTACGCAGCTGCTGCGCCCGCGCATTGGCCTCCGAGACCAGCCGCTGGGCCTCCTCGGTCGCGCCGGTGACCAGCGTGTCGGCCTGCTCAGCGGCCTCGCTGCGCTGCTTGTTGGCGCTCCGCCGCGCATCGTCCAGGACATCCTGGGCCTCGCCGCGCAGCCGCTCGGACTCGCTCGTGGCCTCGGTGACCAGCCGGTCCGCCTGCTCGGCGGCGTCCGAGCGGCGCCGGTTGGCCTCCTCCCGGGCCTGGGCGGAGAGCCGGTCCGCCTCTCCGATGGCCTCCGAGACCGTGCGCTCCGCGAGCGCCTTGGCGGCCTCCGACTCCTCGTGGGCCTCGCGCCGCAGCCGCATCGCGTCCTCGGCGGCCCGCTCCCGCTCGGCGTGCGCGTCCCCGCGGACCCGGTCCGCCTCCGCCTGGGCCTCGTGGCGGGTCCGGTCCGCCGCATGCTCGGCCGCCGTACGCAGGCCCGTGATCTCCGCCTCGGCCTGCTCGTGCAGCCCCGCGACCGAGTCCCGCACCTGCTGCGCGGTCTGCTCGGCGGCGGCCACCAGCTCCGCCGCGTGCCGCTCGGCCTCCTCGGCCAGCCGCTGCGCCTCGGCCTGCGCCTCGGTGACCCGGTTGCGGGCGGCGGCCAGCAGCTCCTCGCTCTGCTCATGCGCCAGGCTGCGCTCGCGCTGGGCCTCGTCGCGGGCGTCGCCCAGCGTCTCCTCGGCCTCGCGGCGGCGGCGGGCCGCCTCCTCCTGCGCGGCCGCCAGCGCCTCGGCGGCCTCGGCCCCGATCCGCTCGGCCGCCGCGTTGGCCTCCGCACGCACCCGGTCGGCCGTGTCCTGCGCCTCGGTGCGCAGCCGCTCGGCCTCCGCGGCGGCCTCGCCGCGCAGCCGCACCGCGACCGACTCGCCCTCGGCACGCATGTTCGACGCGTCCGCGACCGCCTCGTCGCGCAGCCGGTCCGCCTCCACCTCGGCCTGCTGCCGCAGCGCGGCCAGCCGGTCGGCGGACTCGGCGCGCAGCCGCTCCGTGTCGTCGGACGCCTCCCGGCGCAGCCGCTCGGCCTCCTCACGGGCGTCCCGCAGCGCCTGGTCGGCCGAGGCGAGCCGCTGCTCGGCCTCCCCTTGCAGCCGGGCCAGCTGGGCCTCGGCCTCCGCGCGGCGGTCGGCGGCGGCCGCCTCGGCCTCCTCGCGGGTCCGCCGGGCCGCGTCCGCCGCCTCCGTCCTGACCTGCTCGGCCTGCGTCTCGGCCGAGGTCACCAGCTCCTCGGCCTCGCCGCGGGCCCGCTCCAGCGCCTCGTCGGCCTGCCGGCGCAGCGACGCGGCCCGCTCGATCGCCTCGGTCCGCACCCGCTCGCTCTCGGCGGTCGCGCCCGCGCGGGTCTCCTCGGCGCCGGTCTTCGCCTTGGCCAGCAGGTCCTCGGCGGTGGTCGCCGCCTCCTCGATCTGCTGGACCGCCTCCCGGCGGGCCTCGGCGCGGATCCGCTCGCCCTCGGCCACCGCCTCCGCGCGCAGCTGCTCGGCCTCGCCGCGCAGCCGGCGCGCCTCCTCCTGGAGCTCGACGGTCTTGGCGCGGTACTCCTTGGTGTCGTCCTTCGCCGCGCCCTTCAGCTGCGCGGCGGTGTCGTGCGCCTCGGCCCGCAGCCGGTCCGCCTCGGCCTCCGCCTTGCCCCGGATCCGCTCCGCCTCGTCGGCCGCCGCCTTCGTGGTGGCCTGCGCGTTCTCCGAGGCCTTGGTCAGCACCTCCTCGGCGCTGCGGGCGGCCTTGGCCAGCTGGGCCGCCGAGTCCTCGGCGACCTTGGCGCGCGCCGTGTCCTCGGCCTCGGCGAGCAGCCGCTCGGCCTCGGCGCGGGAGTCGTCCCGCACCTGCTCGGCCTCGGCGCGCAGCGCGTCGGCCTCCTTGGTGGCCTCCCCGACCAGCCGGGCGATCTCCGCCTTCGCGGTGCGGGTGCGCTGCTCGTTGTCCGTCTCGGCGGCCGACAGCCGCTTCTCCGCCGCCTCCTTGGCCTCCGCGAGCACCTTCTCGGCCTCGAGGCGCGCCTCGCGCAGCGACGTCTCGGCCTCCTGGATGCGCAGCTCGGCCGCCCGGGTCAGCTCGGTGGCCTGCCGGCGAGCCTGGTCGGACTCGGAGGCGGTGGAGGTGCGCAGCTGCTCCGCGTGGTGGCTGGCCTCCTGCGCCTGGGCGCCGGCCGTGTTCACCAGCCGCTCGGCCTCGGTGCGGGCGCGGCGCAGGATCCCTTCGGCCTCCGAGCGGGCCGACTCCGCCTCCGAGCCGAGCCGGTCGCGGGTCTGGTCGGCCAGCCGCTGGGCCTCGGCGCGGGCGGCGGCCAGCGCCTGCTCGGCCTCGGCCCGGGACTCGTCCATGAGCCGGCGCGCCTGCGCCTCGGTCCGGGCCCGCAGCTGCTCGGCCCACGCGACGTTCTCGTTGACGTGCGACTCGACGGTGGCACGGCGCTCGGAGAGCTCCTGGTCCAGCCGCTGACGGCGCGCCACCGCCTCGGCATGCAGCTCGGCTTCGAGCCGGGCCTGCCGCTCGGCCTGCTCCTGGAGCAGCCGCTGGGTCTGGGCCCGGGTCTCGCGCACCTCGCGCTCGGCGTCGGCGCGCAGCTGCTCCGCCTGGACCTGCGCATTGCGCAGCAACTGCTCTGCCTGGTAGCCGAGGTTGGCGCTGTCGTAGGCAGGGCGGCTCGCGAGATTGCGGCGCGCCTCGTGCAGCTTGGCGCGCAGCACCTCGACTTGGTAGCCGAGGTCGTCGGCGTGCTGGACGGCCTTCTCCCGCTCGGTCTTCAGCCGCTCCATCTCGGCCTCGAACTTCGAGAGGTGGTCGTCAGGCTCGTAGCGGTCGTAGCCCCGCACTGCGCGGTCCCATCCGTCCCCTGGTCGCGGTGGCGGCCGACTCCGTACCTGGGGGTGCCACGTGGCACCTCGCGGTCCCGACCTGGCGCCCGGCCGTGGCGGCCGGACCGGAGCTAGCCCTTCCGAAGAAATGGTGTCAGATCATCGGCAATGCCTGGGCCGGACCCTGATCCTTTCCGATCTCGTTCCCGTACCCCGGCCGAGGTTGCACTCTACCGGCCGGGGAAGCGGAAGGTCAGTGGTCCGCTTGAGTGGTGGACTTCCTCGCTCCCGCTTGTGCGGGTCGCTTCGGTCGGGTAGGCGGGTCCGGCGGGGGGTTTGCTGAGGTCAGTGGTCTGCGGGCGGGGTCTCGGACGGGTTCTCGGGCTGGTCCGCGGAGTGGGCTTCGGAGTGGTTTTCGGGAGTCTGGGCGGCCGCCGACGTGACGAGCTCGGTGAGCACGCCGTGACAGTCCTTGGGGTGCAGGAATGTGATCCGGGAGCCCATCGAGCCGCGGCGCGGCTCCTCGTACAGCACCCGGATGCCCTTGTCCCGGATGGCTTCGGAGTCGGTGTCCACGTCCGCCGTCCCGAAGGCGATGTGGTGCACCCCCTCGCCGTTCTTGGCCAGCCACTTTCCGACGGCCGAGTCCTCCCGGACGGGCTCCAGGAGCTGGAGGTACGAGGCCCCGCCGTCCGAGGTCTCGTTGATCTTGAGCATGGCCTCGCGGACCCCCTGCTCCTCGTTGGTCTCGGTGTGGAACACCTCGAAGCCATACGTGGCACGGTAGAACTCGACGGTCTTGTCGAGGTCGAAGCAGGCGATCCCGATGTGGTCGATTCTGGTCAGCATGGTTCCAGTGCACCGCCCACACGGCTGGTTACGCAACGTGCGCGCGATCACACTGATGGCCCGGTGACCGGGCGGGTACTCGTCAGTACATTGACGATAACCCTCGTTAACTTCCTTCTCCTCTGGAGGACGCACCATGACTCGGACATCTGTGATCGTGGCGGGCGCGCGCACGCCGATGGGGCGGCTGCTCGGCAGCCTGCGGTCGTTCTCCGGAGCGGACCTCGGCGGGATCGCGATCAAGGCGGCGCTGGAGCGGGCCGGAATCGGCGGCGAGCAGGTGGAGTACGTGATCATGGGGCAGGTGCTCCAGGCGGGCGCCGGGCAGATCCCCGCCCGGCAGGCCGCGGTCAAGGCCGGCATCCCCATGGCGGTGCCCGCACTGACCATCAACAAGGTCTGCCTGTCCGGGCTCGACGCCATCGCGCTGGCCGACCAGCTGATCCGGGCCGGCGAGTTCGACATCGTGGTCGCGGGCGGCCAGGAGTCCATGACCAACGCCCCCCACCTGCTGCCCAAGTCCCGGGAGGGCTACAAGTACGGCGCGGTCGGGATGCTCGACGCCATGGCCCACGACGGGCTCACCGACTCCTTCGAGGGCATCGCCATGGGCGAGTCGACCGAGAAGCACAACACCCGGCTGGGCATCCTGCGGCCCGACCAGGACGAGGTCGCCGCGCTCTCCCACCAGCGGGCCGCCGCGGCCCAGAAGAACGGCCTGTTCGACGCCGAGATCACCCCCGTGGAGATCCCGCAGCGCAAGGGCGACCCGGTCGTCTTCAACAAGGACGAGGGCATCCGCGCGGAGACCACCGCGGAGTCGCTCGGCAAGCTGCGGCCCGCCTTCGCCAAGGACGGGACCATCACCGCCGGGACGTCGTCGCAGATCTCGGACGGGGCGGCCGCCGTGGTCGTGATGAGCAAGGCCAAGGCGGAGGAGCTGGAGCTCGAGTGGATCGCGGAGATCGGGGCCCACGGCAATGTGGCCGGACCCGACAACTCCCTCCAGTCGCAGCCGTCCAACGCGATCGCGCACGCGCTGGGGAAGGAGGGGCTCGAGGTCTCGGATCTTGATCTGATCGAGATCAACGAGGCGTTCGCGGCGGTCGCGGTCCAGTCAATGAAGGATCTTGGAGTTTCCTCCGAAAAGGTGAATGTGAACGGCGGCGCGATCGCCCTCGGGCATCCGATCGGGATGTCGGGCGCGCGCATCGTGCTGCACCTGGCCCTGGAGCTGGGGCGGCGCGGCGGTGGCGTGGGCGCGGCGGCGCTGTGTGGTGGGGGTGGGCAGGGGGATGCGTTGATCCTGCGGGTGCCGCGCTCGTCGTAGGTAGTGCTCGGGGCCTCGGGCGTGTGGACGGAAGGGAGCGCGGCGGCGATGGCTGATGTGTCCACGCTGGTGGAGCAGGCGCGGCAGGGACGGCCCCGCGCGGTGGCCCGGCTGATCTCGTTGATCGAGGGCGACTCACCGCAGCTGCGCGAGGTCATGGCCGCGCTCGCTCCGCTGGCCGGGGGCGCGTACGTGGTTGGGGTGACCGGCTCGCCCGGGGTCGGCAAGTCGACGTCGACCTCGGCGCTGGTCACCGCGTACCGCAAGGCCGGGAAGCGGGTGGGGGTGCTCGCCGTGGACCCCTCCTCGCCCTTCTCCGGCGGCGCGCTCCTCGGGGACCGGGTGCGGATGTCCGAGCACGCCTCGGACCCCGGCGTCTACATCCGCTCCATGGCCACCCGCGGGCACCTGGGCGGGCTCGCCTGGGCCGCCCCGCAGGCGATCCGGGTGCTCGACGCGGCCGGGTGCGATGTGGTGCTGGTGGAGACCGTGGGCGTCGGGCAGTCCGAGGTCGAGATCGCGGCGCAGGCCGATACGAGCGTGGTGATGCTCGCGCCCGGGATGGGCGACGGGATCCAGGCGGCCAAGGCCGGGATCCTGGAGATCGGCGATGTGTACGTGGTCAACAAGGCTGACCGGGACGGCGCCGACGCGACGGTCCGCGAACTGGGGCACATGCTGGGCCTCGGCGAGGCCCGCGCTCCGGGCGACTGGCGGCCGCCGATCGTGAAGACGGTGGCGGCGCGGGGCGAGGGCGTCGACGAGGTGGTCGAGGCCCTGGAGAAGCACCGGGCGTGGATGGAGGAGCACGGGGTGCTGGCGGAGCGGCGGCTGCGGCGGGCGGCGGGCGAGGTCGAGACCATCGCCGTGACGGCGCTCCGCGCCCGGATCGGCGACCTGCACGGCGACCGGCGGCTGGGCGCGCTGGCCGAGCGCGTGGCCGCCGGGGAGCTGGACGCCTATGCGGCGGCGGATGAGCTGGTGGCCGGGGTGACCTCCTCGGTGACCTCCTCGGCCTGAGGCGCGTGGGTGTGCGCCTGCTGTGCGTGGTCCGGCGGGGGCGGGGCCTCCGGGGCTGTCACCCTGGACCGCATATTTACGGCGCCGGTGCCCGGAAGCGTGGGGTGGCCCGGAACTTGGCGCCACAAATATGCGTAAGCGTCCAGGGCACCACCCCTGCACCCCCACCCCCTCACGTCTCGTCGGCGGCTACAGCCGCTCCGTGGCTTCCAGCCGTACGCGGCCTCCCACGTCGATCAGCCCGTCCGGCCGCGGCGCCGTCAGGATCTGTGAGCCGCGGCCCTGCGCGATGTTCAGGGCGCGCCCCAGCTGGGCCGTCAGCAGCAGCGCTGCCGCGCCCGTCGCCTCGTCCTCGTCGATGCCGTCGCCGCGCCCGGGGAAGGCGCGCGCCCTGATCCGGCCGGCCGCCTCGTCCTCCCACGCCCAGGCGTAGATCCACTCACCCGGCGGTGGCACCTGCAGTGCGTCGACCTCGGCTGCCGTGTCGTATCGCTTGAGCGTGCGTGGTGGCGCCCACTCGGGGCGCGCCTCGATCCAGTTGAACTCCCCTTCGAGCCTGGCGCCCACCAGGCCCGCGGGTGTGACCAGTTCCGGCACGTCGAGCAGCCAGGCCGCGCCCACGCACGGGTGCCCGGCGAACGGCAGCCGCAGCGTCGGCGTGTAGATGTCGATGACGCCGCGCTCGGGGTCGTCGACGAACACGGTCTCGCTGAAGCCAAGCTTCCGCGCGATGGCCTGGCGTTCGGCCGTGCCCGCGCCGCTTTGGCGTATGACACCGAGCGTGTTGCCGTGGCGGCCGTCGGGGCCGCAGAAGACGCGCAGTACGTCGTAATCGGTCACCTGTGCAGTACATCACGCCGTCGGGCGGCCGCCGGCTCCGGCGGCCGCCCGGGGCGGGTCAGTCTTCGTCCTCGTGGTGGTCGTCCTCGTGGGACTGGGTGACTGCGCCGGTCTGCGGGTTGACGTTCACTTCGCGGAACTTGCCCGCGAGCTCGACCTCCCAGGCCTTGTCGTCCAGCTCCACGGAGGTCACCGTGCCCTTGACCCGCTCCGCCGCGGCCACCGCGCCGACCTTGGCGGTGCGCAGCACGGTGGCCTCCTTCCGGTCGTCTTCGTCCTTGTCGAGCTTCTGGCCCAGGACCTGGCCGTTCGCCCCGACCTTGACCTCGTGCCACGCGTTGTCCTTGCCGAGGACCTCCACCTCCCAGCCGGGCCGGTCGTCGTCGCGCTCGACGGACGCCACCGTGCCCGGTACCGCCTTGATCGCCGCCTCTGCCGCCTGGACGAGTGACGTGGACTTCGATGTCGTCGAGGGGCGAGGGGCCGCGGTAGCGGTGGCGACCGTCAGGGCCGAGGCGGTGGCCAGGGACGCGGCGGCCAGGGCGGCGATGATGGGCATGCGCTTCATGTGGGTTCCTCCCCAGTTGTGTTGACGGGAATTACGGTGGCGGAGTGGGGCTGAAGCCAGGCTGAAGTCGCCTGAAGGGATCTTCAGGTTGTCTTTGGGACGCTCTCCCCATGCGTTTGCTGATTGTGGAGGACGAGCGGCGGCTCGCGGTGTCGCTGGCCAAGGGGCTCATGGCGGAGGGTTTCGCCGTGGATGTGGTGCACGACGGCCGGGAGGGGCTGCACCGGGCCCAGGAGGGGACGTACGACCTGGTCGTGCTCGACATCATGCTGCCGGGGATGAACGGCTACCGCGTCTGCGGCGCGCTGCGGGCCGCCGGGTGCGAGGTGCCGATCCTGATGCTGACCGCGAAGGACGGGGAGTACGACGAGGCCGAGGGGCTCGACACGGGCGCCGACGACTATCTGACCAAGCCGTTCTCGTATGTGGTGCTGCTCGCGCGGGTGCGGGCGCTGCTGCGGCGGCGGGGGCAGGGCGCCTCGCCGGTGGTGCGGGTGGGGGATCTGGTGGTGGACCGGGGGGCTCGCCGCGTGGAGCGGGATGGGTGCGAGGCCGCGTTGACCGCCAAGGAGTTCTCCGTGCTGGAGCAGTTGGTGGTGCGGCCCGGCGAGATCGTGTCGAAGGCGGAGATCCTCGAGCATGTGTGGGACTTCGCGTACGAGGGCGACCCCAACATCGTCGAGGTGTATGTGAGCGCCCTGCGGCGGAAGCTCGGGGCCGGGGTCATCGAGACCGTGCGGGGGGCCGGGTATCGGCTGGTGGGGCGTGCGTAGCGGCTCGGTCCGGATGCGGGCCGCGGTGGGGGCGACGCTGGTGGTGGCCGGGGCCCTGGTCGCCGCGGGGCTCGCGGTGCTGGGGGTGCTGCGGGCGAATCTGTCGGAGCAGGCCCAGCTGCGGGCCGAGGTGCATACCCGCGCGGTGGCCTCGCGGGTCGCGGCCGGGGCGCGGTTCGACGGGCTGGAGCTGGGCGAGGACCCCGTGCAGATCGTGGACGGGCAGGGGCGGGTGCGGGCGGTGAGCGACGATCTGGAGGCCGTGACGGGGGCGGGGAGCCGTTCGGTGGTGCCGGTGGAGCTCGAGGTGGAGGACGAGGACGACGCGGGGAGGGTGGAGGCCCAGAAGCCCCGGTTCGCCGAGGGCACCGCCCGGGTGGACGGGCGCGAGGCGGACTACGTGTGGGCCGCGGTGCGGGCGACCACCCCGACGGAGGAGTCCGTCACGGTGTACGCGGGCGCCCCGCTGGCGACCGGCACGGTCGACTCGGTGCGGGACGCGATGCTGCTCGGGCTGCCGCTGCTGTCGGCGGTGGTGGCGGCGGTGACCTGGCTGGTGACCCGGCGCGCCCTGCGGCCGGTGGAGGCGATCCGCCGGGAGATGGCGGCCATAACGGCCAGTACGGATCTGTCCCGGCGGGTGCCGGTGCCCTGGTCGCGGGACGAGGTGGCCCGGCTGGCGCGTACGACCAATGAGACGCTCGCGGCGCTGGAGGGGGCGGTGGCACGGCAGCGGGCGTTCGTCGCCGACGCCTCCCATGAGCTGCGCAGCCCCATCGCGTCGTTGCGGACGCAGTTGGAGGTGGGCGCCGCGCATCCGGGGCTGCTGGATGTGGACGGCGCGGTGGAGGACGTGGTGCGGCTTCAGCGGCTGGCCGCCGATCTGCTGCTGCTGGCCCGGCTGGACGCCGGGGAGCGGCCCTCGGGGGCGCGGGTGGCGCTCGCGGAGCTGGTGCGCGAGGAGTTGGCGCAGCGGGTGGGGGACCGGGTGGCGGTGCGGTGCGAGTTGGGGGCGGTGGAGGTGGCGGGGTCGCGCGGGCAGCTGGCGCGGGTGCTGGGGAACCTGGTGGACAACGCGCAGCGGCACGCCCGGAGCGAGGTGCGGGTGGCGGTGCGGGAGGAGGGCGGCTGGGGGGTCGTGGAGGTCGAGGACGACGGCAGCGGGGTGCCCGAGGAGGAGCGGGAGCGCATCTTCGAGCGGTTCGTACGGCTCGACGACGCCCGAAGCCGCGACGACGGCGGGGCCGGGCTCGGCCTCGCCATCGCGCGAGACGTGGTGCTGCGGCACGGCGGACGGCTGGATGTGCGGACCGCGCCGGGCGGCGGCGCGCTGTTCGCGGTGCGGCTGCCCCGGAAGGCGCCTGTGAGCTAGACGCGGCCGCGCTGGGCGCGCAGGTGGTCGGCGATCGGGTTCAGGGAGTCGTGGACGGCTTCGAGCGCTTCCGGGGAGAGCAGGTCGATGAAGTGCTTGCGCACCGACTCGACATGGTGCGGCGCGACCTTGCGCATGGTCTCCCAGCCGCTTTCGGTGAGCACCGCGTAGAGCCCCCGCCGGTCGGACTCGCAGTGCTCGCGGCGGACGAGGCCGGCGTTCTCCATCCGGGTGATCTGGTGGGAGAGACGGCTCTTGGACTGGAGGGTGGCGGCGGCGAGGTCGCTCATGCGCAGCCGGTGGCCCTCGGACTCCGAGAGGTTGACCAGGATCTCGTAATCGTTCATGGTCAAGCCGAACGGCTGGAGGTCTCGTTCGAGTTGGTAGGTCAGCAGCCGGCTGACGTCCAGGTGGATGCGCCAGGCGCGCTGTTCCTCGTCGCTGAGCCAGCGCGTGCCGTTCTCGGTCTCCATGGGAAGCATTCTACCTATAGAAGTTGAATTTCGAACCAATGGATATGAGGTCACCTGTTCGAGGTTACACTCCGCATGCTTGCGCTCACGAACCGGTGCCCCCCGTGCTCCCTATCGGCACCTCATCGAGGACTTCTTCCGTCGACTGGAGCAGTACCGTCCCCGCGCCGACGAACTCGAACTGGTGCTCCTCGCCAGACGTCCCCCCGATGCCGGTGTGTGCGCGGATCCCGCCGAGGACGCCCCGCAGATAGTCGTGATCGTAGTGGTGATTGGGCGTCGGGCAGTCCGCCCAGCCGACAAGGGCCTGCGGGTCCACCCGGATCGGCGGCTCCATGAAGACCACCGGGCCATTGGAGGCCGCGACGAACTTGCCGGTGCCGATCAGGGTGAGAAAGCCCGGGACGATCGACTGCTTGAGGGAGAGCGAGGGCTGGAAGGCGAGCAGATTTCCTGACCGGATGGTGAGATTGCCGTCGTCGAGGTCGTAGGAGTTGACGTCGAAGGCCCGGTCCGCGAGCACCATCTTGCCCTGCCCCTCGGCCACCACCCAGTCAGCGGCGTGCATCGGGGAGTGGAAGCTGTGCGCGATGAGGTGGTCCAGCCGGCCCAGGCCCACGCCCTGGAAGTCGATCCGCCCGTAGTAGGCGATCATCTTCCCCTTCTGGAGGAACCACTGGCCGTTCAGCTCCACGCTGAAGGCGTACGGATTGATGTTGTCGTCGACCGGGAGGGTGTACGCGTCATGGATGACCGGGCCGTTCACAGCTTCTCCTCCGATGCCTGGACATACACCGTGCCGGTGCCCGAGAGCTCCAGCTGGAAGGCCTCTCCCGAGCCGCGGCCGACCATCTCGCGCCAGCCGAGCGCGGCCGAGAGCTTGTTGCGCACCTCGCCGCGGTGGGCGACATACGCCTGCGGGTCGACATGGACCGGGCGGCCGGGTGCGATCGGCAGCTGGATGACGCCGCCGTGCGCCATGACCGCCGCCGAGCCATGCCCCTCGAGGGTGGTGGTGAACAGTCCCTGGCCGGTGACCTGGCCGCGCACGATGCCCATCACCCCGCCCTGCGAGCCCATGAACATCGTGCCCTGGCGCAGCGACCCGTCGAAGGCGAGCAGCCGGTCCGACTCGACATAGAGCTTGTCGCCGGCCATGTGGACGACCTCGACATGGTGGCCGCCGTGCCCGAACATCACCGTGCCGCTGCCCTCGACGGTCATCAGCGGGGTCGACTCGCCCGCGACCCGGCGGCCGATCATGCCCATCACCCCGCGCTGCCCGCCGGTGATGCTGGGCGTGAACCGCACCTCGCCCCGGTAGGCCAGCATCGCGCCGCGCTGGCTGAAGAGCGTCTGGCCGGGCAGCACCTGCGCCTCGACCATGCGGGAGTTGAGGACGTTGAACGGCATCAGACGTCACCGCCGACCGTGTTGCGCTCGCTGGGCTGTACGTACACCAGTCCCTCGCCCTCGAAGCGGATCTGGAACGCCTCGCCCGAGCCCTCGCCTATGAGCGTGCGGAAGTTCACCCCGGACTGGAAGTGCTGCTTGAGCTTGCCCGTATGGGCGATATACGCGCCCGGGTCGACCTGGAGCGGCAGCTCCGGGGTGACGCGCAGCACCACCGCCGTGCCGTCGGAGAGGATGGCCGCCTGCCCGGTGCCCTCGACGGTGGTGGTGAACAGGCCGTTGCCCTGGGAGGAGCCGCGCAGCCCGGTGAAGGAGGTCCCGGTGCGCAGCGCGGAGTCCGTGCACAGCAAATTGCTGGCCTCCACATAGAGCGCGTCGCCGTGCAGCGACACCAGGCTGATCTCGCTCGCCCGGTCGGCGAAGTAGCACGTGCCGTGCCCCTTCACCTCCATGACCTCCATCTGCTCGCCGGTGAGCCGCCGGGTCACCATCCCGCGCAGCCCGTCCCCTCCGCCGGTCTTCTTCTTGAAGGTCATCTCCCCCTCGTACGCGACCATCGAGCCGTTCTTGGCCTTCACGGAATCGCCGGTCATGTCGACGGCGAGCACCTTGCTCCCCTGGAGCCGAAACTGAGCCACGGATCTGACGTTATCGGGACCGAACGCCTCGGAACAGGGACAGCCGGACCCCGGCGCGGTGATCGGTTACGAGGCTGCGACAATGCGAGGAAGAGTTTGTGCATCACTTCACAAGCTCTCCCTCTGTGTCCTTCGTCCTCTCCCCAAAGGTGCTGCTCCCGTGGACTTCAAGACCGCCACCGCACTGCGGCGGCTCCGCCTGGTCTCCGCGCCCGAGGCCGTCTCCTTCCTCCTGCTGCTGGTCTGCTCGGTGCTCAAGCGCACCACCGACTTCAACGCGGTCCCGGTGATGGGGATGGTGCACGGCGTCCTCTTCATCCTGTACGTGGTCTTCTGGCTGGACGCCTGGAAGCGCGCCAAGTGGAGCGGCAAGACCGCTGCGCTCTACTTCGCGCTGTCCGTCCTGCCGACCGGCGGCTTCTTCGCCGAGCGCATGCTCAAGCGGGAGGCGGAGGCCAGCGTGATCGCCGACCGGGCGCGCCGTGAGGGCGTGGTCAACGCATGATCGTCGCCTTCTCCGTGACGCCGCTCGGCGTCGGCGAGGATGTGGGGGAGTACGTCGCGGACGCGGTTCGGGTGGTGCGCGAGTCGGGCCTGCCGAACCGTACGGACGCGATGTTCACCTCCGTCGAGGGTGAGTGGGACGAGGTCATGGACGTCGTCAAGCGGGCGGTCGCGGCCGTGGAGGCCCGGGCGCCGCGGGTGTCCGTGGTCCTCAAGGCGGACATCCGCCCGGGCGTCACGGACGGACTCACCTCGAAGGTCGAGACGGTCGAGCGGCACCTGTCCGCGTAGCCGTAGCCGTAGCCGTAGACGCAGTCGTACGGAGCGCGCGCCGCTAGGCCGCGTCGCCGCCCAGCAGCGCGATTCCGAGCGGCGTGCGCTCGTACAGCACC
Organism: Streptomyces sp. NPDC028305; assembly: GCF_055569495.1. NCBI lineage: Bacteria > Bacillati > Actinomycetota > Actinomycetes > Kitasatosporales > Streptomycetaceae > Streptomyces > Streptomyces sp. NPDC028305. The sequence goes on from NZ_JBVHTN010000004.1 coordinate 835,718, forward strand.
CGGTGGCCGTCGCGGCGCGACGTCAGCAGGCCGGCCGCGCGCAACACCGCCAGATGCGCCGACACCGACGACGGCGCCAGGCCCAGCCGCTGGGCCAGCGCCGTCGTGGCGGCGGGCTCCTCGAGGGCGCTCAGAACGGCCGCGCGGTTGGCGCCGAGGAGCCGTACGAGCGCGTCCGCCGCGCCCTCCGCGGACTCCTGCCAGAGCCCGCCCACCCCGCGCGCCGGATAGATCACCGTCGGCTGCCAGGGCGGCACGAAGCCGCTCACCACGTCCGGCCAGACGAACACGCTCGGCATCAGCAGCAGGCCCCGGCCGTCGAGCTCCTGCACCTCCGGGCCCCCGGCGCGGGTGCGGACCGTGAGCCGCCCATCGGCCCAGGACACCGAGGGGCGCAGATCGGCGAAGAGCCGCTCGAGGCCACCGTCCGCCAGTTGCCGGGCCCGATAGGCCACATCGGCCTCCAACAGGTCGCGCACCCGGGGCCAGTCCGGCTCGAGCAGCGCGTGCCAGGCCCGCTCGGTCAGATCCCCGAGCCGCCGCACCGCCCGCGCGGGGTCCTCCAGCACCGAGCGCCCGGCCGCGGACTCGGTGGCCCCCGGTGTGTCGGCCAAGGAAAGGGCCATCTCCCGGCGGGCCGCCTCCGGCTCGGTCGCCCGCAGCCGCGCCAGCTCCTCCTCGAACGAGGGATACGGCACCGCCGGCGGCGGACCCAGAAAATCCGGGGTGTAGCCGCGGATGGGGATGAACAGCGCGAGCAGGGAGAGGTCGAGCCCGGCCACGGCCGAGCGGATGCGGCGCAGCCACGGCAGGTGATAGCCGTGCCGCTCGGAGCGCAGCAGCGTCCGCACCGCCTCGTGCGTCTGGCACAGCGGCGAAATCGCGAACCGGCAGCGCAGCAGGTCGTCTGTTCCAAAGCTCATGTGCAGTGCCACAGGTCCCCCCCGAAGATTCGCCCCAGGGCGAAACACTAGAGCGCCCCGGACCGCTCCGGGCACGCTGCCGCCATGCCAACGCCTTCCGGGTCCGGGACGACGGACCCCACCCCTGCGCGCCCTGCCGCAGATGCCTCCGGACCCGAGCCCGCGGCCGAGTGCGCGGAGGGACCCGCTCTCCCGGAACCCCGCCCGGAAAGCGTTGGCTACTCCGCCGTCTTCGCGGTGCGCGAGTTCCGGGCCGTGTTCGTCGCGCATCTGCTGTCGATGCTCGGCGAGGTGGTCTGCGGGATCGCGCTGTCCGTCCTGGTCTACCGGGCCACCGGCTCGCCGCTGCTGTCCGCGCTGGCCTTCGCCTTCGCGCTGCTGCCGTACGTCATCGGCGGCACCCTGCTGTCCGCGGTCGCCGACCGCTACCCCGCCCGCCGGGTACTCGTCGTGTGCGATCTGGCCAGCGCACTGTGCGTGGCCGCGATGGTGGTGCCGGGCATGCCCGTCGGGCTGCTGCTGGTGCTGCGCTGTGTGCCCGCCGCGATCTCTCCGGTGTTCAGCGGAACGCGGGCCGCGACCCTCGGCGACATCCTGGGGAAGGGCGATCTGTTCGTGCTCGGCCGGTCCGTCATCCGTCTCACCGCGCAGGGCGCGCAGCTCGCCGGGTTCGCCGCGGGCGGGCTGCTGCTGACCGCGGTCTCGCCGCGCGCGGTGCTCGCGATCACGGCGGCGTCGTTCGTGGCGTCGGCCCTGGTGCTGCGGCTGGGCACCCGCCGCCGTGCGGCCCGTGCGGACGGCCGGCGCGGCGCGCTGCTCGGCGACTCGCTGCGCGGTATCCGGCAGCTGGCCGCCGTCCCGCGGATCCGGGCGCTGTTCCTGCTGAACTGGGTGCCGCCGACGTTCGTGGTGATGTCGGAGGCGCTGATGACCCCGTACTCCGACGGTCTGGGCCTGGGCTCGACCGGGCTCGGGCTGCTGATGTGCGGGATGCCGATCGGCGCGATCGTCAGCGAGACCCTGGCGGGCACCCTGCTCGGCCCGGCCGGCCGGGCGCGGCTGACCCTGGTGGTGGCGGTGCTGTGCATGCTGCCGTCCCTGGGGTATGTCTTCGAGCCCTCCTTCGGCTGGGCGCTGGCCCTCCAGGTGGCGACGGGCTGTGGCATGGCGTACAGCCTCGGCCTCGACCAGTGGTTCATCGCGGCCGTGCCGGAGGAGCTGCGGGGGCGGGCGATGACGCTGCTGACGGCGGGGCTGATGACCGCGCAGGGCCTGGGCATGGCGGCGGCGGGCGCGGTCGCCGAGGTGGCTCCGGTGCACCTGGTGGTCACCGCGGCGGGGGTGTCAGGCACCGTGTGTTCGCTGCTGGTGGTGGTGATGGTGCGGCGCGGCAACGCTCCCGGCCGGCCCGCCCCGCTCGAAACGTGAGACCGGGCTGACCACGATATGACCGGCCGGTAGGGTCGGTAACGTGCCCAAACCGCTCAGCCTCTCCTTCGACCCCATCGCTCGCGCAGACGAACTGTGGAAGCGACGGTGGGGGTCCGTGCCGTCGATGGCCGCGATCACCTCGATCATGCGGGCCCAGCAGATTCTGCTCGGCCAGGTCGACGCGGTGGTCAAGCCGTACGGGCTGACCTTCGCCCGCTACGAGGCGCTGGTGCTGCTCACCTTCTCCCAGGCCGGTGAGCTGACCATGTCCAAGATCGGCGAGCGGCTGATGGTCCACCCGACCTCGGTGACCAACACCGTGGACCGGCTGGTCAAGTCCGGTCTGGTGGCCAAGCGGCCGAACCCGAACGACGGCCGCGGCACGCTCGCCTCGATCACCGACCGGGGCCGTGAGGTGGTGGAGTCGGCCACCCGCGACCTGATGGCCATGGACTTCGGCCTCGGGGTGTACGACGCCGAGGACTGCTCGGGCATCTTCGAGCTGCTGCGGCCGCTGCGCGTCGCGGCGGGCGACTTCGACGAGGTGTGACGGGGGAGCGGCACCGGCGGGGGCGGCGAAGATCGCCCCGGAACGGACGGTTACGCTCGACGTCATGAAGCGAAGCGTATTGACGCGCTACCGGACCATGGCCTATGTCACCGGCGTCCTGCTGATCCTGCTCACGATCGGCGTGATCGCCAAGTACCTGCTGGACGTGGACGGCGCGTCCGGCTTCGTCAGCGTCGTCGGTATCGCACACGGCTGGCTGTACGTCCTCTACCTGGTCTTCGCCTTCGACCTCGGCTCCAAGGCGAAGTGGCCCTTCGGCAAGCTGGCCTGGGTGCTGCTCGCCGGCACCGTCCCCACGGCGGTCTTCTTCGTCGAGCGCAAGGTCGTGGCCGAGATCGAGCCGCTGGTCAGCGGCGCCGAGCCGGAGCCCGCCAAGGCCTGAACCACCCCCGCCCCTTTGTGGGCCCGGTTCACCTCCAGCACCCCGCGCGCCCCGTCCGGACCCCGGACGGGGCGCGCGATCTTGTTGACACGCACCGGCGCGGAAGGTTAGCTTCCGTCGCAGCTTTACTTGCGGCATACACAAACGTGCGGCAGCGCCGGGACATCCGGTGTGTGCCGGGAATCGGGGGGAAGGATGACGGCCCGCGCTTCGGCACGTCCCGCCCTCCCCCTGCCTCGCCGCCTCTTCTCCGCGCGCCTCTACCTCGATCTGCGGCGCAGCTCCAGCACCAGCTGTTCCAGCTGTTTCTGCTGACGGCCGTTCCCGGAGCGTCGGCTCTCTCCAGCGTTCTCCAGGCGTCGGGCCTGCTCTGACGTCTGTCTTTCTTCGGCGCCTGTCCTTCCTTGGCGTCTGACTTTCCTTGGCGTACGCGCCCTCGTGCGCGGCCTTGCCGTCTCGTTTCCCCGTTCTGATGAGGACTTGTCATGCCCTCCACCTCGCGCTCCCGCATACGCGAAGAAGTGCGCCGCCTCGACGAGCTGAGTGATCAGCTGCGCCGCGGCCGCATCGGCCGCCGGTCGTTTCTCTCCCTGGCCTCGGGCATGTCCGCCGCCGCCCTGCTGACCGCCTGCGGAGCGGACTCCGGCTCCGGGAAGAAGACCGTCCCCTTCTACACGACCGAGAACGATCCCCAGTCGCTCGCCTTCTACAAGATGGTGATCGAGAAGTTCGAGAAGGCCCACCCCGGCGTCAAGGTCAAGATCACCCTCTATCAGGACGAGAACCAGCTCCAGTACCTCCAGACGGCGATGCAGACGGGCAACGACATCGGCGTCTTCGCGCCCCCCGCCGCCAACATCCTGGACTGGGCGGAGAAGCGCTATCTGCTGCCGCTGACCGACCTGGTCAAGGACATCGGGGAGGACGACTTCCTGGCGGGCACCCGCATCCGGGTCAAGGGCCAGGACTACGCCATGCCCTTCCAGGCGGGCGCCTCGGTGCTCTACTACCGCAAGGACCTGCTGGACGCGGCCGGGCTCCGGCCGCCCAGGACCTACCAGGACTTCCTCGACGCCGTCACCGAGCTCGACGGCAAGGACGGCGTCGACGGGATCTCCTCCGGCGCGAGCAACACCCCCGGCATGACGACCCAGTTCCTCGCCCCGTACGTCTACCAGTCCGGCTGGGACTACTACGGCGCCGACGGCGAGGTGCTGTTCGGCAGGCCCGAGGTCCTGGAGGGCGTCAAACGCCATGTGGCGATCATGCGGCACGCCCGCAAGGGCGCGTACAACACCAACTACCCCGACCTGATGAACACCTACATCTCCGGCCGCGCCGCGTTCGCCACCATGGCCGGCCGCCTCGGGGTCAACCTCGCCAAGCAGAATCCGAAGATCGCCGAGAACACCGGCGTGATCGCCGTCCCGGCCGGGCCGTTCCGCACCGGCAAGCTCGCCTACGGCGGCAAGAACCAGTACAGCGTCTACGCCAGGACCAAGCACCGCGCCGAGGCCATCGCCTTCCTCAAGGCGCTCACCACCGGCGCCAACGCGCTCGCCTTCTCCCTCACCGTCCCCGGCCATCTGCTGCCGCCGCTGAAGTCGGTGACCGCCCGGCTGCGCGCCGAGATACCGAAGTCCGAGGACGCGTACCTCAAGAAGCACGGCGACTGGGTCGCCACGATCATGGACCTGGTCCCGGACGCCATGAGCCCCGACCTCAGCATGGGCTCGGTGCACGACCACACCTACGACGGCCGGCTGTCCAACCCGTGCCCCTGGGCCGGCAAGGCGTGGGCCCCGCCGCCCGCCGACGGCGCGATGATCCAGGACATCCTGATCCGGGGGACCGACCCCGAGAAGGCGTGGCAGGACGCGGTGGCCAAGCTGGAGAAGGCCGCCGAGGAGTGGAAGTCCGCCCATCCGGACTGGAAGCCGAGCGTCTGAGCCGTGACCGCCGCGCGCCTCGGCCCGAGCCCCTTCCGGGTCTTCCAGTACGTCTGTCTCGCCGTGATCGTGGTGGTCGCGGATCTGCCGCTGGTGTGGATCGTGTTCACCGCCGTCAAGCCCGACACAGAGATCGTCGCCTACCCGCCCACCCTCTATCCGCACGAGCTGACGTTTCAGAACTTCACCAACCTCTTCGCCATCTCGGACTTCGGCACCTACCTCGCCAACAGCGCGGTCGTCTCGCTCGCCGCGACGGCCGCCACGGTGGTCCTCGGCACCCTCGCCGCGTACTCGCTCAGCCGCTTCACCCTCCCCGGTCTGCGATGGGTGGGGGAGCTGTCGCTGTTCGCCTACATGGTGCCGCCCATCCTGGTCCTGGTCCCGATGGCGCAGCTGGTGAACCGGCTCGGGCTGGCCAACGACAGGACGGCGCTCGTCGTCCTCTACACCGCCACGCTGCTGCCCTTCGCGCTGTGGACGCTGCGCTCGTACTTCCACGGGCTCACCGTCGAGCTGGAGGAGGCGGCCATGGTCGACGGCTGCACCCGCTTCGGCGCCTTCCTCCGGGTGGTGGTCCCCCAGGCGCTGCCCGGCATCATCGCCACCGCCGTCTTCACCTTCAACGCGGCCTGGAGCGAGTACCTCTTCTCGGCGACCCTGATGACCGACCCGGAGAACCTCACCCTGAGCCCCGGGCTCGCGCTGCTCATGGACCAGACCGGGGTCTACTCGTGGGGCGTGCTCATGGCCGCGGCCGTGATCGTCGTGCTGCCGGTCGTGGTGCTGTTCGCGTTCGTGCAGAAGTTCCTGGTGGGCGGCGTGGGCCAGGGGGCGGTCAAATGAGCGTGCGCAAGACCGGCGTGGCCGCGGGCGCGCGCGGGCGGACCCGGAGCGAGCGGACCCGGCGCGGGCTGAGCGACCGGCAGCTGGGCACCCTGATGCTGCTGCCCGCGCTCGCCCTGCTGCTGTGCTTCGCCGTCTATCCGTTCCTCGCCTCCGTCGTCGACAGCTTCTTCCAGATCGACTTCCTCACCCGGCAGCGCGAGTTCCTGGGCCTCGGCAACTACCGCCGTCTGTGGGAGGACCCGGCCACCCGCGCGGCCTTCGGGCGCAGCGTGCTGTGGGTGGCAGGGAACGTCGTGATCCAGGCGGGCGTGGGCGTGGCCGTCGCGCTCGTCCTCAACGCCGGGCTGCGCGGGCAGACGCTCGCCCGCGGCCTGGTGCTCTTCCCCTACGTGGTCCCGGCCGTCGTCGCCGCGATCGTGTTCCGCTTCATGTTCAACGACACCACCGGCCTGGTCGGCTATCTGCTCAGGGCCTCCGGCGCGAGCGACCAGCCGGTGAACCCCTTCGGCGACCCCGACACCGTCATGCTCGCCCTGATCGCGGTGAACTGCTGGAAGTACGTGCCGTTCATCGTCATCGTCGTGCTCGCCCGGCTCCAGACCGTGCCGCGCGAGCTGTACGAGGCGGCCTCGCTCGACGGGGCCGGGCGGATGGCCTCCTTCCGCCATGTGACGCTGCCGTGGATCGCCCCGGCGCTGATCGTCGCCATGCTGATGCGCACGATCTGGACGGCGTACGACTTCGACCTGCCGTATCTGCTGGCCCAGGGCGGACCGCTGGACAGCTCCACCACCGTGCCGCTGGCCATCAGGAAGATCGCCTTCAGTGACCAGGAGCTCGGCCTCGCCTCCGCCCTCGCGGTGTCCGTGGCGATCCTCCTCGTCGTCGGCGCCTGGCTCTACCTGCGCGCCTACCGGCGCACCGAGCGCGCCACGGGCTGACCCGGGAAGCCCCGAACAGGGAAGCCCCGGTGACAACAATGGACGAGTCAATGAAAGGAGCGGCCATGACCGCCCCCGCCCCGACCCTGATCGAGGCGGCCCGGCGCCTCGCCGACGAGGTGCTCGCCCCGGGCGCCGAGTCCGCCGACCGCGAGGGGGTCACCCCGGCCGCGATCGCCGCGGTCAAGGCGTCCGGAGTGCTCGGGGTGAGCGGCCCCGCGGCGTACGGCGGGGCGCAGGCGCCGGATCCGGTCGCCCGGGAGATCGCCGAGACCCTCGCCGGGGCCTGCTGCTCCACGTATTTCGTCCAGGCGCAGCACCACAGCCCGGTCAGGATGCTCGCGTCGTCCGCCTCCCCGGCCCGCGAGCGGCTGCTGCGGCCGCTGTGCGACGGCACGCTGCTGTCCGGCATCGCCTTCTCCCACCTGCGGGCCTTCCCCCGCACCCCGGTGCGGGTCGGCCGGGTCGCGGGCGGACGGCGCTTCGACGGGCGGGTGCCCTGGTACACCGGCTGGGGCCTGAACGATGTGCTGCTGCTCGGCGGGGTCACGGAGGACGGCGAGGTCCTGTTCGCCTTCGCGGACGCCCGTGAGCAGCCCGGGCTGCGCCCCACGCCGCCCCTCCGGCTGGCGGCGCTGACCGGCACCCGGACGGTCGGCCTGGAGCTGGACGGTTTGGTGGTGCCCGAGGAGGCGGTCGTCTGGAGCCGCCCGTACGAGGAGTGGGCGGTCGCGGACCGGCCGAAGAACACCAACCCCAACCCGGCCGTCTTCGGCGTGGCCCGCGCCGCACTCTCCCTGCTGGAGGCCGCCGGGGACGCGGAGGCCGCGGAGACGGCGCGGGTGCTGGGCGAGCGGCTGAACGAGGTCAGGCGGGAGGCGTACGCGCTGGTCGACGAGGTGGAGCCGGGCGAGCGGCCGGCGGACCGGCTGGCGGTGAAGACGCGGGCCTACGACGTTCTGCGCGCGGCGACCACCGCGGCGATCGTCGCGGGCGGCGGCCGCGCCTTCGGCCTGGGCAGCCCGGCGCAGCGACTGGCCCGGGAGGGCCTGTTCCTGGTCGTCCAGGGCCAGACCGCCGACGTACGGAGCGCCCACCTGCGGGCACTGCGCGACTGACCCGAATGGGCCGGTGGGGCCCGTGTCGCGTCGACAGATAGTTGGACATCCTAGTAAATTTGTAGCCATGGACGCCGAAGGCATTGAGGAGGGCCGCCGGCGCTGGCAGGCCCGGTACGACGCCGCCCGCAAGCGCGAGGCAGACTTCACGAGCTTGTCCGGAGACCCCGTGGACCCGGTCTACGGACCCGCCCCCGGCGACACCGTGGCGGGCTTCGAGCGCATCGGCTGGCCCGGCGAGTTCCCCTACACCCGCGGGCTGTACGCCACCGGCTACCGCGGCCGCGCCTGGACCATCCGCCAGTTCGCGGGCTTCGGAAACGCCGAGCAGACCAACGAGCGCTACAAGATGATCCTCAAGGCGGGCGGCGGCGGGCTCTCGGTGGCCTTCGACATGCCCACGCTGATGGGGCGCGACTCCGACGACCCGCGCTCGCTGGGCGAGGTCGGCCACTGCGGCGTCGCCGTCGACTCCGCCGCCGACATGGAGCTCCTCTTCAAGGACATCCCGCTCGGCGACGTCACCACCTCGATGACGATCAGCGGCCCCGCCGTCCCCGTCTTCTGCATGTACCTGGTCGCCGCCGAGCGCCAGGGCGTGGACCCCTCCGTGCTGAACGGCACCCTCCAGACGGACATCTTCAAGGAGTACATCGCACAGAAGGAGTGGCTCTTCCAGCCCGAGCCGCATCTGCGCCTGATCGGCGACCTGATGGAGCACTGCGTGCGCTCCATCCCCGCGTACAAGCCGCTGTCCGTCTCCGGCTACCACATCCGCGAGGCCGGGTCCACGGCCGCCCAGGAGCTCGCGTACACCCTCGCCGACGGCTTCGGCTACGTTGAGCTGGGGCTCTCCCGCGGGCTCGACATCGACACCTTCGCGCCCGGCCTGTCCTTCTTCTTCGACGCCCACATCGAGTTCTTCGAGGAGATCGCCAAGTTCCGCGCGGCCCGCCGGATCTGGGCCCGCTGGATGCGGGATGTGTACGGGGCGAAGACCGAGAAGGCGCAGTGGCTACGGTTCCACACCCAGACCGCCGGGGTCTCGCTCACCGCGCAGCAGCCGTACAACAACGTGGTGCGCACCGCCGTGGAGGCGCTGTCCGCGGTGCTCGGCGGCACCAACTCGCTGCACACCAACGCCCTGGACGAGACGCTCGCGCTGCCCAGCGAGCAGGCCGCCGAGATCGCCCTGCGCACCCAGCAGGTGCTGATGGAGGAGACCGGCATCCTCAACGTCGCCGACCCGCTGGGCGGTTCCTGGTACGTCGAGGCGCTGACCGACCGCATCGAGGCCGACGCCGAGAAGATCTTCGAGCGGATCAGGGAGCGCGGCCGCCGGGCACTGAGCTCACAGGGTGAGGGGGCCGACGGGCAGCACCCCATCGGGCCCATCACCTCCGGCATCCTGCGCGGCATCGAGGACGGCTGGTTCACCGGCGAGATCGCCGAGTCGGCCTTCCAGTACCAGCGGGCGCTGGAGAAGGGCGACAAGAAGATCGTCGGCGTCAACTGCCACGAGGGCTCGGTCACCGGCGACCTGGAGATCCTGCGGGTCGGCCACGAGGTCGAGCGCGAGCAGGTGCAGGTGCTCGCCGCCCGCAAGGAGATCCGCGACGACGCCCGGGTGTCCGCCGCCCTGAAGGACATGCTGGCCGCCGCCCGTGACGGCTCGAACATGATCGGGCCCATGATGGAGGCCGTCCGGGCGGAGGCGACCCTCGGCGAGATCTGCGGCGCGCTGCGCGAGGAGTGGGGCGGCTACACGGAGCCGGCCGGCTTCTGAGCGGGGTCGGCCGGCCTCTGGACGATGGCCGGGAAGCCGCGGAGCAGCAGCTCGGCGAAGTCGCGCGCCCAGAGCTCGTCCACGACATCGGCGCTCACCAGCGTCCGGTGCACCACCGCGCCGGCGATCACGTCGAATATCAGGTCCGCGCTGCGGGCCGCCGCGGCGGTGTCGGCCTCGCGCGGCAACTCGCCGCGGGCCTGGGCCCGCTCCCGGCCCAGCAGCACCAGCCGCTTCTGCCGGTCGACGATCACGGAGCGGATCCGCTGCCGCAGCGCCTCGTCGTGGGTGGCCTCGGCGACCACGGCCATCAGCGAGGTCCTGGCCTCCGGCCGGTCCAGCAGCGCGGCGAACCGGAGCACCGTCTCCTCCACATCGGCGCGCAGCGACCCCAGGTCGGGCAGTTCCATCTCCTCGTCGAGGAGGGCCGCCACCGCGTCCACCACCAGCTCGCTCTTGTTCGCCCAGCGGCGGTAGAGGGTGGTCTTGGCCACACCCGCCCGGGCCGCGACATCGCCCATCGTCAGCTTCGGCCAGCCGAGCTCGACCAGGGCGGCCCGCGTCGCGCCGAGGATCGCGCGGTCGGCCTCGGCACTGCGGGGGCGGCCGGTGCGCCGCGTTGGCGGGCTCATGCCCGTGACCCTACCCGTACGCCCGCTTTGGCCCCTGGATCTCCGAGGGCGCTTCCAGTTACGCTACGGCTCGTAGCGTAAGGGTGTGCGCTTTTCCATTCACCGCGGGAAGAGGGGAGGATAGGACCATGCAGCCACGGAACATGTCCATGAGTGGAGTGGTCGACCTCGCCGCGGTGAAGGCGGCCGGAGAAGCGAAGCAGAAGGCGGAGAAGGCGCGGGCCGAGGCGGCCCGCACGGGCACCGCGGTGCCCACCCGTCTGATCTTCGACGTCGACGAGGCGGGATTCCAGCAGGAGGTCCTCCAGCGCTCCACCGAAGTACCGGTCGTCATCGACTTCTGGGCCGAGTGGTGCGAGCCGTGCAAGCAGCTCGGTCCGGTCCTCGAGCGGCTGGCGGGGGAGTACGCGGGCCGGTTCGTCCTGGCGAAGATCGACGTCGACGCCAACCAGATGCTCTTCCAGCAGTTCGGGGTGCAGGGCATCCCCGCCGTGTTCGCGGTCGTCGCCGGCCAGCCGGTGCCCCTCTTCCAGGGCGCCGCGCCCGAGGCCCAGATCCGGCAGGTGCTGGACCAGTTGATCCTGGCGGCGGAGCAGCAGTTCGGCATCGTGGGCGCCCCGGTGCAGGACGCGGACGCCGAGGGCGATGAGCCGGTCGCGCAGCAGCCCGCCACCCCGTACGACAGCGCGCTCGCGGCGGCACACGAGGCGCTGGACGCGGGCGATCTCGGCGGTGCGGTGCAGGCGTACCGCAATGTGCTGGCCGACGACCCGGGCAACACCGAGGCCAAGCTGGGCCTGGCTCAGGCCGAGTTGCTGAGCCGGGTGCAGGGCGCGGACGCCCAGGTGGTGCGCAAGGCGGCGGCCGACAATCCGGCGGATCCGGCGGCGCAGATCGCGGCCGCGGATCTCGACCTGGTGGGGGGTCATGTGGAGGACGCCTTCGGGCGGTTGGTCGACGCGGTCCGGCGGACGGTCGGCGAGGACCGGGAGGCGGTACGGGTCCACTTGCTGGAGCTCTTCGAGGTGATCGGCGCGGATGATCCCAGAGTGGTCGCGGCGCGCGGTGCGCTGGCTCGCGTACTGTTCTGATCTCTTGCCACCTCAAACAGAGAAGCGACCGCGCTTTACCAAAACTTGGTAATCGCGGTCGCTGTAACTGGCAGTAAGTAAACGGCAGTTCGTTGTCCGGTCATGGCATGAATTGCCCCCTCTTTCCGGTCATGTGACGGCGACCCTGAGTGCCCGGTCTCTACCGGCCTGCCGCAGTACGGTTATCCGCCCGTTACTCGCTGGTAACGAACCCCTTGTGCACCCGCCCGTAAATGGACCACGATCGGCCAAGCTCGGTCCATCCCCTCAGTCCGGCATCCGGTCGGCGCGGTCGGTGTGATGGGTCCCCACCGAGCAGGCCGACGGCAGTGGCGTCGGCCGTGGACAGGGGGGTCTCTGCCTACCGGCAGAGCCTGTCCAGGAGGTTGCGCGAAAGGCGTGGCCAGTGGTTGTCGCTCGGGGGTGATCGCCGGTGTTTCGGGTGCGGTACGCGCCTGCGAGACGTGGGCGCTCTCCTTCCCGAGGACGTAGCACTTCTCCCATCCCAGGCTCGGGCCGCGGCCCCAGCCGGAGATGTACGTCCGAGAAGGAGGAAAGTCATGGAGTCCCAGGCTCGTGGCGGGACCAGATGGAAGCGGTTCGCCGTTGTCATGGTGCCGAGCGTCGCTGCCACGGCGGCGATCGGTGTAGCCGTCGCGCAGGGTGCGCTCGCGGCCTCGTTCAGCGTGTCCGGCCAGCAGTTCAAGGTGAAGGTGAAAGAGCTCGACGGCAGGGGCTTTGTCCAGTACGGCACGCTTGACACCCAGCACGGGGGCAAGAAGATTCCCGTCGCCGTGTCGGCGTTCAAGAGCGCCAAGATCGAAAGCCTGTGCCAGTCGGTGGTGGTCCCGGTCCCGCTCTTCGGCGATGTCACGCTGAGGCTGGAGGCCGGCGGCAACGGCAGGAAGGTGGTCGCGAAGAACCTCTTCATCGACCTCGACCAGCTCAAGGCCGACGCCGTCTTCGGCAACATCAACATCGGCGTGGCGGCCGGCGACACGTCCAAGGGGCCGACGAACGACTCGAACAAGAAGGACCCCGGTTCCTTCGGTCAGGAAGCCGACACGGCGTTGCTGACCGATGTCGAGCAGACCGCATGGGCGACCAACGCGGGCACGTTCAAGCTCCCCGACCTTTCTATGAAGATCTACAAGGGCAGTGGCAAGGGCAAGGAGTGCTTCTGACCCGTTGAGCGGGTGGGGGGCCGTGTCAGCCGCCCCTCACCCGGGATCGCTCAGCGGCGTCGGGGCACCGGCACCGCGACTGTCAGTACCGCATCAGAACACTTGCGATCGTCCAGATCGCCGGCCCCAGGGAGCTGTTTTCATTGAGTGCCGAGTCGCCGGGGGCGCGTGACCGTATCAGCCGTCTGCGCCTGGCTTTCAGGCATTGGCGCTGGCAACGCCCGTTCTGGGCAGGGCTCTTCACCATATTGGCCGGGCTGCCGATCGGGTACCTGCCGTATGCCAACATCACCTTGGGTCAGATGACCGTCCGGATGTCGACCACCACGGGGTCCGGCGCGCTGATCATCGGCGTCCTGCTGGTCGTGCTGGGCCTGACCATGTGGTTCCAGCCCATCGTGCGGGTCTTCGCGGGAGTCGCCACCATCCTGCTCGGCCTGGTCTCGATCCCCGTGGCCAACTTCGGGGGACTCCTGGTGGGCTTCCTGCTCACCCTGTTCGGCGGCGGGATGAGCGTCGCCTGGGCGCCGGGTGAGACGCCCACCGAGCAGCCGGCGAAGGACACGGGGCCCGCACCCACGGACAGTTCGGACGGCGTGGACGACGCGGACGCTGGAGACGGCGCGGGCGGCGGCGAGCCGGAGCCGGCCGTCGCGGGGGCCGCGCGGGACCAGGAATCCAGGGATGGGAGGCACCGTGCGGGGTGAACAAGACGAGTCGGAGGGTGCGAGCGTCACCAGTCCACGCAAGGCGAGAACGGGGCCGCGGCACGCGGCCCCCAAGAAGTCGATGCTCACCCGCCTGCACATGCCCGCCGGCAAGGCGATAGCGCTCGCCGCCATGCCGACGGCCGTGCTGATGGGCATGGGGCTGACCCCGCAGCTCGCCCAGGCGACCTCCCGGGCCGAGGACCGCTACAAGCCCGGGCCGTGCGTCTCCCAGTCGGACGAGGCCGACAAGGACGACGCCAAGGACCAGAAGAGCACCGACGAGGCCGGCGAGACGTCCAAGGACTCCAAGGACAAGGACTCCAAGGACTCCAAGGGCTCCGAGGGTTCCGAGGACAAGACTTCTGAGGGCAAGAGCTCGGACGACAAAGGCTCCGAGCCCGGCGCCACGCCGACCCCGTCGGCCACGTCCGGCACCAAGACGGGCGACAAGACGGACGACGCGACGGACGACGCGACGCCGGAGACGCCCTCCGCCTCACCGAGCCCGTCCGCGACCAAGACCAAGAACCCGCTCGACCCGCTGGGCCTCGGGGACGCGCTCAAGGACATCTTCACCGGGGGCGGTGACGACAAGGACGAGACGGCCGAGCCGAGCACCACGCCGACCCCGTCGGACTCCTCGACCGGCTCGTCGGGCAAGACCGCCGACCCCACCGAAGACGCGGCCGACAAAGCGAAGGACACCGCCGACAAGGACGAGTCCAAGGCCGAGGAAAAGGCCAAGGACAAAGCCCAGGACGCCAAGGACAAGACCGAGGACGCCAAGGACGCCGAGGACAAGGCCGACGGCTCCACTCCGTCGCCCGGCCCCAGCTCCTCGTCCTCCCCCAAGGCCGAGGACGGGGACAAGAGCGGCAAGGAGCCGTTCCCCTGCCCGACGTTCGACGCCGAGGCGTACGACAACGCCGAGACCGAGCCGACCGCCGCCCTGGTGCCCGAGGACCCCTGGACCCTCAAGAGCACCCTGCTGACCCTGCACGGCCTGGACTACAAGGGCATCGTCGAGGTCAAGACGTACAGCGGGCAGGTCAAGAAGGTCCTCAAGTTCACGGCCTCCGGCATTGAGATCAAGGATCTGCACCAGCTGACGGTCGGGACCGGCGGGACGACCAACCACGTGGCCGCGCGCGAGGGCTCCACCTCGACCTTCAACAACGGCCCGATCACCATGTACACCGAGGAGCTGTCGGGCAATCTGCTGGGGATCATCCCGATCACCTTCAGCCCGAAGAGCCCGCCGCCGATCAACCTCCCCGAGGTGTTCTTCACCGATGTGACGGTCACGCAGGCCGGCCAGTTCGGCGGCGACCTGACCATCCCCGGCATGCACCTCTACAAGACGGGGGATTAACCCCGGGACACAGACCCGTTCGGGAGCCGCACAGCCCTCCTCCGGGAGGGCGAACGCCGGTGGGCACCACCCCAGTCGGGGCGGTGCCCACCGGCGCGTCAGCCGCCTGTTCGAGCGGCCGGTCGCTCGTCAGCCGGGCGCGTTACTTGCCCTCGCCGCCCAGGTGGTGCACCCGGACCATGTTGGTGGTGCCGGAGACGCCGGGGGGCGAACCGGCCGTGATGATCATGGTAGCGCCTTCGTTGTAGCGGCCCAGCTTCGACAGCTCGGCGTCCACGAGGTCCACCATCGCGTCGGTGTGCTCCACATACGGCACCACGAACGACTCCACGCCCCAGCTGAGCGTCAGCTGGTTGCGGGTGGCCACGTCGGTGGTGAAGGCCAGGATCGGCTGCTGGGCCCGGTAGCGGGACAGCCGGCGGGCGGTGTCGCCGGACTGGGTGAAGGCCACCAGCGACTCGGCGTCCAGGAAGTCGGCGATCTCGCAGGCCGCACGGGCGACCGAGCCGCCCTGCGTACGCGGCTTCTTGCCGGGGACCAGCGGCTGGAGGCCGCGCGAGAGCAGCTCCTGCTCGGCGGCCTGGACGATGCGGGACATCGTCTTGACCGTCTCCAGCGGGTACGCGCCGACGGAGGACTCCGCGGACAGCATGACCGCGTCGGCGCCGTCGAGGATCGCGTTGGCGACGTCGGACGCCTCGGCGCGGGTCGGACGCGAGTTGGTGATCATCGACTCCATCATCTGGGTCGCGACGATCACCGGCTTGGCGTTCCGGCGGCACAGCTCGATCAGGCGCTTCTGCACCATCGGGACCTTCTCGAGCGGATACTCGACGGCCAGGTCACCGCGGGCCACCATGACGCCGTCGAAGGCCGCGACGACCTCCTCCATGTTGGCGACCGCCTGCGGCTTCTCGACCTTGGCGATCACCGGCACCCGGTGCCCCACCTCGTCCATGACGCGGTGCACATCGCGGACGTCGGCGGCGTCCCGGACGAAGGACAGCGCGACCATGTCGCACCCCATCGCCAGCGCGAACTTCAGGTCCACGATGTCCTTCTCGGACAGCGCGGGCACATTGACCGCCGTGCCCGGCAGGTTGATCCCCTTGTGGTCGGAGATCACCCCGCCCTCGATGACGATCGTCTTGACCCGGGTGCCCTCGACCGCGGTGACCCGCAGCTCGACGTTGCCGTCGTTGATCAGGACCTGGTCGCCCTTGGAGACATCGCCCGGCAGCCCCTTGTACGTGGTGCCGCAGATCGTGCGGTCGCCCGGCACGTCCTCGGTGGTGATGGTGAACTCGTCACCGCGCACCAGCTCCACCGGGCCGTCGGCGAAGGTCTCCAGCCGGATCTTGGGGCCCTGGAGGTCGGCGAGCACGCCGACCGCGCGCCCGGTCTCCTCGGAGGCCTTGCGGACGCGGTGATACCGCTCCTCGTGCTCCGTGTGGCTCCCATGGCTCATGTTGAATCGGGCCACGTTCATCCCGGCCTCGATCAGCGACTTCAGCTGGTCGTAGGAGTCGACGGCGGGGCCCAGAGTGCAGACGATTTTGGAACGGCGCATGAGGCAGATCCTATCGGTTTGTTTCGGAGCGGAATTTTTAAGCTTATGTACGCCGGTGCAATGCCTGGGCAAGCACGGCGGAAGAGCCGGAGGCCGGACGGTGACCAGGAGGCTAGGCAGTGACCAGTTCGTACGCCTGGCTCGCTATCTCCAGCTCCTCGTCGGTCGGCACCACGGCCACCGCGACCCGGCTGGCCTCCGTGGAGATCAGCCGCGCCGAGGAGCCGCGCACCGCGTTGCGGACCGCGTCCACCTCGATGCCGAACGCGGGCAGGCCGCGCATCGCCGCCTCCCGCACCGCCGCGGAGTTCTCCCCGACGCCCGCGGTGAAGGCGATCGCGTCCACCCGCCCCAGCACGGCGGTGTACGCGCCCACATACTTGCGCAGCCGGTGGATGTAGACGTCGAAGGCCAGCTGCGCCTCCGGGTCCCCCTCGCCCATCCGGCGGCCGATCTCGCGCATGTCGTTGTCCCCGCACAGCCCCAGCAGCCCGCTGCGCTTGTTCAGCAGGGTGTCGATCTCGTCGACCGACAGCCCGCCGACCCGGGCCAGGTGGAAGATCGCCGCCGGGTCCAGGTCCCCGGAGCGGGTCCCCATGACCAGGCCCTCCAGCGGGGTGAGCCCCATCGAGGTGTCCACGCACACCCCGCCGCGCACGGCGGAGGCGCTGGCGCCGTTGCCCAGGTGCAGCACGATCGTGTTGACGTCGGAGACGTCCCGGCCCAGCAGCGCGGCGGTGGCCCGGGAGACGAACGCGTGCGAGGTGCCGTGGAAGCCGTAGCGCCGCACCCCGTACCGGTCGGCGGTCGCCCGGTCGATGGCGTAGCGCGCCGCCTCCTCCGGCATCGTGGAGTGAAACGCGGTGTCGAAGACCGCCACCTGCGGCAGGTCCGGGCGCAGCGCGCGGGCCACCTTGATCCCGGTGACGTTCGCCGGGTTGTGCAGCGGGGCCAGCGGCACCAGCTTCTCGATCTCCTCGACCACCTCGTCGGTGATCAGGGTCGGCTCGGTGAACCGGGTGCCGCCGTGCACCACCCGGTGGCCGACCGCCGCCAGCGCGGGCGAGTCCAGGCCGAGGCCCTGCCCGGCCAGCTCCTCGGCGACCTGCTTGAGGGCGGCCGAGTGGTCGGCGACGGGGCCCTCCCCGATCCGCTCCACGATGCCGGAGGCGAGCCGGCTGCCGTCGGCCATGTCCAGCAGCTGGTACTTGACCGACGAGGAGCCGGAGTTGAGAACGAGGACTCGGGAGCCGTTCACGCGGTGGGTGCTTTCTGTGCGGGGGAGGCGGGGGTGGGCGTCTGGGCCTGGACGGCGGTGATCGAGACGGTGTTGACGATGTCCTGGACCAGCGCCCCGCGGGAGAGGTCGTTCACCGGCTTGCGCAGCCCCTGGAGCACGGGGCCGACCGCGACCGCGCCCGCCGAGCGCTGCACCGCCTTGTAGGTGTTGTTGCCGGTGTTCAGGTCCGGGAAGACCAGGACCGTGGCCTTGCCCGCCACCTCGGAGTCCGGCAGCTTGGTCGCCGCGACGGCCGCGTCCACCGCGGCGTCGTACTGGATCGGGCCCTCGACCAGCAGGTCCGGGCGGCGCTCGCGGACCAGCTCGGTCGCCTTGCGCACCTTGTCGACGTCCACGCCGGACCCGGAGGTGCCGGTCGAGTACGAGAGCATCGCGATCCGCGGCTCCACGCCGAACTGGGCGGCCGTGGTGGCCGACTGGATGGCGATGTCCGCGAGCTGCTCGGCGTCCGGGTCCGGGTTGACCGCGCAGTCGCCGTACACCAGCACCCGGTCCGCCAGGCACATGAAGAAGACCGAGGAGACGATCTGGGCGCCCGGCGCGGTCTTGATGATCTCGAAGGCGGGCCGGATGGTGGCCGCGGTGGAGTGCACGGCGCCGGAGACCATGCCGTCGGCCAGGCCCTCCTGCACCATCAGCGTGCCGAAGTACGAGACGTCGGCGACCACGTCGTAGGCCAGCTCGTAGGAGACGCCCTTGTGGGCGCGCAGCTTCGCGTACAGCTCGGCGAAGCGGTCGCGCAGCGGCGAGGTCTGCGGGTCGATGATCTGCGCGTCCGCGAGCTGGATGCCCAGCTCGGCGGCGCGCTTGCGCACCACGTCCTCCGCGCCCAGCAGCGTGAGGTCGCACACATCGCGGCGCAGCAGCACATCGGCGGCGCGCAGCACCCGCTCCTCGGTGCCCTCGGGGAGGACGACCCGGCGGCGGCCCGCGCGGGACCGCTCGATCAGCTCGTGCTCGAACATCATCGGGGTGACCCGGCCGGAGCGGGCGACCGAGATCCGGTTGGTCAGCTCCGAGGTGTCCACATGCCGCTCGAACAGGCCGATCGCGATCTCGGCCTTGCGCGGCGAGCCCGCGGTGAGCTTGCCCTCCAGCGCGAACAACTCGGCCGCGGTCGGGAAGCTGCCGCCGGCCACGGCCGCCACCGGGGTGCCCGGGGCCAGCCGGGAGGCCAGCGCCAGGATGTCCGGGCCCGGCCGCTCGTCCAGGGTGAGCAGCACCCCGGCGATGGGCGGGGCCCCCGCGCTGTGCGCCGCGAGCGCCCCGATGATCAGGTCGGCGCGGTCGCCGGGGGTCACCACCAGGCAGCCCTCGGTCAGCGCGGGCAGGAAGCTGGGCAGCATGGCGCCGCCGAAGACGAAGTCCCGCACGTCCCGGGACAGCCCCGCGTGGTCGCCGAGCAGCAGCTCGGCGTCCAGGGTGCGCACCACCTGGGAGACGGTGGGCGCGGAGAGCGAGGCGTCCTCCGGCAGCGCGTAGCAGGGGACGGGGAGGCGGCCGCTCAGCCGCTCGGCCACGGCCTCCCGGTCGCCGGGGGCCACCCGGTTCACCACGACGGCGACGACATCGCAGCCCTGCGCGTCGTAGGCGCGGTAGGCGTTGTGCGCCTCGGCGCCCACGGACTCGGCGCTCTGGTCCTGGCCGCCCACGACGGTGATCACCGAGGCGCCGAACTCGTTGGCCAGCCGCGCGTTCAGCCCCAGCTCGTCGGGGAGGCTGGTCGCGGCGTAGTCGCTGCCCAGGACGAGGACGTACTCGTAGTCCCGGGCCACCTCGTGGAAACGGCCGACCAGGTGCGCCACCAGCTCGTCGGTGCCCCGCTCGGCCTGGAGGGCGGACGCCTCCTCGTAGGTGATCCCGAAGACGGACTCGGGGGACTGGCCCAGCCGGTAGCGGGCCCGCAGGAGGTCGAAGAGGCGGTCGGGGTTGTCGTGCACCAGGGGGCGGAAGACGCCGACCCGGTCGACATGGCGGGTCAGGAGCTCCATGACCCCCAGCTCGACGACCTGGCGGCCGTCGCCGCGTTCGATCCCGGTCACGTACACGCTGCGCGTCACGCCCTGCTCTCCGATCCTTGTCGACTGCGTCCGGTGCGTCCGGTGCGTCCGGTGCGGTGGGTGCGGTGGGTGCGTCCGGTTGTTTCCGGTTGTTTCCGGTCGAAACTCCTGAAAACGGCCGTATTGGCGGCCCTGTCCCCTTGACAATACCTGCGGCCATCGATAGAACGCTCGCCCGGTCCGGGGCCGGATCAGGGGCCTGGTCCGGGGCCTGGTCGGGGCCATGCTCCGGGGCAGGTTCCGGGGCCCGATCCGGAGTCCGGCCGGAGCGGGGGTTGGAGCCGGGGGCGGAGTCGGGTATGCAGGGACATGGCACCGCCAGGCCCGTGGAACAATCGGACTGGCTCACACTTACCCGTACGCAGCAGGAGACACAGCACGATGCGCATCGGAGTTCTCACCGCAGGCGGCGACTGCCCCGGCCTGAACGCTGTGATCCGCTCGGTCGTCCACCGGGCCGTGGTCGGACACGGAGACGAGGTCATCGGCTTCGAGGACGGCTTCAAGGGGCTCCTCGACGGCCGCCACCGCAAGCTCGACCTGGACGCCGTGAGCGGCATCCTCGCCCGCGGCGGCACCATCCTCGGCTCCTCCCGCCTGGAGCGGGCCCGGCTGCGCGAGGCCTGTGAGACCTCCAAGGACCACGCCCGCGACTACGGCATCGACGTGCTGATCCCGATCGGCGGCGAGGGCACGCTCACCGCCGCCCGGATGCTCTCCGACGCCGGGCTGCCCATCGTCGGCGTGCCCAAGACCATCGACAACGACATCTCCTCCACCGACCGCACCTTCGGCTTCGACACCGCCGTCGGCGTCGCCACCGAGGCCATGGACCGGCTCAAGACCACCGCCGAGTCGCACCAGCGGGTCATGGTCGTCGAGGTCATGGGGCGCCACGCGGGCTGGATCGCGCTGGAGTCCGGCATGGCGGGCGGCGCGCACGGCATCTGCCTGCCGGAGCGGCCGTTCGAGATCGACGCGCTGGTGAAGATGGTCGAGGAGCGCTTCTCCCGCGGCAAGAAGTTCGCGGTCATCTGTGTCGCCGAGGGCGCGCACCCCGCCGAGGGCACGATGGAGTACAAGAAGGGCGCGATCGACCAGTACGGCCACGAGCGGTTCACCGGCATCGGCAACCGCCTGGCGGCCGAACTCGAGCGGCGGCTGGGCAAGGAGGCCCGCCCGGTCATCCTCGGCCACGTCCAGCGCGGCGGCACCCCGACCGCGTACGACCGGGTCCTGGCCACCCGCTTCGGCTGGCACGCCGTCGAGGCCGCCCACCGCGGCGACTTCGGGATGATGACCGCGCTGCGCGGCACGGACATCAAGATGGTGCCGATCGCGGAGGCGGTCACCGAGCTCAAGACGGTCCCGGTGCACCGCATGGACGAGGCGGAGTCGGTCTACTGACCCGGGCTCCCGCCGCGCCGCTCTGCTACTGTCCCGGCTTGATCAAGGTGGACTGCTGATCAACTGATCAAGGGGGACGAAGGAGCGGGGGCGGGATGCGTCGTTTGTGGGCTCGCGTGTGGCTGCGCTACACGGCCCTGGTGGTACTCGTCATGGCACTGGTCGCGGTCTTCGTCATCGCGAACCGCGACAGCGACGAGGGCGGCCATCTCGCGGCGAACCGTGCCCAGTTGAGAAAGGCGTGCGACGGCACCCTCCCGTACGCGGACCTGAAACGTCTCGTCCGCGACGGCCAGGCGGGCGAGCTCAGCCAGCACGGCACGATGCTCGAACCCGACCAGGAGAGCCGCTCGCTGCTGGACTGCGAGCTGTCCTGGGGGGACGGCTACAGCGTCACCGTCCATGCCGAGGCGCTGGTCTCCGACATCCCCGAGGACATGGAGACCAAGGATCTCCTGGGGAAGGGCAGCGACGTCGAGGGCACCCACGTGGCCCCCGGAACCACCGGCCAGTACGACCGGCGCGGCGCCTGGGTGGTGGCCGAGTGCGTGGGCGGCCTGCGCGGCCGGGTCCGGCCCACGACCGACCTGTATGTGTCCGCGCGCGTCTCCGACGGCGAGCGCAAGGCCGCCGACAACCGCGCCGAGCGCGAGGAGCAGGCCAGGGCCGAAAAGGCCGCCGCACTCACCGGCTTCCGCACCGCCGTGCACGTCGCGAACGCCATCACCGAGGCTCAGGACTGCGGCAGCGACCCGCTCAAGGCCCCGACCCGGGTCCTGGACACCCACGAACACGACGGGGGCTCGCAGGCCGAGCGCATCGTGGAGCCCGGCCGCGGCCTGCGCAAGTGCGGCTGGATCAACGCCCGGTCGCTCTCCGGGGTGATGCCCGGCACCTGGACCACGCTCGGCGACCTCCAGGAGTCCGGCGTGGTGAACGCCTGCCAGGGCATCTGGGACTCGGAGGCCGAGCAGAACGACGGGGAGCAGCCGGAGGACTGGCAGGTCACCGGAGTCGAGGCGGCGAGCTGGGCGGGCATCTTCGGCCGGACCGCGTACAACTCGTACGAGCGCGAGGGCCATGTGCCGGGGTGGGGGGTGTCCCAGGACCGCGGAAAGCCCACGGGCGGCGGCGGGACGGCCGGCGGCAAGGGCGAGGACCGTATCTCCTCCTACGTCGACGACCCCCAACTCGCCCTGTGGGCACGCTCGGTGTGCGGCGGCCGCGAGACCTACCACCGCGTCTCGGTGGAGCCCTCGATCCTCATCGAGGACGGCGATACGGCGACCCTGGGCGCCAAGGACCGCGCCGCGCTCTCCCGCGCCGCACGCTCGGTGCTGGACCGCTATCTGAGCGCCGAGGACGGCTGGCCCAAGTCGGCGGGGTGCCGCGATACGAAGGTGCTGGGGGAGGTCGAGGAATGGCACTGAACAGACTGCGACTCGGCGGGCGGCTGACCCGCCGTCGCCGATGGGGCCTCGGGGCCGCCGTGCTGGCGCTGGCCGCGCTGACGGGCACGATCGTCTGGACGGCCGGCAGCGACGACCGCGCGCTCGACGCGGCCTGCGACGGGGTGCTGGCCGCGGACGAGGTCCGCGCGGTGCTCGGCGACGGCGAGATCAGCGTCAGCAACCGCACCAAGGGCACCTTCGACGCCGACCTCGAAGCCGACCGCAAGAGCGAGGAGGGTGTGGCCAACACCCTCTCCGTACAGTGTGAGGTGAAGGGCGACGGCAAGGGCCGCGTCAAGGTGACCATCGCGGGCGCGCCGCGGCCCCACACCCGTTATGGCCTCGCCGGGACGTACACCTCCGTCCCCGGGGGGAGCACCCTCGCGGTCCCCCTCGGCCACGGCTGGTCCGGGCTCTTCGGCACGGCCAACGAGCGCCCGGACGGCAGGGAGGACGGCAAGGCGACCACCGCCGTGCTGCTCGACTGCGTCAAGGGCGGCACCAGCCTGCTGATCACCGTCGAGACGGAGCTCATCGGCGTCACCCTCGACGACCCGGCCGCCCGCCCCGACTACGTCCGCACCGCGACCGCCACCGCCGAGGCGGCCAACGACCACTGGGGCTGCGGCGCCCGCCTGGGCAAGCCGGTCGACACGGTGGGCCTGCCGGTTAACGAGGACGAGTACGAGCCGCTGCTCGGCGCCGACGGCACCTGCGAGGGCGTCCCGACGGCCTCCCGCTCCGCGGTGTCCACGGCCCGGGAGACCGCCCGCGACCGCGCACCGCGCGAGTCCTGCGCCCTCGGCGCGCGCGACGGCTCGCCGCGCTACCGCCTCGACGCGTACTACGGCCCGTACGCCGAGGAGGCCCGCGCCGAGTACAGCGCCGACCGGGGCCTGGACGGCCCCAACCCCTCCGAGGAACCCTCGGGCCGGCTGGGCCAGAGCGCCTACTGGGCCAGCGCCTCCTGCCCGGACAACGCCGAGGACGCGCTGTTCCTGGTCCGCGCGGACAGCACCAAGGACAACACCCGCCGGGAGCCGGACCTGTCCTACGAGCGCGCCGCCCTCAAGGCCTTCGCGGAGGCCTCGGCGCGCAGCCACGGGTGCGGGGCGCCGGACACGCCGGGCGGGTGAACGGCCGCCTGCCGTTCAGGCCGGGCGCTCAGGCCGGGTCCACGGGTGGCGGGACATCCTGTAGTTTTCGCAGCTCTTCCTGTGCCTCATCCCGGTGAGTCACATCGCAGCGTTCGTCGGTGGCGATCGCCTCGAGGAGCTTCTTGGCCTGCTCGTGGTGGGCCCGGCCGAGTCCACCGATTCGCGTGGCCGCGCGGATTCGGTATCGCGCCGGGCAGGTTTGATCGGCGGCGAGGTCCGAGAGCTGGTCGGCCACGGATTCCACCGCCAGGGGGTCGATCGAGGCCAGCGAGTCCGTGGCGTCAAGTCGTACATCGGTCTCGATGGCGGCATCGGTGACGCAGGCCGAGAGAATACGCACGGCATCCGCGCGCTCTTGCGCACCACCCAGTTTCGCCAGCGTCTCGACGAGCTGTTTGCGGGTGGCCTCCGATTCGCCGGGGGCGGTCAGCCGTGTGTGCACGATGCGGGCGGCCTCTTCGTGTCGACCCGGGTCGATCGAGACCACGGCATTCAACATCCACCGCATGTAGATCGCCTCCGGCTCCTCCTGCGCATGGCGCAGCAATGCGGCGACGACCTGGGGCCGGGTCCGCGGTACCAGGCTGACCAGCGATTCCGCCGCCTCACGAAGCTCATATGCATCGGTGAAGCGGGATTCCACCACCCGCATGAGGACCGCCTCGACCTCATCGGTCTGCTCCGGAGCCAGTTGTGCCAGGGTCTTGGCGAGTGCCGAGGCTTCCTCTGGGGAGGTCTCTGGCGCCATGACCCGTCGGCGCAGGATCTCGATGGCGCGCGCACGGTGGGCGTCACTCAGTTTTGCGAGGTGGCGTGCGGCCTCCGCTTGCGAGTTCGGGTGCACACCCGGGGTGCCCAGGGCCTCTTCCAGCACGGGGACCACCCGTTCGGTGTTCTGCGGGTCCATGGTGTTCAAGCGCGAGACCGCGTAAAGCCGATCCCTCAGGCTCAGCGCCGTATTGCACGCGGTCGCGGCGAGCAGGTCCACACAGCGCCTTCTCTTGCCGGGCGCGAGAGAAGCGGACCTCACCACCGCCTTGACCTTGTCCGTCAGCCCGCAGTGTGACGACTGCGCCAGGCGGAACAGCTCATCAGCCATGTCCGCCCGCTGGTCGGCGTCGACTCGAGCGAGCCGTTCCGCCGCGTCGATCCTGTCGTCCATGTCCAGCCGGGAGTTCAGGACCAGTCCCCGCAGTACATCCACGGACAGCTGGATACGGTCCGGCGCGACGTCCGCCAGCGCCTCGGCCGCCTTCGCCCGGATATGGGCACCGGCCCGAGGCGAGGTCATGAGCTTGTCCATCATGTCGATGGAGCGGGCTCTGCGGCCGTGATCCAGGACGGCGATGACGCGCATGAGGTCGATCCGGTCGAAGACGGACGTCGCCGGGTCCTCGGCCATCGCCTCGAGGGCGGACAGCGTCTCGTCAAATGACGACGGGGAGAGTTTGGTCAAGGCTTCCGCAACCGTCACGACGTCCTGGACGAGGGCCCCGGGGCTGTGCATGAGGTCGCTCAGACAGGCTTGAGCCTGCTTCAGGACTTCGCCTCCCATGCTCGCCAGAGCCTCGGCCGCCGAGCGGCGCTGTGCGATGCTGACCCGTTCGTCCCGGGCCGTCTTCAGCAGGGCGTCGGCCGCCCGGTCCCGTGAGGAGTGCTGGGTGCGAGCGACCGCGGCGGCGCCGCGTACTCGATCGGCGTCCGTGAGGTGCGGGTTGTCGATGACGGTCCACAAATGGTCGACCGCCGCCTTCGCCGTGGGCCCGCTGCGCTCAGTGAGCAGCTGGGCCGCCGCGACGCGCGCCGTGGTCGGGGCCTCCTCGTCCTCCATGACCGAGGTGAGGGTGGCCGATACCCTGGGGTCGCCCAGCAGCGCCGCAGTGGTCAGCATGTCGTCGTAGTGATCGTTGTCGGGTACGAAGAGAACCCGACGGAGACCGTCGCAGAAGGCGTCGAGCACCGGGCTTGTGGCCTGTGCCCCACGCAGCAGCAGCTCGCCGACGAGTGCCTGATGGTGGTCGGTCTGCTGCTGGAGCCAGGGGAGCAGCGTGCTGGCCGGGTGGCTGTGGGTGTGCCGGACCAGTACGAGCCGCGCGACCTCCTCCTGTCCGGCGCCGTCGAAGACGCGGGCGAGCCAGGAGCCCCAGACCTCCGTCCTGGGGTCGAACGCATCCGGGAGGTCCTGCTCGTGGTGTTGCGCCGCCAGATGCTCGGCGAAGGAGAGATGCCAGAAGCGGACGTTGTCGTCGTCACGGGTGACGAGCCCGGTGGACTCCGCCAGGGAGAACAGGATCGTGGACCACATAGGGATTCTCGGAATGGGCGCTTCCAGCTCCTCGGCGAGCTCTCGCACCCAGGAATCCGCGTGACGCAGCAGGTTCGTCTCTCCCTGGGAGGCCGCCACCGCCAGCCGCTGTCCGAGCTGTGAGCGCCGAAGCCGGATCTGCACGGCCAGCCGTTCGCCGTGGGGCAGTGCGTCGAGCAACCTCCGCAGGTCCTCATCGACCCTCTTGCTGTTCCGGCCCTCCGCCAGTTGGGTCAGGAACTCTTCGTACAGGCCGAACCGCTGCTTGGGCAGCGGGGTGTCCGGAGAGCTCTCGAAGACGACCGCGGCGATGGTGGCGAGCAGCGGCACCTTGGTCACGTCGAGGAGATGGCCCTCGCGCAGCTGGATCAGGAACCGATCCGCCAGATCCGGCTCGGGGGAGTCGAGGAACCACCCCTTGGCGAAGCGTTCCAAGCCGTCGGCGGTGAACGGTTCCAGGGTGTAGTGCACCATGCCCGCGTGGCTCAGCCTGCGCCGGTCGGCCTGTGTCGGCGGGCGGCTGGTGAGGATCATCCGGAACGGCAGGTCCTGCCGACGCAGAACGCCGTCGATCCAGTCGACGAGATCCCCCCGGTCCCGGACGCCGGAGACCTCGTCGAGCGCGTCGATGAGGACCACCCACTGCCCGTCCGGCGTGGGCCGGTCCGGCAGCCGCAGCAGCCCCGCCGGGAGCAGATCGTCCTCCACCGCCGCGGCGATCGCCTCCTGCCAGGGCTTGTGCCTGGCCGCGTGAGGGGCGAGGTGTCTGGCGGTGACCCGGATGGGGACGGCGTTCTCCGGCAGCTCCCGGTGCAGCTGGCTGATGAGGGACGACTTGCCCATGCCCGGGCCGCCGGTGATGAGCAGATGTTCCGGCGACGCGAGCACGGATTTCAGGGACTGGGAGACCCGGCGGTCCTGCTTGCCGTCCGACGCCGGAGCGCCGACCTCGGCCCGCCGCTCCTCCCGCTCCCGCGCGCGGGACCAGTCGCCGTGCCGTGCCGGATCCGACGCGCGCTCCGTCCGCTGATCCCCGTCCGTGCCCTGGGCGGACACCTGCTGGCGTACGTACACCTCGGTGAAGCGGGGGCGGCGCTGCCCGCGCAGGAGGTCCGGGTACGGGAAGCTGTTCGCCCTGCTCTTCTGGTCCTCGATCAGGCGGTCCAGGTCGAACCGGCTCAGCCGGACGGTCGGTGCGTTGCCTTGATCGACGGCGGGGACGGCCGGGGGCAGTTCGGGTACGTAGGCGCGGTTGCGTACCAGGGGGATCTGGCCGGCCGAGTCGGTCGCCAGCTTGCGCGGGGCCGGGAGGTTCTTGCGGATGGTGGCCTGCCGGACCTTCTGGAACAGGTCCTCCACGGTGAGCAGCTCGGGGCCGCCCGGCACACCTCCCTCGATCAGCGACAGCAGTTCGCCGGTGAAGACCGTCAGCTCCGCGTCCGGTGGCGCGAACGACACGGCGTTGGAACCGGAGGAGGCGAGAACGTATGCGCCCTCGATCTCCGCCTCTTCCTGGGGCCCGGACGGCCCCATGACGGCTGCCGCGTGACCGCTGTGGCAGCAGTCGAGCACCACGATCTTGCGCCGCGCCCGGCGAGGTTTCAGCAGCTCTGTGCGCACGTCCCGGTAGCGCAAGGACAAGTACAGTTCGGTGCGCTTGGATTCGGACAGCGCCAGGTAGAGCTGGTCCGAGGGGTCCACGGCATCCGGGTCCGTCAGCCCGTGTCCGGCGTAATAGACGAAGAGCGTGTCCTTCGCCTCGCCTGCCGCCTTGGAGATCGCGTGCAGCACCTCGCGGTCGTAGCGCGGCTGGGGGATCACCTGGCAGTGCTCCTTGGGGAGCCCCCACAGCTCGGGATCGGTCAGCGCGTCGCGCAGCCGGTTGAGGTTGTTGGCCACGGACTTCAAGGGCGGCAGGTGCTCGAAGTCATGGACTCCGATCAGCACCGCCCGCGAGGTGGCCGGGTCTGGCAGGTGCACGCCCTCAGCCCTCCGACGAGTCGCCGGAGTCACCGGAGTCGTCGGAGTTGGTGTTGCCGGCGCTGTTCAGGGCCTCCAGCAGCCGACGTACGGCCTCCGGGTCGTCGGTCTGCACGGTGACCGTGGTCCCGTTCGACTGGGCGTTCAGGGGCGGCGTGGACGGTCGGCTCTGGCGCCACGCCGCCACGGACACCGCCAGGCCGGACAGCGCGGTGGCGTGCGTCAGCACGATGTTCACCGTGTCCCAGACGCCGCCCATGGCGCCTTCCAGAGGCGGGGCCTCCCGCAGTTCGACCGTGGACGTCCGCTCCAGGGAGTCATCCCGGTAGAGATGCCGGTACAGCGACCGCAGAGCCTCGCCCTCGTCGTCCCCCTCGTCGAAACGGAAGCCGATCTCCACCTGCTCCATCCGCGCGCCCCCTCGCTCGCTCACCGCCGTAACAGCGGATTTTCTCACGACCCGTCACCCTCCGACGTCACCCCTTGACAGCCCCGCCCAGCGCGAAGCCGCCGCCCATCCGGCGGGCGATCAGCACGTACAGGAGGATCACGGGGGTCGAGTAGAGGATCGAGAAGGCGGCCAGCTGGCCGTAGACGACCTGGCCGTAGTTGCCGAAGAAGGTGAAGATGCTGACGGACGCCGGGAGTTGCTCGGGGGTGAGCAGCAGCATGAAGGGCACGAAGAAGTTGCCCCACATCATGATGAAGCTGTAGATCATCACGACCGTGATGCCCGGCCCCATCAAGGGGAGGATGACGCGCGTCAGGCTCTGGAGCCAGGACGCGCCGTCCGTCCACGCGGCCTCCTCCAGGATGATCGGCACCCCGTCCATGAAGTTCTTCATCAGCCAGATGGCGAAGGGGAGTTGGGAGGCGGCCAGGAACAGGGCCGTCCCGTACATCGTGTCGATCAGGTCGACCTGGACGAAGAGGCCGTAGACCGGGACCATGATCGCGGTGATCGGCAGACAGGTACTGAACAGGATCGTCAGCAGGTACGGGCGTACGAGGCGGGAGCGGAACCGGGACAGCGGATAGGCGGCCAGCGCCGCGCACGCCACGGTCAGGATGGTGGCCCCGCCGCACAGCAGCAGGCTGTTGAGCATCGGCGTGAAGGTGATCTCGTCCGTCCACACCGCCTGGAAGTTGTCCAGGGTGGGGGAGCCGGGAGCGGAGACGCGCAAGGTCGCCTCGCTGTCCACAGAGGCCAGGATCAGCCAGGCCAGGGGCAGCACGAAGGCCGCGGCGACGACGAGCAGGGCGGCGTCGGCGGCCAGTCGGCGGCGGGTGCGGGGGGACCAGGCGGTCCGGGGGGCGGCGTTACGGGATCTGCGGGATCTGCGGGATCTGAGCGGGGCGGACTTGGCCGGACGGGACAAGGTGCGGCCGGAGAGTGCGGACAACCTCGGACCTCCTCGCGCCTGCGAGCGCAGTCGATCAGCGTTCCGTACATCAAACCGCCCGTCCGGCCGTGGGGGGAAGACTGCCGTCACGTGAGAGGGCGTGAGCGCGGGTGGCGATGTAGCCGTCCGGGCGGATGAGTACGAGTTCGTCTCCGTCGGTGTTGTAGAGCCGATGGGCATGGCCGTCGGCGTCGAAGATCGTGTCGGGGCCGGTCGCGGTGGCGTCGGTCGTCACCCGATAGGTGCGCAGCGGGACGGATGTCTCATCGGCGATCAGATCGCGTACCGGGTCATGGCTGTGGTCGTGGTCGTGGTCGTGGCCGAAGGACAGCAGCGTCCAGTGCGGGCCGCGCAGCAGGTCGAAGATGCGGCGCTCGCGGCCCGTCGCGGCGTCGAGGCAGGGCGCGTCGGGTGCCCGGTCGCCGGCCCGGGGGCCTTCGGGGCGCGGCGGCAGGTGGCGGTGACGGGTCAGCGGGCTGTCGGCGTAGGCGATGGTCAGTCCGGTGGTGAAGTCGTCGGTGAGGCCGCGCAGGGCGTCCGAACCGTCGCCGTTGCCGGAGGCGCGCATCATGGCGTGCAGACGGGTGGTGCTGTCTTCGAGGACGGACTGCGCGACGGGGCGGCGTTCTTGTTCGTAGGTGTCCAGCAGGGCGGCGTCCGCACCGTCGAGGACGGCGGCGAGCTTCCAGCCCAGGTTGTAGGCGTCCTGGATGCCGGTGTTCATGCCCTGCCCGCCGGCGGGCGAGTGAATGTGAGCCGCGTCTCCGGCGAGGAAGACCCGGCCCACGCGATACCGGTCGACCAGGCATACGTTGACCTTGTACAGCGATTGCCAGCCCGCGTCGTCGATGACCAGGCCGGGAACGCCCGCGCGTTCGGCGAAGATGTGGCGGAACAGCTCCAACGAGGGTGGGACGGGCTGCTGTTCGTCGGCGGGGACGGACGCTTGGAGCTGCCAGATGTCGGTGCTGGGCAGCGGGAACAGCGACAGGATCCCGTGCTCGGGGCTCATCCAGAGGTGCTGGCAGTGCCGGTCGAGGCCCGCGACGCGCACATCGCCCAGGTACCAGCGCTGGTCCGGGTACGAGGTGCCCCGCAGGGTGGCCCCCGTCCGTTGCCGGACGAGGCTGCGGGCCCCGTCGCATCCGACGAGGTAGCGCGCGCGGATCTCGCGCCGCCCGGCCGCAGTTCGTACGGTCGCGGTGACGGAGCCGGCATCCTGCCTGAGGCCGGTCGCGGCCGATCCCCATTCCACCTGACCGCCGAGCTCTGCCAGGCGGTCGCGCAGGATGGACTCGAACCGCGGCTGTGACAGCCAGACCGGTGCGTAGGGGGCGCCGGGGGTGGGCTTGCCCACGGCCACTTCGACGGCCTCCGAGACCACTCGCTCCCGGTCGTAGTGCCGGGTCGGGACGTCGATGGTCCCCAGCCGCAGAACGCGGTCGATCACGCCGAGGTCGTCGGCGACCTCCAGGGAGCGCGGCTGGATGGTCTTGGCGCGAGAGGCGTTGCTGGGCCGCTCCGCGCCGTCGACGACGCGGCAGGCGATGCCGCGCCGGGCGAGATCGCAGGCCAGCGTCAGTCCGGCGGGTCCGGCACCGACGATGAGGACGTCCAGGACGTCGTCGCTCATGGTCGAGTCACACCTCTTGGGCATGTTGGTCATGGCACCTCTTACCTAACTTAGGTATCTTTATTTACGGTAGGCGTCCATCGGGGGCGCCGACTGGTCGAGGTGAATGTATACCTAAGTTAGGTATCTATCAAGATTGAGGTTGTTCATGACGGCCGACAACGACGTGTTGATGGGCCTGCTGCCCGCCATGAACCGGCTCAGCGGCACGCTGAGCCGCGGACAGCTCTTCGAGCGGGCCACCGCCACCGCCGGGGTGACCCTGGACCGGCCCGCGGTGACCGTCCTGGTCATCCTCAACGTGGCCGACCGGCCCCTGCGGGTCGGGGAGATCGCCCAGCGGATGCAGGTGGCCGGCCCGCACGCCACCCGCCAGATTCACGGGCTGGAGCAGCGCGCACTGGTGGAGAGGGTGGCCGACCCCGACGACCAGCGGGCCCGGCTGATCACCCTCACCGCGGCCGGCCAGCAGCTCGTCGACCGCTATCTGCGGGTCATCAACGGCTGGTTCGGCGAGGCCCTTTCCGCATGGTCCGACCCGGACCGGCGAGAGCTGGTCCGCCTCCTCGGCCGCATGGTCGATGACCTGTCAGCTCATCTGGACTCGGTCGCCAGGGACAACCACACCGTCGAGTGACGGCCCACTCAATCCACGAAAAAGCTGTCGTGGCGGATACGGAACTCCTCGAGCTCCTTGCCGCCACGCCGCGTCATCTCCGCGACCTGCTCGAAGTACTCCTCGCGCGGTGCGCCCGGGGCGAAGAGCAGAAGCAGGGACGCAGGGTCGTCGGAGTCGTTCTTGAACGCGTGCAATCCGCCTACCGGCACATAGAGAAAGTCCCCCGAGCGCGCCGTGATCCAGTGGTCGCCGTCGTACAGCCGCACCGCCCCCGACAGGATGAAGAAGGACTCCGAGATGGAGCGGTGGAAGTGGGTGGTGGGGCCCGGCGACCTGGGTCCCATGTCAACCCGGTACAGCCCGAATTCACCCCCGGTGGAGGCGTGCGTGGCCAGGTAGTGCGTTCGGTTGCCCGAGGGGGAGTCCAGCTCCGGCTGGGTGTCCACCGGCCTGTACACCGCGTTGACCTCGCCGTTCTCGCCGAGATAGCGGGGCTCGGGATACGACATGTTCGGCTCCTTTGTTTGATCGTCACCGCATTGTGGACACGGACGGAACCCGTGGTCGTCGGCCTGGAGAACGGAGTGTCAGGGGACCTGGGGACCAGGACGCGAGGCCCATCGGCTCGGTCGGAAGACGCCCTCGCCCCGCCGCCCCGCGCCTCGTAGCCTGGCCGCATGTCTGATTGGAACCTTGACCGCTACTGCGCCGAAATCCTCACCCAGACCGACTTGCTGCGCACCCTGGTGAAGGACGCCGACCCGACCGTCCACGTGTCAACCTGCCCCGAGTGGAACCTCGGCCAGCTGTTACGGCACGTCAGCGGAGCCCATCGCTGGGTGGAGACCATCGTCCGCACCCGGGCCACCGAGCAGGTCCCGGAGGACCAGGTCAACGACGTCTTCCATTACGGCGACAAGGACATGGCCGTGGTCGACGCCTGGCTCGCCGAGGGCGCGCGGCTGCTCACGGACCACCTGACCGAGGCCGGCCCCGACACCCGTGTGTGGACCGTGGTGCCCGACCAGCCCATCGTGTTCTGGGCGCGGCGCATGCTGTTCGAGACCGTCGTCCACCGCGCCGACGCCGCCCGGACCGTGGGGGCCCGCTACGAGGTCGACGCGGCGGTGGCGCGGGACGGCCTCGACGAGTGGATGGGCTTCGGCACGGTCCCCGAGGCGTACGACCCCACGGACGCGGAACCGCTGCTCGGCGCCGGCCGCACGCTCTGCTTCCGGGCCACCGACGACCCGTCCGGGGAGTGGCGTGTCGACCTCACCGGCGACGTCCCCCGGTGGCGGCGTGGCGGCGGCGATGCGGCCGTCACCGTCCGTGGCCCGGTCGCGGAACTGTTGCTGCTCGTCTACGGCCGACCCGTCGACGAGCGGACCGAGATCCACGGCGAGCGCGCCCTGCTCGACCTGTGGCTGAAGCGAACGGGCTTCTGGCTCCACGAGTGAGCCGTCGAGCTGACCGATGGCAATTGGCGCCGCTGAGCGGCAGCCTCCGGTCGTCGAGCGCCCGCATCGTCTCGCGTCTTCGGCGCAAAGCGGCTGGCAGCGGGAAGGGAGGGGGTTCGGGCTGGCGCCGTTGCTGCTGCTGCTGCTGCTGCTGGTGGCGGCGGGGTGGGTGCGGTGGTCGGCGGGTGGGTGTGGGTGGAGTTCCGGGTTCCGAACTGTCACTCGAAGGAGTGGAGTTGGGGGTTGTGACCTGGCCGTGTTACGGAGAGTGAGAGAGAATGGAGGTGTTGAGCCCGCTGGGGGAGGCGGGCGTTGAGCGCATCACTGGGGGGTGATCGCCATGGGGAGCAACGCTACGACCACGGTCACACATACCGCTCGCTCGGCTCCGGAACCGGCACCGGTTCCGTCTGCGGCTTCGGCTTTGGTTCCGGGGACGCCGGACGAATGGGCCGCTTACCTTGCCAACATGGCTCCGGGGCCGCAGACGGCAGTTGTGCTGCCGCTGCTGGATCCGGGGAAGCTGTCCCACACCGGCCGTGTCGACGCGCTCAAGGCGCTGGAGCGGCATGCGGCGTGGATCCAGGCGCAGCAGGTCCACATCCTGGCCGCGCTGGATGCTGATGCGCAGGCCGCGCTGCCGGAGGGGAAGTGGAGCGAGGGCATCGAGGGGGAGTTGAACTTCGCGTGTGAGGAAGTGGCCTGTGCGCTGAAGCTGTCGGGGACGACGGCGGCCAAGCGGCTACAAGTGGCTCGGGAGCTCGACAGCCACTACCCGACCACGCTCGGGCTGCTGGAGCGAGGGGAGATCTGCTACATGCAGGCCGTCGCCGTCACTGAGGCCTGTGGTGTCCTCGACCCGCTGCTTGCCGCGGAGGTCGAAGCCGCCGTGGCCGGGAAGATGCCCGGCCTCGCCACCGGACAGACCCGGCGGGTGCTGGCCCGGGAGATCGTCCGGGCCGACCCGTACGGGGCGGAGGAGCGGCATCGCAAGCGTAAGCGCGAGCGGCAGATGGTCCACTACGCGCAGGTTGACGGGATGGCGATGTGGGGCGCGATCCTGCCCGCCGAGCAGGCCGCACGTATGAATCAGGCCGTGGACGCGCATGCGGCGACTCTGCCGGATGAGGGGCGGACGCTGGAGCAGAAGCGGGTGGACGCCCTGTTCGACCTGGTCGTCAACCGCACCACCGCCACAAGCACCGCCGGCGCCGGCGGCACCGGCAGCGCGGGGGAGCAGGGTTCGGGTGGGCGGTCGGCGGCAGTTGTGCAGGTCACCGTTCCGCTGGATGTGCTGATCGGGGAGAGTGAGGAGCCCGCGCAGTTGAAGGGGTACGGGCCGATCACCGCGGGGCAGGCGAGGGAGATCGCGTTTGCCGAGGGGACGATCTGGCGGCGTCTGATCATCGAGCCGAAGACCGGGATGCTGGTCAAGACGGATCCAACGACGTACAAGCCGACGGCGGAGACGGAGCGGCATGTGATTGCCCGGGACGGCCGGTGCACCTTCCCCACCTGCCAGATGCCCGCCCACCGCTGCGACCTCGACCACGTCCAGCCCTTCAACCACGACGATCCGGAGGCGGGAGGTCAGACGGTTCCGGAGAACCTGAGCCCGTTGTGCCGACGGCATCACCTGATGAAGACCCACCACCCGGGATGGCGAGTCACCCGCGACCCCGACACCGGGATCACCACGTGGACCGCACCCACCGGCCACACCTACACCAACCCACCCCGCAACTACCTCGAATAGCCACCCCACCCCGCGAACCCCGCAGCCCACCACTTTGCGCCGAAGGCGCGAGACGAAACCCGCACTCGCCTGCGGCTTAGGGGGTCGGGGTCGGCAGATGACAACAGCGACAACAGGCGTGGAAAGGCATCGCATGACCAGCTATGACCTCGACACCGGCAGCGAAGTGTGGGATCCGTTGGGCACCTTGCATCAGGCCTTATGGATCTGCGGCGGCCAGTGGGCCGGAAAATCGACCGTCGCTCGAATCCTGGCGGCCAGATACGGCGTCACCGCCTATCACTACGACTACCACGACGCCCGCGCGCACAACGATCGCCGCCTCGCACGTCGCATCGGCCTCGGCGAGCCCGCCGCCGAACCCGGCCTGGACGAGGTGTGGGTCAACACCACCCCTGAGGCGATGGCCGCCCGGACCCTGGCCGAATTCCCGGTCCGCTTCGAATGGACACTGGACGACCTGCGCGCGCTGGTCTCCGGGCGGCCGATCATCGCCGAGGGCTGGGGCCTCCGCCCCGAGCTCGTCGCGCCCATCATCGACTCACCGCGCCGGATGATCGTCATGGTGCCCACACCCGAGTTCCGCGAACACCAGGTTCGCGTACTGCCCCGGGCCGCCGCGCTCGATCACCGCGTCAGCGACCCGGCCAGGGCGCAGGCCAACCGCCTGGCCCGTGACCGTCTCATCGCCGAGGAGGCTGTGCGTACCGCCCGCGGGCTGGGTATCCGCGTACTGGAAGTCGACGGTTCCCGCGACGCCATGGCCATCGCCGATGACGTCGCGGGGCATTTCAGCCCCTACCTGGTGCGTTGAGCCAGCCCCTGGCCGCGATGCGGTCACGGATGCGCTCGGCCATGTCGGAGGCTTCCTCGGGGGCCATGGCCAGCACGCCGTTCTCGGTCATCAGCGCCGCGAACTGCTGCCGCTCGTATGGGGTGCCCGGCGGCAGCCCGGCGATGTGCCAGTGCAGATGGGCGTTCCCCTGCTGGCTGCCCAAGGAGTAGAGGTACGTCCGCTCGGCTCCCACGCAGTCCTCCACGGCGAGGGCGACCTCCCGCACCACCAGCATGAGCCGTCCGTAGGCCTCCGGGTCGAGATCACGGACGACGTGCTCGATGTGTCTCTTCGGGGCGACCAGAACCTTGCCGGTCAGGGTGGGCCACCGGTCGAGGAAGGCGACGTGGTCGTCGTCCTCGAAGACCGTGTGATGTGCGTAGTCGGGGTCCCCTGACACGAAAGCGCACAGGAAGCACGGCCCACGGCGTGTCCTGGCCGTGTAGGTCTCCAGGTCCATCGACTGTCGTTCCGGTGGCATGCGTGCCCCTTTCACTGAAGGTCTGGGTCGAGCTCGACCGGGCAGGTCGCCAGGTCGAGTTCGACCCAGACCTCCTTGCCCACGGTTCGCTCCCGTACGCCCCAGCGGGTCGCCAGCGCGCGGACGATGAGGAGCCCGCGTCCGAAATTGTCGTCGGCGGTGGGCCGGCGCGGCCGAGGGAGGCGTTCGCCCTTGGCGTCGGAGACGGCGATGCGCAGGAGGTTCTTGGTGAGGGTGAGCTGGACGCGGAAGTGACGCCCCGGGACGCCGCCGTGCAGCACGGCGTTGCCGGCCAGCTCGGAGACGATCAGGGCCGTGTCGTCCGCGAGGGCGGGGTAGCCCCAGTGGGCGACCAGCTTGGCGGCGTAGCGGCGGGCGACGGTCACGCTTTTGGGGAACGGGGCGTAGTCGACGCGGTCGTGATGGACGACGGGGTCGTTGGGGTCCGGGATCCGTGGGTCTTGGGGCGCGAATGCCATCGCACACCTCCAGCAGGCGGTTTGGGGCCTGAGCGCGCGAGTCGCCTCGCTGCGCGATCGGTTCATCACGGACCGTAGCGTCGTCTAGTAGATCAACACAAGTTCCTCTTGGAGGAATTCCTCCGATCTGGTTTGCGGGGTGCGTCTGCTGACGCCAGACTGGTCGCGTGACTATGAGTCAGCTGATGCAGGGGAACAGCACCTCGACCGTTCTGGGACGCAGACTCGGCGGCGAGCTCATCAAGCTCCGCACCGAGGCGGGGCTGACGCAGGGGCACGCCGCCAAAAGCCTTACGGCGTCCACCACCAAGGTCGCCAAGATGGAACGCGGCTGGGTCCCCATGCGCGACCCCGACATCCGGGCCCTGTGCGAGCTGTACGGCGTGAGCGATCCGGCGGTTGTGGGCGGGCTGCTGGAGCTGGCGCGGGTCGACCGCGAGCGCCGCAGGGCCAAGGGGTGGTGGAACGACTTCCCGGACCTCGGCGTCATGCAGGAGTACGTCGCCCTGGAACACGTGGCGACAAGCATCAGGACGTGGCAGCTCAGCCTTGTACCCGGACTGCTCCAGACCCCTGACTACCTGCGAGCATTGGCCCTCGGCAACTCGAGGCGCGATCACCCGGACAACGGCGAACAGTTGGTCGCCGCGAGAGTCGCCCGTCAGCGGCGGCTCTCGGAAGAACCCGTGCTGGAGCTGTGGGCGTTGATCCACGAAGGTGCACTCCGGCATCAAGTCGGCGGGCTGGAGGTGATGCGCTCGCAGGTGGCGCACCTCGCCCATGCCGCCGATCAGCCGCATATCAGGCTCCAGGTCCTGCCGTTCACGGCCGGAGCGCACTTGGGTATGGGTGGCACCTTCAACATCATCTCGTTCGCCGAACCCGGCGCCATGGATGTGGTGTATACAGAGACCGCCTTCGGTCAGCTGTGGGTTGAGGGAGGGGACGAAGCCGCCCAGCACCAGGATCTCTTTGAGAAGATCTCCCGAAGCGCCCTCACTGAGCCGGAGAGCAAGGCATTCATCAACGTCCTCCGCGAAGAGATGTGAGAGATGACCGCGCTTGAGTTCCGGAAGTCGAGCTACAGCACCGCTGACCATGAGTGCGTCGAGGTGGCCACCAACCACCCCGACAGCGTCGCGATACGCGACTCCAAGCGCCCGGAAGGCCCCATACTGCGCGTGGCGCCCGCCGCATGGGCCGCCTTCCGGGAGGCCGTCGTTCAGACCTCGTCGCGCATCAACCGCAGGTAGACCAGCGAGAACAGCGCACCCACCAGCAGCAGCAACAGCGCCACCGCCGTGCCGTAGCCGATCAGCGACTTGTTGAACGCCTGGTCGTACATGAAGACCGGGAGGGTCTGGCTCCGGTTGCCGGGGCCGCCTCGGGTCATGGCCCAGATGAGGCCGAAGACGGACAGCGTCTGGAGGGTGTTGAGCATCAGGTTCGTGCCGATGGAGCGGCGGATCATCGGCAGGGTGATGTGCCAGAAGCGGCGCGGCCCGCTCGCGCCGTCGACCTCCGCGGCCTCGTTGATCTCCTTGGGGATCTCGGAGAGCGCGGCGGAGTAGACGAGCATCGAGAAGGCCGTGCCGCGCCAGACGTTGGCGAAGGAGACGGCGATGATGGGGAGGGTGAAGAGCCAGTTCTGGGACGGCAGGTGCAGCCAGTCCAGGATGGCGTTGAGCGTGCCTTCGCGGCGGAAGAACGCGTACAGCAGAAAGCCCGCGACGATCTCGGGCACCACCCACGCCGCGATGACGATCGAGCCGGTGATGGTCCGTACCGGCTTGGATGCGCGCTGCATCGCGGTGGCCAGGGCCAGGCCCAGAGTGTTCTGGCCGATCAGCGAGGACAGCAGGGTGAAGACGAGCGTGAGGACGACCGCGTTGCGGAAGTCGTCGTCCGCGAAGGCGCGCCGGAAGTTGTCGAGGCCGACGAAGTCCGTGGTGGAGGCGCCGGTCAGCTGCATGTTGGTGAAGGCGATGTAGACGCAGTAGCCGATCGGGCCGCCGAGGAAGAGCAGCAGGAGCACCGTCGCCGGGGCGAGCGGGAACCAGCGCAGGGGGCGGTGGTGCAGGGGGCGGCGGCGCCCGGGGCGTACCGGGGCCGCCGCCACCTTGGTCGCGGTCGCCATCAGCCCTTGGCCACCGTGGCGCCGTCGGCGATCGACTTCAGCTGGTCGTCGTACGACTTGGCCGACTTGTCGGGGGAGGCGTCACCCGTGGTCACCGACTCCATGGCCTCGCCGATCGCCGTGGAGACCTGGGGGTAGACGGGGAGCGCGGGCCGGTAGTGGGTGTACTTCACGAGGCCGGTGAAGAAGTCGATGCCCGGCATGGAGGACAGATAGCGCTGGTCCTTCGCGACGTCGTCGCGGACCGCGATCTGCGCGCCGGTCACGCACCATTCGGTGGCGTTCTTCTTGGTCTGGAGCTGCTCGACGAACTTCCAGGCCAGGTCGGGGTTCTTGCCTTTGGCGGTGATCGCCCAGGTCCAGCCGCCGGACATGCTGACCTTGCCGGGGGCCTGGCCGTTCTGGGTGGGCATGGGCGCCTGGCCGAGGGTCTTGGACCACTCGGGCCATGGCTTGCCGCCGGTCTTCAGCCAGTTCTGGCCGAGCCAGGAGCCGTCGAGGTCGATGGCGAGTTTGCCCTCGGGCAGCCACTCGCTGTAGACGGTGGTGCCGACGTTGGGGTCGAGGGCGTCGGAGACGTCGGGGCCCAGCTTCTCGGAGTAGACGGTCTTGATGAAGCTCAGGGTGTCCTTGAAGCCCTGGCCGCCGGTGACCCACTTCTTCGCCTTCGGGTCGTACAGCGGGTTCTCGCCCGTGCCGTACAGCAGCATCTCGAAGCTCTGCATGACGGAGGTCTCGCCCGGGGCCTTGCCGGTGTAGACGTTGAGCGGGGTGACACCGGGGACCTTCTCCTTGATCGTGCGGGCCGCGGCGAGGATCTCGTCCCAGCTTCCCGGCTGCCAGTCGGCCGGCAGCCCGGCCTTGGCGAAGATGTCCTTGTTGAACCACAGGCCGCGGGTGTCGGTGCCGTCCGGGATGCCGTACGTCTTGCCGTCCTCCGCCTTGGCCGCGGCCTTCGCGGTGTCGACGAACTGGTCCCAGGTCTGCCACTTGGCCAGATAGTCGTCGAGGGGGCGCAGATAGCCCGCCTTGATGTCGGAGTTGATCCGGAAGGTGTCCTCGTAGACCAGGTCCGGCGCGGTCTTGGGGGACCGCATCATCTGCTGGACCTTGGTGGCGTAGTCGTTGTCCTGGGCCTGGATCGGGATCAGCTTGACCGTCTTGCCGGGGTTCGCTTTCTCGAACTCTCTCTTCACTCCGGCCAGGTAGTTGTCCTGGAATCTGATCTTGTTGTCGGTGCTGCGCTTGTAGGCGACCTTGACGGTGTCCGGGTCGCTGCCCGAGCCGCCGCCGCAGGCAGTGAGTCCTGCGGCGGCGACGAGGGTGACGGCTGTGAGGATCAGTGGGGCGGTGTGGCGCACGGGCACGACCTCCTTGCTGGCCTCTGGGGCTGCGGGCCGACCGTACGGTCGGGCCCATTACAAGGTCAATCCCCTTGACCAGGAACGCCCTTGATTGAACGTTAGCCCGGTGGTCGTCAGCCCGGGTGGCGTGCTCAGCCGGTGTAGCCCGCAAGCACCTTGGTGAAGTCGTACGTCCCCTGGTCGATGCCGCTGCACGCGTCCGCGTCCCCGCCGGAGCCGCACTTGCGGTCGCGGTTGAGCGACCAGAAGCTGACCCGGGCCAGGTGGTGGCTCTTGGCGTACGAGACCACGGACTTGAAGTTGTCGAGGGTCACCGTCTCACCCGCGACGTCGGTCTTGCCGTTCATGGAAGAGAAGCCGACCTTGCGGTACGCGTCGTCGGACGACAGACCGTACGCGCTCGCGACGCTGTTCTTCAGGCCGTCCACCGCCGACTTGGTGGCCGCCGCCATGTCGACGGAGCCCTGGCCGAAGTCGAACGGCATGACGGCCCAGCCGTCCACGTCGACGCCGGCTGCGGCGCCGCGCTTGATGAGGTCCTTGCCGTTGGCGTCCGGGCCGCTGGTGGTCGTGCCGAAGGTGACGTACACCTTGATGCCGCTGTTCTTCTGCTTGACGATCTTCAACGCGTCGATCACCCGCTGCCGGACCGTCGCGTTCTCGAACTCGCTCGCCTCGATGTCGATGTCGATCGACTTGAGCTTGTAGGCGTCGATCACCTTCTGGTACGCGCCCGCGAGGGCGGAGGCGGAGGAGCACTTCTCGCCGAGCTTGTTGCCGCTCCAGCCGCCGAAGGACACCGTGACATCGCCGCCGGCCGAGCGTATGGAGTTGATCGTGGACTGGTCGTTGCCGCCGGTCAGCGCGCGGGAGCCGTCCCACTTCGGGTTGCAGCCGCCGTCCGAGAGGATGAAGGCCATCGTGAACTGGGTGGTGCCGGTGGCCGACATCACATCGGTGGCCTTGGGCGGGCTGCCCCAGCCGAGGTAGAGGTACGGGCCGGTCTGGCCGCTGGCCGCGGCGGCCGTGCTCGGGGCGGCCTCGGCGGCCTGGGTGGTGGGAGCGGTGGGGGCGGCCTGGGCGCCGGTGGCGGCGAGGGTCGCCGCGCCGCCCGTGGCTATGAGCGCGCAGGTCGCGGTGAGCACGAGCCTGCGGGTGCGCTTGGACATGTTCTTCATGGGGGGAGTCCTCCGGACAACACACGCAACAAGGACGAGAGGGGAGCATACGTGCACCGAACAACTGTCTGTTGGGCGGGGTTGCGGATGTGAACGCTAGCGAGTCGGTGCCGCGCCGACAAGATGGTGGATAGGAAAGTTTCCTATTGCGTGCTCAGCCAGCGATAGACCAGCTCCGGGCGGCCGACCTGTCCGTACTGCGGCGCCCGCGCCGCGCGCCCCGCGTCCACCAGGTGCTCCAGATACCGGCGCGCGGTGATCCGCGAGATGCCCACCGCCTCCGCCGTCGCTGTGGCGGAGATCCCGCTCTCGGCGGCGCGCAGCGTGTCGGTCACGGCCTGGAGGGTGGCCGGGGTCAGCCCCTTGGGCAGCTCGGCCGGCTGCGGCGCGCGCAGTGCGGCCAGCGCGCGGTCCACCTCGTCCTGGCCGCTGGCCTCGCCCACGCTCGCGCGGAACTCGGCGTAGCGCAGCAGCCGGTCCCGTAGCGTTGCGAATGTGAACGGCTTGAGTACGTACTGGACGACCCCGAGCGAGACGCCCTCCCGGACCACCGCGAGGTCTCGGGCCGAGGTCACCGCTATGACGTCCGTGGTGTGACCTGCCGCACGCAGCCCCCGGACGAGCTGGAGACCGTGTCCATCGGGCAAATACAGATCCAGCAGCAGAAGGTCGGCGGGCGTGCGCTCCAGCTGGCGCTGTGCGTCGCCGCGCGTCCGCGCCGAGCCGACCACGGTGAAGCCGGGGACGCGCTCGACATACATCCGGTGCGCGTCCGCGGCGACCGGGTCGTCCTCGACGACGAGGACCCGGATCGGCGCGGGCCGGTCCGGGTTCGCCTGCGACGGGCTCATCGGGCGGATTCCTCTCGGGGCGCGGTTTCGTCCCGGGGTGCGGGCTCATCGCGGGGTGCGGGTTCGAGGTGGGGTTCGGGTCGGGGTTGGGGTACGGGTTCGGGTTCGGGCACGGGTACGGGCACGGGTACGGGTACGGGCACGGGTACGGGTTCGGCCCGGGATTCTGCCAGGGGCAGGTGGACCGTGAACTCCGCGCCGCCCTCCACCGCCCGGGACACCTCGACCGTCCCGGCGTTGCGCCGCGCCGCCTGCCGCACCAGCGCCAGCCCCAGCCCGCGGCCCGGGGACTTGGTGCTCCAGCCGCGCCCGAAGGCCACCTCGGCCGTCGCCGGGTCAAGACCGGGGCCCGTGTCGCTCACGCGCAGCGTCAGCTCGTCGGCGATGGCGCGCGCCGTGACCGTGACCCGGGCGCTGCGGGCCGCGCCGCGCCCGGCGCCCTCGGCGGCGGCGTCCGTCGCGTTGTCGATGAGATTGCCGAGGATCGTCACCAGGTCGCGGGCGGGGAGGGCGGGCGGGAGCAGCCCGTCGTCGATGCGGCTGTCCGGGGCGAGGACGAGCTCCACACCGCGCTCATTGGCCTGGGCCGCCTTGCCCAGCAGCAGCGCGGCCATCACCGGCTCGGCGACCGCCCCCACGACCTGGTCGGTCAGCGCCTGCGCCAGCTCCAGCTCGGCGGTCGCGAAGTCGACCGCCTCCTCGGCCCGCCCCAGCTCGATCAGCGAGACGACGGTGTGCAGCCGGTTGGCGGCC
Organism: Streptomyces sp. NPDC028305; assembly: GCF_055569495.1. Lineage (NCBI taxonomy): Bacteria > Bacillati > Actinomycetota > Actinomycetes > Kitasatosporales > Streptomycetaceae > Streptomyces > Streptomyces sp. NPDC028305. The sequence goes on from NZ_JBVHTN010000004.1 coordinate 878,836, forward strand.
TCGTGGGCCTGGGAGCGCAGTGCCTCGGTGATGCCGCGTACCGAGTCCAACTCGCCGGACAGCGCCTGGAGTTCGGTGTGGTCGCGCAGCGTCACGACCGTGCCGCGCTGCTCTCCACTGCTGACCGGGGAGGTGTTGACGACCACGACCCGCTCGGCGGTCAGGTGCAGCTCGTCCACCCGCGGTTCGGCGGACAGCAGGGCGCCGGTCAGCGGCGGGGGCAGCCCGAGGTCGGAGACGTACCGGCCGACCGGGTTCCCGGACAGCCCGAGCAGCTCCCGCCCGGCGTCGTTGATCAGCGCGATCCGCCGCCGCCCGTCCAGCATCAGCAGCCCTTCGCGGACGGCGTGCAGCGCGGCCTGGTGGTAGTCGTGCATCCGGCTCAGCTCGGCGGCGTTCATGCCGTGGGTGTGGCGGCGCAGCCGGGCGTTGATGACATAGGTGCCGATGCCGCCGAGCGCCAGCGCGGCGAACGCGACGACGAGCAGCGCCAGCATCTGGCGGCGCACCTGCGCGCTGATGGTGTCGACGGTGATCCCCGCGCTGACCAGCGCGGTGATCTTGCCGCCGGCCTGTGCGTCGCGCACCGGGGCCACCACGCGCACGGAGGCGCCCAGGGTGCCGGTGTATGTCTCGTCGAAGATCTGGCCGTGCAGCGCGGGCCCGGTGTTGCCGAGGAACTTCTCTCCTATGCGAGCCGGGTCGGGATGCGTCCAGCGGATCCCTCGCGTATTCATGATGGTGACGAAGGCGACACCGGTGTCGCGGCGCACCTGCTCGGCGTATGGCTGGAGCCGGGCGGTGGGGTCGGGGGACCGTACGGCCTCGGCGACGGTCGGGGAGTCGGCGACGGCGGTCGCGGCGGCGGTGGCCTGGCGGCGTGCGGACTCCTCCGCCTGGCTCCGGCCGGTGACGTACGAGAAGATCGCGCACCCGGCGACCACGGCGGCGACCAGGACGACCTGCATCGCGAAGAGCTGGCCTGCCAGACTCCGGGGACGGGGGACGCGCATGCCACACAGTGTGCACATGACCGTTTCGTGAACGAAATGAACGGAAGGGTGACCGCCATCACAGGCGGGGTGCATAGTCCTCGGGACCGTTCAGGGCGAAGTGCGAGCCGCACGACGCATCAGCCGGGACAGCTGGACGGCAGAGCAGAAGGAGGCAGCACCGTGGCTGCGCAGACCTCGCCGTCCGCGTCCGGACAGACGGATGCCGGGCGGACGAAGAAGGACAAGATTCACTACCTCTACCTCGCGGTGATCGGCGCGGTCGCGCTCGGCATCCTGGTGGGCTTCGTCGCCCCCGATACCGCGGTGGAGCTCAAGCCGATCGGCACCGGCTTTGTGAATCTGATCAAGATGATGATCTCGCCGATCATCTTCTGCACGATCGTGCTCGGCGTCGGCTCGGTGCGGAAGGCCGCGAAGGTCGGCAAGGTCGGCGGCCTGGCGCTCGGCTACTTCCTGGCGATGTCGACCGTCGCGCTCGCCATCGGCCTGGTCGTCGGCAACATCATCGAGCCGGGCAGCACCCTGCACCTGACCAGCGAGGCGGCGAAGGCCGGACAGGGCCAGGCGGCGGGCGCCCACGAGTCCACGACCGACTTCCTGCTCGGCATCATCCCGACCACGATGGTCTCCGCCTTCACCGCGCCCGAGGTGCTCCAGACCCTGCTGATCGCGCTGCTGGTCGGCTTCGCGCTCCAGGCCATGGGCAAGAGCGGTGAGCCGGTGCTGCGCGGGATCGGCCACATCCAGCGGCTGGTGTTCCGCGTGCTGTCCATGATCATGTGGGCGGCGCCGGTGGGCGCCTTCGGCGCGATAGCCGGGGTGGTCGGCGAGACGGGCGTGGACGCGCTGAAGTCGCTGGCCATCATCATGATCGGCTTCTATATCACCTGTGCGCTGTTCGTGTTCCTCGTGCTCGGCACGGTCCTGCGGCTGGTCGCGGGCGTGAGCATCTTCGCGCTGCTGAAGTACCTGGCCCGCGAGTTCCTGCTGATCGTGTCGACCTCGTCGTCCGAGTCCGCGCTGCCGCGCCTGATCGCCAAGATGGAGCACGCGGGCGTCAGCCAGCCCGTCGTGGGCATCACCGTGCCGACCGGCTACTCCTTCAACCTGGACGGCACCGCGATCTACCTGACCATGTCCTCGCTGTTCATCGCCGAGGCCATGGGCAACCCGCTCTCGATCGGCGAGCAGATATCCCTGCTGGCGTTCATGATCATCGCGTCGAAGGGCGCGGCGGGCGTGACCGGCGCGGGCATGGCCACCCTGGCCGGCGGTCTCCAGTCGCACCGGCCGGACCTGGTGGACGGCGTCGGCCTGATCGTCGGCATCGACCGCTTCATGAGCGAGGCGCGCGCCCTCACCAACTTCGCGGGCAACGCGGTCGCGACCGTCCTGGTCGGCACCTGGACCAAGGAGATCGACAAGGACCGCATGCAGGAGGTGCTCGCCGGGCGGCTGCCGTTCGACGAGACCACGCTCGTCGACGACCACTCGCCGCACAGCGGGGACGACGCGGACGACGACGCTCACGTGGACACCACCAAGAAGCACGCGGCCATCTGACCCGCGGGCCACTCCGGCCTCACCGCACGGCCTCGCGGCCCTGCCCCTCGCATCGGGGCAGGGCCGCTCGCGTTCACGCCCCGCCCGAGAACCCGGCGGGGAAGTGCACGACCCCCGTCGCCGCCTCCGCGTGGATCCCCGGGACGAAGGGGAGGAACGGGGCGGCCAAGAGGACGGCCCCCGTGACCGCCGTGGCGATCCGCCCCCAAAGAGGCATCAGCCCACCTCCCTTTCCTGTGTGTGGCCGTCCCCGTACGCCCTCACCCCCGCGAAAGGCGTACGGAGTTTTGGTGCGGCCCGGCACCGTCCGGTGCACACGGTCCACTTCAGCGGTCCGGCGGTTGTTCGGCAGCCCCGTCTCGCCACGAAACAAAGGAAGTCGAAACAAAGGCAGCCGAAACAAAGGGGCTCGAAACAAAGGGAGTACCGTCTGGGCCGGACCAGGCCGTCGAGGTGGGGGGATCGGACATGGGCCGCCGGGAGAGTCCGCTGGATCCGAGCGCGGGTCCGGTCGAGCGATTCGCGTACGAACTGCGCAAGCTGAGGAGCGAGGCGGGCGGACCGACCTACCGGGCGATGGCGCATCGGGTTCCGTACTCGCTCACCACGCTGTCCCGGGCCGCCGCGGGAGAGCAACTCCCCTCGCTGCCGGTCACGCTCGCGTACGTGGAGGCGTGCGGCGGGGACGGGGCCGACCGGGCCGCCTGGGAGGCGCGCTGGCGCGAGGCGGCGGAGGAGGCGACCGGCCTCCCCCGCGAGGACGACGACGCCACCCCGCCCTACCGCGGACTGGCCCGCTTCGAGCCGGGCGACCACGAGCGGTTCTTCGGCCGGGACCAACTCGTCGCGGATCTGCTGGAGCTGGTGAGAGAGAGCAGGTTCGCTGCCGTCTTCGGCCCCTCGGGCAGCGGGAAGTCCTCGCTGCTGCGAGCAGGTCTTATCCCGGCCCTGCGCGACGGCGCGGCGGAGCCGCTGCCGCGCCCGTCCGTGATCCGCGTCCTCACCCCGGGCGACCGCCCGCTGCGCACCCACGCCGACGCGCTCGCGCCGAAGGGCGGAGACGGGGACACCTGGCTGGTGGTCGACCAGTTCGAGGAGGTCTTCACCCTCTGCCAGGACCCGGCTGAGCGCGCCGGATTCATCGAACGGCTGCTGTCCGCCCGGGACGAGGGCAGTCGGCTGCGCGTGGTCATCGGCGTACGGGCCGACTTCCTCGGCCGCTGCGCCGAACACCGGGAGCTGACGGCCGCGCTGCGCGGCGCCACCCTGCTGGTCGGGCCGATGGGGCGGGCGGAGCTGCGAGAGGCGATCGTCAAGCCGGCCGCGGCGGACGGGCTGATCGTCGAGCGGACGCTGACCGCCAGGATCGTGGAGGAGGTCGTCGACGAACCCGGCGGCCTGCCTCTGATGTCCCACGCCCTGCTGGAGACCTGGCGCCGCCGCCGAAGCCGGGCGCTGACCGTGGAGTCGTACGAGGCGGCGGGCGGCGTCCACGGGGCGATCGCCCTGACCGCCGAGCGGGTGTACGGGGAGCTCAGTGAGGAGCAGGCGGAGGCCGCCCGGCGGATCATGCTCCGGCTGATCACCCCGGGGGAGGGGGCCCAGGACACCCGGCGCCCGGTGGACCGGGAGGAGCTGGGGCTGGGTCCCGACACACCCCCCGGCTCCGGCTCTGCCTCCGGCTCCGGCGATACAGCTCTCGTACTGGAACGCCTCGTACGGGCGCGCCTGGTCACCCTCGACGAGGGCACGGTCGACCTCGCCCACGAGGCCCTGATCACGGCCTGGCCCCGGCTGCGCGGCTGGATCGACGAGGACCGCCAACGGCTGCGTACCCACCGCAAGCTGACCGAGGCCGCCCGCACCTGGGAGGAGCTGGGACGGGATCCCGGCGCGCTCTACCGGGGCGCGCGGCTGGTGGAGGCGCGGGAGGCGTTCGAAGAGCCCGACAGCTCGGCCGAACTCACCCCCGCCGAGTGCGACTTCCTGGCCGCCAGCCGGGCCGCGGGCACGCGGGAGCGCCGACGGGTGCGTACGTTCGTGGGTGCCGTGGCGGTGCTGGTGGTGCTGGCGCTCGTGGCGGGGGCGGTGGCGTGGCAGCAGAACCGGGCGGGGGAGCAGCGGCGGGAGGAGGCCGTGTCCCGACGGATCGCGGCCGTCGCGGACGGGAACATGCGGTACTCGGATCCGGTGGCGGCCATGCGGCTGAGCTTGGCGTCGTGGCGAATCAGCCACACGGCGGAGGCCAAGGCGGCGCTGATGGGGGCGATGACCCGGCCCGAGCGGGACTCCTTCACCCCGCCCTCGACCAACTTCGACGGCGACAATCAGCTGAGTGCTGACGGCCGGACGATGGTAGGCAGCGCCGACGGCAGGCTCACCGCGTGGGATGTCGTCTCCCACAAGGCGATCGGGTCGCTGCGGGTGCCGGTGGAGATGCCGATAGTCAGCCTCGATCCGACGGGGCGGCGGGCCCTGGTATCCGAGAACGATGGCTGGCGGGTGCGGGACCTCGCCACCGGGAAGCCGCTCGGCCCGCCCGTGGGGGACCTCGATTATTCAACCGCCGAGTACGGCCCCAGCGGACGCACCGTCGTGCTGGCGGGCGACAGTGCGGTGGGGCTATGGGACCTGCGGCAGCGGCGCTTCGTGTTCAAGCAGGTCGGTGGAGAAGAGGTCGACGAGCCGAGTGTCAGCGCCGACGACCGGTTCTTCGCGTTCTGCGCGGCGGACCGGTCTCTCCAGGTGTGGGATGTGCCCCGCAGCCGCAGGCTGCGTACGTTTCCCTCGGCCGCCGTGTCGCGCCTGGCCTGCGGCCCTCTCTATAAGGACGGCACCACCGAGACTCAGGAGTTCGGGTTCACGCCCGACAGCCGCAGCCTCGTCGTCGACGACGATAACTCCGTGCGGAGATGGGATCTGCGGTCCGGGAAGGAGCTGCCCGCTATCGAACACCAAGGCTACGGGAATGCCGAGTTCAGCCGAGACGGACGGTTCCTGGTCACGTCCGACGAGCGGGAAATCCTGGTGTGGCGGGTCGCCTCACCCGATGAGCCCGTCTACCGGTACCCCCTGACGGACGGTAGCCCCGACATGCTGCGGGTGGACGCGGATCAGGGGGTGATCCGCTACCTCAAGAGCAGCGGGGCGGTGAGGACGATCGCGGTGGATCACGTTTTCGAGCCGGTCGGCCGGAGGCAGACGACGATGGCTGGGTTCAGCCCTGACGGACGGCTGGTCGCCACCGCCCGCACCACGGGAAGGTACGAGCGATTCGAGCTCAGGCGCACCGACGGCGGGCGGCCCGCCGTGGTGACCCTGCCGCCCGCCGACTGTCTGACCGGCCAGCGCGGGGTGGTGATGGACGAGGTGTCATGCGTCGTGCTCATGGCCTTCAGCGGCGACGGTCGGACCTTCGCCTATGGCGTCAGCGTACGGAACGGCAATGGGGAGGGACTGGCGGTCCCGGAACGGATCACCATCTGGGACGTGGGCGACGCGGGACGGGAACGTAAGAGGACGGCCCTCGTCATCGCGCCCAAGGGTGCCCGCAAACAGGGCGCCGACGCGATCGCGCTGGCCTCGGATGGGGAGTCGCTGTATGCCGTTCGGCAGGATCCTACGGTCATGGAACGCTGGGGCGTGCGGAGCGCGAAGCTGGAAAGGGCGTCGAAGGCGCGTGAGACCGGCGGTTGGTACTCGGCGACGGGGGCCATGCCCGGCACCCTGGCGGTACGGCCCGACGGGAAGATGCTGGCCACCGCGTTCGGCGGGGGGTTCGCCCTGCCGTCGCTCCGCGAGGCCGGCAGTGACTTGGGCGAGGAAGTCCAGCTCGCCTACAGCCCTGCTGGCGACCGGTTGGCGACAGGCGATTTCACAGGCCAGGTGAGTGTCTGGAACGGCGGCGCCGAGCGTCGGACAGCCGTCATCTCCGAGAACTTCGCGGTCGCGGAGGGAGCCCCGGCGGAGCCTGTGAGCGCGCTGGCCTACTCGCCCGACGGGCGGATCCTGGCGGTGGCGGGTGAGTACGGCACCGTGCGGCTGTGGGACGTCGCGTCCAGCCGCCCGCTGGGGGCCGCACTGCCCACAGCGAGTGACCCCGTCCAGGCCATCTCCTTCACCAATGACGGCAGGACCCTGCTGGTCGCGGGCGAACACGTGCCGCTCCAGAAGTTCGCCGTCGACCCGGAGCGCGTCACCGCCGACGTCTGCCGACGCGCCGGCGGCGGGCTCTCCCGCTCCGACTGGAAGACGTACATCCCGGAAGTGCCGTACCGCGAGGTGTGCTGAGCGAGCGGTACCGGCGGGCTGTCAGCCGAGAGTCCCGCGCCTCCCCCCGTGGAAGACGCGGGCGAACATGGGCGCTTACGTCACCTGGCCGACATCAGCCGGACATCAGCGGGAGTTAAGCGCTTGCTGCAAGCAGGGCTCGAGGAGGGCGGCTCAGCGTTCGCCGTCGATGATCGGCCGCAGCTGTTCCGGAAGCGCGGTCCATTCGGGGCCGTCGTCCTGGGGCTTGACCCAGGCGACGTTCCCGCCGGTGTCGATGTAGGCGACGCGGCCCATGGCCTCGCGCTCGATGTCGTACACGAGGTCGCCTATCCGAGGAGTGATGCGAGTCTGTCCCGTAGCCGTCATGAGCTGCCCTTTCGCCGTTGCGCCGCCTGTTGGCGCGCTTCTGGCCGCCTCGGCCTTGTAGCCGGCCGCCCCGAGGAAGCCGACCGCGAGGAGTCCGGCGGCCAAGGCCCGGTGGTATCGGCCACTCGTCCGGCGCGGTCTGGCCTGTTCGGCCGGTCTGGCGGTCGATACGCGAGTCAAGCCCCCCATGCCGCCCCCGTGTGTATGGGTCGAGAGGGCTCCCCGTTACCGCGGGCTCCCCATCCAGCGGGGTCTGCGCCGGACGTGAGCGTGGGTGCGCCGCGGCGCCCTCATTGCCCGTAGAGTGCAACGGGCGGCTGATCTCCCGCTGATGCGGCGTTGACCTGTGGCTGTGGGTAGGCTGCGAGATGGCCGCAGGGAATCTCAGGTACCGACGGGGGAAGCGCGTGCACCACGGGACCGAGTTTCGTCTGCTGGGCCCGGTCGGGATATGGCGGGGCGAGCTGGGTCTCGGCCCCACCGCCGCCCAACAGCGTTCCGTCCTCGCGATGTTGCTGCTGGAGCCCGGGCGCGTGGTCCCGGTGGACCGGCTGGTCATGGCCGTATGGGGCGAGGACCCGCCGGGGTCGGCGCGCAACGCCGTACAGGTCCAGATATCCAAGCTCCGCAGGATCCTGGCCCCGCTGCCCGACACCGAGCTGACCACCTCCGCCCAGGGCTACTGTCTCGCCGTCGACCATGTGCGGGTGGATCTGCACCGGTTCCGGGAACTGGTGCGCGAGGCCCGGACGGTCGGCGACGGCCCGGCCGGTGAACTGCTGCGCGCGGCGCTCCAGCTGTGGCGCGGCCCCGCGCTCGCGGATGTCACGGGCGGCTGGCTGACCGAGACCGTCGGGGCGGGCCTCGAGGAGGAGCGGCGTGCCGCGATGGAGGAGTGCGCCGCGATCGATCTGCGCTCGGGGCGCCACCAGGAGGCGGTCGCCGTGCTGTCCCCTCTGGTGGCGGAGCACCCGTTGCGGGAGCGGTCGGTGGGGCTGCTGATGGAGGCGCTGAACCGGAGCGGCCGGCGGGCCGACGCGCTCGCGCTCTTCCGCGGTACGCGGCAGCGGTACGTCGACGAGCTGGGCATCGAGCCGGGGGACGACCTCCAGCGGCTGCACCGGCGGGTGCTGGATGCCCCGGCCGCGCCACCTGCCCAGGCCGCGTCGCCCGAACAGCCGGTCCAGCCTGCCTCGCCGGTGCCGCCTGCCCCACCCGTCCCGCCCACCATTCTCGAACAGGCCGACGCGGACCGGTTGGCCTCCGCCCCGGAGGACCCCTCGCCCGCGCAGCCCCAGCCGTCGCCACAGCCGTCCTCCCCGCCCGCCGAGGTCGCGGTGCCGCAGCAACTCCCCGCCGACGTCGTCCACTTCACGGGCCGGGAGCGGGAGCTGGCCGGTCTGGACGCGCTGCTGCGGCCGGCCCTCGGGGCCCGGGACGGGCAGGCGCGCACCGCGGCGCTGATCTCCGTGATCGCGGGCAGCGGCGGCCTCGGCAAGACCACGCTCGCCGTGCACTGGGCCCACCGGGTCCGCGGCCGCTTCCCCGACGGGCAGCTGTATGTGAACCTCCGCGGCTTCGGCCCCACCGGCTCGGCGATGACACCCTCCGAGGCGGTGCGCGGCTTCCTGGACGCCTTCCAGGTGCCCGCGCACCGGATACCGGCGACCGTCGAGGCCCAGACCGCCCTGTACCGCAGTCTGTTAACCGGCAGACGGGTGCTGATCCTGCTCGACAACGCCCGCGACGCTGATCAGGTCCGTCCCCTGTTGCCCGGATCGCCGGGCTGTCTGGTGCTGCTGACCAGCCGTAACGAGCTCACCGGGCTGGTCGTCGCCGAGCAGGCCCAGCCGCTGCCGCTGGATCTGCTCGACCGCGCCGAGGCGCGCGGGCTGCTCGCCCGCCGGCTGGGCGCCGAGCGGGTGGCGGCCGAGCCGGAGGCGGTGGAGGACGTCATCACGGTGTGCGCGGGGCTGCCCCTCGCGCTGGCCATCGTCGCCGCCCGCGCCGCCACCCACCCCCGCTTCTCCCTCGCCGCCCTCGCCCGCGAGTTGCACGACGCCCGCGGCAGCCTGGACGCGTTCGACGGCGGTGACGCCACCACCGACGTCCGGGCGGTGTTCTCGTGGTCGTACCACACCCTCGGCACCGACGCCGCGCGGCTGTTCCGGCTGCTGGGCGTGCACCCGGGACCGGACATCTCGGCCGTCGCCGCGGCCAGCCTGGTGGCGCTGCCCGTGCCCCAGGCCCGGCGGCTGCTGATCCAGCTGACCCGGGCCCACCTGCTCACCGAGCGCAGCCCGGGCCAGTACGCGCTGCACGACCTGCTGCGCGCCTACGCCACCGAGCTGGCCGAGGCGTACGACTCCGAGGCCGACCGGCGCGCCGCGCTGCACCGGACGCTCGACCACTACCTCCACACCGCCGTCGCCGCCGGGCGTGTGTTCACCCCGCAGCGCACGCCGCTCACCCTCCCCGCCGCGCAGCCCGGCGTCAGCACCGAGCCGTTCGCGGACTACGGCGAGGCGCTGACCTGGTTCACCGTCGGGCATCCGGTGCTGGTCGCCGCGCAGCAGCAGGCCGCGGAGAGCGGATTCGAGCCCCACGCCTGGCAGCTGGCCTGGTCGCTCGCCGAGTTCCTGGACCAGCTCGGACACTGGCACGACCAGGGCGTCGTGCACACCGTGGCGCTCGACGCGGCGCAGCGTACGGACAACCTGACCGGGCAGGCGCACGCCCACCACGGCCTCGGCCTCGCCGATCTGCGCATGGCCCGCTACGACCGGGCCCGCGACCACCTGATGTGCGCCCTGGACCTGCACGGCAGGACCGACAACGCGGCCGGTCAGGCGCTCATCCATGTCGCGCTCAACCTGGCGGGCGAGCGGCAGGGCCGCCACGAGGAGGGGCTGTACCACGCGCAGCGCACCCTCGAGCTGTACCGGGAGGTCGGCCAGCGCAGCGGGGAGGCGTACGCGCTGAACAACGTCGGCTGGGCGTACGCCATGGTCGGCCAGTACCAGCAGACCCTGATCCACTGCGAGAAGGCCCTGCGGATGCTGCGGGAGGCGCACGACGGGCGGGGCGCCTCGGCCGCCTGGGACAGCCTCGGCTACGCCCACCACCGCCTCGGCGACCACGAGCAGGCCATCGTCTGCTTCCGGAACGCCGTGGAGCTGCGCCGCGAGCGCGGCGAGCGGGTCAGGGCGGCCGAGACCACGTACCGCCTGGGCAGCGCCCAGCTGGCCGCGGGGGACGTCCCCGGCGCCCGGGACACCTGGCAGGAGGCGCTGACCATGTTCGACGCGCTCGGCCACCCCGACGCCGACCGGGTCCGCGAGGAACTCGGCCGGCTCGGGTGAACTAGCAGCACCTGGAGACCGGGGCGGCGCTCGCCGTTGCCGCCGTGATGCCGGACGCGGCGACGAGACCGCACGCGATGAGCGCGATGGAGAGCGCCCGCAACAGCCGCTGTTTCATGTTGTCCTCGTGACTTCCGCCTTTGCTTGGCCGTACGGAAGCGAGTACAGCGGCGGTGCGATTGTTCGGCGACCCGTTCCACCGCGCGGAACAAAGCCCTACGGGGCGAACGTGGCGGTCCCGGCCAGGACGAGCTACACCAGTGGGGCCGATACATGGGGCTTACGGTCGAACCGCCGCGCGGCGCGCTCTGATTCAGATGTCGTGGTGGACGGAGAAGCCGTAGTGGATCGGATAGTCCTGGTCGATCACCGCCACTATGTGCCCAACCGGCAACGGCTCGCCCCGCAGCAGCGGCACGTCAAGGTCGTCCCAGCTCAAGCGGTCGAGGCCGACCTCCTCGTCATGGACAACGCATCTACCTAGGTCGATCGAGTGGACCACCCGCCCGGCGTCGACTGTGGAAAGAGTCAGCTCGGCGGACGGCCTCTTACCACCGTCAAGGAAGAGATAATCCTGTATGAGGGGCGTCACGACATCGAAGGCCCAGCGCAGCTCGTCGAGGTCGGGTACCGCCCATCGAAAAACCGAGCCAGCCGAGCCTGAGTAGATCTCCATGGTCAGGAGGTAGAAGCTGTAGGCGGAAACCGAAGAGTCGTCAACAGGATCCAGCCACTTTCCCTCTCGCAGTTTGGTGAGCACGTGGAGACCCACCTTGGCCGTTTCGTTGCCCGGATCCGACCGCCGCACTTGCGAGTAGAGCTCGTCGGTCTCCTGCATTCTCCTCTGGTTGGTCCTGCGGGACTTCGCCAGGCCGGCGATGTCGCTCGGTCCCAGCATGTTGTCCTCGTGTATCTGCCGCAGGAGCTGACCAGCGAGTAGCAGGGCTGCGGCGGTGTCGTCGGCACGGGCCGTGAGCGCCGCACGCAACCACGGCTCACCGGGCCAGCCAGGTCGTTCGCCAGGGAGATCGGCCGCCTCCATGTCCGCTGGGTCGCCCGGCGGCAGGTTGAGCAGGCGTCCGAGCTCACGTGCGGCGGCTGGGTTGCCCGCCACCGCGCGGGCGCGTAGCTGCGTCAGGAACTGTTCGGTGATAGGCACAGCTTGGGACCGTACCGGTCCGGTGAGTGCATGAACCGCCCTGGGTTCTTTGGAGGCTCCGGCCTGGGTGTCCACCGCTGGGTCGTCGAAGCGGCCTTCGCATGCCGGAGCCGTCTGAAGACCTGTTGCGGCCGAGACCATGTACCGCTTGGGCGGCGCCCAGCTGGCCGCCGACGACGTCGGGCGGCGCCCGGGACACCTGGCGGCAGGCCCTGACCATGTTCGACACCCTCGGCCACCCGGACGCCGGCCGGGTCCGCGAGGAACTCGGCCGGCTCGGGTGAACTAGCAGCACCTGGAGACGGGGGCGGCGCTCGCCGTCGTCGCCGTGATGCCGGACGCGGTGACGAGACCGCACGCGATGAGCGCGATGGAGAGCGCCCGCAACAACCGCTGTTTCATGTTGTCCTCCTTCCGCCTTTGCTCGGCCGTACGGAAGTGAGTACAGCGGCGGTGCGATTGTTCGGCGACCCGTTCCAGCGCGTGGAACAAAGATGGGTCGCCGAACGAAGACCCTGCGGACCTGCCTTGGTTACTGCGGGGCGAACGTGGCAGTCCCGGTCAGGGTGAGCCACACCAGTCGGGCCGACACATGGGGCTTACGGTCGAACCGCCGCGCGGCGCGCTCGGCCGAGGTGGTGCTGATCCGCAGGGTGCCCTCGACGCTGGTGACTTCCGAATGGTCGTCGAATGCCATGCCCCAGGCGGCGACCCTCGCGTCTTCCTCCTGGCCGTACTGCTGGACGACGGCGAACGGGCGGGGCGCGGTGTCGTTGACCAGTTCGCAGACCTCCTTGTCGAAGGGGGACGGCTCGGGGGTGCGGGCGTAATCGTTCTGGGCAGGCATGATGACTCCCAACGCAGAGTATTCGGGCGAACGTTGTGCGTAACCGAGAGCGTGAAGTAGCCTGCTCGGCAATGCAAGTGGGAATCCCAGATTTCACCACGATGGGGCAGGGAGGGCGCTGTGAGCCAAGGCGTCGAAGGCGGCGGATCCATCGTTCTGCGATGGCAACTCGCCGCCGCATTGAAGGAGTTGCGGGAGCAGGCCGGACTCACCCAGGAACAGGCGGTCGAGCGGCTGCGGGCAGGGGACGGACGCTGGTCGCGCTCAAAGCTCTCGCGAGTCGAGATCCGCGAGCACAACATCAAACCGCGTGAGGTGGAGCAGATCTTCGCGGCTTACTGCATCTCCGACAAGAAGAAGCTGGAGTCGCTGATGCGGCTGGCCACTGCCGCGAGCGAGCCGGGCTGGTGGGCCGGGTTCAGCAATGACGAGGTCCCGGCCAGCCTCAGGCCGCTCCTCAGCCTCGAATCCGGACTGATGGCCCGCAGGGACTTCCAGAGTCAACTGGTACCAGGGCTGTTGCAGACCGGCGAGTACACCCGCGCTGTGATCGACGCGGTCAACCCGTGGATGTTCTCGCCCGTCGAGGTGGAGCGCCGGGTGGCCGCCCGGATGGTCCGGCAGCAGATCATCGCCAAGGAGAACGCGCCACAGTTCCATTTCATCCTCGACGGGACCATCCTGCACCGTGTTGTGGGCCGCAAGGCTGTGATGCGTGACCAGATGCGCAAGCTGCTCGATGTGTCTGAGCGCGAGAACGTCACCATTCAAGTGCTGCCCCATGACGGCGGCGGAAGCCCCGGCCTGGAAGGGCCGTTTTCGATTCTCAGCCTGCCGGAACCCACTCCGGATATCGGATACGCCGAAGGGCCGGCCGGTACCGCGTACATCGAAGACCGGGCACGAGTGCGGACTCTGACCATGAGGTTTGGCATGCTGGCCGGAGCGGCTCTGTCGCAGGCGGAATCCCTTGAGGTTATCGCCGAGGCGGCCGAGCGTTTCCTGTAGGGAGAGGGCGAAGTGGATCACTCGACGACTCAAACGGACCTGGCACACGCCCACTGGCGCAAGAGCAGCTTCTCCGGAGGCACGCAGGATGCCCCCGAATGCGTCGAGGTCGCGCCGCTGGCCGACGGCCGAATAGCCGTGCGCAACAGCAAGACCCCCGAGGCGGGCATCGTCTTCTTCACGCGCTCGGAGATGGACGCGTGGCTCAAGGGCGTCAAGGCCGGGGAGTTCGACGACCTGGTGTGACTCGCCGAGAGGGAGTGGCGCAACACTCGCGGGTGAATGACATTCGCAATCCCGCGCAATCGCCCAGCGTGATGCGGCCATCCGCGACATCCTGCTGGCCTGATCAACTTCCAGCAGGAAGGCGACGCCCATGGCGCTCAGGTTCCTTGGTACCACGTCCGAACACGGCAACTGCCCCACGCTGTACGAGCTCGAAGAAACCGGAGATCTCGTCGTGCAGGGAGACCTCCTCACCGACCCGGCCCACCTCGGCCAGGTGCGGAACCTCAAGGGCTCCGAAGCATGCGTCGTCGTGCCTCGTGAACTTCTCACCCGTTACGCCCCCAAGGAGTAGATCGCGTGCCCGACCTCATCCCCTTCGAGGAGATCACCCACCTCTTCGAGGACTTCGAGCACACCGCCTGGCGGCTGGAGACGCAGCGCGGCTACGCCTCCGACAGCCAAGGCGCGAATTGGCAACGCTGGAAGGCGGGCGAAGCCATCGGGCGCTATGAACCCCAGCACCCCTGGCACGCCAATGTTCGGGCCCAGACCGGTGCGGGCAAGCGCTTCGAGCGGGTTCGGCTGGTCGACGACCCGCCCACGGAGGGGCAACGCTTCCTGCTCGCGTCCGGACTCGGGAACGTGGAAGCCGGAGAGGACATCCGGAATCTGCGCAGGTCGGATGCGCGGCGCAGCGGTCTGCCCGACTACGACTTCTGGCTGTTCGATTCTCGCGTCGTCATCAAGTTCGTGATCGACGGCGAGGGCGTCACGCAAGGCGTGCTCGTCCTGGAGGATGCTGAATCGGTTGTCAGGGCGTGCCAGGCTCGCGATGCCGCCTGGCACTATGCGGTGGCTACGAGAGAGTTCCAGGCCCAGGTACCGTCAGCCATGTGAGCACCGATTTCCAGGCCGGCCGTATCGCCCTCGGTGCGCGGCTGCGTGAGCTGCGCACCGAGGCCGGACTCAACGGCAAGGAGATAGCGAGCCGACTCGGCTGGCAGCGCTCGAAGGTGTCGCGGCTGGAGAACGGCAAGCAGACAACAACTGCCGAAGACCTTGAGGCATGGGCCCGGGCGGTCGGGGCTCCGAGCGAGGCCGCAGACCTCAAGGCGAGGCTGCGCGGGCTTGAATCACAGCAGCGGTCATGGCGGCGACAGCTCGCGGCAGGGCATCGCGGCGTGCAGGAGAAGTACGTTGTTGAGTACCACCGGACCGCGTCCGTGCGGGCCTATGAGGCCACCGTGATCCCGGGGCTGTTCCAGGTGCCGGACTATGCTCGCTCCCTGTTCACGCAGAATGCCGAACTGATGCAGTCGCCGCGCGATACCGACGAGGCCGTACGGGCCCGGATGAAACGGCAGGAAGTGCTGTACCAGCCGGGCAAGACCTTCGATGTCATCGTCTGGGAAGGCGTGTTGCACACCCTGATCTGTCCCCGAGACGTCATGGCGGCCCAGCTTGACCGACTTGTCGGCCTGATCGGCATGAGCGGAGTTTACTTCGGCGTCATTCCGCTCGGGGCGGCGCTCAAACTCACACCCAAGCACGGTTTCTGGATCTTCGACGATAAGCGTGTAATCGTTGAGACGATCAACACCGAGCTGCACCTTGAGTCATCTGCGGACGTCGCCTTGTACACGCGAGTCTGGGAACGGTTGAACGAGTCCGCCGTGTACGGGGCCCAAGTGCACCGTCTTATCGCTCGAGCGCGGGCCGCGCTGAAGGACGTGTAGACAACCCCTCGCAACTCGGGGTCCATCCCGACGCAATCCAGTGCAATCGGCGCGCTCCTGAGCAACCGCTGTCCCTACGGTCCTGCTCATGAGCCCAAGCGCCGTCATCACGCCTCGCAACCCAAGGCCACCATGGCTACCGGACCACGGCGTCATCGACGCCGTCCCGGCCGGGCGTTGGTGGGACGCCGTCGCTATCGACGGCCCCCTCGGACACGCCGTCGCCGACCGCTTGCGCGACGCGGGATGCCCCGGCCCGGTCCTCTGCGACCCACTCGGCCCGAAGCCCCGCGTCCACTTCCTGGTGCCCGCGCACACGGCACGGTGCTGGACCGAGCCTGACACCAGCGCCCTCGGCGAGAGCTGCTATGTCACGGTCACCGGAACGCTCGACGCGGACAACGCCGGCGTCCACTGGATCACACCGCCAAGCCGCACCCGCCCGCTCCCACTCGTACCGCCCGCCGCGCTGCGCCGCGCGCTCTCAGAAGCCCGAGTGGCGCCGTAGACGTCCCGGCACTACGGGATGAAGCCCCGCCCCGGCCAAAGGACCTGGACAGCCTGAACGGCCGAGGCGGGCCGCAAGCGCACGACGACGCGAGGAAGGCCCTGGCGTCAGCACACCCGCATGAGGAGGTTACCCATGCCTGGTCCTCTCGCACTCTCCGCCCACCAGGACCCGGAGGACGGAGACACCATGCCCGACTCCGACGACACCACACCCCCGCAGCCAGGCGGCTGCGGCTCCGGCGACGGGTGCGGTCGGCACTGATTCGGCCGGCCGCACACAGCCGATGGGGCGGTCCTCGTCCGAGGGCCGTCCCGGTCCACGAGGGAGAGCGATGACGTCGCACAGCACAGCCGATCACCACCACGGATACATGTGGCTCGGCTCCGGGTTCGAGCTGATGAAGGACGGGCCGCGACGCCCGTCGCACCCCGAGTTCATGTCGAACAAGGTCGTGCCGCTGGAGCGGGCACACTGGCTGCTGAAACCGGCCGCGCTCATCCAAGGCACGTGGAGCAGCCCTCAGGACGCCGCCGACTGGTTCGCGGACGTGGTGCGCGGGCACACGCCGTCGTTCACCTCGGAGTATGAACGGGCGGCGTCGACCCTGGCGGATCGCTTCGCTCGGGTGGCCGAGGACGTGGCGAACGGGGAGGACGCCGTTGGGGGCTGGTATCTCACGGGTGCGCGGTTCCTGTCCATCAGCCTGATCGCCTGCGGTTCCCACCGATTCCGGCCGGAGTTCGGATGCCCACAGCGGTGAGGGGCGCCGCTGGCTGTTCTGTACCCAGTGCGCGCGGCCAGGTGGGATCGGCGACCGCCGGGACGGGCTGGAGCCGTCCCGGCGAGGTCGCATGTCGTACCCCTGTCGATGCCGCCTTCCGCTCAGTCGAGCGGAACTCAGCCGAACGGGATCCGGACGTACGACTGGTTGCCCGTCCCCAGGGTGCTGCTGCCGTTGCCGATGGCGTTCCAGACCTCGACCCGTACCTTCCCGTTGGCCAGGTTTCCGAGCGAGCCGGTGGCGGACTTCAGCCCGCGGGCCTGGGTGTAGTGCTCGTAGCCCGCGACGGGGTCGGTGGCGAAGTACTGGTAGGTCTCGGTGCGGTCCCAGCTGCCGTCGCCGGTGAGGTCGTAGGAGATACGGACCTGCTGGCCGTTGGCCACAGTGGTGCCCGCGTCCACGAACAGGTCGAACTGCGTGGCGCCGCCGTTGTAGGTGGCGTTCAGCCCGGAGGCGGTGAAGGTCTGGGGCTGGTTGGGCGTGCCGTCGTGGTTGGCGCCGCCCGCCGAGGCGATGGTCGCGGCGGACGCGGAGGAGGACGCGGCGCCGAGCGCCCCGCCGCTGCCCAGGTAGCGGGTGGCGGAGCCGGTGGGCGGGTCGGTGGGCGGGTCGGTGGTGCCGCCGCCGCGGGTCCAGACCGCGACGTAGTCGACGAGCATGGGGTGGCCGGGGTCGGTGGCGGCGGTGGGGGTGGCCGAGCCGTGGACGCCGTCGGGGAAGGCACCGCCGACCGCGACGTTCAGCAGGATGAAGTAGCCGGCGTGGTCGGTCATGTTCGACCAGGTGGCGGCGTCGACGCTGTTCTGGCTGACGCTGTGGAACTGCTGGTCGTCCACGTACCAGCGCAGTTGGTTGGGTGTGGTGGAGCGGTCCCACTCGAAGCGGTACGTGTGGAAGGCGGACTGGCAGCTCGCGCCGGGGCAGGCGCGGCTGGCGCCGACGCCGGTGGTCTCGTTGCAGGGCCCGCCCGGGTTGACGCCGCAGTGGAGCACTCCCCAGACGGAGTTGATGCCGTTGACGTTCTCCATGATGTCGAACTCGCCGATGCCGGGCCAGTTCCAGTAGTTGCCCCGGTACGGACTGCCGAGCGCCCAGAACGCGGGCCAGTACCCGAGCGCGGCGTTGCCGGTGACGTTGGGCATCTGGATGCGGCCCTCGATGCGCAGCACGCCGCCCGCCGGGGCCTTGAAGTCGGCGCGCTTGGTCTCGACGCGGGACGAGGTCCAGTTGCCCGCGCCGTCGCGGAGCGGGGTGATGCGGAGGTTGCCGCTGCCGTCGAGGCTGAGGTTGCTGGTGGAGTCGGTGTAGTTCTGGATCTCGCCGGTGCCCCAGTTGCCCGGGCCGCCGGGGTAGGAGTGGCCGGTGTCTATCTGCCAGTTGGCGGAGGACGGCAGCGTGTTCGCGGAGCCGTTGAAGTCATCGCTCCATTGCAGGTTCCAGCCGGCGGCGGGCGGCACGTCGCCCCGCGCGGGCGAGGTGCCGAACAGCGTGGCGAGGGCGGCCAGCGCGAGTGCGGCGACGGCCAGCGCGGCGGTGAGGGGTGCCCTGGGTCTGGTGCTCGTGCGTGTGCTCACGGGGAACGACCTCCAGGAAGCTCCGTGGGGGGTGCTGGGGGGTGCTGGGGGGTACTGGGGGGTGTCGCGGGGATGAGAGCGCTCTCACGCTTATGTAGGTGCACACGGTGAGGTCGTCAATGCCACGCGCGCGTTTACTTGGTGAAGGCGCGCCTTGATGGCGGCACGCCTTGGTGAGGCCGCGCCCGCGTATCTCAACCCTCCGTGTGCCTCCGCGCGCTCACACGCCCGCGAGTTGGGCCGCGAGCTGGTCGCGCAGTGACTCGTCCACACCGCGCCGTGGCTGCCAGTCCAGCAGCCGCCGCGCCCTGGAGATGTCCATCCGCTGCCACTCGGCCTCCGGCCGGCGCGCGTCATCGCGCGGTTCCTCGACCACCGGGACGGCGAGCCCGCTGAGCGCGATCATGCGATCGACGAGCCGGCGGACGCCGACCGCCTGGCCACGGCCGATGTTGACGGCCTGACCGCTGACCGACGGCGCCGGCGCGGCCGCCAGCACCGCTTCGGCGACGTCCCGCACGTCCACGAAGTCCCGCCGTACGTCCATCGGGGCCAGCCGCAGCGGAGCGACAGGCCCGCCGTCCGGCGCGTCGCCCGGCCTGCCGCCCGGCCCGCCACCCGTCTTCCGCCCGCGCGCGATGGCGGCCAGATGGTGGGCGACGCCGCCCAGCACACTGGCGCGCGGGGCGCCGGGCCCGTAGACGTTGGCGATCCGCAGCACCGTGCCGTCCACCGCCCCGGCGTGCGCCGCGTCCAGCACCGCGCGGCTGCCGAGCAGCTTGGAGCGGCCGTAGACGGTGGCGGGTTCCTGCGGGACGTCCTCGGTGATCCCGGTGCCGGGCGGCACCGGGCCGTACTCGTGGACGCTGCCCAGATGGACGAGGCGGACCCTCCGGTTCAGGCCCGCGACCGCTTCGACCAGCCGGGCGACCGAGGTCGCGTTCACCGCCGTCAGCTCGGCCTCGTCCGCGCCCCAGATCAGGCCCGTGGCGTTCACGACGACGTCCGCGTCCGCCTCCGCGAACAGGCCGCGCAGCCGGTCCGTGGACGCCCGGGTCAGTTCGAGCCGTACGGGGGCGCTCCTGGAGACGCCGAGCACATGCGCGCCGGCCGTCTCGAACGCCTCGCGGATATGCCGGCCGAGGAAGCCGGTGCCGCCCAGCACCACGACCGTCAGACGCGGGGTCACGACCGGCTCAGCGCGCCGCGAGGGCGGCGCCCTCGGCGAGTTCGCACAGGGACGTCACCAGCTCGGCGGGGTCGGGCTGCGACTCCATCTCCTGCCGCAGCCGCTTCGCCGTCGCCCGGTGCGTGCCGTCGCCCAGCAGTGCGGTGGCGGCGGCGCGGATCGCCGCCGGGTCCGCGGCCGCGTTGGGCATCGCCAGGCCGGCTCCCGAGGCCGCGATCCGGTTGGCGATGGTGCCCTGGTCCCAGCCGTTGGACAGCATCAGCTGAGGGATGCCGGCGGCGAGCGCGGTCATGGCGCAGCCGCCCCCGCCATGGTGGATCACCAGATCGCAGGCGGGCAGCAGCAACTGGAGCGGGGTCAGCTCCAGCAGCCGCATCCCGGGCGGGAGTTCGCCGATGCGTTCCCGATCGGAGCCGGTGACGGTGATGAGCACCTCCACGTCCAGGGCCGCCAGCGCCTCGACCACCCTCGGCACCGGGAAGGTGGACGGCCCGAACATCCCGGTCACCGCCGTACTCCACACCACACACACCCGGGGCCGCTCGCCGGGTGTCGGCAGTGTCGGCAGCCATGTCGGCATGACCCCGGGACCGTTGTACGGCACATGGCGCACCGGATGCCGCCGGGCCGCGCCGAGCGGCGGTGCCACGCTCACCGGGCAGGGGTCGATGACGTGCTCGTAGGTGTCGGGCAGCAGCGCGGTCAGACCATGGCGGCGGAACGCGCGGCTGAAGTCGATGGGGAGGAGCCCCGGTCCCAGATCCCCGTCGTGCTGGGCGAACGGCCCCCACAGATGGAGCAGCGAGGGCACGCCGAGCACCTTTCCGGTGAGCGGCCCTTCCAGGCTCAGCAGGTCGTGCACCACGAGCCGCGGTCGCCACCAGCGGGCGAATTCCACGGCGGCGTCGGTGCTGCGGCGCGAGGCGGCGGCCAGTTGCTTCCGGTTCTCGCCGAGCCAGGTGACCGGTTCGAACGCGTCCAACGAGGTGATGGGCTCGCCCGTGACCGGGTGCGGCGGCAGCTCGGCGAAGGGCCAGCGGCCCAGCTGCGCGTCGGAGAAGTTGCCGATCCGCGCCAGGATGTCGCCGCACTCCTTCTCCAGGACGGGGACCGGCATCAGCCCGGCCCGGGAGAGCGGCTCGGCCTGGGCGGGCGGGCAGACGACTCGTACCTCGTGGCCGGCAGCCTGTAGCGCCCAGCCGAGCGGCACCATCGAGAACCAGTGGCTGGGCCAGTCGGACACGGTGAACAGCACGCGCATCAGCGGGGTTCCTTCCTCTTCGCTCCGCGAGGAGCATTCAGGGGCGCGGTCGAGCGCCCCTCGAAGGAGGGTGGCGGGGCCGCCGCGTCCCCCGGTGGGCCATCGCGGATCGGAGCCGAGCGGGCGTCGAGCCGCCCGCGAGACCGGCTCGACGCCCGGTGCGCACACTCCCGGCCATGCGTGTACTGATGATGACCACGCCCATGCCCACCCACCTGCCCCCGATGGTGCCGCTCGCCTGGGCGCTGCGGGCCGCGGGCCACGAGGTGCTGGTGGCCGGGCAGCCCGACGTCCAGGACATGGCGCACGCGGCCGGGCTCGACAGCGTGTGCGTGGGCGGCTGGTTCCACCACAACGACTGGCTGGAGCCCTATCTGCCGCCCGGGGTCCGGCCGCTTCAGGCCCTGGGGCGGGACAACCGGATGGCCCTGGCGGGCAACGCCAAGGCGGTCGCCGTCCACGCCCGCTATCTGATCCCCGCCTATCTGGAGGTGGCCCGCGACTGGCGGCCGGACCTGGTCGTCGGGGAGCAGCTCGACTTCGCCGCGCCCGTGGTGGCCGGGGTGCTCGGAGTGCCCTCCGTACGGCACCGCTGGGGCGTGGACCCGCTCAGCGGCCCGGCCCGGCCGATAGCGGAGGTGTTCCTCGACGGGCTGTGCCGCAGGCTGGGGCTTGACGGGTTGCCGGAGCCCACGCTCGTCCTCGACCCGTGTCCGCCGGTGCTCCAGGTCCCGGACGCCGCGCCCGGCACCCCCATCCGCTTCGTGCCCTTCAACGGCCGGGGCACCAGGCCCGAGTGGGTACGCCGGCGGCGCGCGGCGCGCCGGGTGTGCGTCACCTTCGGGCAGCAGACGCTGCTGCTGAACGGGATGCCGCTGCTGCGCCACGTGCTGGCGGCCTTCGACGGGCTGCCGGACACGGAGGCCGTGGTGACCGTCGACCCGAGCCTTCAGCCGCGCCTCGGCGACCTGCCGGACGCGGTACGTGTCGTCGATCCGACGCCGCTGAGCCTGTTCCTGGACACCTGCGACGCGATCGTCCACCACGGGGGCTGCGGCACCGCGATGACCGCCACCGCCGCGGGCCTGCCGCAGCTCGTACTGCCGCAGATCATGGACCAGTTCGCCGCGGGCGACGCGGTGGCCGCCGTCGGCGCGGGGATCGGCATCGAGCGCGCGGCGGACCAGGACGACCCGCGGCGGGTACGCGAGGCGCTCGGCGCGCTGCTCGCGGAGGACGGCTACCGCGCGGCCGCCGCCGAACTGGCTTCGGTGGTGCGGCGGATGCCCTCGCCCGCGCGCGTCGCCGCGGACCTCGAACAGCTCGTCGCGGGGTCGGTGGGGGCAGCGGGGTCGGTGGGGGCAGCGGGGTCGGCAGGGATCGATGAGTCCGAGAGGACGGAGGAGTCCGGATGCGTGTCCTGATGCTGTCCACGCCCGTATCGACCCATGCCCAGCCCCTGGTGCCGCTGGCCTGGGCGCTGCGCTCGGCGGGCCACGAGGTGCTGTTCGCCGGGCAGCCGGATGTGACGGGAACGGTCCGCTCGGCCGGGCTGTCCACCGTGACCATGGGCGAGTGGTTCCACGCCGACGAGATTCTGCGGGCCACGCTCCCGGAAGGGAAGCGGCTGATCGAGACGCGCGGCCGCCCCACGCCCGAGGAGGTGGTGGGATCCACGCGGGTGTGGATGTCGCACACCCGGTATGTGCTGCCGGACTACCTCGACTTCGCCCGCGTGTTCCGCCCCGACCTCGTCGTCTCCGACATGCTGGAGTTCGGCGCGCCGATCGTGGCCGGGGTGCTGGGCGTACCGGCGGTGCAGCACCGCTGGGGCGTCGACCCGTACACGGCCGGCGCGTACCCCGCGGCCCGGCTCGCCCTCCAGGGCGTGTGCCGCCGCCTGGGGCTCGAGGGCCTGCCCGATCCGGCGGTGCTGCTCGACCCGTGCCCGCCGGTGCTTCAGCTCCCGGACGCGCTGCCGGGCACCCCGGTGCGCTACATCCCGTCCAACGGCAGCGGCCCGGTGCCGTCCTGGCTGCGCGCGGACCGGCGGAGTCCGGGGAAGCGGCGGGTGGCCGTGTCCCTGGGGGTGCGCACGCTGGAGCTGGGCGGCATCCCGCATGTGCGGCGGCTGCTGCG
The DNA here is from genome assembly GCF_055569495.1 of Streptomyces sp. NPDC028305. Taxonomy (NCBI): domain Bacteria; kingdom Bacillati; phylum Actinomycetota; class Actinomycetes; order Kitasatosporales; family Streptomycetaceae; genus Streptomyces; species Streptomyces sp. NPDC028305. Next base: position 901,848 of record NZ_JBVHTN010000004.1, read on the forward strand.
GGCCTTCGACGGACTGGGGGACGTCGAGGCGCTCGCGACCATCGACGAGGCGTACCGCGAACGCGTCGGTCCCGTGCCGTCCAATGTGCGGCTGATCGACCCCACCCCGCTCCATCTGTTCCTCCGCACGTGCGACGCGATGGTCCACCACGGCGGCGCGGGCACCGCGCTGACCGCGACCGCCTTCGGTCTGCCCCAGCTCGTGCTGCCCCAGCTGACCGACATGTTCGACGCGGGCGACCGGATCGCCGCCGCGGGCGCGGGCATCACCTTCGACGACGCGGCGGCCCAGGACGACCCGGAGCGGCTGCGCGAGGCCCTGACCGCCCTCCTGGACGAGCCCGGCTACGCCAAGGCCGCCGCTGAGCTGAGCCGCGAGATGCGGCGGCTGCCCGCACCGCCCCAGATCGTCACCGACCTGGAGCGGCTGGTGGGCTGACCGCGCTCAGCGGGCGGCGGTCCCGTTCTCCGCGGCCGGGGCGGGGCTCTGCGCGATGACGTCGTACACCCGCGTCTCGTGGTCCGCGTCCGCCCGGGCCGCGGAGAGCCGGGCCACCGCGCGGGCCGCGTCCTCCGTCCGTACGACGGTCGTGTACCGGCCCGCGCGGCGCGCCGAGGCGATGACCGAGCCGCGGCCGAAGCCGGGCTGCCGCGCCGCGTCGCCGAGCTCCGCGCCCAGTGCCCGCTCCAGTTCCCCGGCGGCGGCGCCTTCGCGCAGGGTGTACGTCGTCAGCACGCACCGCGGGCCGCCCCCGCCGCCGTCCTGACCACCCCCGCCGGCAGCCGCCAGCACCTTCCCGTGGTCGTTGTCGAGGTCGGCGAGGTCCAGCAGTTCCGCGCCCGCGCACACATAGAAGGCCGGGGAGGACACCGCTGCCTTGTAGGCGAGCGCGTCGCGCCATTCGGTGAGGATCACCTGGCTGCCGAGGCTGTCCGGCGACCGCAGAAGCAGCGCGCGCAGAAAGCCCTCCTGGTCGGCGCAGTAGTCCCAGTACTGGGCGAATGCCTTCTCGAAAGCGTCGGCGTTCTGCTCGCACGCGTCGGCGAGTTCGAAGTGGGCGACCACCACGACCGGTGCGGTCTCGTTCATGTCGTTGTTCCTCTCCCGCGTTGAGGGGCGGCACAGCCTCGCGGGGGGCTCTCGACCATGGATCGCAGGGTGGTCGAGGGGCGCGTTCGACCAGGGTGCGAGGGCTGTCCGAGGGCCGTACAAGGACCGTACGAGGGTGTGGCGCGAACCTCGCCGCCATGCGTGCGCTCTTCGTGACCTGGGCCGAACCGACCCATCTGCTCAGCCTCGTCCCGCTCGCCTGGGCCTGCCAGGCCGCGGGGCACGAGGTACGGATCGCCGCGCCGCCGCCGTGCGCGGCGGCGGTGACCCGCAGCGGTCTGACCGCGGTACCGGTCGGGCGGGACGTGGCCGTGGACCAGATCAGAAACCGCGCCGACCTGGCGCCCTGGCGCTCCCCGGGCCGCTGGCCCGAGGGCTGGGCGGCCCGCCCGGAGCTGCTGGACGCCGGGCAGCGCGCGGTGCTGGCCGCCCTGGCCGACAAGCAGTTCGCGGTGGCCCGCGCGATGGGCGCCGAGCTCGTCGCCTTCGCGCGCCACTGGCGCCCGGACGTGGTCGTCCACGACACGCTGGCCTACGCGGGCACGGTGGCCGCTGCCGCGGTCGGCGTGCCGGCTTACGGCCACACCTGGGGGTCCGCGACCGTCATGCGGGTGGAGAACGAGGACCTCGGGGCCCGTCCGCTCCCCGGCTACACCCGGCTGTTCACCGACCTGGACGTGGAGCCCCGCGACGGGCCGACCGCCTGGTTCGACCCCTGCCCGCCCGCGCTGCGGCTGCCCGACCCCGGGCCGCCCCGGCACCGCGTCGGGGTGCGTTACATCCCGTGCAACGGCCGCGGGGTTGTGCCCCGTTGGGTGGTCGAGGAACGCTCCCGGCCCCGGGTGTGCGTCACCGCGGGGGTGTCCGCGGCCAAGACGGGCCCCGGCGCGCCCCCGGACCTGCTGACCGGCGCCGCGCACGCGCTGGCCGGCCGGGGCCTGGAGGTGGTGCTGGCCGTGGACGCGGCTCAGGCCGGGCGGCTGGCCGGGCTGCCGGACCGGGTGCGGGTGGCCGCCGGCGTGCCCATGTCGGAACTGCTGCCCACCTGCGCCGCCGTCGTCCACCACGGCGGCTCGGGCACCGGCCTCACCGCGGCGGCGGCCGGGGTGCCGCAGCTGGTGCTGCCGCGGATCCCGGTCACCGCCGAGATCGGCGAGCGGCTGCGGAACGCCGGCGCCGGGCTGCTCCCGCCCCCGGAGCGGCAGGCCGACCCGGCCGTCATCGGCGAGGCCGTGGAGGCGCTGCTGGACGACCCCCGCCATGCGCGGGCCGCCGCCCGGCTGAGCGCCGCCATGTGCCGCGTCCCGTCCCCGGCCGAGCGGGTGGCCGTACTGGAGGCGGCGGCGTCGGCGACACCGGCGGAACCGGGCCGGGCGGCGGCGGCCTGAGGGCGGGGCGGCGGCCTGAGGGAGCGCCGCGCCGACGTCAGGCGGGCCGCAGCCAGACCGTGGCCAGCGGCGGCAGCACCGGCAGGATGCTTGCGGGTCGCCCGTGCGAGGCGGTGGGCTCGGCCTTGAGCGGTTCCGGGTTGGCCACACCGCTGCCGCCGTAGCGGGCGTCGTCGGTGTTCAGCACCTCGCGCCACAGGGGGAACCGGTCGGGCACGCCGACGCGGTAGTCGGGGCGTACGACGGGCGAGAAGTTGCTGATGGCCAGCAGCGGCGAACCGTCCGCGGCGAAGCGCAGGAACGCGAAGACATTGTCCTCGCGCGCGTCGCCCTCGACCCAGGCGAACCCCTCCGGGACGGTGTCCCGCTGCCACAGCGCGGGGGTGGCCCGGTACGCCCGGTTCAGCTCACGCACCAGGTCGCGTACGCCGCGGTGGTCGGGCTCGGCGGCGTACGAGGGGTCGAGCAGCCACCAGTCCGGGCCGTGGCTCTCCGACCACTCCGCGCCCTGCGCGAACTCCTGCCCCATGAAGAGGAGCTGCTTGCCCGGGTGCGCCCACATGAAGCCCAGGTACGCACGGTGGTCGGCGCGCTGCTGCCACCAGTCGCCGGGCATCTTCGACACCAGCGACCGCTTGCCGTGCACCACCTCGTCGTGCGAGATGGGCAGCACGTAGTTCTCGCTGTACGCGTACACCATCGAGAACGTCATCTCGTGGTGGTGGTACTTGCGGTGCACCGGCTCGTGGCCGATGTAGCCGAGCGAGTCGTGCATCCACCCCATGTTCCACTTCAGCCCGAAGCCGAGGCCGCCGAAGCCGCTGGCGCCGATATGGTGGGTGGCCCGGGTGACGCCGTCCCAGGCGGTGGACTCCTCGGCGATCGTCAGCACACCGGGGCAGCGGCGGTAGACGGTGGCGTTCATCTCCTGGAGGAAGGCGACCGCGTCCAGGTTCTCCCGGCCGCCGTGGACGTTGGGTGTCCACTGGCCCGGCTCGCGGGAGTAGTCGAGGTAGAGCATGGAGGCCACGGCGTCCACCCGCAGGCCGTCCACATGGAACTCCTCGCACCAGTACACGGCGTTCGCCACCAGGAAGTTGCGCACCTCCGTGCGGCCGTAGTCGAACTCCAGCGTGCCCCAGTCCGGGTGCGCGGCCCGGGCCGGGTCGGCGGGCTCGTACAGCGGCCTGCCGTCGAACTCGGCCAGCGCCCAGTCGTCCCGGGGGAAGTGCGCGGGCACCCAGTCGACCAGCACCCCGATGCCCGCCTGGTGCAGGGCGTCCACCAGGTACTTGAAGTCGTCGGGGGTGCCGAGCCGGGCGGTGGGCGCGTAGAAGCCGGTGACCTGGTAGCCCCACGAGCCGCCGAAGGGATGCTCGGCCACCGGCATCAGCTCGACATGCGTGAAGCCGAGGTCCTTGACGTACGCGGGGAGCTGCTCGGCCAGCCGGCGGTAGCTCAGGCCCGGCCGCCACGAGGGCAGATGCACCTCGTACACCGAGAACGGCGACTCGTGGACGCGCTGGCCCGCCCGGCGCGCCAGCCACTCCTCGTCGCGCCACTTGTGGTGGGAGGTGTGCACGATCGAGGCGGTGGCGGGCGGGCACTCGGTGCGGCGCGCCATGGGGTCGGCCCGCTGGGTGTGGCTCCCGTCCGGGCGGGTGATGTCGAACTTGTACACCGCGCCCTCGCCCACGCCGGGCAGGAACAGCTCCCACACGCCGCTGCCGCCGAGCGAGCGCATCGGGAAGGCGGTGCCGTCCCAGTAGTTGAAGTCCCCGGCCACGCGCACGCCGCGCGCGTCCGGCGCCCACACCGTGAACCGGGTCCCGGCCACGCCCTGGTGCGTCATCGGATGCGCGCCCAGCGCGCGCCACAGCTCCTCGTGACGGCCCTCGCCGATCAGATGCAGATCGAGCTCGCCGAGGGCGGGGAGGAAGCGGTACGGGTCGTGCTGCCCGTCCCTGTCCCCGTCCCCGTACCCCCTGTCCCCGTACCCGTACCCCCTGTCCTCTCCGTTCTCGTAGTCGACCAGCAGCCGGTAGTCGGGGATCTCCCGGAGCGGGATCACCCCGGAGAACAGCCCGTCCCCCTCGGGCCGCAGCCGGGCGCTCAGCCCGGTGGCGGTGACGGCCACGGACCGGGCGTACGGGCGCAGGGCGCGGAAGAGGATTCCGCCGCGCACGGGGTGGGCCCCGAGGAGGGCGTGCGGGTCGTGGTGGGAGCCGGAGAGCAGCCGCTGCCGGTCGGTGTCCCCGAGCGGCGCCGCGGGTCGCACACCTCCGCCGGAGGGCGGCGCGGCCTCGCGGCGGGGCGTGGCCTGCGGGCGCGGCGGGTCGGCGGCCGGTGGGTCGGCGGGGTCGGGCCTGGGCGCCCGGGGGGTGGGCGGGGCGGCGTACGAGGAGCGGGACATGGGGCCGTCTCCTGGGCCGTGCGCGGCGGCGCGGTGGGCGGCGTCCGGGCGGAAGGTGGCGGGGACAGGCGGGAGTGGTGCGGACGGGTCGGGCGGAGGCTGGTCGGGCGGGGTCTGGTCGGAGGGCGGACGTGCGGTCACGGGGGTGTCCTCCCAGGGGACTGGGTGTGTGTCAGGTGCGGGCGGCCGCCAGACGGCGGATGGCGGACATGGGGACGGGCAGCCACTCGGGGCGGTGGCGGGCCTCGTAGACCACCTCGTACACCGCCTTGTCGGTCTCATGGGCCCGCAGCAGCTCCGGTTCGTCGCGCGGGTCGGTACCCGACGCCTCCGCGTAGCCCGCGCAGTACGCGGCCCGGGTGCGGCCGGCCCAGTCCGGGGGGCTGTCGTGGCCGCCCACGGCCGCCGCGTAGTCGAACGAGCGGAGCATGCCCGCGATGTCGCGCACCGGTGGCTGCGGGCGGCGGCGTTCGTCGAGCGGGCGTGAAGGCTCGCCCTCGAAGTCGATCAGGGACCAGCGCACCTCGCCCCCCGCCACGTCACTGCCGGTGCCGCCCCCGGCGGACTGCCGCAGCACCTGGCCCAGGTGCAGATCGCCGTGGATGCGCTGGGCCGTCCAGGTGCGCCCGGCGCGGCCGAGCGCGGCCAGGTCCTCGTACGCGGTGTGCAGCGCGGCGCGGTAGGGGTGGAGGGCGGGTACGGCCGCGGCGGCCGAGTCCAGGCGCTCGGACATCACGGCCGCCAGGTGTTCGATCTGGGGCCTGCGCAGAACGGAGGTGGGCAGCGTGCGGGCCATCGCCAGATGGACCTCGGCGGTGGCCCGGCCGAGGGCGTGTGCGGCTTCGGTGAAGTCGTCCCCGGTGGTCAGCGCGTCGAGGGCGAGCTGCCAGCCGTCGGTGGAGCCGGCGAGATAGGGCTGGAGCACGCCGAGGGTGAAGGGATCGGTACGCGGGCCCGCGCCCGCGCCCTCGACAGGTGGGGCGGCCTCGAACCAGGCGGCCGGGGCGGGCACCCGGGTACAGCCCGTGTGGGCGAGGGCCAGGGGCAGCTCGAGGTCGGGGTTGGTGCCGGGGCTCACCCGGCGGAAGAGCTTGAGGATAAACGTATCTCCGTAGATCACCGAGGAGTTGGACTGCTCGGTGGTCAGCAGCCGGGGCGCGAGCCCCGAAGGGATGGCCGCGGACGGCTCGCACAGGAAGCGCAGCGGCCCGAGGGTGCCGGGCATCCGCAGCCGTTCGAGGAGGAGCGTGGCGAGGCGGGGGTCCAGCAGCGCCTCGTAGACGGTCAGACCGTGCACCGGCCCGCCGCTCGGGCGGCCGATGAGGGCGGGGGCGAGCCGGGGCGGGAGGGTGGCGCGCACCCCGAGGAGGAGCTGGTAGCAGTCGCTGGCCGCCGCGCCGCGCCGGTGCCCGCAGCCGGAGCCGTGGCGGTGACCGGGGGGCTCGGGCTGCTGGGCGCGGACCAGGAGATGGAGCAGGCCGGGCGTGGTGCCGCCGGTCGCGCACGGCAGCAGTTCGGTCGCGGAGACGAGCGCGAAGCCGGTGACGGGGCGGCCCTTGCCCGCGAACCAGCGCTGTCGGGGCAGCCATTCCGTGAGCAGGGGGGCGAGGGAGGCGAGCAGCCCGGTGGGGCCCGTGGCCGCGGTGGCGCGAGTGACACGGGTAGGGGACGGCGGGGGGTCGGCCCGCGGTACAGCCGTCGGCGGGTGCTGTGCCCCCCGGGAGAATGAAGCTTCCGGCATGGCGTCGCGTCCTTTCCCCGGGCACACGACAGATCAGGGCAAAGTGTCCCGGATTGCGGCATTGACTGTGCGACGGTGCGGGACGTGTCGGGCGAGGATCGTCCGTACGGCGAGTACGGAGCAGTACGGAGGAGTACGGAGCAGTACGGAGTACGCGATCGGCTCCGCCCGTGTGGTAGTAGGGAGGCTGCCCATGATGTGGTGCCGAAAACGCCCGTACGCGCCCGGGATGGGCGCGTACGGACGAGAGCGGCGCGCCCGGGAGGTCAGTCCGTCCAGTGCCCCGCCGCGTCGCCCGCTCGCAGCCGGAACCAGTAGAAGCCGTGGCCGGCGAGCGTCAGCAGATACGGGAGCTCTCCGATGGCGGGGAAGCGGACACCGCCGATCAGCTCGACCGGATGGCGGCCGGTGAAGGCCTGGAGATCGAGCTCGGTGGGCTGGGCGAAGCGCGAGAAGTTGTTCACGCACAGCACGAGGTCGTCCCCGCCGTCCTCCGTCGGCGGCGCCTCGCGCAGAAAGGCGAGGACGGCGGGGTTGGAGGAGGACAGCTCGGTGAAGGAGCCGAGCCCGAAGGCGGGGTTCTGCTTGCGGATCTCGATCATCCGGCGGGTCCAGTGGAGCAGCGAGGAGGGGCTGCTCATGGCCGCTTCGACGTTGGTGACCTGGTAGCCGTAGACCGGGTCCATGATCGTCGGCAGGAACAGCCGGCCCGGGTCGCAGGAGGAGAAGCCTGCGTTGCGGTCGGGGGTCCACTGCATGGGGGTGCGCACGGCGTCGCGGTCGCCGAGCCAGATGTTGTCGCCCATGCCGATCTCGTCGCCGTAGTAGAGGATCGGCGAGCCGGGCAGGGACAGCAGCAGCGCGGTGAACAGCTCGATCTGGTTGCGGTCGTTGTCCAGCAGCGGCGCCAGTCGTCTGCGGATGCCGATGTTGGCCCGCATTCTGGGGTCCTTGGCGTACTCCGCGTACATGTAGTCGCGCTCTTCGTCGGTGACCATCTCCAGCGTCAGCTCGTCGTGGTTGCGCAGGAAGATGCCCCACTGGCAGCCGGAGGGGATGGCGGGGGTCTTGGCGAGGATCTCCGAGACCGGGTAGCGGGATTCGCGCCGCACGGCCATGAAGATGCGCGGCATGACCGGAAAGTGGAAGGCCATGTGGCACTCGTCGCCGCCCTTGGTGAAGTCGCCGAAGTAGTCGACGACGTCTTCGGGCCACTGGTTGGCCTCGGCGAGCAGCACGGTGTCCGGGTAGTGGGCGTCGATCTCGGCGCGGACCCGCCTCAGCATCTCGTGGGTGCGGGGCAGGTTCTCGCAGTCGGTGCCCTCCTCCGCGTACAGATAGGGGACGGCGTCCAGCCGGAAACCGTCGATGCCCAGGTCCAGCCAGAAGCGCAGGGCGGCCAGTACCTCCTCCTGGACGGCGGGGTTCTCGAAGTTGAGGTCCGGCTGGTGCGCGAAGAAGCGGTGCCAGTAGTACTGCTTGCGTACCGGGTCAAAGGTCCAGTTGGAGGTCTCGGTGTCGATGAAGATGATCCGGGCGTCCTGGTACTGCTTGTCGTCGTCGGCCCACATGTAGTAGTCGCCGTACGGCCCGTCCGGGTCGGTGCGGGACTCCTGGAACCACGGGTGCTGATCGCTGGTGTGGTTCATGACGAAGTCGATGATCACCCGCATCCCGCGCTGATGGGCGGCGTCCACGAACTCGACGAAGTCGGCGAGGTCCCCGAATTCCGGCAGCACGGCGGTGTAGTCGGACACGTCGTAGCCGCCGTCGCGCAGCGGGGAGGCGAAGAAGGGTGGCAGCCAGAGGCAGTCCACGCCCAGCCACTGGAGATAGTCGAGTTTGGCCGTGAGCCCCTTGAGGTCGCCGACGCCGTCGCCGTTGCTGTCCTGGAAGGAGCGCACCAGCACCTCGTAGAAGACGGCGCGCTTGAACCAGTCGGGATCGCGGTCCTTGGCCGGAGTGTCCTCGAACTTATCCGGGACGGGCTCGTTGAAGATCATGATGTGGGTGACCCTCCGATCGGTGAGGACGGTCGCAGGGACAGCACATGCGCGGGAGCCATCGGACGGCCCGGCTCCAGGCGCACATAGTTGTCCCTGCCCCAGTGATAGGTCTCGCCGGTGAGCTCGTCGCGCACCGGGGCGGACTCATGCCAGTCGAGGCCGAGTTCCGGCATGTCCAACGAGACCGTCGCCTCCTGGGTGTGGTGGGGGTCCAGGTTGACGACCGTCAGCACGCACGAGTCGCCCGTTCGCTTCGAGTAGGCGATGACAGAGTCGTTGTCGGCGTGGTGGAATCGCAGGTTGCGCAGCTGCCGCAGGGCGGGCTGGCGACGCCGCAGCCGGTTCAGACAGGTGAGCAGCGGTGTGATGGTGCGCTCCGCGCGCTCGGCGGCCGCCCAGTCGCGCGGCCGCAGCTGGTACTTCTCGGAGTCCAGGTACTCCTCGCTGCCGGGGCGCAGCGGGGTGTTCTCGCACAGCTCGAAGCCCGCGTAGACGCCCCAGGTGGGGGAGAGGGTGGCGGCCAGCACGGCCCGCGCCTCGAAGGCGGGGCGGCCGCCCTGCTGGAGGTGGGCGTGCAGGATGTCCGGGGTGTTCACGAAGAGATTGGGCCGCATGGATCCGGCCGCCTCGCCGGACAGCTCGGTGAGGTAGTCGGTGAGCTCCTGTTTGGTGTTCCGCCAGGTGAAGTAGGTGTACGACTGCTGAAAGCCGACGGCGCCGAGGGTGTGCATCATGGCCGGCCGGGTGAAGGCCTCGGCGAGGAAGATGACATCGGGGTCGGTCCGGTTGATGTCGCCGATCACCTTCTCCCAGAAGACCACGGGCTTGGTGTGCGGGTTGTCCACCCGGAAGATCCGCACGCCGCGGGACATCCAGAAGCGCAGCACCCGCTCGGTCTCGCGGACCAGCCCGGTGAAGTCCGTGTCGAACGCGATCGGGTAGATGTCCTGGTACTTCTTGGGCGGGTTCTCGGCGTACGCGATGGTGCCGTCGGCCCGCCGGTGGAACCACTCCGGGTGCTTGTTCACCCAGGGGTGGTCGGGCGAGCACTGGAGGGCGAAGTCGAGCGCGACCTCCATGCGCAGCTCGCGGGCGCGGGCCACGAAGTGGTCGAAGTCGGCGAGGGTGCCGAGGTCGGGGTGGACCGCGTCGTGGCCGCCGTCGGCGGAGCCGATGGCCCAGGGGGAGCCGACGTCGTACGGGCCTGCCGAGAGCGCGTTGTTGGGGCCCTTGCGGAAGGAGCTGCCGATGGGGTGGATCGGCGGGAGGTACACCACGTCGAAGCCCGCGGCCGCGACGGCGGGCAACCGCTCGGCCGCGGTGCGCAGGGTGCCGCTCACCGGCCGCCGGTCCTCGGCGACCCTGGCCCCCTCCGAGCGCGGGAACAGCTCGTACCAGGACCCGAACAGCGCGCGCTCCCGCTCCACCAGGAGCGGCATCGAACGGGAGGCGGTGACCAGCTCGCGCAGCGGGTGGCGGCCGAGGACCTCGGCGACCTCGGGGGCGAGGGCGGCGGCGAGCCGGTCGGCCACCGGGCGCCGCTCGTCGCGCAGTCCGTCGACGGCGCGCAGCACCGACTCCCGGCCGTCGCTCTTGGGGACGGCCCCCGCGGCTCTCTCATGCAGCCGCGCGCCCTCCTCCAGGACCAGATCGGTGTCGATCCCGGCGGGGATCTTGACGGTGGCGTGATGGCGCCAGGTGCCGATCGGGTCGCTCCAGGCCTCGACCGTGTACGACCAGCGGCCCGGCGAGGTCGGGGTGACATCGGCGCCCCAGCGGTCGGTGCCGGGGGCGAGTTCGCGCATCGGTGTCCAGGGGCCCGAGCGCCCGGCCGGGTCGCGCAGCACGACATTGGCCCTGACCGCGTCGTGGCCCTCCCGGAACACGGTGGCGCTGACTTGGAAGGTCTCGCCCACCACCGCCTTCGCGGGGCGGCGGCCGCAGTCGATGAGCGGGCGGATGTCCAGGACGGGGATGCGACCGATCATAGGATCACCTGACGGCGTTGCGGGCGTATATGCTTTGGCGGCTTTTGTCCTTTGTATCGGTTGTGCCGCCTTGCGGCGGGTTGCGGGCATGACAGCTCCTGTCCGCGTTCACTCTGGTGGGCGGATGGGGTCGGCCATGGGGGGCGTGTTCGGAAAGCCTTCCCACGCGGCGAGGGGGGACAATCCGGGTTCCCGTTAACTTCCCGTGCGTAACGCGCTCGGCCCCGCGCGCTTCCTGAAACAGGAATCGCGCGGGGCCGACGGGTTTCGAGTGGGTGGGCGATGTTGTCGGCTGCCGCCCAGTCAGTTTGCGACGTGCAGCAGGAGGTTCGGCGAGCCGTCTCCCGCGTCGCGCACCTTGCCCTTGGCGGCGTGGGCGATCAGGGCCGCGCTCACCTCGGCCGGGGTCGCCCGCGGATGGTCCGCGAGATACAGCGCGGCCGCACCGGCCGCGTGCGGGGCGGCCATCGAGGTGCCCGACATGACTCTCGTCGCCGTGTCGCTCGCGTTCGACGCCGAGACGATCCGCTCCCCGGGCGCGAACAGGTCAACCGCCGGGCCCCAGTTGGAGAGGGCCGCACGCCGGTCGTCCCGGTCCGTCGCGCCCACCGTGACCGCCCCCGCTACCCGGCCCGGCGAGTACGCGCCCGCGGACCGGTCCTCATTGCCCGCCGCGACGGTGAAGGTGAGGCCGGACGCGATGCCCGACCGCACCGCCTCGTCCCACTCGGGGACCGGGTCGGGCAGCGTGGAGCCCAGGCTCAGATTGACCACGGCGGGCTTGTGGGCGTGTTTCATCACCCAGTCGAGACCCGCCAGCACCTGGGTGGTGGTGCCCTCGCCCCTGTCGTCCAGCACCCGTACGGCGACGATCTCCGCCTTCTTCGCCACCCCGTACTCCGTCCCCGCGGCGGTGGCCGCGACATGCGTGCCGTGGCCGTTGTTGTCCTCCGCGACCGGGTCGTCGTCGACGAAGTCCCAGCCCGAGCGGGCGCGCCCGCCGAAGTCCCGGTGGGTGGTGCGCACACCGGTGTCCAGGACGTAGATCGTCGTGCCGCGCCCGGCGCCGCGCGGCCAGGCGTACGAGGCGTCCAGCGGGCGCTGCGGCTGGTCGATCCGGTCCAGGCCCCATGACGGCGGGTGCTGTTGCCGTTGCCGTTGCCGTTGCTGTCGCTCGGCGCGCAGTGACACCCGGGCGTCCGGCGCGACGGAGGCGATGTGCGGGTCGGCCGCCAGCCGCTCGGCCTGTGTCTTGTCCGCCCGTACCGCGTAGCCGTTCAGCGCCGTGCTGTATGTGCGGCTGATTCTCGCCCCGTAGCGCGCGGCGAGCTTCCTTCCCCCCTCGGAGTCCGCGCGAAGGCCCCCCGTCGCCTTCAGCGTGACGATGTAGCTGCCGTCAGCCGTGGCCGCCGCGTCCGCCCTGGCGGCTGCGGCCGACGGCATCGCGGCCGCCAGGACCGCCGTGGCCAGGCCCACGACGACGGCCGAGACCCGGTGCCGGCGGCCGGCACCCGTATGCGGCATGGATCGATCCCCTCCCCGGCCCCCAACTCGACGGCGTCAGCCTCTCGTGGGGAGGAGGATCGGGACAAGACCGCTTTGGGGGGTTAAATCGGCCAGGTCGGCGATGGGGTGGGCGGGGTGGGTGAAGAGAGGTTGCGTCGAATTCCGGTCGTTGGTGGTGGAGTTGGGCGCCTGCGGCGGGCCCGTCCCCACCCCGCCCCTTCCCGTTCCAGGGGCTTCGCCCCTGGACCCCCGGGGTCTGGGGCGGAGCCCCAGTTGAGGCAAGGGGCGGGGTGGGGAACAGATCCCCGGACGGGGCCTAGCGCGGCGCCGACGTCCTCGTCGTTGCCGTCGTCGTCGTCGTCGGCGGCGGCGACGCGACGCCCGTCGCCAGCAGCCGCAGGGCCGCCTCCGACGGAGAGCCCGGCTCCGCGCCGTACATCAGCAGGCACTGGCCCGCGGAGTCCCGCAGCGGCGTCATCTCGAAGGTCAGCTCGAGCGGCCCGACCAGCGGATGGTGGAAGGACTTGACGCCGAAGGCGCACTTGCGCACCGGGTGGCGCGACCACAGCGCCGCGAACTCCCCGCTCTTCATGGTCAGCTCGCCGATCAGCTCCGCCAGCCGCCGGTCGTCGGGGTACTCGCCCGCCGCGAGCCGCAGTGAGGAGACCGCGCGCCGCGCCTCGCCCTCCCAGTCGGGGTAGAGCTCGCGGGTGTGCGGGTCCAGGAACAGCAGCCGCTGGGTGTTGGGGCGGTCGGCGGGGCGCTCCGGGCCGTCGGCGGCCAGATGCCCCGCGACCAGGGCGTGCCCGAGCGGGTTCCAGGCCAGGACGTCGAAGCGGGCCGTCAGCACGAGGGCGGGCACCCCGTCCATGGCCTCGATCAGTCGGCGGGTGCTCGGCCTGGCGGCCTCGGCGCGCGGCGCCGGACGGCGTCCGGCCCGTGCCGGGCGGGCCAGATTGCGCAGATGCGCGTGTTCGTCGGGGCTCAGCCGCAGCGCGCGGGCGATCGCGTCGAGCACGCCGTCCGACGCGCCCGTCGACTGGCCCTGCTCCAGCCGCGTGTAGTAGGCCACGCTCACCCCGGCCAACTGCGCCAGCTCCTCGCGGCGCAGCCCGGGCACGCGGCGGCGGGTCCCGTACGAGACCAGCCCGACGTCCTCGGGGCGCAGGCGGGCGCGGCGGGTGCGCAGAAAGTCTCCCAGCGCGGCGGGTGTGTCCATGGGGACCAGTGTGCGACAGCCGGGCCCGGCGTGCCTGCCCCTGCCAGGGTCAGGCACGCCGGGCCGGCCCCTCATCACTTGTAGGTGATGTCCGAGGTGGAGTACTTGCAGTACGTGCCGTCCGGGCCGCTGCCGTTCTTCGTCGGCTCGGCGCCCGTGTTGTTCCCGATGTACTTCTGGCAGGGGACGATCTTCTTGCTGCTGTCGCCGACGATGGTGATCGAGCGCAGCGTGAGGGAGTCGCCGTAGTTGGTGTTGATCCCGCCGCCGACGCTGCCGGGCGCGGTGAGCTCCGTGTTGCTCACGTTGATGGTGCGCTTGTACTGCGTGGAGCAGTTGCCGCAGGACCGGACGAAGGTCTTGAAGTCCTGGCCGGCGAAGTTGGAGATGTTCAGCGTGCCGCCGCCGTTGAACTGGAAGATCTTGTCCGCGGCCTTGCGCGCGCCGCCGCCGATGACGTTGAACGTCTTGCCGCTGCCCCGGAAGGTGGCGGCGTCCTCGCCGACGTCCTCCCACCAGACGTTCTGGAGGGTGCAGCTGCCCTCACAGTGGACGCCGTCGGCGGCCGGGGCGCCGAGGATGACGTTCTTGAGGGTGGCCCCGTCGGAGAGCTTGAAGAGCGGGTCCTGGTCCTCGTTCTGGCCGCCGGTGCCCAGGTCGCCGGAGCCGTAGTAGCGCTTCATGCCGCCGTCCATGGACCCGCTGACCGGGATGGTCTTGGTGACCGCCTGGGGGGTGCCGCTGGGCGAGGGCCAGGTGGCGGCCGAGGCGGTGGGGAGGGTCAGACCGGTGGTGATGGCGCCCGTGGTGAGGGCGACGGCGCCCAGGAGGCCGGCCATCGCCCGCTTCCTGTTCAGGTGCTTGGTGCGCGGTGCGGGTAGTGCCATGTCACTCTCCTCTGTCCGGTTGATGCGTGGGGGGTGCGGGTGGAACCGGTGGAGCGAGTGGAGCCGGTGGTGCGGGGGACGGTCGTTCAGGGGGCGGCGGTTCAGCGCGCGGCGATCTTCGGCCGCGGCGGGGTCGCCATCTTGTTCCCGATGAAGAAGCTGGGGTGCGGCGGCTGGTTGTACGCGGTGTTCTGCCAGGCCAGGGCCGTCCGGTACTGCCGGTCGTGCAGCAGCGTGGTGATCTTCCGGTCGGTCTCGTACGGCGTGGAGTAGATCCGCAGCGCCTTGTTGTCCGAGGTCGGCCAGATCACCTCCTCGCGCCAGTCGCCGAGGATGTCACCGGACAGCGACGGGGTGGCCTTGGTGCCGTTGTTGGAGTGCACTCCGGAGCCGGTCAGCAGCCGGGTGTCGGCTGAGGTGCCGTACTTGTCGATGTGCGTGTCGTCCAGCAGCTCGCGCACCGGGTCGCCGTCCCACCACGACAGGAAGTTGATCGAGGACGGCTTGCGGCCCTTGGCGCCGCCGCCCTCGTCGCGGATCTGGTCGTCCTTCGCGGACCACATCTCGGCGCCGTCGTTGCCCGCCCAGATGTCCCCGGCCACGCCGCGCCCGTTGTCGCCGTTCGCCCCCGTGGACCACAGCACCTGGCCGGTCCTGGCGTCGGCGAAGTACGACGACGGCTTGGAGGAGTCCTCGTCGACCTTGAAGTACTCCAGACCGGGCCGGGACGGGTCGAGGTCGCCGAGGTGGGCCGCGTCGCCGTGGCCGTTCTTGTTGGTCCACAGGGCGTTGCCGTTGTCGTCCACGGCCATCGAGCCGTAGACGATCTCGTCCTTGCCGTCGGAGTCCACATCGCCGACCGCCAGGGCGTGGTTGCCCTGCCCGTCGTAGCCCTTGCCGGTGTTGGTGGAGCTGTTGGTGTCGAACGTCCACTTGCGGGTGAGCTGCCCGCCGCTGTAGTTCCAGGCGCTGATGACCGTACGGGTGTAGTAGCCGCGCGCCTCGATCAGCGAGGGCTTCGAGCCGTCCAGGTAGGCGGTGCCGGCCAGGAAGCGGTCCACGCGGTTGCCGTACGAGTCGCCCCACGAGGACACCGTGCCGCGCGGCGGGACATAGTCGACGGTGGAGGCCGCCGCGCCCGTCTGCCCGTTGAACATGGTCAGGAACTCGGGGCCGTCCAGCACATAGCCGCTGGAGTTGCGGTAGTCGGCGGAGGCGTTGCCGATGGTCCTGCCGGTGCCGTCGACCGTGCCGTCCGCGGTCTTCATCGCGACCTCGGCCTTGCCGTCGCCGTCGTAGTCGAACACCTGGAACTGGGTGTAGTGGGCGCCGGAGCGGATGTTGCGGCCCAGGTCGATCCGCCACAGCCGCTGCCCCTGGAGGGTGTAGCCGTCGACGATGGTGTTCCCGGTGACGCCGGACTGCGAGTTGTCCTTGGCGTTCGTCGGCTGCCACTTGAGGACGATGTCGAGGTCGCCGTCGCCGTCCAGGTCGCCCACCGAGGCGTCATTGGCCTCGTAGGTGTAGTCCGAGCCGCCGGACGGGGGCGAGATCGGCACGTCGAAGTAGCCGGGGCGGAACTGCATGGCGCTCGGCGAGGCGGCCTGCTCCGTGCCGCCCACGATCGCGCGGACGGTGTAGTCGGCGCTGTTGGGGGCGTCCTTGTGGAGGTAGTTGGTGGTGGTGATGGGCGAGGCGTTGACCTTGACGCTGCCCCGGTAGAGGTTGAACGTGACGTCGTCCGGGTCGGTGGCCAGCCAGCGCCAGCTGACCAGGTTGTCGTTGCCGGTGTGCACGCTGACCAGCCCGCGGTCGAGCTTCTCCAGTTGGCTTGCCTGGATGGCGGCCTTGGGCGTGCCGCTCTCCGCGGGGCCGGTGGGGCCGGCGGGGGCGGCGTGCGACAGAGCGGCCGGGCCGGTGGCGAGCAGCGCCCCGGCGGCGGCCGCGGCGAGCGCGGCCCGTCTGACACGTCTGGCCCGGAGGCGGGCGGAGGGGGCGGGCGAACCGTGCGGGGATGCCACGGGACCTCCTGGGGGATGGGGGGATGGGGGTGGGGGGTGGCGGGTGCGGGGGGTGTCGGGGTGTGGTCGCCGCTCTGACCGGAAAGGTTGCCGCCCCTCCCCACGGATTTCCCGCCCCGGATTCCCGGGCGCGGGACGCGGCGCCGCCCGCGTTCCCACCGCCGCCCTCGCCCCCTAGACGCTGTCTCCCCGATCTCTGCGGGCCCGCGACGCCTGGCACGCGCCCCCAGCTACCGCTGGGCGGTGCCCCCGCGCCGCGTTGTCGGGCTCGCCCGAGTAGGCCCGCCCCCAGCCTTCGGCCGGGAGGTGCCCCCGCGAGGGCGACCCTCCGCCTTGCGATCGCACGCGCCCCCAGCTACCGCTGGGAGGTGCCCCCTGACGCCGCGGGCCCCCGCGGCGGAGCCGCTGATGTCACCGTCACAGAGATCGGGGAGACAGGGCCTAGAGGCGGCTGGTGACCACGTCCTTGGCGATCAGCCGGCCGTCCACGAAGCACAGCCGGTACGCGGATCGCCCCTCGTACCGGCGCACCGAGTAGTACGCGCAGTCCCAGCCGCGGGGCGGCGCCTCGACGCCGTCCGGGGGCCCGTCCATCGTGTACGGCGGCATGCGCGACTCGACGTCGGCGCGGGGCTCGCCGATCTCCAGCCGGTCGTAGGTGCCCCGGTCCAGCACCGAGTGGTACTGCGTATAGAGGGCGAACCCGCCCCACAGGACGGCCAGTCCGGCGGTCACGGCGAGCGGCACCGCGATCGACTCCACCAGCCTGCGCCGCACCCGCTGCCGGGCGCGCGCCAGCTCCCGCGCCGACGTGGACGCCGGGGCCGCCGCCCGCTCGGCGACGAGCGCGACGCCGGCGGTCAGCGGCAGCCGCGCGGACACCTCGAAGCCGCCGTCCGGCGACGGGCCGTGGGCCAGCACCCCGCCGGCCAGCCGTACCCGCTCGTCCAGGCCCACCAGGCCGTTGCCGCCCGAGGCCGGATCCGGCGGGGTGCCGTCGGCCGGGCGTGGGCCGTTGG
The DNA here is from genome assembly GCF_055569495.1 of Streptomyces sp. NPDC028305. Taxonomy (NCBI): domain Bacteria; kingdom Bacillati; phylum Actinomycetota; class Actinomycetes; order Kitasatosporales; family Streptomycetaceae; genus Streptomyces; species Streptomyces sp. NPDC028305. The sequence goes on from NZ_JBVHTN010000004.1 coordinate 919,147, forward strand.
CGACGGACACCGCGATCTCGCCCGCCTCGCGGTCCCGTCCCAGCTGGACACGGACTGCCGCGCCCGGGGCGTGCTTGGCGGCGTTGGTCAGCGCCTCCTGGACCACGCGGTAGAGCGCTCGGTCGGCCATCGGCGGTAGGGCGGCGCCCGCGCTGTCGTGCCGCTTGTCCTCGGGCCCGTACCCCTCCCCGTACTCCAGCTCGACGGCCAGGCCGGAGGCCCGCGCCCGCTCCACCAGCGCGCCGACGCCGTCGTCGGCGGGGACCGTCGGGGCGGGGTCGTCCCCGGTCCGCAGCACACCGATGATGTCCCGCAGCTGGCCGGTGGCCGCCGCGGCCGCCTCCCGCAGCTCGGCGGCCGCCGCCCGGTGGCGGTCGCTCAGCTCCGGGTCGACCTGGAGGGCCGCGGCGCGCAGCGCGATCAGGGCGAGGTCATGGCCGAGCGAGTCGTGCATGTCCCCGGCGATCCGGGACCGCTCGCGCAGCCGCGCCCGGTCGGCGACGGCCCGCTGCTCCCGCTCCATTCGGTCCGCCAGCTCCCAGCCGGCGCGGACCAGATGCTCGTACTGTCGGCGGTAGCGGCCCAGCAGCCACGGCAGCACGACGTTGAACAGCAGGGTGGTCAGCGCGGTGAACCAGGCCCACACCCCGGAGTCCGTCACCCAGGCGAGCAGCGCGCCCGCCACGGAGCAGGCCCCGAAGAACCACAGCGCGGGCCGTGCGCCCGCCGTCCACCGCCCGGTGAGACAGCCCCACAGCGCCAGCGCCGCCCAGTACGACGAGGTGTACAGCTCCACGTTGAGGGCCAGGCTCAGCCCCACCGCGACCGCCAGCCCCGCCAGCGGCCGTGTCCTGGCCACCGCGGCCGCGCCCGCCAGCAGCGGAAACCCGGCCAGCAGCACCCACAGCTCGCGCCCGCTCGCCGAGGTGGCCTTCAGCAGGACGGGCGCGCAGGCCGTCAGCCACAGGAGCAGGGCCGTGCGCGCGGCACCGCCGTGTCGTATCCACCGGATCATGCGCCCCAGCATCCTCCGCGACGGACCCGGCGCGCCCCTGACGAAAGTCACCCTGTGCCCGCACCCGACTGTGCCCCCACGCGAAAAAGGGCTGCCAGGGCGGGGGCCGGGCGTGCTTGTATGGGCCCATGGTGTCCACTGATCGCCTTCTCGCCTTCGCGGCCATGTCGTTTCTGCTGATCGTGATCCCCGGCCCCAGCGTGCTGTTCGTGATCGGCCGGGCCCTGGCGCAGGGGCGCCGGGCCGCGCTGACCACCGTCCTGGGGAACACGGTCGGCGCGTATGTGCTGGTGGTGGCCGTGGCGCTGGGGGTGGGCTCCATCGTGGAGCGCTCGGTCCTCGTCTTCACGGCGCTGAAGCTGGTGGGCGCCGCTTACCTGGTGTATCTCGGGGTCAAGGCGGTGCGGCAACGGGGCTCGCTGCGGGCCGCGTTCACCGGCGAGGGGGCGGTGTCGCAGGGCACTCTGCGCACGTTCTGGGAGGGGTTCGCGGTGGGCGTGGCGAACCCCAAGACGATCGTGTTCTTCGCGGCCGTACTGCCCCAGTTCGTGGACCCCGGACAGGGGCATGTCGCGCTTCAGATGCTGCTGCTCGGTCTCGTCTTCAACGTCATCGCCGTGACCTCCGACAGCGTCTGGGGCCTCGTCGCCGCCACCGCGCGCGGCTGGTTCGCCCGCTCACCGCAGCGGCTGTCCATGGTCGGCGGGGTCGGCGGGCTGGCGATGATCGGCCTCGGCGTCACCGTCGCCGCGACCGGCCGCAAGGACTGAAACCCCGACGAGCAGGACCCCGACGGAAGGTTGATGAAAAGGTGCACTACCGCGAACTGGGCCGCAGTGAACTGACCGTGTCCGAGATCGGCTTCGGCGCCTGGGGCATCGGGGAGTCCAACTGGGTGGGCGCCACCGAGGACGAATCCGTACGCGCCCTGCACCGCGCCGTAGACCTCGGCGTGAACTTCATCGACACCGCCCGTGGCTACGGCGAGAGCGAGCGGATCGTCGGCCGGGTCGTCCGCGAGCGGGCCGGGTCCGGCGACGAGGTGCTCGTCGCGACCAAGGTCCCCCCGAAGAACCGCGTCTGGCCGGCCCCCGACGGCCTGGACCCGGCCGAGACCTTCCCCGGCGCGCACATCCGCGAAAGCCTGGAGACCAGCCTGCGCGTCAGCGGGCTGGACCACTTCGACGTGCTCCAGTTCCATGTCTGGAGCGACGAATGGGTCGGCCGCGGCGACTGGCTGGAGACGGTCGCCGAGCTGAAGCAGGAGGGGAAGATCCGGCTGTTCGGCGTCTCCATCAACGACCACGAGCCCGACAACGCCCTCGCGCTCGTCGCGAGCGGCGCCGTGGACACCGTGCAGGTGATCTACAACATCTTCGACCAGGCGCCCGCCGACACGCTGCTGCCGGCCTGCGAGGAGCACGGCGTCGGCGTCATCGTGCGGGTGGCGCTCGACGAGGGCGGCCTCACCGGCCGGATCACCGCCGGCTCGACGTTCCCCGAGGGCGACTTCCGCAACCGCTACTTTCGCGACGACCGCCCGGCTCAGGTCGAACAGCGGGTGTCCGCGATCGTCGCCGACCTCGGCATCGCTCCCGACGAGATCGCCGAGACCGCCCTGCGGTTCGTGCTCAGCTCCCCGGCGGTGTCCACCGTCATCCCCGGCATGCGCACCGTGCGCAACGTCGAACGCAACACGGCCCTGAGCGACGGCCACCCGCTGACCGCCGCCCAGCTCGCCACCCTCGCCAACCACCGCTGGCAGCGCAACTTCTACAGCTGAGCTGAGCTGTAGAAGTTGCGCCCGCTACCGGGCGAGGCTGTCCCCGAAGCGGGCCTCCTTCTCGGGCGCGCCCAGCGCGCGCGGGCCGAACGAGGCGACGTTGCCGGTGGTCAGGCCCGACCTGGAGCCGCGCAGGACCCATACGGCGCCCGAGTCCGCGTAGCGGCCGTCCTCGTAAGGAGTGGCCACGACCAGATCGGCGCGGTTGTCGGCGTTGACGTCGGCGAGGAGCACGGTCCGGCCGAAGTAGTCGCCCTCCTCGGAGATGCCGGGCACGCCCGGGGTCGACTGGTGGAAGGCCTGCGCGCCCTTGCCGGTGAGGCCCGCCGCGCTGCCCTTGAGCAGGACGACGGCGCCCGTGTCGCGGACCGAGCCGATGTCCTCGCCGGGCACGCCCACGGCGATGTCGGGGTAGCCGTCGCCGGTGACGTCGCCGGCGGCCAGGGAGTAGCCGAACATGTCGCCGGAGTTGACGTCGTGGTCGCCCGCCTCGCTCTTGCCGGGGACGCCCGGCGTCTCCTGGGTGATCTTCGCGGTACGGGTGGAGGGGCCGGACGCCGAGCCGTAGACGACGCGGATCGTGCCGGCGTCGGCGTCGCGGTCCTCCGAGACCTGGTCGACCTGCGAGGCGACGAGGTCTCCGTAGCCGTCCTTGTTCACATCGGCGATGACCCCGCCGGTGGTGAGGTGGCCGGTGGTTTTGAAGGTGCGGCTGAGGCCGTCTTTTCCGCCCGCCCAGAAGCGGGACTTGCCCGGCACATCGTCGAAACTGTGCGTCGTGACGATGTCGTCCGCGCCGTCGCCCGTCATGTCGCCCACGGCGATGGCCTTGGGGTGGTCCCCGTCCTCGAAGGGGAGCGTCTGAGCGGAGGCGGGAACCGCGGCGCGGGAGAAGGGGCCGTAGCGCACCTGGAGGCCCTGGTCGTTCTTGGTCACGAGGTCGGCGTGGCCGTCGCCGTTGATGTCGCCCGCCGCGAGGGTGGCGGCGGGTCCGGGGAGCGCGGTGCCTGTGCGCAGACCGTTCGCGGAGCCCCAGAGCACCGCCGGGGCGTTGTAGTCGCCCACGACAAGGTCCGTGTAACCGTCGCCGTCGAGGTCACGCGCGGCCGTGGTGCGGCCGAAGGCGCCGTACTGCTCGACGTCCCCCGGCACGCCCGTGGTCGCCCGCGTGATCCGCTTCGGGTGCGCGGTGTCGACACCGGCCGCGGAGCCGTACAGGACCGATATGTAGCCAGCCTCCGGAATGCCGGAGACGGTGCCGCCGGGCGCGGAGACGGCGAGGTCCGCGTAGCCGTCACCGTTGAAGTCGACGACGGGCGGCCTCGGGCTCTTGGCAGTGGCAGTGGCGGTGGTGGGGGTGGCGGCGGTGGCGGTGGCGGCGGCCGGCGTGGCGAGGCCGCCGGACACCGCCAACGAGGCGGTCAGCAGGGCGGCCACGGCGGCGGGGCGAGGGTGGGTGGCGCGGGACATCCAGGTCTTCTCCGGTACGTCGGTTCGCCCATCGGCCACGGCGCTTCGGCACTGGCAGTTGGGCCTGTATACGGCAGTCGTTCACCTTGACCGCCAAGCCCGGTAAAAAGTTGTGGCCTTAGTTCCACGGCCGCCCGGTGGCCGGGTTCACCCCCGCCTCGCGGCGGCGCTCCCGCTCACGCCAGTTGGCGAAGGCCCTCTCTTCCGGCAGCGCCACGCTGATCGTCTCCTCCTGGAACTCGGCATCGCCGAGGAGCCGCCGAAGAAACTCGGCCATCCCGAACGAGTGCACCTGGAACGACGGGCTGGTGTGCCGTCCGCACACCAGCACCGGCCACCGGTCCGGGTCCTCGTCCGTGGTCAGCCAGCAGTAGATGTCCGCTCCTGTGGTGACACCCCACGCCACGATGGACTCGGGGTCCACGTCGAAGTCGGCCTCGTCCCCGCACATCTCCCAGGCGAGGCGGGCATTCTCGGTCTCGTCCCCCAGACCCGACGCATCCGTGTACGTGCCGGCTCGCGGCACCGGCAGCAGAATCACGATCTCTTCGCTGACCAGCCCGGCCCGGTACACCTCCATGAAGCGGACGTAGTCCGAGGGGAAGCGTCTTCCCCAGATCCCCTCGACCTCGCTCCAGTCGATCCCCTCGTCCACGCCGTCCGCCATCGGTATGAGCGGCGCCAGCGCCGCCACCGAGTCGTTTCCGCCCACTGGCCTGCTCCCTCTTCTCTCCGAGGAGCTCAAACCTATGTGAACCGTGCTCAGCACCGGCAGGGGCTCTGAGCAGCAGCTGAGCAGCGAAGTCCGGCCTGATCTCCGAGGGCCGGACTTCGCTGTGTGCCGTCCGGCTCTCACGCGTACGGCGGGTCTTCGCGCCGTACGTCTCATGTCGCACGACCCGCCAGTGAATTTGTGGTGAGTTTGGGACGGCGACACGCCGTCGCTTCGGCGTGTCGCCGTCCCAAACTCACCACAAGCGCAAGTCCATGCCGATCGCCGAGGTCGCCGTGCCCCAGGGCGTGCGATACGGGGATCCGGTGATCCGGGACAGCGGGCTGGCGGGCCGCTTCCGGTCCGTACACGGCTCCCTCTACCAGCCTTCGGAACAACCCGGTTCGGCGCTGGGGCGGGAGACGGGGGTGCTGGAGTTCATCTCCGTGCTGGCGCGGCACTCGTACGGAGCCGAGGGCGGGAAGGGCACGGGGCGGCGCGTGCCCGAGATCGTGCGTGAGTATCTGCGGGCGAATCTGGCCCGCAACGTGACGCTGGACGAGCTCAGTGCGGTGGCGGAGCTGAGCAAGTACCGGCTCGCACGGGCGTGTACGGCGTGGTTCGGCCTGCCGCCGCACAAGCTGCATCTGCGGCTGCGGCTCGACCGGGCCAGGGAACTGCTCCGGCGTGGCACGGGGATTGCCGAGGTCGCGTACGAGACGGGATTCCACGATCAATCCCATCTGACCCGTGTGTTCGCCGGGGCCTACGGGGTGACACCCGCCAGGTACCAGTCGACGTATCGGGGTACGGAGTGGGCCGCTCTGGCCGTGCGCTGAGCCGGGAGGGGCAAGAACGTGCAATACGGCGGGTGACCAGCACAGTTGGTTTCCTTCGCGAGGCCGACTTGGCACGAGCGTGACCATGGGTGATGGTGATGCGTTACCGACTGCTTGGACGCACCGGGCTGCGGGTGTCCGAAGCGTTCCTGGGCACGATGACCTTCGGCGAGGAGTGGGGGTGGGGCGCCTCCGTCGAGGAGTGCCGCAAGATGTTCACCGCCTACGCGGAGGCGGGCGGGAATGTGATCGACACCGCGAACCGGTACACCGAGGGCAGCAGTGAGCGGATCGTCGGGGGAGCTGCTGGGTTCCGACCGCGACCGCTTCGTGGTGTCCACGAAGTACACGCTGACCATGGACGGTACCGACCCCAACGCCAGCGGCAACCACCGCAAGAATCTGGTCCGTTCGGTGGAGGCAGGCCTGGAGCGGCTGGGCACGGAGTACATCGATCTGCTGTGGGTGCACATCTGGGACCCCAATACGCCGATCGAGGAGACGATGCGGGCTCTCGACGATCTCGTGCGGGCGGGCAAGGTGCTGTATGTCGGGATCTCCGACGCGCCCGCGTGGCTGGTCGCCCGCGCCGACACCATCGCCGAGTTCCGAGGGTGGGCGCCCTTCGCCGGGCTACAGCTGCCCTACAGCCTGGTCAAGCGCGACATCGAGCGGGAGCTGCTGCCCATGGCCTCGGCTCTGGAACTGTCGGTGGCCGCGTGGTCGCCGCTGGCCGGTGGTGTTCTGTCGGGCAGGTTCACCCGCTCCGGGGCCGATGGTCCCTCCCGGGTCGACCGCTCCGCCGTCTCCGAAGGCGACCTGACCATCGCGCGCACGGTGGACGCCGTGGCCGACGAGCTCGGCGTGTCCTCCTCGCAGGTTGCCATCGCGTGGACGCGGGCCCGCCGGCCCTGGATCCACCCGATCCTCGGCGCCCGCACCGTGGGGCAGTTGACGGACAACCTCGCCGCGATCGACCTGGAACTGCCCGACGAGGCGGTCGGCCGCTTGGACAAGGCCAGCGCGATCGACCTGGGCTTCCCCATGGAATTCATCCTGGACACCACGACCGACTTCGTCTACGGATCCAGCGGAAAGCAGGTTGACGGCCGCCACGCCGGATGAGCGGAAGACGGGCCGGGTTGAGTCTCCCGTAGGGGGAGGCGCGATGCTGAGGGCATGGACGGCGGCACGCGTTATTCGATCGGTCAGCTGGCCCGGCGGACCGGGCTCACGGTGAAGACCATTCGGTTCTACTCCGATCGCGGGATCGTTGTGCCGGCGGGCCGCAGCCCGGCCGGATACCGGCTGTACGACGCCGACGCCGTCGCCCGTCTTGAGCTGGTGCGGACGCTGCGCGAGCTGGGGCTGGATCTGGCGACGGTCCGGAAGGTCGTGGAGCGGGAGCTGTCGCTGGCTGAGGTCGCGGCGGCGCATGCGGAGGCGCTGGCGGTGCAGATCCGGACGTTGCGGCTGCGGCGGGCGGTGTTGACGGCGGTGGCGGAGCGCGGGGCGAGTACGGAGGAGATGGCACTCATGCACACATTGGCCAGGCTCTCGGAGGACGAGCGTCGAAGTCTGATCGGGGAATTTCTGGATGCCGTCTTCGGTGGTCTTGCGGGGAATCCGGAGTTCGCGGCGGTCAGGCGCTCGATGACGCCCGAGCTGCCCGAGAGCCCGGAGGCCGAGCAGGTCCGGGCGTGGGTGGAGTTGGCCGAGCTGTCGCGGGATGCGGAGTTCCGGGCCGGGATGCGGCGGGTGGTCGAGGAGCAGGCGGCCGAGCGGAATGGCGGGGGGCCCCGCAAGGACATCGCCGCGGTGGTGCGCGAGCGGGTCGGGCCGGCGCTGGCGGCCGGGGTCGAACCGGACTCGCGGCAGGCCGAGCCGGTCGTGGCGGGGTTCGTGGGGCACTACGCGCAGTTGGCCGGCGAACCGGATGGTGTCGCGCTGCGGCGTCGGCTGCTGGCCCGGCTGGAGAGCGTCGACGACCCGCGCCGGGAGCGGTACGTCCGGCTGCTCGCGCGGGTCAACGGCTGGCCCGCGCCCGAGAGCCTGGCGCCGGTGCTCGGCTGGGCCGGGGCGGCTCTGCGGGCCCGGATGTCCGGCGCGGCGTGATGCCGGGGGAGCGCCGGTGGCCGGGCGGGCGGTGCGCCCGCCCGGCCACCGAGCGCGGGGCTCAGTGCGTCATCGCACGTTGATGCCGCCCCAGGCGTTGTCGACCGCCTTGTACTCGACGCTGGTCCCGCCGTACAGGGCCTTCGCCGCCTTGAGCGTCGCGGTGCGCGCCTTGGCGTAGTTGGTGGTCGAGGTCATGTACGTGGTCAGCGCCTTGTACCAGATCTTCTCGGCCTTGGCGCGGCCGATGCCCTTGACGGTGCGGCCGTCCTTGGTGGGGCTGTTGTAGGTCACGCCGTTGATGACCTTGCGGCCGCTGCCCTCGGAGAGCAGGTAGAAGAAGTGGTTGGCGGGCCCGGACGTGAAGTGCGGGTCGTCCTGGCCGATGGTGCTGGACCAGTAGTCGTAGGACAGGCCGTCCTTGCTGGGCTTGTCCATGTAGCGCAGCGGGGTGCCGTCCCCGTTGATGTCGATCTTCTCACCCATGAGGTAGTCGCCGACGTCCTTGGAGTTCTTGGCGTAGAACTCGACGGCCGTGCCGAAGATGTCGGACGTGGCCTCGTTGAGGCCGCCCGACTCCCCGCTGTACTCGAGATTCGCGGTGGCGGAGGTGAGGCCGTGGCTCATCTCGTGGCCGGCGACGTCGAGCGAGGTGAGCGGCTTCTTGTTGCCCTCGCCGTCGCCGTACGTCATGCAGAAGCACTCGTCGTCCCAGAAGGCGTTGACGTACTCGTTGCTGAAGTGGACGCGCGAGTAGGCGGCCTTGCCGTCGTTCTTGATGCCGTTGCGGCCCAGGACCTTCTTGTAGTAGTCCCAGGTCTTGGCCGCGCCATAGTGGGCATCGACGGCGGCGGTCTGCGCGATGGTCGGCTTGCCGTTGCCCCAGACGTCGTCGGCGTCCAGGAACTTCGACCCCTTGCCCTCTTCGGCGTGCTTGAGGTTGTAGGTCATGTGGCCGCCGCGCGCGGTGTCCTTGAGCAGGTACTGGGTGCCGCTCTTGGTGGAGCCGACGGTGACCTTGCCGTTGTGCTGGCCGGTGCCCGTGCCGTTGCGGACGGCCTGGAACTGGTACAGCTTCTTGCCGGTGTCGGCGTCGGTGATGACATGCAGCTTGCTGGGCGTGCCGTCGTCCTGGAAGCCGCCGACCACGGTCTCGTACGCGAGGACGGGCTTGCCGGAGGCGGCCCAGATCACCTTGCGGGGCGTGGCCGTGGTGTCGGCCTCGTCGCCCGCCGCGGACTTCGCGGCGCTCACAGCGGTCCGCTCGGCGGCGGACGGGGCGATCGCGGCCCGGGTGTCGGACACCTTGATCGTGGCGTCGGTGGCCTTGGTGACGCCGTCGCTCGAACCGTCGGCCGCCTCGTGGACGACGAGGTCGCCGCCGAGGACGGGGAGGCCGTCGTAGGTGCGCTCGTAGCGGGTGTGGACGGCGCCGTCGGCGTCCTTGACGACGTCCTTGACGACCAGCTTCTCCTTGGCGCCGAGCCCGAGGGAGCGGGCGGTGCCGGACGTGGCGGCGTCGGCCTCGCGCAGCAGCTCCGCGCGGACGGAGGGGGAGAGGGCGAGGGACTGGGCGCCCGTCGCGGTGGGCGGGGGCGGCGGGGTGGCCGCGCCCGCGGTGCCGGCGGTGGCGCCGCCCGCGATCAGGGCTCCGGCGAGTGTCGCCGCCCCCGCGGCGACGACGGTGCGGGAGCGCCGCCGCGCCGCGGCGCGGGATATGCGCGAAGTGCTGGGTCTGCCGGAGGCCGAGCCTTGCGTCACGTTGTCTCCTGTTGCTGTGGGGTGCCGGATGGCGAAGTGGCCACCGGCAGAACAAAGTGCGGAAACATGACGGTGCCCGGGAACGGGACCCGGGCACCGGCTATGTGGTGCACATTGTTTGACGCGGTTTTACGGTTTGACGTTCACTCCGGCCCACGCCGAATCCACGCCCTTGTACTCGGCGCTGTCCGCCCCGTACAGGTCGCTCGCGGCCTTCAGCGTCGCCTCGCGCGCGGCGTGGTAGTCGGTGGTGGAGGTGAAGTAGGTGGTCAGGGCCTTGAACCAGATCTTCTCGGCCTTGTCGCGGCCGATGCCCTCGACCTTGGAGCCGTCGGCGGTCGGGCTGTCGTACTGGACGCCGCCCACCTCCTTGGCGCCGCTGCCCTCGGACAGCAGATAGAAGAAGTGGTTGGCGACACCGGAGGAGTAGTGCACGTCCAAGTCGCCGACGGAGTCGGACCAGTTGTCGGCGGACGCGCCGTCCTTGCTGGGCTTGTCCATGTAGCGGAGCGGGGTGCCGTCGCCGTTGATGTCTATCTTCTCGCCGACCAGGTAGTCCCCGGGGTCGCTGTCGTTCTTCGCGTTGAACTCCACCGCGGCGGCGAAGATGTCGGAGGTGGCCTCGTTGAGACCGCCCGACTCGCCGCTGTACTGGAGGTTGGCGGTGGCGGAGGTGACGCCGTGGGTCATCTCGTGGGCCGCGACGTCGATCGAGGTGAGCGGGGCCTTGTCGCCCTGGCCGTCGCCGTACGTCATGCAGAAGCAGCTGTCGTCCCAGAAGGCGTTGACGTAGTCGTGGCCGAAGTGCACCCGGGAGTACGCGCCCTTGCCGTCGCCCGCGATGCCGTCGCGGCCGTGCACGTTCTTGTAGTAGTCCCAGGTGAGGGCGGCGCCGTAGTGCGCGTCGACGGCCGCGGTCTGCGGGTCGTCGGGCGCTCCGCTGCCCCAGGTGTCGTCGTCGTCCGTGAACGCCGCGCCTTCGCCGGATTCGGCGCCCTTGAGGTCGGTGGTCCGGTGGCCGCCGCGGTCGGCGTCGGTGAGGGTGTAGCCGCTGCCCTCCTTGGTGGTGCCGAGGTCGACCTTGCCGCTGTACTGGCTGTCGCCGCTGCCGGTCTTGATGCCCTGGTACTCGTACAGCTTGGCGCCGGTGTTCGCGTCGGTGATGACGTGCAGCTGGTTGGGGGTGCCGTCCTTCTGTACGCCGCCGACGACGGTTTCGTACGCGAGGACGGGCTTGCCGGTGGCGGCCCAGATCACCTTGCGCGGGGCGCCGTCGGCGGCGGCCCGCCGGGAGTCGTCCGCCTGGGCGCGCTTGACGGCGGCTCGCTCAGCGGTCGCCGGTGTCACCTTGGCCGTGGTGGAGGGCACGGCGAGGGTGGCCTTGACGGCCTTGGTGACGCCCTTGACGGTGCCGCTCGCGGACTTGTGGACGATCAGGTCGCCGCCGAGGACGGGAAGGCCGTCGTAGGTGCGGTCGTAGCGGGTGTGGACGGTGCCGTCGGCGTCCCGTACGACGTCCTTGACGACCAGCTTCTCCTTGGCACCGAGACCCAGCGCCTTGGCGTCGCTGGTTGTGGTGGTGGTGCTTGTGGTGGCGGCCCCGGCCTGGCCCGTGGTGACGGCGGTGGCCAGCAGCGCGGCCGCCGCGACGGCGGCGCCTGCGGTGGCCGCTGTGCGGCGCTTGCCGCGGGCGGTGGAACGGGCAGGGGAAATGGGCAGGTTCGTGCTCTTGCGCACGCTCACTCGGACTCCTCATTGCTGTGGGGGGTCAGCCCCGGGCGGCGGGGAAGAGCCGCCCGGACCTGAACAAGAGGTGTGGATGCGATCGCGTGGGCAGACTGTCACACAGGGCGCGTACATGTCACGCGCTTCCTTGCAGGTGGGCGGCAAAATGTTCGTCTGGTGTTGATCAAACGTCGCCGCGCGGCGGAGCGGCATATCGACAGGGCCCGGAGTGGAGTTGTACGCCCCGTGACGACAAAAGAGGCGCCGCCAGGGGGAGTCGGAGTCACCCCTGGCGGCGCCTGTCCGCTGACCGGAGGGCTCAGCGCCGCATCCGGATGTGCGCAGCGTTCAGAACGTCAGCCCGTTCAGAACGTCAGCTTCCAGCTGTTGATGTAGCCCGTGTCCAGCGCGGCGACGTCCTGCACCCGCAGCTTCCAGGTGCCGACGGCCACCTCGGACGAGGCATCGACCGTGTAGGTGGTCCGCACGTCGTCCGCCGAGTCCGTGGAGCTGGAGTTCTTCAGCCGGTACGCCGTACCGTCCGGCGCCAGCAGGTCGATCACCAGGTCACCCCGCCAGGTGTGCACGATGTCCACGCCCACCTGGAGGTTGGACGGCGCGTTGCCGGCCCGGCTCACCGTGATCGAGGAGGTGACCGCGTCACCGGCGTCCGGGATGGGGACGTCCGTGGTGTTCTCGAAGACGTTGCCGCCGGTGGTGTTCACGGTCCAGGTGAAGGAGGCCGTGGCCGACTCGCCGGCCGCGTCGGTCACGGTGACCGTCACGGTGCCGGATCCCAGCGTGGTCGGGGTGCCGGAGATCACGCCGGTCGAGGAGTCGATCGACAGCCCGGCGGGCAGCCCGGTGGCGGCGTAGGTGAGCGCGCCCGGGTTGGAGCTGGTGGCCGCGATCTGGAGGCTGACGGCCTGGTCGACGATGCTGGTCTGGTCGCCGGGCGCGGTGATGGACACGCCGTCGACGATCCGGGACCCGACGTTGACCGCGGCCCAGGTGTTGGCCACCGTGTTGTACTCGGGGCTGGCCTGGCCGAACAGCTCGCCCGCCGCCCATAGCGTGGCGTCCCGCGCCCCCGCGTAGTTGGTGCTGGACGTCATGCGCTGGGTCAGCGCCTTGAACCAGATCTTCTCGGCGTTGGCCAGCCCGATGCCGGGGACCGGCAGGTTGTCGTAGGTCGGGCTGTCGTAGCTGACGCCGTTGACCACCTTCGCACCGCTGCCCTCGGCCAGCAGGTAGAAGAAGTGGTTGGCGACGCCGGAGGAGTAGTGCACATCGACGTTGCCGACACCGGAGTACCAGTTGTCCTTGGACGCGCCGTCCTTGCTGGGCTTGTCCATGTAGCGCAGTGGGGTGCCGTCGCCGTTGATGTCGATCTTCTCGCCGACCAGGTAGTCGCCCGGGTCGTTCGCGTTGTTGGCGTTGAACTCGACCGCGGCGGCGAAGATGTCCGAGGTGGCCTCGTTGAGGCCGCCGGACTCACCGCTGTAGGTGAGGTTGGCGGTCGCGGCGGTGACGCCGTGGGTCATCTCGTGGGCCGCCACGTCGATGGAGGTGAGCGGCTTGGCGTTGCCGGAGCCGTCGCCGTACGTCATGCAGAAGCAGGAGTCCTGCCAGAACGCGTTGACGTAGTTGCTGCTGTAGTGGACCCGGGAGTACGCCCCGACGCCATCGCCCCGGATGCCGGTGCGGCCGTGGACGTTCTTGTAGTAGTCCCAGGTCAGCGCGGCGCCGTAGGCCGCGTCCACACCGGCGGTCGCGGCGTCGCTCGTCGTCCCGTTGCCCCAGACGTCGTCGGCGTCGGTGAAGAGCGTGCCCGTCCCGGAGGTGCCCCGGTTGAGGTTGTACGTCTTGTGGCCGCCGCGGCCGCCGTCGGTCAGGTTGTACGAGCCCGAGCTGCCCGAGGTGCCGAGGGTGACCTGCCCGCTGTACTGGCTGTTGCCGGTGCCCTCCTTGACGCCCTGGAACTCGAAGAGCTTGGCGCCGGTGTTCGCGTCGGTGATGACGTGCAGCTCGTTCGGCGTGCCGTCCTCCTGGAGGCCGCCGACGACCGTCTCGTACGCGAGCGTGGGCGTGCCCTTCGCCGCCCAGATGACCTTGCGGGGCGCCCGCTCGGCCTCCGTCTTGCGCGCACCCTGCGCGTCGGCCGACTTCACCGCCGCTTTTTCGACGGTGGCGGGGGCGACGGCGGCGGTGGTCGAGTCCACCTTCACCCGCGCCTTGGTCGCCTTGGCGACCGACCGCACGGCGCCGCTCTTCGCCTCCTCGACGACCAGGTCGCCGCCGAGGACGGGGAGGCCGTCGTAGGTGCGCTCGTAGCGGGTGTGGACGGTGCCGTCGGCGTCCTTCGTGACGTCCCTGACGACCAGCTTCTCCTTGGCGCCGAGGCCAAGTGACGTGGCGGTGGCGGACTTCGAGGCGTCGGCCTCACGGATCAGTTCGGCGCGCCGCGCGGGGGAGAGGGCCACCGGCAGGGCGTCGGGGTCCGGCTTGGCGAAGACGGTGCCGGACGCCGGGGCGGAGCCGTCCGGGCGGGCGGCGGCGGTGCCGGTCTGGAGCCCGACGGCGAGCATGGCCGCCGCGGCGACGAGCGCGCCGCTCGCGACGGCGCGCCGGCGGGATGCCTGGGGTCTGTGGGGTCTGTGGGGGCGTTGGGAGGTCGATCTCACACTGACTCCTTCTGCGCTGGCCGCGCGGTGGCGCGACCGGGTACGACCGGACGGCCGGGTGAGGCCGCCCGGGCATGACGGGGGAGTGCGCGTGGGGGGAAGGTGCGAAGGTGTGCATGCGGGTGCCGACGGTGTCGAAGCTCAGCCGTGAGCTGTGGGGGAGCTGTGCGCCGAACGAGGGAAGAGTGTCATCGGTGGACTAGTCCTGTCAGGAGCGCGACAAGAACTTGGCCGGAAAGCGTTCGTTGACAATCGGCGCGCGTTCGCATTCCGGATGGGGCGGGGCCCGTCCGTAGCATCGCCGCATGCCGACGCCTGTGAACCCCATCGATGAGCCGCCGCACTCGCTCGCGGACACCCGCGAGATGCTCGACGCCTCTCTCGACTACTACCGGAGCGTTGTGCTCCATAAGCTCGACGGGCTCGGCGAGAGCGAGCTGCGCACCTCCCGACTGCCCTCCGGCTGGACCCCGTTGGAGCTGCTCCACCACCTCACCCACGTCGAACGGCGCTGGCTGCGCTGGGGGTTCCTCGGCGAGCCGGTGGAGTCGCCCTGGGGCGACCGGGGCCCCGACGACCGCTGGCACGTCCCCGAGGACATGTCACCGGCACAGGTCCGGGCGCGGTTCGAGGAGCAGTGCGCCTGGTCGCGGCGGGCCGTGGCGGACGTTCCCCTCGGCCGCCGGGCGCCCACCGGCGGCCGGTTCGCCACCGAGGCCGATGCCCCGACGCTCGGCTGGATCCTCTTCCACCTGCTCCAGGAGTACGCCCGGCACGCCGGCCAGCTCGACGTCGTACGCGAGCTGGCCGACGGCACGGTCGGGGAGTGAGCCGCGTGGGTCAGCAGGCGGGGCTGTCGAACCGCGGGCGCTCGTCCAGCAGGGCGCTCAGGTCCGCGCCGGGGCCGAGCTCCGCAGGGGCCGCGCCACGCTGGAACAGGACGGCTCCGGCCGCGATCCCGCCGAGCGTCAGCCGGTCGTCCGCGTCCCTGCTCAGCCAGGTGCCCTCGCGCAGCCCCACCACCGGCACGTCGTTCTCCTCCAGGAACTGCTCCAGCCGCTCGGCGCGCGTCTCGCCCATGTGGCCGAGGTCCGGCCGCGGGTCCAGGTAGTGCGGGTTGATCTGGAAGGGCAGCAGGCCCAGGGCCTCGAAGCTGGGCGGCTGCACGATCGGCATGTCGTTGGTGGTGCGCAGGGTCGGGCAGGCCATGTTGGTGCCCGCGCTCGACCCGATGTACGGCGCGCCCGCCGCCACCCGCTCGCGGATGGCCCGCACCAGACCGTGCTCGTGCAGGGCCTTCAGCAGCCGGAAGCTGTTGCCGCCGCCCACGAACACCGCCTCCGCGCCGCCGATCAGCTCGGCGGGGTCGGCGGCGGTGTGCGCGCCGGTCACCTCGATGCCCAGGGGCTCCAGCGCCTTGGCCACCTGCGCGGTGTAGCCGTCCCGGTCGGCCAGGGCGTACGGCACGAACACCAGCCGGCGTACGCCGTCGAGCAGCGCGCCGATCTCCTCCCGCGCGTGCTCCAGGTAACCGTGCCCGGGGGCGGTGGAGTTGGACAGCAGCAGCAACCGCATGGTGGATGGCCCTTTCTGGGACGGACAGAACAAATGTGGCGCGGCGGCTCGGCGCCACACATGTGGCGCAGCCGCTCAGCGCCCGTCGCGGCGCGGCGGGACCTGCCGCGGGCGGGTCGGCGTCAGCAGCTTGCCCAGGTCCGCGGCGTACTGCTGAAGCGGGCCGGTCAGCTCCTCCTGGCGGCCCCGCAGGTCATCGAGGGCCGCGGTCAGGGACAGCGTGCCCACCGGGCGCCTTCCGACGAGCACCGGGACCGCGAGCGCCGCGGTCTGCGGATCGTACTCGCCCTCGGAGTACGCGTAGCCGAGGCGCCGCACCTCGGCGAAGCGCTCCTCCAGCCGCACCGGATCGGTCAGCGTGTTCTCGCTGAACCGCGCCATCGGGCGGCCGTACAGCAGGACGGCCCGATCGCCGGGCGGCAGCATACCGAAGTAGGCCCGCGAGGTGGCCCCGGCGTGTGCCGGGTACAGCTCGCCCGCCAGGGCGTAGTAGCGCAGCGGGCCGGTCGCCCCGTCCGCGGCCGTGACACAGCGCATGTGGACCCCGTCCGGCACCGCGAAGAGCGCGCCGACCCCGGCCGACTCGGCGAGCGCCTCCAGCGTGGGCCGGACCAGGCTGGCCATGCCGCCGCCGCGCTCCCACACACGTGACAGATGCCACACCGCCGGGCCCAGCCGGTAGCGGCGGGTGCGCTGGTCGGAGACCAGGAAGCCGCGGTACGCCAGCGCGGCCAGCAGCCGCTGCGCGACCGACTTGTCCAGGCGGAACTCCGCGGCCACTTCGGTGACGCCCCACTCGGGGCGCTCCCGGTCGAAGGACAGCAGGACATTGAGGACGCGGTCCGCGGTCTGCAAAGGCGGCGGACCGGTTACGGGTGACTGCTCGGCCATGAAGGAAGAGTAAACAATCCCGCATATCGAGAAAACATTGCGCTCGGCGGAACGGTCGGCTGACTCTGGGGCGACCGGAACCCGGGCCTCCTCATCGCCGCTCGCCCGGACCGGCTGTCCGACCGCGTCACCCGCGACCTCGCTCGTCCTGAGAGGCCCCCGTGCTCAAACACGTCCTTGAGATCATCGAACTCCTCGACCGCCCGCAGACCAGCGGGGAGCTGCTCGCCGACCACCTGCGGGCCGTCCAGACCGCGGCCGGGGCCGACCCGGCGACCGCGCCGCGGATCGAGGTACGCACGGTCGAGGGCGACAAGGGCAGCACGGACTTCGTCTCCGTCACCGTCCCCGGCCGCCGCGGCCGGGCCGCGGGCGGCGACGCGCCGACCCTCGGCATCCTCGGCCGGCTCGGCGGAGTCGGCGCCCGGCCGGAGCGGATCGGCCTGGTCTCCGACGCCGACGGGGCGGTTGCGGCGCTGTCCGCCGCCGCCAAGCTGCTGGACATGCACGCCCGCGGCGACGTCCTGGACGGCGATGTGACCCTCTCCACCCATGTGTGCGGATGGGCCCCCACCCAGCCGCACGACCCGGTGCCCTTCATGGACTCCCCGGTGGACACCCTGGTGTGCAACCGCGAGGAGATCTCCCCCGAGATGGACGCGGTCGTCTCCATCGACACCACCAAGGGAAACCGGCTGCTCAACCACCGCGGCCTCGCCCTGTCGCCGACGGTCCGCGAGGGCTGGATCCTCCGGGTGAGCGAGGACCTGGTGTCGATCCTGGAGACCGTCACCGGGGAGCCCGCCCGCGTGCTGCCCATCACCACGCAGGACATCACCCCGTACGGCAACGGGGTGCACCACCTCAACTCCATCCTCCAGCCCGCCGTCGCCACCAAGGCCCCCGTCGTCGGCCTCGCCATCACCGCCGCCACCGCCGTGGCCGGCTGCGCCACCGGCGCCAGCCACGAGACCGACATCGCGGCCGCCGCCCGGTTCGCGATCGAGACCGCCAAGGAGTTCGGCCGCGGAGTCGCGCGCTTCCTCGACGACGAGGAGTTCGCGCGCCTGGTCGAGCTGTACGGCCCCATGACCCACCTTCAGGCGCCCGTCCCCGCGCAGTGAGCCCACGCGCCCAGGAGTCCCCATGAACGACTCGAACACCCAGACCGCCGCGGAGGCCACCTCCGCGCCGGTCGAAGCTCACCCCAGAGCCTTCGAACCGATCACCCTCGTCATCACCATCCTGATGTCAGTCCTCGGCGCCCTGATCGGCATCGTGCTGATCACCTCGCTCGGCGTGTCCCCCAACACGGCCGTGATCGGCGCCCTGGTGGCGATGCTGATCGGGCGCATCCCGGTCGGCATGCTGGCCCGGATGCGCTCCCAGCACCGGCAGAACCTGGTGCAGTCGGCGATCTCCGGCTCCACCTTCGCCGCCGCCAACTCCCTCCTCACCCCCATCGCCGTGCCCTTCGCCCTGGGCCGTACCGACCTGGTGTGGCCCATGCTCGGCGGCGCCGTCATCGGGCTGGCCGTCGACAGCTGGGTGCTGTACCGGGTGTTCGACTCCAAGCTGCTGCCCGCCACCGGCTCCTGGCCCGCGGGCATCGCCGCGGCCGAGACCATCAAGGCCGGGGACACCGGCGGGCGCAAGGCCGCGGTGCTCGGCGTGGGCGCGCTCGTCGGCCTGGTCGGCGCGCTGTTCAAGTTCCCCACCAGCGCCGCGGGCGTCGGCTTCCTCGGCAACATCTGGGCGCTCGCGATGTTCGGCATCGGGCTGGCCGCCGGCCAGTACGCCCCGGACTTCGGCTTCGACCTGGGCGCCGAGCGGGTGCCGCACGGCCTGATGGTCGGCGCCGGGCTGGTCGCCCTGATCCAGGCGCTGCTGCTGATGCGGACCCGCAAGGGGCGTGGCGACGGCCCGGCGTCCGCCCATGACACCGTCTCCGCTTCCGATGACGACGAGCGTACGGTCAAGGCCCCGCAGCTGCGCCGCGGTCTGCTCGAGGGCATGGGGCTGTTCGTGTGCGGCGCGATCGTGGTCGCCATCGCGGGCGGAGTGGCCGGCCGGCTGTCCGTCCCCGCCCTGGTCGGCTGGGTGGCGCTCGCCGGAATCGCCGCCATCGTGCACCAGCTCATCGTGGGCCTGGCGGCCATGCACTCCGGGTGGTTCCCGGCCTTCGCGGTCACCCTGATCTTCCTGATCATCGGCCTGGTCCTGCACATCCCGACCGTGCCGCTCGCCCTGATGGTGGGCTACACGGCCTCCACCGGCCCCGCCTTCGCCGACCTCGGCTACGACTTCAAGGCCGGCTGGCTGCTGCGCCGGGACGCCGTGCCGTGGCAGCCCTTCGAGATCGAGGGGCGGCGCCAGCAGTACCTCGCCCAGCTCGTCGGCTTCGGTGTCGCGCTCGTCGTGGTGGCCGTCGCGTGGAAGTCGTTCTTCTCGGACGGGCGGGTGCCGCCGGTGTCCGAGGTGTACGTGGCCACCATCAAGGGCGGCCTGGAGCCCGGCACCATGACCACCATGCTGCTGTGGGCGATCCCCGGAGCGCTCATCCAGTTCCTCGGCGGCCCGTCCCGGCAGATGGGCGTCCTGCTGGCCACCGGTCTGCTGGTGGCCACGCCCGACGCCGGGTGGATGGTGCTCGGCGCCCTGGCCATCCGCCAGGCGTACACGATGTGGCGGCGGCGCGGGCTGACCGATGCGAAGGCCCGCAAGGAGTGCGACGAGCAGTCGGAGAACGATCTGTCGCTCGTGGGCGCGGGCCTGGTGGCCGGAAGCTCGCTGAACGACGTGGGCCAGCTCACGAAGGCCCTGTGACCCGCCACGTGGCCTGTCACCACACGCCCCGCACACGGAAGGAGCCTCACCCGTGACCGCCCCGGTCCTGAACCCGGAGCCGGAGCCGGAGCTCGCGGCGGACCGCGTCCGCCCGAGCGCCCCGGCCCTCGGCCTCGTCACCATCGGCCAGGCCCCGCGCGCCGATCTGCGGCCCGACGCCGAACCACTGCTGCCGGGGGTGCGCCTCGTGGAACACGGCGCACTCGACGGCGAGCGGTTCGACGGCCCCGCCGAGCAGGAGACCCGCCGGCTGCTCGCCCCCGAGCCCGGCGAGGCCCCGCTGGTCACCCGGCTGCGCGACGGCGGCTCGGTGATGCTCGGCCACACCGCGCTGGTCCCGCGCATCGAGCGGGCCGTCGCCCGCGCGGAGCGGGACGGCGCCGCCGCGACCCTGCTGCTGTGCACCGGCCACTTCCCCGCCGTACGGGCGGACCGGCCGCTGCTGTTCGCCGAACCGCTGGTGCTGCGCGGCGTCGCGGCAGCCGTCGGCTCCGACCCGGTGGGCATCGTCTGCCCCCACCCGGACCAGGCCGAGGACGCGACCCGCCGCTGGTCCGACGTACTCTCCGGCGAGGTCCGGGCCGCCCCCGCCAATCCCTACGCGCCGCCCGAGCAGGCCCTGGACGAGGTGGCGGCCGCCGCGCGCGCCCTCGCCGAGGCCGGCAGCTCCTGGATCGTCCTGGACTGCATCGGCTACACCGAGCGGATGCGGGAGGCCGCGGTCCGCGCCGCAGGCCGCCCCGTCCTCCTGGCCAGGGCCATCGCGGTCCGCATGGCGGGGGAGGTGGTGGCCGCCTTCGGCCGCCCCTCCGAGACGCCCGCGGCCCGCCCCGGGAGCGGCTCATGAACGCGCACATCGGCGTGATCCGCGTCCTCACCAGCGATGACGCCTCGACCGTGGCGGCCCACGGCAGGGTGATCGAGGAGCGGTACGGCATTCCGGCCGTCTCCCGCTGCATCCCCGGGCAGCCGCACGGCATCCACGACGACGAGTCCGAGCGCCGCGCCGAACCGAAGATCGTGGCCCTGGCCCGCGAACTGGCCGCCGACGGGGCCGGGACCCTGGTCATCAGCTGCGCCGCCGACCCGGCGCTGGAACGCACCCGCGAGGCGGTCGACGTGCCGGTGATCGGCGCCGGCTCGGCGGCCGCCGCCGTGGCGCTCGGCCTCGGCAGCCGCGTCGGGGTGCTGGGCATCAGGGACGAGGCGCCGCCCGCCGTGCGCGCGGTCCTCGGCGAGCGCTTCGCCGGGGAGGCACGGCCGCGGGGCGTGCACCGTACGACGGACCTTCAGGCCCCCGAGGGCCCCGCGGCGGTGCTGGAGGCCGCGGCCGGGCTGGTCGAGTCGGGCGCGGACACCCTGCTGCTGGCCTGCACCGGCCTGAACACGATCGGGATCCGCCCGCTGCTGGAGGACCGGCTGGGGGTGCCGGTCGTGGACCCGGTGCTCGCCGCCGGGCTGATGGCCTCGTACACGCGGAGCTGAGCGGAGCGGGTGCCGGTATGGAGCGGGGCCCTGTGGCTCAGCAGAAGGCCCGGCTCAGTAGGTCAGCCACCACCCGTGTTCCGGCACCTCCTCCGGGTGTTCCCACTCGTGCAGCACCTGGGTCAGCTCGTAGGTCTCCAGCTCGTCGGCCGGGGCGGCGAGCCGGGCCCGGATGGCCGGCATCAGGACCTCGGCGTGCGCGCTCATCCGGCGCAGGGCGATGTAGACCTCCTTGCGCCGTTCGGGCAGGGCTTTCAGGAGCGCGGGGAGGGCGCGCGCGTCGTCCATCCGGCCCAGGGTGACCGAGGCCTTCCAGCCGATCACTGGGTCGGACTGGGCGCGGGCGAGGTCGTCGCGTACGGCCTCGGGCGGCGGGTAGTGCCGGGCGAGGCCGAACAACGCGGCCGAACGCAGCGCCGGTTCGGGGTGGCTCAGCAGCCGCCCGAGCGCCGCCGCCAGCGGCTGGGACCGGGGGCGGTCGTACAGCATGCCCCCGGCGATCTCGACGGCCAGCTGGGTGGGCGCCTCGGAGATCAGCCGGAGGATGTGCGCCACCCGGGTCCGCCTCCGCTCCGGGGAGGGCGCGTACCTCCGGCCGAACCATCCGGCCCGCTCCTCGAAGGCGTAGGACACGAGCCATTCCACACTGCCCCACTCCGCCCAGGCCAGCGGCTCCAGCACCGCGCCGCCGCCCTTGACCACCCCCGACACCAGGGCGTCGGCGACGGCCTCGTCGTACGCTCCACGGCGCTCCAGGGCCAGCGCGGCGGTCAGCCGCAGCCCCGGCCGGTCGGCGGCGGTGAGCCACTCGCGGAGCACGCGGGCCGCCGGGTCGTCGGCCGTCGCGGAGGTCCCGGCCGCGCGGCTGATCACCAACAGCAGCGCGGCCCGGACGGTTTCGTCCTCGACCTGGTCGAAGCAGGCCAGGAGCCGGGGGAGGAGGGCGGCGAGAGCGGCCTCGTCCAGGCGCGCGTACGCCAGCACATGCGCGGCGATCCGCCCGATGCGTGGGTCAGCGTGTGCCACGCGCCGCAGCACCGCGTCCACCCCGTGTTCCAGGGCCAGCGCCAGTGCGTCGAGCCACTCGCACGGGCGCTCGACCGGGGCGCCTGCCAGGTCGCCTGCCAGGTCGGCGAGCAGGAGATCCAGCGCCTCGCCGGAGGCCTCGCCCGGCGTGTCCAGGTCGAATTCGAAGTCGTCCGCGAACGCGAGTGACTCCACCTCCACCGCGCTGCCGGCGGTCTGCACAGCGTCTCCCCCGTCGTCCCCATCGGTGGCGGTCAAACCAAGCTCTCCCGCCATGCTTGGTGCAGCGCCGCGAACCGGCCCTCGCCCGCGATCAGCCGCTGCGGCGAGCCGTCCTCGACGACCCGGCCGTCCGCCATCACCAGCACCCGGTCGGCGATCTCCACCGTCGACAGGCGGTGGGCGATGACGACGGCGGTGCGGCCGTGCAGCACCGTGTGCATGGCGCGCTGCACCGCGCGCTCGCCCGGGATGTCGAGCGAGGACGTCGCCTCGTCCAGGATCAGCACGGACGGGTCGGCGAGCAGCGCCCGGGCGAAGGCCACGAGCTGGCGCTGGCCCGCCGAGATCCGGCCGCCGCGCTTGCGCACATCGGTGTCGTAGCCGTCGGGCAGGGCGGCGATGAAGTCGTGTGCGCCGATGGCCTTGGCCGCGTGCTCGATCTCGGCGCGGGTGGCGTCGGGGCGGCCGATGGCGATGTTGTCGGCGACCGTGCCGGAGAACAGGAACGCCTCCTGGGTGACCATCACCACGCCGCGGCGCAGCTCCGGTGTGGCCAGCTCGCGCAGGTCCACGCCGTCGAGCAGGACCCGGCCGCCGGTGGGGTCGTAGAAGCGGGCGAGCAGCTTGGCGAGGGTGGACTTGCCCGCTCCGGTCGCGCCCACCACGGCCACCGTCTGCCCGGCGGGCAGCGTGAGGTCGAAGCGGGGCAGCACCTCGCCGCCCGTACGGTAGGCGAAGCGCACGCCGTCGAAGACCACCTCGCGGCCGGGCAGTTCGGCGGAGCGCGGCGGCAGCGGCCTGGGGTCGGTGGGCTCGGCCACCGAGGGCCGCTGGGCGAGCAGGCCCGCGATCTTCTCCAGCGACGCGGCCGCCGACTGGTACGAGTTCAGGAACATCCCCAGCCGGTCGATGGGGTCGTAGAGCCTGCGCAGATACAGCGCGGCCGCGGCCAGCACGCCCAGCGCCAGGCCCCCGGAGGCCACCCGGTACGCGCCCCACAGGACGATCGCGGCCACCGCCGTGTTGGCCACCAGCCGGGAGCCGACCACATAGCGGGCCATCTCCAGGATCGCGTCCCCGTTCACCCGCTCGTGGCGGTGGTTGAGCGCGTGGAAGTCCGCGTCGTTGACCCGCTCGCGGCGGAACGCCTGCACCGGCCGGATGCCGTTCATGGTCTCGGTGAACTTGACGATGACGGCGGCGATGGCCGTGGACCGCTTGCGGTAGACGAGCATGGAGCGGCGCTGGAAGAGGCGGACAAGCAGATACAGCGGCCAGAAGGAGAGCACGGCCGCCGCGCCCAGGCCCCAGTCCAGATACAGCAGCATCACCGAGATGTAGAAGCCGGAGAGAACGACGCCGAGCAGTTCGTCCAGCCCTTCGTTGAGCAGCTCGCGCAGCGACTCGACGTCCGTGGTGGCGCGGGAGATCAGCCGTCCCGAGGTGTAGCGCTCGTGGAAGTCCACGCTGAGCGCCTGCGCATGGCGGAAGATCCTGCCCCGCAGATCGAGCAGCACGTCCTGGCTGATCCGGGCCGAGGTGCGGATGAAGGTGTACTGGAGCGCCCCGGAGGCCAGCGCGCAGCCGAGGTAGGCGACGCCGACGGCGATGAGCGGGCCGTGGCCGCCGTCGCGGAAGGCGGGCACGGCGGTGTCGATGGCGTACGCGACGAGCAGCGGGCCGGCCTGCACCGCGGCCTGCTGGAGGAGCAGCAGGACGGCCGCGAACCAGACCCGGCCGCGGCGCGGGGCGAGCAGCGAGCGCAGCAGCGTGAGGGAGGCGCCCTTCGGGGTGGGCAGCACGTCCTGGTCGAAGGGGTCGCCGTCCGGGGTCGCCCCGGGCTTGTCCACGGCCCGGTCTGCCTTCGTGCCGGTTCCGGTGCCGGTTCCGGTGCCGGGAGCGGTCTGGGTCATCGGGCCTCCTCCCGTTCGTCACCGGACATCAGCGACCGGTACTCCGCGCTGTCGCGCAGCAGTTGGTGGTGGGTGCCGACGGCGGTGATACGGCCTTCGGAGAGCAGTGCGACGCGGTCGGCGAGCAGCACCGTCGACGGGCGGTGGGCGACCACCAGCGCCGTCGTCGTGGCCAGGACCTGGCGGAGCGCGGCCTCCACCAGGGCCTCGGTGTGCACGTCCAGCGCGGACAGCGGATCGTCGAGGATGAGGAAGCGGGGCTGCCCGACGACGGCGCGCGCGAGGGCGAGGCGCTGGCGCTGACCGCCCGACAGGCTCAGTCCCTGCTCGCCGACCTGGGTGTCGGTGCCCTTCGGCAGGGCGTGTACGAAGTCGGCCTGGGCCACGTCGAGCGCCCGCAGGAGATCCGCCTCGGTGACCTCGGCCGCGCCCATCATGACGTTTTCACCGGCCGTCGCCGAGAAGAGCGTGGGCTCCTCGAACGCGACGGCGACCAGCTCGCGCAGCTCGTCCCGGGGGAGGGCGGTGATGTCCCGCCCGTCGAGGGTGATCCGGCCGTGCGTCAGCTCGTGGAGGCGCGGCACCAGGGCGGTGAGCGTGGTCTTGCCGGAGCCCGTCGCCCCGACCAGGGCCATCGTCTCGCCGGAGCGGATGTGCAGATCCACCCCGGCCAGCACGGGCGGGGCGTCCGGCGGCGCGTCCGCGTAGCGGAACTCCACGCCCGCGAAGCGCAGCCCGTCCCGGGGCGCGCTGCCGTTGCTCGGCACGCTGCCGCTGCTCGGCGCGCTGCCGTTCCGCGTCGCGGAGGCCTGCTGTGCTGCGGCCTCTTGTGTTGCGGGCTGCGGCTCGGCCGTCGGCTCGTCCATCACCTCGAAGAACCGGTCCGTCGCGGTCGCCGCGTCCTGGCTCATCGCCAGCAGAAAGCCCAGCGACTCCACCGGCCAGCGCAGCGTCAGCGCCGTGGAGAGGAAGGCGACGAGCGTGCCCGCCGACAGTTCGTCGTTGGCGACCTGCACCGTGCCGAGCACCAGGGCCGTGCCGATGGCCAGCTCGGGCAGGGTCATGATCAGCGCCCAGATCGTGGCCAGCAGGCCCGCCTTGCGCAGCTCCGTCGAGCGGACCCGCTCCGTCAGCGCCCGGAAGGCGCGGGCCTGGCTGCGGTGGCGTCCGAAGCCCTTGACG
This sequence comes from Streptomyces sp. NPDC028305, assembly GCF_055569495.1. Taxonomy (NCBI): domain Bacteria; kingdom Bacillati; phylum Actinomycetota; class Actinomycetes; order Kitasatosporales; family Streptomycetaceae; genus Streptomyces; species Streptomyces sp. NPDC028305. The sequence continues at coordinate 944,392 of NZ_JBVHTN010000004.1, forward strand.
ATCCGGACGCCGAGCACCCCCTCCTCGACCACCGTGGTCAGATCGCCCGTCTGGTCCTGGACGGCGCGGGCGACGACCGCGTACCGCGTCTCGAAGACGGAGCAGAGGACCACCAGCGGCACGGCCGGAAGCAGCAGGACCAGGCCCAGCGTCCACTGCTGCGCGAACAGGATGGCGAACCCGGCGAGGACCGTGACCCCGTTGACCACCAGGAAGGTGAGCGGGAAGGCGAGGAACATCCGCAGCAGCATCAGGTCGGTCGTCGCGCGCGAGAGCAGCTGCCCGGACGACCAGCGGTCGTGGAAGGAGACCGGCAGCCGCTGAAGATGCCGGTACAGGTCGGTGCGCATCGAGGCCTCCACGGCGGCCAGCGGGCGGCCCACCAGCCAGCGCCGCAGCCCGAACAGCCCCGCCTCCGCGATCCCGAGGACCAGCAGCAGGGCGCCGCCCAGCCACACCCCGCCCGGGTCCCGGTCGGCCACCGGCCCGTCCACCATCCACTTCAGCACGAGCGGGATGACCAGGCCCAGACAGGAGGCCACGACCGCGACCCCGGCCGCCGTGAAGAAGCGCGCTCTGACCGGGCGCAGATACGGCCACAGGCGCGAGAGGGAGCGCACGGCCGAGCGCCCGCGCCCCGCGTTCCTCGCCGACGGACTTCCCGCTTCCCCCTCTGCCTCCCCCTCCGCGTCGCTCCGGTGCGTTTCCCTTTCCGGTCCCCTGAGTCGTTCATCTGTCGCAGCCATCACCTGCCGAGGTTACGGTCCGGCACTGACAGCGCTCACTCGGTTTTCCGGTCCGCCTCCGTGGCCGTGACGGCGCGTAGGAGCAGCACCGCGCGCTCAGGGAGCACGATCGGCGAGCCGGCGCGATGGGGGGTGCTCGGGGGCGCGTCCTGGTCCTCCCGCGAGGTGTCCAGCAGGAGCTCGTACGAGGCGGCCCAGGGCGGGCCGGGGAGGGTGAAGTCCACCGGCGCGGGGCCCGAGTGCAGCAGCACCAGGAAGCTGTCGTCGGTGACCGGGGCGCCCCGCGCGTCGCGCTGCGCGATGTGGCGGCCGGACAGATACAGGCCGAGCGCGGCGGTCGGCGCGTACCAGTCCTCCTCGGTCATCTCGGTGCCCCGCGCGGTGAACCAGGCCAGGTCGCGCAGCCCGTCGGGGCCCTGCGCGCGGCCGGAGAAGAAGGTCCTGCGGCGCAGCACGGGGTGGTCGCGGCGCAGCCGGACCAGACGGGCGGTGAGGTCGGCGAGCGCGCGCCAGCCCGGGTCCTCCAGCAGCGCCCAGTCCAGCCAGCCGGTCTCGTTGTCCTGGCAGTACGCGTTGTTGTTGCCGCCCTGGGTGCGGCCCATCTCGTCGCCCGCGACCAGCATCGGGACGCCGGTGGACAGCAGCAGCGTGGTGAGCAGATTGCGCAGCTGGCGGCGGCGCAGCGCCCGTACGGCCGGGTCCTCGGTCTCGCCCTCGGCGCCGTGGTTCCAGGAGCGGTTGTCGTCGGTGCCGTCGCGGTTGCCCTCGCCGTTGGCCTCGTTGTGCTTGCGGTCGTAGCTCACCAGGTCGCGGAGGGTGAAGCCGTCGTGCGCGGTGATGAAGTTGACCGAGGCGTACGGGCCCCGGCCGCCCCACGCGTACAGGTCGCTGGAGCCGGACAGCCGGGTGCCGAGGTCGCGTACGTCGGGCAGGGCGCCGCGCCAGAAGTCGCGCACCGCGTCGCGGTAGCGGTCGTTCCACTCCGTCCACAGCGGGGGGAAGGCGCCGACCTGGTAGCCGCCGGGGCCCACGTCCCACGGCTCGGCGATCAGCTTGACACGGCGCAGCACCGGGTCCTGGGCGATGACCGACAGGAAGGGGGAGAGCATGTCCACGTCGTGCGCGGAGCGGGCGAGGGTGGCGGCGAGGTCGAAGCGGAAGCCGTCCACGCCCATCTCGGTCACCCAGTAGCGCAGCGAGTCCGTGATCAGCCGCAGTACGTGGGGCCGCACCACATGCAGGGTGTTGCCGCAGCCCGTGTAGTCGGCGTAGCGGCGCGGGTCCTGCTGGAGGCGGTAGTAGCCGCGGTTGTCGATGCCGCGCAGCGAGAGCGTGGGCCCCAGTTCACCGCTCTCGGCGGTGTGGTTGTAGACCACGTCGAGGATCACCTCGATGCCCGCGTCGTGCAGCGCGCGCACCATCCGCCGGAACTCGCCGACCTGCGCGCCGCGGGTGCCGGTCGCCGCGTACGCGCCGTGCGGCGCGAAGTAGCCGATGGAGTTGTAGCCCCAGTAGTTGCGCAGCCCGCGCCGCAGCAGATGGTCCTCGTGGGCGAACTGGTGCACCGGCAGCAGCTCCACGGCCGTCACCCCGAGCCGGGTGAGGTGCTCGATCGCGGCCGGGTGCGCGAGCCCGGCGTAGGTGCCGCGCAGCTCGGGCGGGATGCCGGGGTGGCGCTTGGTGAAGCCGCGCACATGGAGTTCGTAGAGGACGGTGTCGGCCCAGGGGGTCTTCGGGCGCCGGTCGTCGAGCCACTCGTCGGGCGGGCCGCCCGGGTCGTCGTCGCCGACGACCACGCCCTTGGGGACGTACGGCGCCGAGTCGCGGTCGTCGCGCACCGTGTCGGCGATGTGCTGCTGCGGCCAGTCCCGCACATGGCCGTAGACCTCGGGCGGCAGGGGGCCGTGCCAGGGGCGGGGAACGACCCCCGCGCCCGCGAAGTCGCCGTCCACGGCGCGGGCGTACGGGTCGAGCAGCAGCTTGGCGGGGTTCCAGCGGGCGCCGGTCCACGGGTCCCAGCGGCCGTGCACCCGGTAGCCGTACCGCCGCCCGGGGAGCACGCCGGGCACGAAGCCGTGCCAGATCTCATGCGTCCGCTCGGTGAGCGGACATCGGATCTCGGTGCCGTCGTCGTCGAACAGACACACCTCCACGGCCTCCGCGCCCCCGGCCCACAGCGCGAAGTTGATGCCCACCACCCCGCCGGGCCCGGTCCGCACCCGCGCCCCGAGCGGCTGCGCGCTGCCCGGCCACACCGGGGCGCCCCCGGCGGGCTCGCCGTGCGGGTCGGGGAGGGCCGCGGGCGCGGGCGGCGGCCCCGAGTCCGCGCGGCGGGCGCCGAGTTCGATGGCCGCCGCGCCCGAGCGGGGCCTGGGCAGCCCGTTGTGCGCCGTCCTGTGGTCGGCTGCGTTCGACACGTGGCGCCTCCGGCGTTCGCGGCTGAGCCCGCGCGGCGTCCCGTGCCGCGCGGAGTGCTGCCGCCCTCTCACCTGTTCTGCCCGCGATCGGGTCAAGCATCACGTTTCGCCCCGCACGCCCGGGGCTGAGCGGTCTTGACCCCTCCCACCTGGGACGCAACCGTGACATTGGACCGGCAGCCCATTGTCGGTGACATGTGATTACCTGTCACCGGCGCGTATGCGCGCATGTGCGCAGTGTCTTCGGGGGTGCCGCGGGACGCGGCGCGGGGTGAGGGGAGAGCCGTAGTGGAAGACCAGCCGATATCGGGGCCGTCGGGGTCGATGGGGCCGTCGGGGTCGATGGGGCCGATGGGGTCATTGACGAGGCGGGGCCGCAGGGGGCTGCCCGCGCTGCTGACCGGGGCGATGCTGCTGCTCGTGGCCGCCTGCGGCGGCGGTGACGGCGGGTCGGACGACGGGAAGAAGAAGGACGGCGACAAGGGCGGGGGCGGCGTCAAGACCTCGCGCGCCGTCGTGGCGATCGCGCCGAAGGACGGGGCGAAGGGCGTCGACACCCAGGGCGCGCTCAAGGTGACCTCGGAGAAGGGCCGGCTCACCTCCGTCAAGGTCAAGGACGCCAAGGGCAACGAGGTGGACGGGAAGATCGCCGCGGACGGCGCCAGTTGGCGGCCCGCCCGGCATCTGCGCTCCGACACCACATACACGGTCGACGCGGTCGCCAAGGACTCCCAGGGCCTGACCGCCGCGAAGCACTCCGCCTTCACCACCCTCCGCCCCAAGAAGACCTTCCTCGGCGTCTTCACACCGGAGGACGGCTCCAAGGTCGGCGTCGGAATGCCGGTCTCGATCCGCTTCTCCCGGGGCATCACCGACCCCGGGGCCGTGGAGCGCGGCATCGAGGTCTCGGCCTCCCCGTCGGTGCCCATCGAGGGCCACTGGTTCGGCAACGACCGGCTGGACTTCCGGCCGGAGAAGTACTGGGCGCCGGGCACCAAGGTCACCCTCCGGCTGAACCTCGACGGCATCGAGGGCCGGCCGGGTGTGTACGGGGAGCAGACGAAGACCGTCAAGTTCACCGTCGGCCGCAGCCAGGTCTCCGTGGTCGACGCCAAGAGCAAGAAGATGGTGATCAAGCGGGACGGCAAGACCATCAAGACCCTCCCCATCACCTCCGGCGCGCCCGGCTACGAGACGTACAACGGCAAGATGGTCATCAGCGAGCGGCTCGCGGTGACCCGGATGAACGGCGCCACGGTCGGTTACGACGGCGAGTACGACATCAAGGACGTGCCGCACGCGATGCGGCTGTCCACCTCGGGCACGTTCATCCACGGCAACTACTGGGCGGGCCGGCCGACCTTCGGCTCGGCGAACGTCAGCCACGGCTGCGTCGGCCTCTTCGACCAGCGGGGCGGCGGCGACAGGTCGACCCCGGCGGCCTGGTTCTTCCGCAACTCGATCATCGGTGACGTGGTGGTGGTGAAGAACTCGAACGACCGGACCATCCAGCCGGACAACGGGCTCAACGGATGGAACATGTCGTGGTCGAAGTGGAAGGCCGACCAGTAGGAGACCAGTAGGCGCGGGAGGCAGCGCGGAGAACGGCCGGTCTGTGGGCCGCGTGCTAACGGACGCTAACCTGCGGCCATGACTGTGAACCTCGAGGTCGCCGAGGGCGTCGGCACCATCCGGCTGGACCGCCCGCCCATGAACGCGCTGGACATCGCCACACAGGACCGGTTGCGGGAACTCGCCGAGGAGGTGACCGGCCGCGACGACGTACGGGCCGTGGTGATCTGGGGCGGCGAGAAGGTGTTCGCGGCCGGCGCGGACATCAAGGAGATGCGGGACATGGACCACGCCGGGATGGTGGCCCGGTCCCGCGCCCTCCAGGACTCCTTCACCGCCGTCGCCCGGATCCCCAAGCCCGTCGTCGCCGCCGTCACCGGCTACGCCCTCGGCGGCGGCTGCGAGCTGGCGCTGTGCGCCGACTACCGGATCGCCGGCGAGAACGCCAAGCTCGGCCAGCCGGAGATCCTGCTCGGCCTGATCCCGGGCGCGGGCGGCACCCAGCGGCTGGCCCGGCTGATCGGCCCGTCCCGCGCCAAGGACCTCATCTTCACGGGCCGTCAGGTCAAGGCCGACGAGGCGCTGACGCTCGGTCTTGTGGACCGCGTCGTACCGGCGGAGGAGGTCTACGAGCAGGCGCACGCCTGGGCGGCCCGGCTGGCGCGGGGTCCGGCGATCGCGCTGCGCGCGGCCAAGGAGACGGTGGACGCGGGTCTGGAGACCGACCTGGAGACGGGTCTCGCCATCGAACGCAGCTGGTTCGCGGGGCTGTTCGCCACCGAGGACCGCGAGATCGGGATGCGGAGCTTTGTGGAGGAAGGGCCGGGGAAGGCCAAATTCCGGTGAGCGGCGGCCCGGGCGGCGGCCGCCGCCCGGGTTTCCGGCCGGGTTTGCGCGAGGGTTTCCGCCCGGGTCTGCGCGAGGGTTTCCGCGCGCGTTCCGGGCCGGGTTTCCGCGCGGGTTCGGGCCCGGCGGATGCCCCGTGCGAGCGAATTTGTTTGGCCACTCGCGGACCCTTGGACAACCCGGTCCGGTACGCTGGGTGATCGCGCATACGCGGCGTGATATCGCTGGTCAGGTGGGGTATTTGGGCCATCTCGCGGCCGCTGGCATATGTTGGACCGGGTTTGTGGAGCCTAGGGCTCGGGTGTTCGGAATCCCACGGTTCCGCCCCCAAGGGCCTGTCGGGCGGCCATGATGGGGGGCATGGCGGGCTTGGAGGGTATGGAGCAGCCGCAGCGGCGCATCGGTACGGCCGCGGCTCGGCGCGCGCCGTCCGTCGATGACGAATCGGCCGCCAAGGCGGTCGACCTGTTCGGAAATCCCGCGGTCGACGAGGTGCGGCTGCCTTCCCGTCCGGAATCGGCGGGCACCGCCCGCCGGCTGGCCGAATACGTCGTCCTGCGTGACTGGGGCCTGACCCATCAGCTGGCCGAATACACCGTGCTGCTGGTATCCGAACTGGTGGGCAATGCCGTGCGGCACACCGGAGCCCGCACCTTCGGGCTGCGGATGCTGCGGCGGCGCGGCTGGATCAGGGTGGAGGTCCGCGATCCGTCGCGCGGGCTGCCCTGTCTGATGCCGGTGGCCGAGCTCGATACGAGCGGGCGGGGGCTGATGCTGGTGGATCTGCTCTCCCAGCGGTGGGGGGCGGATCTGCTGCCGCGCGGCAAGACGACCTGGTTCGAGATGCGGGTGACCGAGCCCTGACCGTCCCGGCGGGGCGCCCGCCGGATGCCTGCCGTATGCCCGCCGTATGACGAAGAGGCCCCTGCCGTCGGTTCGCGACGACGCGGGGCCTCTTTCGTGTGCGCCACGGATGGAAAGGGGTGTCATCTGTGGCAGAGGGGTGAACGACCTGGCCCGGGTCGATGGGGGTCGCCCGTTTCACTATCGCAGAGGCCCGATGCCGCGACCAACTCAATCCAAGGTGAGGTATGACACCCGCCTTGTTAATGGTGGGCAGTCGTGAGGCATTTCCTTTGCGTTGTCTTTGCGTAAGGCGGATTTTCAGAGGTCCATACCGTGACACGAATTCTTTCTTTGCCTCGCAATCCTTGGCATGGCCCTGTCGACACCCCACCATGGAACGGCGCTACGCGCGTCACACCCCCACTGTCACGGCTATGGATCCCGGGAGACCCCCCATGGAAACGCACGGCCGCACCCCGTCACGCCGTACCCTGCTGCGCTCCGGCGCCTACCTCGGCGCCGCCGCGGCGGGGCTCACCGCCGCCACGACCCCCGCACGCGCCGAGGCCAGACACGATCGCGCGGCCGTCGCCTACCCACCCACCCACTGGATCCCGGCCAGCACCTCCAACTACCGGGTCTCCAGCCGCCCCACCTCGTATCCGATCGACTTCGTCGTCATCCATGTGACGCAGGAGACGTTCCAGGACGCGATGAAGATCTTCCAGAACCCGGCCAAGCAGGTTTCCGCGCACTACATGGTCGCCTCGGCCGACGGCTACATCGGCCAGTTCGTGCGCGAGAAGGACGTCGCCTGGCACGCGGGGAACCGGGATTACAACAACCGCAGCATCGGCATCGAGCACGAGGGCTGGGTCGACAAGCCGGAGTACTTCACGGACGAGATGTACGCCTCCTCCGCGGCCCTGACCGCGGCCGTCTGCGACCGCTACGGCGTGCCCAAGACCCGGGCCCACATCATCGGCCACGACGAGGTGCCGAGCGCCGACCACACCGACCCCGGCCAGTACTGGGACTGGGACCGCTACATCGACCTGGTGAAGTCGGCCTGAGCCGCGGCCGCGCGGGCCCCGGGCCCCCGGCCCGCTAATCTGTGCGGGTCAGACAAGCGCACAGAAGGGGTGGATCACGTGGCGGACATCGAGGCGGCGCGGAAAGCGTTCGAGCGGTACGACCTCAACGGGGACGGACTGATCAGCGCGGCCGAGTACAAGAGCGTGATGGCTCAGCTGGGGGACCCGTACGTCACGGAGCCGGTCGCCCAGGCCGTGATCAACTCCCATGACTCGAACGGCGACGGACTGCTCTCCTTCGAGGAGTTCTGGGCGGCCCAGAACTAAGGACTGAACCCGGCGCTCCGGCGCCCGGAGCCCGCGGCGCGGCCGGCGGATCACCGCCAGCCGCGCCGCTGCGCGCTCGCCCGCCGCCGGCGGTCGTTGCACAGCAGACAGCGGCCATATCCGGGCGGCAGCGGGTCGTCCTTGTCCCCGTACAGCGGGTCGACCGCGCCGCGCGGATGCTCGGGGCAGCCCGTGGCGCCATGCGCCGCCCCCAGCGCCCCGGCGGCCGCGAGCGCCCGGCGCAGCGCGTCGGAGAGCTGCTCGGCCTCCTGCCCGGAGGGCGCGGCGTCCAGGGCGAAGGCGATGTCCGACGCGGTGGTCAGCGCGCTGCGGAGTTCGCGCAGGTCTGCGTAGCTCATACCGGAAGGGTAGGCGCCGCCACCGACAGCGCCCCCGGGCGCCGGTTATTCCTTGCGGGCCCAGGCGACCAGGTCGGCCTTGCTGCCGAAGCGCGCCACGTTCTTGTCCACCGGGTGCTCGGCGTACTGGTGGATCCGCCACGTCGCCTTGATGCGCGGCTCGCCCGCCGTCACATAGTCGGCGATCCACAGCCCGTCCCCGGCATACGACGTGGTGTCGATGTTCAGCCAGTAGGTGCGGTTGCAGTAGAGCAGCACCCGGTGGCCCGGGCGGAGCTTCTTGACCTCCCTTATGAACCGGTCCTTCTCGGCGTTGCTCGCGTGGGTGCCCTCGGAGGTGGTCTCCCAGTCCACGGCGAGCAGATCGTGCGACTGGGAGGCGCACTTCTCCACGAAATAGGCGGCCTGGGCCGCGATGTTGCCGGGCCACAGGAAGTGGTAGAAGCCGACCACGCACCCCGCCGAGCGGGCGCGGGCCGCCTGTGCGGACTGGCGTGGGTTGATGTACGAACGGCCCTCAGTCGCCTTGACGAAGACGAAGGCGAGTCCGTCCGTGTCGAACGTGCTCTGATGCGAACTGACGTCGATGCCGCGCAGCATGCTGCCTGCCTTGAGGAGAGACGGAGTGTGGGGGGAGGCTGGGGAAGAGTCTGTGTCCTTGTCATGCCCGGTGAGGGGCGGTGTGCACCGCAGACTGCGCAGGCTAACGAGGCGTCAGGCGCGGCTCAACCGGAGCGGGAGGTTTGCCCGATGCCCGGGCGCGCACCTCGCCGGTCTGCTATAGCCGCTCATTTCAGCCGGTCAGAAGGCTGAGCAGCAGCACGGCCGCGATCACCAGATGGGTCACGTACTGGGAGACCATGAAGGCCCGGTAGGGAGCGCGTTCCCGCCCGCTGGCGGGATGCTGACACAGCCAGGAGATCCACCCGGCGCCGCCCGCCAGCACCACGGCCGCGGCCAGCAGCGGCGGGTCGTATACGAGGGCGCCGGCGACGAACGCCAGGGCCACCGCCGGCGCGCAGACCGCCGTGACCGTACGCGCCGCCTTCTCGCCGCGCACCACCGCGAGCGTACGGCGGCCGCCCTCCCGGTCCCCGGGGATGTCGCCCAGATCCTTCGCGATCGCGCCGACCAGGCCCATCCAGGCCGACATCACGACGGCGTACAGCCAGAAGCCCGGGCGCGGTTCACCGCCCGCGGCCTGAGCGCCTGCGCCATAGGTGCACAGGCCCATGACGATCACGGTGACGGAGGAGGACCAGCTGCGGCGCTTGGCGCTGAGCGGAGGCGCGGAATAGGCCCAGCCGAGGAACAGGCCTGTGCCCACGCATAGAAAAAGCCCCAGGTCACTGAGGCTGAGAAGAAGCGCGGCCGCGGTCGCTGCGGCGATCGCCCAGCGGGCGGCGCGGGCCGGCAGCGCGCCGGAGGCCAGTGGTCGCCGCGAGCCGTTGGCCCGGTCCTCCGGGAGGTCCATCACCCCGTTGAGTAGATAGGCGGAGGCGGTCACGCAGAACCAGGCGAGGGCGCCCAGGGCGATCCGGCCCCAAGGTAACTGGCCTAAGCGGTCACCGGACCCGGCCCCGAGAGCCCCGACGGCGAAGCGGGCGAGGAAGACCACCAGCACGATGGGGCGGGCCTCGCGAAGACACAGCCAGACCACCCTCCGAGCGCGGAGGATAGCTGGTGGTGACTGTGAGGCTGGTGGCATGGGGAAAAATCTAGTAGTTCGACCAGTGCCTCGAACAGACACTCGTCGACGCGATCCGGCCGATCAGGGCTCGATGGCGAAAGCTGAGAGCAGGGTGTCGATCCGCAGGCGCAGCTCGGCGGCCTCGGCACCCGCGACGACGACGGACACCATGTCGGTCGCTGCGGCGGCGTTCGCCAGCCGGACCTCGACCGACTGCCAAGCCCCGGCCATCCGGTGCACGTACCAGCCGTCGTCCGGGTCGCTGTCGTCGGTCCCTTCGAGGCTGAGCGCCACTGTGTCCCAGTCGGTCGGCTCCCAGTCCGTGCCGACGTACCGGGACAACGACTCCATGAATGGGGAGAAGTTCCGCCGGCAGATCCACCCGTCGATGTCGTGCGCCGTCGAGGCGGAGGGCTCGTCCTTCAGGGAACTCGGGCGCAGACCGTCACTCACGGCGTGTTTGTCGCTGATGGTGAGGTGCACGTGCGCCCACAGGTCGAGCCGTCGGCAGGCGCTTTGGGGGTCGTATGCCGCCGTCGGCAGGTTGGGGATGCGCTTGCGCCCGGTCTCGTCCAAGCGATAGGGCACGGCGAACGCCGTGTTCCACCGCTCGATCTCGGGCGCGAAGCGCTCCTCCGCCGTGACGGCGTCCATGTCCAGGTACTGGGCTATCTGCTCCCAACTGCTCCCGCGCTCGCGCTCGTACACGACGGCGTAGCAGAGCAGCCGATCCGCGATCCGCGTCAGGCTCAGCGCCTCGCTGGCCCGCCCTCCCGGGCCGGTGTACGCGTCGTACCGGGTCACCGCGAGCGTGCCGGCCGTCTGGGCCAGGGCGACGGCGCGGTCACTCAGTACCAGGCGCGCCAGGGCGGACCGGGAGAGCTCGTTGCGGTCGTGGTCGTAGGGAGTCGTGTCCGTCACGTGGTACAGGGTTTCACGGGCGGGGTTTGGCTTCCGGAGGGAAGCGGAGGGTGGCGGCATCCGCCGTCCACTCGACGCCGCCCCGGGCGGGGCGCAGGAAGGCGACGCGGCTTCCCGTCATTCTGTGGTCGAAGAGCAGTTCCGTGGTGGCGTGAATCGCCTGGACCACGCCTGTGCGGTCGCTGATCGGGTCGTACGCCTGCTGGCCCGGGCCGGGGGTGCTGTGTGTGCGTGCGTTGGGGTGGTTCACGCGCGCCGCCCTCCAGCCTGCCGAGGCACGTAGACGGCGTGGGTGGGGTGGCGTCGGCGCAGCACCTCGTAGTCGGTCGCCTTGCTGTAGTCCCCGGCTTGTTTGGCCTGCTCGCGCAGCGCGCGGTAGTGGCGGCACTGGGGGCATTGGTCGTTCATTCGGTCGCCTGTTCGGTGTTGGCTAGTTTGGGTGGATCTTTCTGACTTGGATACGCCTTGCGGGCTTTAATTACTGTGTGTACTCCCAGCGTTGCGTTGCGGGGCGGCAACCAACAGGGGTGGCGACACACCAAGTCGGCCTGGGGTGAGGGGAGATCCATGCGATGAGTGAGACGACGAGCGAGGAGCAGGAGCAGGTCAGCGGACCTGCGTTTTTCGGCAAGGAGGTACGGGCCTGGCGGACGCGGGCGGGGATGAGCCAGCGGGAGCTGGGCGAGCGAGCCAACTACGGGCAGCAGTACGTGGCGAAGGTGGAGGCAGGGGAGAGGCTGGCCAGCCGGTCGTTCGCCAAGGTTTGTGATGAGGTCTTCGGTACGCCGGGCACGTTTGCACGGCTCCGGGAGTGGGCCAGCCTGCACGGCTATCCGGCCTGGTTCCTGCCGTACGTTCAGTTGGAGCGGCAGGCGACGGGCATCTCCAACTTCTCCGCCACGTTCATCATGGGCATGTTGCAGACGGCCGACTACGCACGTGCTGTCTTCCGGGCCGCGCATCCACGGGAGGCCGTGGACACGCTTGACGCCAGGGTCGAGCGGCGAATGCGGCGGCGCGAGGTGATGGAGAAGGACTCGCCACCTCTGGTGTGGTGCGTCCTGTACGAAGCCTGCCTACGCGCCGAGGTGGGCGGGCGCGACATCATGAGCGCGCAGATGGCTCATCTCCTGACCGAAGCCGAGTCCCCACACGTGGCTCTTCAGGTACTACCGTTCGGGGCGGGAGCACCCCCAACGCCGGGAGGCTTCACCCTTCTGAGGTTCGACGAAGGGCCGGGCATCGTGTATGCGGATACGGCGATGGCTGGCCAGATGTTCGACACCCCGGAAGAGGTGGAGAGCGCGACTGCCAGGTACGACCGGCTACGGGCCGCTGCTCTGTCTCCGCAGGAGTCGTTAGCCATGATCCGCAGAGTGATGGAGGAGTTCGCCCAATGAGCAGTGCCCTTGATCTGTCCCGCGCCGAATGGGTCAAGTCCAGCCATAGCAGCGGGGATGAAGGGGAGTGCGTCGAGTTCGCTCCCGGCATAGCCACCACCGCCGGTGTCGTCCCCGTCCGGGACAGCAAGAACCCGGCAGGCCCGGCCCTGCTCTTCTCGGCTGCCGCGTGGGGCTCGTTCACGGCTGCCGTGCGGGCCGGGGGTCTTCCGGCTGCCTGAGGGCCTACGCGTCCTCGGAACCCCGGGCGCGGCGCCACGCGCCGTCGGCCAGTAGCCGCAGGCCGTTGAGGCCGACGATCACCGTGGAGCCCTCGTGGCCCGCGACACCCAGCGGCAGGGGCAGGGTCCCGACCAAGTCCCAAATCACCAGGCCGGTGATGAAGGTTCCGGCGATGACCAGGTTCTGCACCACCAGGCGGCGGGCGCGGCGGGAGAGGGCGACGACGGTCGGGATGGTGGCCAGTTCGTCGCGTACGACCACCGCGTCGGCGGTCTCCAGGGCGAGGTCGGAGCCCGCGCGGCCCATGGCGATGCCGGTGTGGGCGGCGGCCAGGGCGGGGGCGTCGTTGACGCCGTCGCCGACGACCAGGACCTTCCGCCCGGCGGTCTCCAGTTCCTTCACCGTTGCCACCTTGTCCTGCGGCAGCAGTCCCGCCCGTACGTCCGCGATGCCGACCTCGTCGGCCAGACGCGCGGCGGCGCGTGGGTTGTCGCCGGTGACGAGGATCGGCGCGGTGCCGGTGAGTGCGGTGAGGGCGGTGACGGTGGCGGCGGCCTCGTCGCGGAGCCGGTCGGCGATGCCCAGTACGCCGACGGGGGTGCCGTCGAGCTGGACCAGGACGGCGGTGCGGCCCTCGCTCTCCAACTGTTCGGCGAGCGCTGCGGCGGGCTGGTCGGCGCGGCCAGCCAGGAGCCGGGCCGGGCTGCCGACCGCGAGCTTCTTGCCGTCGACACGAGCGGTCACACCCGTACCGGGCGCGGAGGCGAAGTCCTCGGCGGGCGGGAGGTCGAAGTCACGGTCACGCGCGGCGTCCACGACGGCGCGGGCCAGGGGGTGTTCGCTGGGGTGCTCGGCGGCCGCCGCGAGCCGTAGCAGCTCGTCCTCGGACAGGCCGGACGCGGGCAGCGGGCGGATGTCCGTGACCTTCGGGGTGCCCTCGGTGAGGGTGCCGGTCTTGTCGAGGGCCACGGCGTCGATCTGCCCGAGGCGCTCCATCACCACGGCGGACTTGACCAGCACGCCGTGGCGTCCGGCGTTGGCGATGGCGGACAGTAGCGGGGGCATGGTGGCCAGCACCACCGCGCAGGGCGATGCGACGATCATGAAGGTCATGGCCCGCAGCAGGGTTGGCTGAAGGGCGGCGCCGAAGACAAGAGGGAGCGCGAACAGCGCGAGGGTGGCGGCGACCATGCCGAGGCTGTAGCGCTGCTCGACCTTCTCGATGAACAGCTGGGTGGGGGCCTTGGTCTCGGCGGCCTCCTCGACCATGGCCACGATGCGGGCGATCACCGAGTCCGACGGGTCGCGCTCGACCTTCACCCGGAGCGCGCCGGTGCCGTTGAGCGTGCCGGCGAACACCTCGTCGCCGGTCTCCTTGGCCACCGGCAGCGGTTCGCCGGTGATGGTGGCCTGGTCGACGTCGCTCGCGCCGTCCAGCACCCGGCCGTCGGCGCCGATGCGCTCCCCGGGTCGCACCAAAAGCGTGTCGCCCACGCGCAGTTGCTCGGTGGGCACGGTCTCCTCCCCGCCGTCGTCGGCGATGCGCGTGGCGGTGGCCGGGGCGAGGTCGAGCAGGCCGCGTACGGAGTCGGCGGTGCGGGCGGTGGCGATGGCCTCCAGCGCGCCGGAGGTGGCGAAGATGACGATCAGCAGGGCGCCGTCCAGCACCTGGCCGATGGCCGCCGCGCCGAGTGCGGCGACGACCATGAGCAGGTCCACGTCGAGGGTCTTGTCCTTGAGCGCCTGAAGGCCCGCCCAGCCGGGCTCCCATCCGCCGGTGACGTAGACCAGCGCGAACAGCGGGCCCCATGCCCACGCCGGCGCGTCCAGCAGATAGAGCGGCAGCCCGATCAGGAACAACACCAGCGCGGCGGTGGCCCAGCGGGCCTCGGGCAGGGCGAAGATCCGCGTACGGCGCTTGGGTGCCACCGCGTCGCGGGTGGCGCCGGGGGCGGGGCGGGTGAGCGTGGACGTCATCGCGGCAGGGGTCCTTCACGGGCGGGAGGAAACGCATCCGACGCCACCACCGTAACAGGAATGGATGAACAATGATTCATGCATTCATGGGGCGGGGGCGTACGATGACCGCATGGGTCATGGAGCCGCATCCCCCGCCAGCACCGTCCCCCGTGCGCGCCTGGACGCGGCCGGCGCCGCCAAGGTCGCCACCACCTTGCAGGCCCTCGCCACCCCATCCCGGTTGCTGATCCTCGCCCGGCTGCGCGAAGGCCCCCTCGCGGCCACCGAACTGGCCGCCGAGGTCGGCATGGAGCAGTCGGCCTGCTCCCACCAGCTCCGCCTGCTGCGCAACCTCGGCCTGGTGACCGGCACCCGCAAGGGCCGTTCCGTGGTGTACACGCTGTACGACAACCACGTCGCCGAACTCCTCGACCAGGCCCTCTACCACGTGGAGCACCTCCGCCTCGGCCTGAGCGACACCCCCGTCGGCGCGGCGAAGCCCGAGCCCGAGCCCGACGCGGCGGCTGACGCGAGTGCCTGACGCGGTCGGCGCGGCGTGGATGCGCGAGCAGATCACACCCGATCTGTACGACTCCTGGTCCGAGGAGCAGTGCGCGGGCATTGAGATCGTGGAGGGGATGGTCGTCGTACGCCCCCGCGCCTCCAAACGGCACAACCGCCTGGCCCGGATCCTCGCGAACGCCCTGGAGGCCGCCGCCGGGCCTGTCTGGAATGCCGATTCGGATTTCGACGTCCGGCTTCAGGACGTGCCGCTCACCAACCGCCGTCCGGACGTGGTGGTGTACCGCGCGGAGGCGATCGACGTCACGCCCACCCGCCCCGAGCACGTGCTGCTGGTCGTCGAGGTCGTGTCCCCGGGGTCGGAGACCACCGACCGGATCGTGAAGGTGGAGCAGTACGCGACGGCGGGGATCGCCTTCTACTGGCGGGTCGAGCAGGCCGCCACCGGCGTTCCGCTGGTGTACACCTACGTCCTCGACCCGGCGACCAGGACCTATCGGGACGGGGACGTGTTCACTGGCGTGGTGAAGGCCGCGGCTCCGTTCCCGGTGGAGATCGACCTAGGCCAGATCTAGCGCCTCGCTCAGGGCCCACTCTGCCGCTCGGTGCAGGCGACGCACCGCTCTGCGTGCGGCATGGCCATGACCCGTTCCCGGGCGATGGGGGCGCCACAGGTGGCGCAGATGCCGAAGGTGCCGTCCTGGATGCGGGTGAGCGCGGCGAGGGTCCGTTCCAGGAGAGCGGTGGCGGCGTCGATGCGGGCGTGCAGTTCCTCGATGGCGAGGGTGGCCGCGCCGACGTCCCCGGCGTCCAGGGCGCAGTCGCGGCGGAGGTCCGACTCGGTTTCCCGCGCTGTGGCGATCTCCGCGCGGAGGCGGTCCCGCTGGTCGGACAGCTTGGCGGCCGCTTCCTCAAGATCGTGTGGGGGCATGCCGTTCATTGCCAGGCCGATCCCGCCGTCAGCCGTCCGCGTGTCAGGACCGCGGGGTGTGCCATCAGCATGGGGCCTCCTTCGAGCGCGGAATCGGTACCGCAATGAGCGCTCCCTCGGATACCCGCGCGGCGAAGGCATATGCCCTCGCTCCGGGACGGGGGACTACGCGTCACTCATGACCTGCTCCTGGCGGGCACCCTGAAAAGACCGTTCGACAACCTCACCGAGACCGCTCCATCCGGACGGTGAACGGCTCTCCAGCGGAGGGAGCCGCGACGGTCAGGGTGAGCCTCGTCAGCCGCTCTCCCCACGACTCGCGCAGCAATGGGTCGTCGAGGTCGCGGTGTTCGAGCTGTGCCGTGGCGCGGTTCGGGTCCCAGGTGAGGCGCAGGGAGCTCGCTCCGGCCGTGATCTGCGCCCGTCCCTCCGCCAGTTCGACGTCTCCGGCCAGGACGTGCCGGAGCAGTACCGGGGCGGCGGGGTGCGGGGTCCAGTGGTCTTCGATCAGGATGTGGGCCGGGGTGTCCGGCGTGGCGCGTATCAGCCGCAGGGACCGGTGCCAGGTGCGCAACAGGCCCGCCGGGTACGCCCCGGCGAGCTCGGCGTGCAGGGCGGCAGCGGCGGGGGTGAGGGCGACCCGTACGTCGTGCGCTGCGTGGGCGGGGCCCGGCTGTTGGGGGGCGCCGGGCTCGGGGACGTTGTGCCAGGCGCTCTGGAGGGGCCACGCCTGGTAGCGGTCGGGGCCGAAGCTGGCCGCGGTGTACGTGGGTTGGCCGATGTCGACGACCAGCGGGCGGCCGTCGAGGGCGACCCAGTACGAGCCCACGTCGAGGTGGTTGTGGCGCTCGCCGTTGTGTCCCGCCTTCGCCGCCAGGGTCAGCCCGGCGGCGGTGCCCGCGGCCTCCCTGGCGACGAGCACCTGGACCCGGGGCAGCCAGGTCTCCCGTGCCGCCCAGGGGACGGGGTCGCCATCCGTGTCGGTAGTGGCCAGGGCATCGCGCCAGCGGGGGTCGCGGAGTCCGGCCAGGGCTCGGCCGAGGCCCGCCCGGGGCCGTACCGCCGGGCCGCCGCGTGCGCAGGCCAGGGCGTGGGCGCGGATCTCGGGGTCGGCCAGCCGCTCGCCCCATTGGAAGAGCACGTGCCAGGGCTGGTCGGCCCACAGGCGGGCGGGGGCGTCACCGGCGTTGACGTACCAGTCGCCGGCGAGGTGCATGCGGTGCGGGAACTTGCCGAGCGGGCCGAACACCGGCAGGTCGCGGGCGTCGAGCGCGGCGCCGCCGGCGTCGGCGAGGAGGTCGAGGGCCTCCAGCAGCCGGCCGGCGCCCTGCCACCAGTAGGCGACGCCCTCGTCGATCCCGCCGTCGTCGGGGAGCACCGCGAGGTAGTGGTCCAGGCCCTCGACGACGAGCCGGACGAGCCGCGCCCGCCGCTCCTCGTCCTCGGTCAGCAGGAGGGCCGCGGCGAGCACCGCCCCATGGATCCAGGGGTTCCAGTTGTGGGCGTCCCCGTCGAGGCCGATCCAGTGCCAGTCCCGGGTGCGCTCGAACGGCGTCAGCACCCGCAGGTCCGCCTCGCGCCGAAGTCGCCTGCGCAGCCCGGGGATCCGGGTGTCCAGATGCGGGCCCAGTACGTGATCGGCCCAGGCCAGCAGGGACACCACCTCGGCGGCCCCCAGGTCGAGGAACGGCTCGTCCGGGTCCGGCAGCACCTCGCCGCGGGCAGTGGCGAAGCGGTCGTGCGGCGCCCAGCACCAGGTGCTGGCCTCGGCCAGGGCCATCAGCGCGTCGGCCGCGGCGTCCAGGTATGGCGCGGCCCCGGGCGGGGCGTCGGCCGGGGCCACCTCGCCGGTCAGCGTGGCGGCGAGCACGAGCAGCGTGGCCCGCTCGCGCAGCCGTCGGGCGGAGTCCTCGTACGCGGTCCGTACGCCGTCGCGGAACGTCCGCGCCCAGGCGGAGGCGGTCAGGACCGGTGCGGTCCGGCGGAGTTCGGCCGCGGCCTCGTCCAGCAGCGCCTCGCGCGTGGCGGCGTCCACCGCCTCCCACACCGGGCGCGCGGTGACGTCGGGGACGGGCAGCCGCGCGGGGGCGTTCCGCAGGTGCTCGACCAGTGAATCGGGGCCGGAAGTGGAGCTCAGGGCGGGGGCCAGCCGGTTCCGGAGGGAGCGGTACGCGGGGGAAACCGGCTCCGGCTCTACCAGGCCCATTATCTCTCCTGATCGGTTCTGTTCGGATTCGTTGACTCGGGACTATGTCACGGGGTGAGGTGGCAACGCCATCCATCCACCACCCACCAACCCCACTTCCGGAGGAAGCAGTGTCGCCTGACGAGGACCGGGACCTTGCCCCGTACACCGGTTGGACCAGGGCGCACTGGACCGCGCTCGCCGACCGGATGCTCGCCGCCACCCACCCGTACGCCTCCCCGGAGGGGGCCCGGATCGACCTGCCCGGCCCGGCGAGCCGCAACGGCGCGACCTCCGACGGCCTGGAGGGCTTCGCCCGCACCTTCCTGATCGCCGGTTTCCGCGTCGCGGGGGAGCGGGGCGCGGACCCCGGCGGGCTGCTGGAGCGGTACGCGCGCGGCCTGGCGGCGGGCACCGACCCGCACTCGCCCGAGGCCTGGCCCCGCCCCGACCAGCTCGGGCAGGCCAAGGTCGAGGCCGCCTCCCTCGCCCTGGTGCTCCAGCTGACCAAGCCCTGGCTGTGGGACCAACTGGACGACGGGGTGCGCGAGCGGGTCATCGCCTGGCTGGGGACCGTCGTCGGGCAGCCCTATCCACCCATCAACTGGGTCTGGTTCAGGATCGTCGTCGAGTCGTTCCTGCGGGAGGTGGGCGGGCCGTGGTCGGCCGCCGACATCGAGGAGGACCTGGCCGTCCACGCCTCGCTGCGCCGGCCGGGCGGCTGGCTCAGCGACGGGCAGGAGCGGGCCTTCGACCACTACACGGGCTGGGCGCTGCACCTGTACCCGCTGCTGTGGACCCACCTGTTCGACGTCACCGGCACCCTGTGCCCGCCGGCCCTCCGCGAGACCTGGGGCGCCGACCTCGCGCGCTACCTCGATGACGCGGTGCGCCTGGTCGGCGCGGATGGCTCCCCGCTGCTGCAAGGACGCAGCCTCAGCTACCGCTTCGCCGCCGCCGCGCCCTTCTGGGTCGGCGCGGTGACGGGGGCGGGCGGGCAGCCGCCCGGACTGGTGCGCCGGGCGGCGTCCGGCATCGTCCGGCACTTCACCGACCGGGGAGCCCCCGACCCGGACGGGCTGCTCAACCTCGGCTGGCACGCCGCCTGGCCGACGATGCGGCAGTCCTACTCCGGGCCCGGCTCCCCGTACTGGGCGGCCAAGGGTCTGCTCGGCCTGATGCTGCCCGCGGACCACCCGGTGTGGACGGAGCCGGAACTCCCGCTTCCGGTGGAGACCGGGGACGTAGCGCGGGTGGTGGCGGCCCCCGGCTGGCTGGTCTCCGCGCGGCGCCGCGACGGGATCGCGGTGGTGCTCAACCACGGCACCGACCACGCGCGTCCCGGCGACACCAGCGCGGACTCGCCGCTGTACGCGCGGCTCGGCTACTCCACCGCCACGGTGCCCCCGCTGACCGCCGCGTCGGCGGCGGACCCGGTCGACAACGCGGTCGTGCTGCTCGACGACACCGGCCGGGCCAGCCACCGCACCGGGTTCGAGACGCTGTTCGCCCGCGAGCTCCCCGGCGGTGTGCTGGCCGCCGCCTCCCGGGGGCCGGTGCGTTGGGTCGACAGCGGCGCCGACGACTCGCCCGACCACGGCTCCGGCCGGACCGGTCCGACGACGCCCGGGCCCGTGGTCACCGTGGCCTCGGTGCTGCGCGCGGGGGTTGAGGTCCGGCTCGTCCGAGTGGACGCCCCGGCGTCGGGGGACGGCCCGGCGCCGGACCCGGATCCGGCGTGGGACTGCGTACGGGTGGGCGGCTGGCCGGTCGCCGCCGACGCCCCGCCCGGGACCCGGGTGGGCACCGGCCCGGCGGACGCGGTGTCGTACGCCGATGCGCCCTGCGCGGAAGCGCGCACCGCTTCCCTGCGCTCGTCGCTGCGCGGACTGCTCGGCCTACGGCTCGGCGGAGTCGCCATCGGGAAGGACGACAGCCCTCTCGGCGCCCGGACCGCGACGCCGTGGCTGGCCACGGACGGCGTCCGGTACGGCGAGGTGCTCGCGGCCGCGGTGACCCTCGAACGCGGCGGAAGCGGCAACCAGAACAGCGCCGATCCCGTCGTCTCCGTCCTCCCGGGGCCCGACGGCGCCGACCGGGCGCGGCTGATCTGGCCGGACGGCCTCACCACCGAGGTCGATCTGCCGCCCGGCCCGTAGCGCGCCTGTCACACGGCTCGCGCCCGCTTGACCGAGGAGTCGCGGAGGATCAGCTCCGGCAGGATGGCGACGCGCTGCGCCGGGCGGCGTCTGCCCTCCATGAGCCGGGACACCATCATCTCGACCGCGACCCGGCCGACCCGGGCCTTGGGCGGGCGGACGGCCGTCATCGCGGGCTCCGCGAGATGGGCCACCTCGTCGTCGTAGCTGACCAGAGCCATGTCGTCCGGGATCGAGACCCCCCGCTCGGCGAGGTACTGGGCGACCGACATCGCGTCGGGGTCGCTGTGCACGATCAGCGCGGTGATCCGGGACCCGCGACACCGGTCGAGGATGCCCTCGATGATCTGCCGGTGGCCGGGCTGGTCGAGGGCCACGCTCTCGCGCACCACCAACTCGCTGGGCAGATCGAGCTCCGTGCACGCCTTCAGCCAGCCCTGGGCGAGGTGGGTCGAGTGCGGGCTGCCCTTGGACAGCACCAGACCGATCCGGCGGTGGCCGTGCTCGTGGAGGTGGCGTACGGCCATCTCCATGCCGAGCGCGTGGTCGCTGCGCACCCACTCCAGCTGGCGCGGGGTCGGCGTCCACTGTGAGGTCTGCCGCTCCACGAGGATGGTCGGCACCGGCAGATTGCCGATCCAGTCGAGCAACTCGTCGACGCCGTTGCCCTCGAGGTTGGGGGCCAGCAGCAGCCCCTGCACCTGCTTGGCCTCGATCAGCCGGCTGATCTGGCGGCGGTCCTCGGCCTGGTCGTAACTGGACCCGCGCAGTTGGAGCTGGACGCCGAGCCCGGCGGCCGCCGCGCGTGCGCCGCTGACGATCGACGGCCAGTAGAAGTCCAGGGAGGGCACGACCATGCCGATGGTGAAGGGCGTGGAGGTGGGGCGGGGCCGGCGGGCCGGGGCCTGGTCGAGGTCGGTCGGCAGGGTGGCGCCGCCGTGCACCTTGGTGAGCAGGCCGCGGGCGGCCAGGGCGGTGATGTCGCGCCGTACGGTCAGTTCGCTGACGTCGAGCATGTGGGCGAGGTCACGCACGCGCACGGTGCCGTGCCGGCGCAACTCGTCCATCAGCCGTTCCCTGCGCTGAAGGGCGAAAGGTCGGTCTGCGCTCATCGGGCCCCCTCGGTCGACGGCCTGATGGCCTGTTCGAGTCTGAACGAATCGCTTCGATTGTGTTCGCTCTATAGCGAATCTGTGCTGCTGCCCACTATCCCTGTTCCAACGTGTTCAGCGGGTTCCAATGTGTTCCACGCAACACGGGATTTAGCAGGACATAACAACTTCGCGCCAGATGGCGAACGATGCCGGTCCAGACCGGCCTAGGGAAGGACTCGACGCCCGTGCAGGCGAAACCCCAAGCGCTGGTCGTCATGGACAGGCAGAGCTTCGACGCGCACTTCGACTCCGCCCGCCTCGCGCGCCTCGCGGAGCTGGTGACCCTGGGCGACCCGGTCTGGGCCGACGACCTCGACCAGCCGGCGGTGCGGGCGCGACTGGCGGAGGTGGAGGTCATGCTGACGTCCTGGGGCGCGCCGACGCTGACGCCGGAGCGGGTCGCCGCGGCCCCCGCGCTGCGGGCGGTGCTGCACTGCGCCGGGAGCGTACGGGGCCTGGTCGGCGAGGAGGTGTGGCGCCGCGGGATCCGGGTGACCAGCGGCGCGGACTCCAACGCGATCCCGGTCGCGGAGTACACGCTGGCGGCCATCATCTTCGCCGGCAAGAAGGCCCCGTTCCTCGCCGCCGACGAGGACCGCGCCTACCAGGGCTGGGGCACGGTGACGGGGTACGGCGACCTGTCGAACTTCGGCCGGACCGTGGGGATCGTGGGCTTCTCGCGGATCGGCCGCAAGGTCGTCGACCTGCTCAAGATCCTCGGGGACACCACCTGCCTGGTCGCGGACCCTTACGCGGACGCGGAGGAGGTGAAGCGGGCGGGCGCCACGCTGGTCCCGCTGGAGGAGATGCTTCCGCGCGTCGACGTACTGTCCCTGCACGCTCCCGAACTGCGGGAGACCCACCATCTGATCGGCGCCGACCAGCTCGGTCTGCTCCCCGATCACGCGACGGTGATCAACACGGCGCGGGGCAGCCTCATCGACTCCGAGGCGCTCGCCGCCGAGTGCGCCTCCGGACGCCTCTTCGCCATCCTCGACGTCACCGACCCCGAGCCCCTGCCCCTCGACTCGCCGCTGAGGCGCCAGGCCAGCGTGATGGTCACCCCGCATATCGCAGGCTCGCTCGGCACGGAGATCGGGCGACTCACCGACCACGCCATGGACGAGCTGGCCCGGTGGATCGCGCGACAGCCCCTCCAGTCCGAGATCACGGCGGAGGCGCTGGCGCTCGGCCTGAGCGCCTGAACGCTTCAGCGCCTGAGCCCCGCCCTCCCACCAGAACACCTCGCAACACCCACCCCCCCCCCGCAACGCCCCCCGCAACACACCCCTCATCACAAGGAGCCGCTCCCGTGATAAGCAACCGCAAAGGTGCCGTGAGAAGCCTGACCGCGGCCGTCGCGCTGTCCCTGTTCGCCGTCGGCTGCGGCGGCAGCGGCGGCAGCGGCAAGACCGCCGACGGCAAGACCATCGTCAAGGTCGCGGTATGGGACTACGAGAAGACCCCCGAGTTCAAGGCGCTGATCGACGGCTTCGAGGCCGAGAACAAGGACATCGACGTGCAGCCGGTCGACATCCTCTCCGCCGACTACTCCAACAAGATCACCACCATGCTCTCCGGCGGTGACAGCACCGACGTGCTGACCATGAAGAACGTCACCGACTACGCCCGCTACGGCACGCGCGGCCAGCTCCAGTCGCTCACCACCGACGCCAACAAGCTCGACAAGGCCAAGTACTCCGGCCTCGACGCCTTCGACCTCAAGGGTGACTACTACGCCCTGCCGTACCGGCAGGACTTCTGGGTCCTCTTCTACAACAAGGACCTTCTCAAGAAGAGCGACGCGGACCTGTCCAAGCTCACCTGGTCCGACTACGCCGACCTGGCCAAGGAGCTCACCACCGGTTCGGGCTCCTCCAAGGTCTACGGCACCTACCACCAGACCTGGCGCTCGGTGGTGCAGGCGATCGCCGCCGCGCAGACCGGCGGGGACCAGCTGAGCGGCGACTACGGGTTCTTCAAGAAGCAGTACGAGGTGGCCCTGGACCTCCAGAAGTCCGGAGCCGTCATGCCGTTCGCCACGGCCAAGACCCAGCAGACCACCTACGACGCGATGTTCTCCACCCGCAAGACCGCGATGGTGCCCATGGGCACCTGGCTCGCGGCCCGTCTGCTCCAGCTGAAGGCCGAGGGCAAGAACGACGTCGACTGGGGCATGGCACCGCTGCCGCAGACCAGCGCGAACGGTAAGACGGTCAGCTTCGGCTCCCCGACCGCCTTCGCCGTGAACAAGAAGGCCAGGAACTCCGAGGCGGCCAAGAAGTTCGTGCTGTGGGCCTCCGGCCCCAAGGGAGCGGCCGCGATCGCCAAGGTCGGCGTCGTTCCGTCCTACACGGATGCCGCGGTCATGAAGAACTTCTTCGGCGTCAAGGGCATGCCGAGCGACGCCCTGTCCAAGAAGGCCATGAGCCCGGACGAGGTCAAGCTGGAGATGCCGGTCAGCCCGAAGTCCTCGGACATCGACCAGATCCTCAAAGAGGAGCACGAGCTGGTGATGTCCGGTGAGAAGTCCATCGACAAGGGGATCCAGGAGATGGAGTCCCGTGTGAAGTCCGAAGTCGAATGAGCGAGGTCTCCGGCGCTACGGCGCTCAAGCGGCGACGGCGGCGCACCGCGCTGGTGGGCTGGAGCTTCATCCTCCCCAACCTTCTGGGCTTCGCCGCCCTGACCCTGGTCCCGGTGGTCGCCACGCTGCTGCTGGCGTTCACCGACTGGAACTCGTACAACACTCCCCAGTGGATCGGGTTCGACAACTTCCGCCGGATGTGGGACAACGACAACTTCTGGACGGCGCTGACCAACACCTCCTGGTACGCGGCCGGGCACATCCCGCTCACCATGGCGGCCTCCCTGGGCCTCGCGGTGCTGCTCAACCAGAAGCTGCGCGGTGTCGCCTTCTTCCGTACGGCCTTCTTCTTCCCCTACATCACCTCGCTGGTCGCGGTGGCCGTGGTGTGGAACATGCTGTTCAGCCCGGACGCCGGTCCGGTGAACCAGCTGCTGAAGGCCGTGGGGATGGCCCATCCGCCGGGGTGGACCACCGACACCGACTGGGCGCTGCCCGCGGTGATCATCACCAGCGTGTGGCGGGACATGGGCTACTACATGGTGCTGTACCTGGCGGGGCTCCAGGCCATCCCGGCGGAGCTGTACGAGGCCGCACGGGTCGACGGCGCGGGCGCCTGGAAGCGGTTCTGGCATGTCACGGTGCCGTCCCTGCGGCCGACGACCTTCTTCGTCCTGGTCATGCTGACCGTCTCCAGCTTCAAGGTCTTCGACCTGGTCCAGGTCATGACCGAGGGCGGCCCCGGCCGCTCCACGCTGGTGCTGTCCCAGCTCATCTTCAGGGAGGGCATCACCCAGGGCCGGTTCGGCTACTCCTCGGCCATCTCCCTGGTGTTGTTCCTCATCGTCCTGATCATCACCGTGACCCAGTTCCGATTCCAGCGGAGGAACGAGCGATGAAGACGACCGTGCTGCCGAAGGACGGCAAGACGGCCGAGCCGTCGCGGCCGGGTGGCCGCGGCGGCATCGCTCCCGCCGGGCCCCGCCGCCGGGGCCCGGCCGGGCCGGGCGGGTCGGGCGGGCCGGGGCGGATCCTCGGCCGGGCCCTGCTGTACGTGGTGCTGACGGTGCTCTCGGCCGCGGTCCTGGTGCCGTTCATATGGATGCTGGTGTCCTCGCTGAAGGCGGACAACGAGGTCTTCACGGTCCCGATCCAGTGGATCCCGGAGTCCTTCCGCTGGGAGAACTTCTCCGACATCTGGACCGAGATCCCGCTGTGGACCTACATGGGGAACTCGCTGTTCCTCAGCGTCGTCATCACCGCTCTCCAGGTGCTGACCGGGAGCTTCGCGGCCTACGGCTTCGCCAAGGTCCGCTTCCCCGGGCGCGACGCCGTCTTCCTCGCCTACATCGCCACCATCGCGGTGCCGTGGCAGGCGTACATGGTGCCGCAGTACATCATCATGCAGAAGCTGGGCCTGGTGAACACGCACCTGTCGCTGATCCTGCTCCAGGCGTTCGGCGCGTTCGGCGTCTTCCTGATGCGCCAGTACTACCTGACCATCCCGGACGAGATGAGCGAGGCCGCGCGGCTGGACGGGCTGAGCGAGTACGGCATCTGGGCGCGGATCGTGCTGCCGCTGTCCAAGCCCGCGCTGGCCAGCCTGGCGCTGCTGACCTTCGTCAACACCTGGAACGACTACATGGGTCCGTTCATCTATCTGACGGACAACAACCTGTGGACGGTGCAGCTCGGCCTGCGGTCGTTCGTGGGCATGTACAGCTCCGAGTACGCGATGATCATGACCGGCTCGGTGCTGTCCGTCCTGCCGATCCTGGTGGTCTTCCTGCTCGGCCAGCGGTACTTCGTCCAGGGCATCTCCACCAGCGGGATGAAGTGAGGTGGCGGGCATGAGCACACCGACACCAGCGACCGGCCGCAGGCTCCGGCTGAACGTCGGCCACGACTCCTGGGATCTCATCTGGTCCCATGTCCACCGGGTCCTGGTGGTCAACCTCGGCGTGGCGGTCACCAACCTGCCGCTGCTGCTGGCCCTGGCCGCCGAGCACCAGCCCTGGCGGTACCCGGTCTTCTTCGGTCTGCTCTCGCTCGGGGCCGGTCCCTCGCTCGCCGCGGTGTTCGCCTACCTGAGGCGCGCCGCCGACGACGAGCGGGCGCCGGTGGCCGACCTGTTCCGCGGCTACCGGCGCCTGTTCACCCGGGCGCTCCTCGGCTGGACCCCCTTCGTGCTGCTGGTCGCCGTGGCGGCCGCCGACCTGGCCGCCCTCTGGGGATCCGCCCTCGGGTCGGCCCTGGCACCGCTGCTGACCGTGGTGATCCTCCTCGCCCTGAGCTCCGGAGTCGTCGCGATGGCCGGCCTGGCCCAGGACCCGGCCGAAAACCCGGCCGTCTCCCGGCGCACCCTGCTTGCGGCCTGCTACGCGTCGGTGCGCCGCTGGCCGCTCGCGCTGCTGAACCTCGGCCTGCTGGGCGTGTCCCTGGCGCTCGTCAACCAGGCCCCACTGCTCGGTCTCGCCGTGGTGCCGGGCTGCGCGCTGTTCGTCGTCTGGCGCGACTGCGACGGCATGCTGGAGTCGGTGCGGGGCGGGGGCGGTACGGGGCGGTGATACGCGTGCCCGGTCATCGCGCGGCTGGTCGCGTGCCGGGCCGGCAGTTCGGCGCGGACGTCACGCAGCGAGTCCCGGGCACGAAATGAGCGTAGTGGTCGAGGGCGGCACCCCATGCCGCCGCCCCGTCGGCTGAGCGGCGCCGCACCCGCGGGCGACCCGGTGAGGGGCTCCACCGCCACGGCTGTGTCACACAGTCCTGCCCCGCATGGTCTTTCTGTTGTCGAACAACAAACAGAGGGACCAATGCGTGAGATTTTGATTGTCGGTGGCGGCTACGCGGGCTTCTACGCCGCATGGGGCCTTGAGAAGAAGCTGCGTAGGGGTGAGGCACGGGTCACAGTTGTCGACCCGCGTCCCTATATGACGTACCAGCCCTTCCTGCCGGAGGTGACCGCTGGGTCGGTCGAGGCTCGTCACGCTGCCGTGTCGTTGCGGCGACACCTGCGCAATACCCGGCTGATTGCGGGGACCGTGACCGAGGTCCGTCACGCAGACCGGACGGTGGCCGTCCGGCCTGTGAGCGGAGCGGAATACGAACTTCAATACGACACCCTTGTGGTTACTGCCGGTGCCGTGACCCGCACCTTCCCCATACCCGGGCTGGCCCAGCAGGCGATAGGCCTGAAGCACGTGGAAGAGGCGGTGGCCATACGCGACCGGCTCATGACGGCGCTCGACCAGGCCGCGTCACTGCCGCCTGGTGCCGAGCGGCGAAAGCTGCTCACCGTCACGTTCGTGGGCGGCGGGTTTTCCGGCGTCGAGGGCTTCGGTGAACTGCTGTCGCTCGCGACTGCGATGGTCAAGTTCTACCCGGAACTCAGCTTCGACGATTTGTCGTTCCATCTGGTTGAGGCCCGCGGTCGAATCCTTCCCGAGGTGGGAGACGGGCCCGGTGCCTGGGTGGTGCGCTCTTTGGAACGCCGTGGCGCGCACGTTCACCTGAACACTCAGCTGCTCTCCGTAGAAGACGGCCATGTCGTGCTTTCCAGCGGAGAGGAATTCGATTCCGCGCTGATTGTCTGGACCGCCGGCAACGCCTCGAATCCGGTCGTGCACAACCACACGGATCTGCCTGTCGACGGGCGGGGACTGCTCGTGGTCCGGCCCGATCTCCGTGTGGGTACCGACAGCGAACCCGTGCCGGATGTGTGGGCGGCCGGAGACGATGCGGCTGTTCCCGACTTGGCTTCGCCCATACCGGGGGCGCACACGGTGCCGAACGCCCAGCACGCCGTGCGGCAGGGCAAGCAACTTGCGAAAAACATCGCGGCAAGCCTCCAGGGTGGCAGAACCCGAAACTACCGCCACAGCAGTCTGGGAGTGGTAGCGACGCTTGGCCTCGGACGAGGCATTTTCCAGTACAAGCGCATCGTCATCAGGGGATTTCCCGCCTGGCTGATGCACCGGGGCTATCACGTCCTGGCTGTGCCCAGCTGGGAGCGCAAGATCCGTGTTCTCGCGGTATGGCTCACTGCCGCACTGTGGGGTAGGGATCTCGTCTCCCTCGCCGCCGTTGAGAATCCACGGGACGCGTTCGTCACGGCCGCCGATCCGCACCGCTCCGACGAGAGTCGGGCGAGCGACTACCCGAGCGTATGAGCATGTGGTTCGTGGATGGTGGTAAGGGTATGAGTGGTGGAGGTTCGGGGGGCGAAGTACAGAAAGGCGGCAAGGGGGAAAAGGTCGCTGAATGGGCTGGCAGACGACGGGGTGTGCGCAGCCCCCTCAGGGCCGGTCTGCGAAGGGCGTTCCCGGATCACTGGTCGTTCGTACTGGGAGAGATCTGTCTCTACAGCTTCTTCATCGTCATTGTTACCGGCGTGTATCTGGCGCTGTACTTCCATCCGTCAATGAATGAAATAGAGTACAACGGAAGCTATGCGCCGCTGAAGGGGCGGATCGTTTCTGAGGCATTCGATTCGACTATGCACATCTCCTTCGACGTTCGCGGCGGTCTGTTGATCCGGCAGGCCCACCACTGGGCGGCGCTGGTATTTCTCGCCACCATGCTCATCCATATGATGCGTGTATTCTTTACGGGCGCTTTCCGCAAGCCTCGCGAATTCACTTGGCTGTTCGGATTCCTGCTGCTGGTGCTTGGAATGTTCGAGGGGTTGACCGGATACGACCTTCCGGGTGACCTTCTTTCTGGGACCGGAATCGCGGTCATCAACGGGGTAATCCTGTCCATTCCGGTGGTCGGAACCTACCTCTCGATGTTCCTCTTCGGAGGCGAGTTCCCGGGAACCGATCTGGTGGCACGCTTCAACACAATCCATGTTCTGCTCATCCCTGCGTTCATGGTGGGGCTGCTCGTAGTTCACCTGCTCCTGGTTCTTTACCACAGGCAAGCGCAGTATCCAGGTGCGGGACGGAGTAACAAGAACGTAGTGGGGCTGCCGTTCAAGGTGCGCGCCGTAAAGTCCGCGGGAGTTTTCTTTCTGGTCGCCGGTGTCATCGTCGTCATCGCTGCGGTGGCACAGATCAACCCGATCTGGCTGTACGGTCCCTACCGTGCCGACCAGGTTTCGGCCGGTTCGCAGCCCGACTGGTATATGGGCGTAATGGACGGGCTGTTGCGGGTCATGCCTGGATGGGAAGTGGGTTTCTGGGGTCACCCCCTGGCTCTGGACAACCTGATCCCACTGGCGGCGGGCGCCGGCCTCTTCGTTGCCATGGGTGCATACCCGTTCATCGAGTCCTGGGTGACCGGTGACGACCGTGAGCAGAATCTTCTCGACAGACCGCGCAACCGTCCTGTGCGAACGGCGCTCGGCGTAGCATGGCTGAGCCTTTATCTGGTGGCTCTGGTCGGTGCCGCGAACGATATCATCGCCATTCGCTTCCATGTCTCGGTCGAATCAGTGACGTGGGCAGTTCGCGTCGGCCTCGTCATCGTGCCGTTTCTGGCCTATTCCGTAACGAAGCGGTGGGCACTCGGTCTTCAGCGCAGAGATCGCGACAAGGTGCTGCACGGTCGCGAGACCGGCATCATCAAGCGGTTGCCACACGGTGAATTCATCGAGGTGCGCGAGCCGCTCAGTCAAGAACAACTCCACGTTCTCACACAGCATGAGCAATACAAGCCGATCGGTTCCAGCGCTGCGGGTGGCGCGGGAGACCCGGGTGCCGGACCCCGTCTTGCTCAACGCCTGCGTGCCAGGCTCAGTCGGAGCTTCTACGGCGAAGGCGCACAGATCCCCAAGCCGACCGCGCAGGAGTACAAGGAGATCACCGGCAATCACCGACGCTGATCGCCCTGTACACGTGTCGATCGGCCGCTGAACCATGCGCGGTGCTTCGGGGCGGGTCACCTCGACCCGCCTGCGGCGTCCGGCTTTCGCGGGGCCCGGGAATATGGCCCCGCGAGGCCGTGCGGCTGTTGCATTCGCTCAGGTGGCGACCCCGGAGGCGGTCACCTGACGCGCCTGAAGGTGAGCGGACCGGCGTGCCGCCATGGCGTATCCCTTCATACCGTACGAGGTCATTCGGCAAGCTTTCCGTCGGTCGAGACCTCTTCCATCAGTGAGGAGATCTCGTCCGGGATGGGCGGAATGCTCTCGCGGGTGATACCAGTCGTGGGGGACCAGACGAGATTGACCTGCTGAGCGGGATCCAGGGCGGGGTAGTCGCTGCGGTTGTGGCAGCCGCGAGTCTCGCGGCGCTCCAGTGCCGCTTCGAGGGTGGCCCTGGCTGACAGGGCGGCGGACTTGAGATCAAAGGCGTGTGCGAGATCCTGGAAGCCGGCGATGTCCGGGTGCACGCCGACGTCCTCCATCCTCTTCTCGATCGCCGCGAGCTCCGTCAGCCCGGCGCGCAGGCCTTCTTCGTCGCGTACGACTCCCGCATGCTCGGTCATGGTGTTGCGTATGGCGCGCTGCAGGGCGCGGACGTTCTCCCGTCCGTCGGCCGCGAGAAGATCGTCGATCTCCGCGCGGGCCTGCGCGATGGCAGACGCCGACCGCGGCTGGGCGGTCAGGGACTCCGAGTAGGCAGCGGCCGCCTGGCCCGTGATGCGGCCGAAGACCAGCAGCTCGATGAGGCTGTTTCCCCCGAGGCGATTGGCGCCGTGCAGTCCACTCGACGCCTCACCGATGGCGTACAGGCCACGGACGTCGGTGCTGTGGTCCGCGGGACGTACCCATACCCCACCCATCGAGTAGTGCGCAGTGGGCGCGATCTCGATCGGTTCGCGGGTGATATCCAGCATCTGAAGGTCCATGAGCGTCTGGTAGACCCGAGGAAGCCGGTTCATGATCGTCTGCCGTGGCAGGTGCGAGACATCGAGCCACACTCCGCCCTTGGGCGTCCCACGCCCTTCCTTGATCTCGGTGTAGGAGGCCAGGGCCACGCGGTCGCGGGTGGACAGCTCCATGCGCGCTGGGTCGTAGCGGCTCATGAACCGCTCCCCAAGCGCGTTCCGCAGGATGCCGCCCTCACCCCGGGCGGCCTCGCTGACCAGGGTGCCGGCCGCGTTCTCCGGCTCGATGAGCCCGGAGGGGTGGAACTGAACCAGCTCGGGGTCGCGCAGCCGGGCTCCGGCATCCACGGCCAGGCGGAACGAGTCGCCCGTGTTCTCGTCGCGCCGCGAGGACGTGCGCCGCCAGATTCGGGTGTGGCCACCCGCCGCGAGAATGACGGCGTCGGCATGGATCAGGTAGCGCGTTCCACGGGTGAGGTCGAAGCCGTAAGCGCCGAAAACGGCCCCGTCGTGGACCAGAAGCCGGGTGATGTAGACGCCGTCGAGCACCGGTATGTTGAGCTGGTCCGCGCGTCTGATCAGCGTCCGCTGGATTTCCAGACCGGTGTAGTCGCCGGAGAAGGCGGTACGCCGGAACTTGTGTGCGCCGAAGAATCGCTGGGAGATGCGGTCGTCGTCTTCCCTGGCGAAGGCCATGCCGTAGCGTTCCAGGTCGTCGATGCCTCGGGCGGCGCCCTGGGTGACGATCTGCACGGTGCGGGGATCGGCCAGCAGATAACTCTCCTTGAGAGTATCGGCGGCGTGCTGCTGCCAGCTGTCCTCGGGATCCATGGTGCCCAAGGCCGCATTGATTCCTCCGGCAGCAAGTGCCGTATGAGCGTCGGCCTTGGGGCGCTTGCCGACCGCGACGACGTCAACGCCGATCTCGGCCAGTTCGATTGCTGCCCGTAGCCCCGCACCTCCGGTGCCGATCACCAACACCATGGTGGAAATACGCTGTTCCGTGATAGCCACGGTCTACTCCGATCGCCGGGGTTTGTCACTCACTACGACCAGACCGTCCGGGGAACTGTGACACCTTTCGGTGTCGGCGCTCCTGGGCCGGGTGGCATCGTCCGTCACCGGCCATGTGGATGTCCTCGTAGCGTGACGGCCCACGAGGTCTTGGACCGGAGCATGGTGTTTCGTCCGCTGATTGCATGATATAGGAGCAACATCCACGCCGTGACCTCGGAGTCAGTCCGGCGGCAGTCCCAAATCACCCATTTATGCGATGCGCCCCAGTGTCGCGCGACTCCGCTCAAATCACTCGATTATGCGATGCGCTTCGATGGCGCCCGATCCACTCTGGTCGGGTGACCGAGAAATGCTTCCCATTCAGGGAAAGCGAATGCACTCTTTGTATTGAGGGACGTTTTGAACCGATAGTCGGGCTGTGAGCCCACGAAGTGCCCGCCACGGATCGCAGCGAAGACCACAGGACCATGCACCTCGAACCGTCCCCCAAACCGAGTGATCTTGAAAAGGCTGTCTCTGTGTTTGTGCAGTGTCGGCCGCGTCTTTTCGGGATTGCCTACCGTGTGCTCGGCAGTGTGGCCGAGGCCGAGGACGTGGTGCAGGAGGTGTGGCTGCGCTGGCAGAAGACCGACCGTTGTGCGGTGGTGAGCCCGGTGGCCTTTCTTTCGAGCGCGACGACCCGTTTGGCCATCAATGTTGCGCAGTCGGCGCGTGTGCGTCGGGAGACCTATATCGGGCCGTGGTTGCCGGAGCCCGTTGACACGAGTGCGGATCCGGAGGTGGGTGCACAGCGTGGTGAGGTCCTGGAGCTGGCCCTGCTGCTGGTGTTGGAGAAGCTGAGCCCCGCTGAGCGGGCCGCGTACATATTGCGTGAGGCGTTCGATTACGGATATCCCGAGATCGCTGAGATCCTTCGGCGCAGTGTCGTCAATGTGCGGAAGATCGTGAGCCGTGCTCGCAGGCGCCTGTCGGAGGAACAGCGGGGGAGCGTGGACGCGGCGGAGCACCGACGCCTTCTGAACGCGTTCGTCTCGGCGGCGCGAACGGGGGATGTGGCCGCTCTGGAAGCCCTCCTGACCCCGGATGTCGTCAGTCTGTCCGACGGCAACGGGATCCGGGGCGCCGCTCGGGTACCCGTGCTGGGTCCTGCGCGTGTCGCCAACCTGGCGACCGCCCATCCACGGTTTTGGCGGGACGCGGATGTGCGGCTGGTCGATGCCAACGGCTGTACGGGCGTGATGATCTACCGGGACGGCGAGCCCTCTGCGATCTTGGCGCTGGCCGCGTCCAGGGAAGGCATCCACCGAGTGATGTGGGTGTTCAGCCAGAGCAAGATCGCCGCGTTCCTTGGCACGCGTTTCCGCTACGCCTCCCGCGCACTGCCCCACGTCGGGGCCCCCACCGGATGATCTGTGACCGGGGCAGGGCCGCGGAGACCCGAATCACAAACCTTCGGTGTCACGCCCTGCCGGGTTGTGCGGTCAGTGGTGTGTATCTGCATCCGAACCATGCGTATGCGCAACTCAGCCAAGGAGATCCCATGGAATCGCGTCTCAACTACTACGGCAATGCCGTCGCCGCCAAGGTGCTGAAGCACATCAACTCGGCCAGCAAGGTGTTGTCGGACTCCGCGCTGCCGGTCGCCACTCGGCATCTGGTGGAGATCCGGGCCAGCCAGATCAACGGCTGCGGCTTCTGCACCGACATGCACACCACAGAGGCCGCCCACGCCGGGGAGACCTCGGTGCGGCTCAACCTGATCGCCGCCTGGCGGGAGGCGACGGTCTTCACCGAGGCCGAACGCGCCGCGCTGGAACTGGCCGAGCAGGGCACCCGAATCACGGACGCTGCCGGTGGGGTCACGGACGAGGCCTGGGCGAACGCCGCCAAGCACTACGACGAGGACCAGCTCGTCGCGCTGATCTCCCTCATCGCTGTCATCAACAGCTACAACCGCATCAACATCATCAACCGGCAGCCGGCCGGCGGCTACAAGGTCGGCCAGTTCGGCTGAGTCAGGACGTCCGGCCCGGCCGGATGTGTACGTCCGTCTCCCCGTCTCCCCGTCGCCCCGACCTCGAGCGGGGAGGCGGGCTTCCGGCGTCTCGGTATTGCTGCCCTGGTGCGCCGGCAGCGGGCCGTCATCCTTGGCCCAGGCGTACGCGGTACGCCCCGAACGCTTCAGCCGTCGGCGTGTCACAGATGCGGGCCGTGCTCTGTCTCCATGGTGAGGCAAGTTGCCCGAGCCCGGAATCGGCGACGCGAGATCGTCCGTTCCGGGCAAGCCTACGGAGGTACAGCACAGTGCACGAGCACGGGATGGAATCAGTGAGCGGGCTTGGACCCAAGATGCTGGCGGACGTCAAGCCGCCCTTCATTCCCGAGGGCGCTTCGGGGATGACCGTCCTTGTCGAGTGGCCCCCCGGTGACCCCGGGACTCCTCCACACCGTCACTCGGGGCCCTGTTTCGGCTACGTGATCGAGGGCGCGGTCCGGTGGGAGCTCGAGGGCGAGGCGGAGCACGTGATCAAGGCTGGGGAGACATTCTGGGAGCCTGGCGGCGACGTGATCCACTATCAGAACGGCAACGCGTCGTCGGACGCGCCGGCCAAGTACATCGTGTTCATGATGTGCGCGCCGGGCCAGCCGATGCTCACGCTGGTCGACGACGAGGAACTGGAGGAGCGGGCCCACCTGCGCGCCCCGAGGCCCACCGACTGACCCGGCCTCGCTTGCGCAGGCCGTCCGCGGCAGGGTGAGAGGGCGGCGCGGGGGCCGAGAAGCGCCGGGTGAAAGGGGCAATCACGGGCGATGCCAGAGGTACCGGCGTTGAGGGGGCATATGGCTGTGCGGCATGCTTGACCCATGCGCAGCACAGACCCCGCGGGTGGCCGGGTCCGCGGGCGCGAGAACCGGGCCGTGACCGGGCTGCGCCTGAGGGGCCGAGGCCGCGAGGTTACCGCTCTCCGTGAGACCCTGGGCTCGGTGCGTGACGGGTGGGGTGCCTGTGTCGTCGTAGAAGGCGCGCGTGGTGTCGGCAAGAGCCGCCTGCTCGCGGAGCTGGACGCACTGGCGCGGCGGCTCGGCTTCGATGTGGTGTCTCTACGGGCCGACGAGCTCGACCAGTACGCCGCAGGAGCCGCCTTGCGGTCCGCGCTGCTGTCCTCCGACGATTTCGACCATGCCGCCCCGTCCGCCGACGACCAGCGGCTCTGGTTGCTGGACAGCATCGCGGACGCCCTGGAGGACCGGGCCCGCCGCGGGCCGCTGGCCGTGCTCGTGGACGACGCGCAGTGGGCCGATCCGGCTACGCTCTTCGTGCTGCGTACCCTGCCTGGACGGCTGGCCGCCTCACGGATCCTGTGGGTGCTGGCGGTGCGGCCGGAGACCGAGCGGCCGACCGTCGCCAGGGTGCGGGAGGAGTTCGAACACCTCGGAGCCCGTTGGCTGGCCCTCGGCCCCCTGCCGCTTCAGGAGTTGGAGCGCATCGCCGCCGACATGCTCGGGGCGAAGCCGTCACCCGGTCTGGCCAAGGCGCTGCGCGGCGTCGCGGGCAACCCGTTCCTGGCGACCGAACTGGTACGCGCTTTTGCCGACACGGATGCGATCAAAGTGGAGGGGGGAGTGGCGACACTCCTGCACGAGGGCATCCCCGCCGGTTTCCGGCTGACTGTCGCCTCGCGTCTGGCCCGGCTCCCGGAGGATGCCGTGCGACTGCTCCAGATCGGGTCCGTTCTCGGCCACGAATTCGACCTCGGCACGGCCGCCCGGATGCTCGGCAGGCCGGTCGGCAGCCTGCTGTCGGGTGTCGAGGCCGCCCGGACCGCCGGCGCGCTCCTGGCCGACGGCCCGCGACTCGCGTTCCGCCACGACCTCATACGGCAGGCTGTCCACGAGAACCTGCCTTTGGCCGTACGCACCGCGCTGCACCGGGAGGCGGCTGACCTCCTGCGCGTCACCGGGGCAAGGTCGGCGGAAGTGGCCTGGCACGTGGTGATGTCGGGCGGCCCGGTCGACGAGGACTCCGTGACCACGGTGCACACCGCCGTACGGGAACTGTCGTCGACGGCCCCCGACGCGGCTGCCGACTTCGCTCAGCGAATCGCCGGCCTGCTGCCCCCGCACGACCGGCGTCGAATCGCCCTGCTCACCGACGCCGCCGAGTATCTCGGCCGGACTCGCCGGGTTCACGAGGCGCTCGCCCTGGTCGACGCCACCCTTTCGGACGGTCTCGAGCCGTTGCAGGAGGCGCGCCTACGCCTGGTGGCCGCCGAGATCCACCAGGCCGTGGGCGACGACGCCGCCGCGATGACACACCTCCAGCAGGGCCTGGACCTTCCCGCGCTTCCGCCCGATCTGCGCATCCGGCTGCTGAAGACCAAGGCGACGAGCCACATATACCTCGGGGACATCACCGCCGCCGAGCAGACCGACACCGGGCTCGTCGAGGCCGCCTACCGCAGCCATGATCCGGCCCTCGTCGTCAGTGCCATGGTGTTCCAGTCGCAGACGTTCTTCTACCGCGGGCGTCTTGCCCGCGCCCTCGAGCTGGCCGAGGCGGCGGCCGCTCGCGCCGGCGCGGAGTCCGCCGTGCTCTATCTGCGGCCCCCGCGGATCCCGGCGCTGTGGCTTGCGACGGTGCTGACCGCCACCGACCGGCTCGCGGACACCGGGCGGATCCTGCGGGAGGGACAGCGCGAGGCGGAGGCGCTGGGCCTCGGATGGTCACTTCCCCACTGGCATCTCAGCCGTGCCTGCTCGCTGCTCGAACAGGGAGCGCTGGACGACGCGGCGGTGGAGGCCGAAACCAGTCTGGCGGTGGCGGCCGAACTCGAGATCACTCAGCCGAATCCGCGGGCCCGCTCCGTACTGGCGTTGGTGGAGGTCAGACGTGGTGACCTCGCCAGGGCCAGGGGTCATCTCCGCGCCGTCGAAGCGGATCCCGGCACGAAGACGCAGCGCTACGGCCTCTGGGTGTCGCTCGCGCGTGCCTGTCTCGCGGACGCGGAGGGCCGGGGAGCCGCGGCGGCAGCGGCACTCGCGGGCAGCTTCGGCGACCGTGAGCCGGCGCGGTTGCTTGCGGTACCTCCGTCCCACTGGCCCGCGATCGTACGTATCGCGCTGCGCGGCGGGGACCCATCGGTCGCGCGGACCGTGTCCGGCGCGCTGCGCAGGCTGACCGCACAGGACGACAGCCAACAGATCATCAGTGCGGCCCGCGCCCATGTGGACGGTCTGATCCACGGCGACCAACGCGCACTCGCGTCCGCCATCACCGCCTACCGGAGCACCGGCAGGCCGCTGGCCCTGGCCGCGGCCTGCGAGGACCTCGGCGAGCTCATGGCCGCGTCTGCTGATACGACGTCGGCCATCCCGTACTTCGAAGAAGCAAGTCAGCTTGCGTCGGCCTCGGACGCCCTACGCGATCACGAACGGATCAGGCGGCGCCTGCGGCGAATCGGCGTGCGCACCGGCGCCGTACAACAGCACACGACGAGCCTCGCGGAGTGGGGAAACCTGACCGAGTCCGAGCGGAAACTGATTCCGCTCGTCGTGGACGGCCTGACCAACCGGGCCATCGCCGATCGGCTCTACGTGTCTGTACACACCGTCAACACACACATGAGGCACATCTTCGCCAAGCTCGGCATCAACACGCGAGTCGAACTGACCCGGCTGGCGGTCGAACGCGGTGGCATCGCCGACGGGGCGGACTGAGCGCTGCCCTTGACGGCGGACCGGGCGGATCGGACCTTCGCCCACGCCCGTCTCGAGGGGATTCCCCGGGGGCTTTCCGGGGACGTTCCGCCGCGTCAGCAGGGAAGGCCCTGACAGCGCTGAAAGACACGAACGCACTGGTCAGGGCCCATCCCCTCAGCACTCGATGACGTTCACCGCGAGCCCGCCCCGCGCCGCCTCCTTGTACTTGACCGAGATATCGGCCGCTTTTGATCACGGGCGTGACCTTACTCAGCCCGCCGACCTGCCGGTACTGGGCGATCTGGGACCGGCCCTCAGGCAGCAGGGGGCTGAAGGGAGGCGATTGGCGCAGCGATGGTGCAACGCGGGCGGCCGTGGAGCATCCGGAACGGGGTTTATGAACCGAGAAATCGCTACTGTGGCGGCCTCGGACATGCTGGTGACAGATGCCCGCTCTTGTCGGGAGGTGCCAATCTTCGGCTCAGGCATTCCGCCGTCATGGGAGCGCCGCGTTGATGGGCACGCTGGGCTCATGGATACGCGTGTGCGGTCTGCCGAGGCCTTGCGCCGTTGTTGATTCAGGCCCAAGTGCGGACTGTCGCATCCCAAGTGCGGGTAGCGGCATCCCCTGTCAGCAAGGGTTCCGCGAAGGCGGTGACCTGCCGGACCACCTCCGTGAAGAGCTCCGGGAGGCCGACCATGGTGGGGCCCTGTCGGCGGCGCCAGGCGGTGTAGGAGGTTTGGCGGCGCTCGGCGAGGTCTGTGATTGCCGTGCTGAGAGGCTTCAGAGTGATGCTGCGGTGGGCGGCGGTGGCGGCCAGCGCCATGGTGAGTTCTTCGCCGTCGAGGTTGTTGAGGGCGATCAGGCGGTACAGGTCGGCGTAGTCCCGGTCGCGGGTGTTGAGGTCGCCGAGCGAGACCGCGGTGGAGAGTTTCTCGGCGATGACGGTGGCGATCGGGTAGCCGAGGATCTCAAAGCTCTCCGACGTGAGCTGTTGCGGGTAGTCAATGGTCTGTGGTGCAGGAGTGATGGGGTCGCCGAAGCTGACATCCAGTTGGAGCTTCAGCCGTGCGCGGGCGATGGACGCGGCCATGGACAGGCGCAGACCGTGGTACTCGTCTTCCTCGCGGATGGGAACGGTCTTGAGCGTCGTGGGGTCGAATGTGACTCCGTCGTCGACCTCGGTGCCGGAGATCGTGGCGATCCTGCGGATGATCTCGGCTTCGTCGGCGGGAAACGCGCGGCCGAGGATGTCGATGTCACGGGTCATCCGGCGGGCGCCGAACTGGGCGAGCAATAGGCCGCCCTTGAGGACGAAGTGTTCCTGGCCGAGGGGCGATGCGGACAAGCGGTAGAGGAAGCGTTCGAGTACGTACTCGACCATGGTCTCGTCGGTGGACCGGCCGCTGCGGCGGGCCAGGTTGCGCAGGTCGTTGTAGACCCGGCCGGCGGTGGTGTCGCGAGTCGGGTTGACCATCAGGCGAGCACCGCCTCTACGGCGGGGCGGACGACGGACAGCGCGCCCAATTCGCGGGCGATGTCCTGGAGTTCACTGACTCCGCCACGCCCGTTGCGGCGTAGGTAGCGGCCGAGCGCGGACAGGGCGAGGGTCTCGCCGATGCGGCTGCGATGTCGCATCGCGTCGACGACGCTGCGGGCGGGGCTGTACATGGGGATCGTCTCTCCCGGCGCTGCTTCGAACTGTTCGATGCCGAGGCTGAAGGTCTTGGCGGCGTACTGGGCCACTACGGTCGGCGGATAGGAGATCGTGGGGCGGCGTGAACCCCGTGGCACGGCGATGTGCACTGCTGAGGGGATGTCGTCGATCAGTTCGTGCAGGGCCAGGGCTGACTCACCGCACACGACCGCGCGAGGGGCTCGTGCGCACACGGCCAAGAGGTCCGCATACGCGGTCTCCGGTGCGTCGGCCCGCCGATACACGCCACGGGACAGTTCGTCTATTTCCCCCGTCGCAACCAGGGACGCCAGGTCGCGGGGTGACAGCAAAGCCTGACGCGCCTGTGCTGTGGTGAAGGTGGCGGAGAGTCCGGCCAGCCGTTGCTCCAGGCGCGAGCTTTCCACGGCATTCATGTATCAAATGGTACCCACAAATCCCTCGGAGGGGATCGATTTGATACAGCCTGTCGGCGCGGTGACGTCGGGGTGACGGCGCGTGCCCTTTGACGCCGCTCGGACGGCGGTGGTCCGGCGTGCGGTGAGTGCCACGAACCTCCAGGTCAGGCACCCGTCTCGAGAGGATTTCCCCAGGAACTCTTCAGGGGCTTTCATGCCTGTCGCAGGGAGGTTCCGGGGACGTTCCGCCGCGTCAGCAGGGAAGGCCCCGACAGCGCTGAAAGACACGAAAGCGCTGGTCAGGTCCCATCCCCTCAGCACTCGATGACGTTCACCGCGAGCCCGCCCCGCGCCGTCTCCTTGTACTTGACCGACATGTCGGCCGCTTTTGATCACGGGCGTGACCTGCGGATTTGGCTTGACGAGCCTGACTTGCGGCATGGCCGTGGACTTTTTGCCGTTGCCTGCCTACAAGGTATCCGACGGAGCAAGTTCGACTGCTTCCGTGGACCGCCGTAGCCTCTGATCTGCGGTTTTTCTTTTCCTTGGCCATGGAACGTTCCTCACACCGAGATGTGCCAGTCGCGGCAGCACGATCGATCATCATGACCCGCTGACAGCAGATGTGCGAGAGTGTCGGCTCAAGCGACCGAGGCCAAGGTTTCGGGAGCCCGAAGAAGCGGTCCTCGCCAGGGTGGATGAGATTTCCGGCAAGGGCAGGGTTCCTGGTCTGCTTGTGCAAATCGTCGTCGAAGAGGTCCTCGGCCATGGCCTGCGCCGACTCGGCCCGGTCTGCGGCGCGGTGACAGACGATCATGAGTGCCGGGTCCTCGCCGTGGGTGCGGGGCACCGGCAACGCGCCCGCACGGACGTCGACGGCCAGGTCGTCGAACGCCCGCGCCATCTGGAACCAGGTGCGGCCCGCCCCGGCATGTCTGGGCGCCGCCCGTCCCAGCGCTCCGACTCGGGCACCTGGTCCAATCGACTGGAAGCTGGTGTCGCCCGCGCGAGTGTGATGCGCCAGAAACCCTGAGGGTCATCGCAGCCGTGCCACGTGGATTGCTCGCCCGTGCCATCCGCACCGTCAACGGCGGAATCACTCGCCCCGAAACCGAACCCATTGCCACTGCGGCCACCCCTCCGACCGCCGAGTCCAACCCGCTGCACCAGCGCAACACCACGAAGACATCACCACCGTCGAGGTCCGCAGACTTCACCCCACCGAGTGAAGATCATCAACGGCATCCCGAAAGTGAGACAGAGTCGAACCATTGACACATCCCCCTTCCGCCATGTTGCATGAAGTCATGGAACATGGTGGTGAAGGGGAGATGGTCGACGGTTCCGCGACGGCGGGCGACGCGGCCCTTGCGGTCGCCGAGCTGAGCCGTCAGTTGGCGCACCCGCTGCGGGTCTTGGCGCTCACCCACGTCTCGCAGCACGGGCCCTGCCCGTTCAGCGAACTGGTCGAGGTGACCGGACAGTCGCAGGCCCAGGTCAGCAATCACCTCGCCGTGCTGCGCAAGGCCGGGCTGCTGGTCACCGAGCGCCAGGGCCGGCAGAGCCTCTACCGGCTGCCCAACGCCTACCTGGCGGAGGTGCTCGCCAACCTGCGCGCCGCCGCCGGAGTCACCTGCGCCGACACGCCGGACCTGCCCGGGCGTGGCGAGGCTCGCGGCTGCTACGACCACGTTGGCGGCCACCTTGGGGTCGGTGTACTGCGCACCCTGATCGACCGCGGCGCCCTCGTCGGCGATCCGCTCGACGACGGGGACCTCGCCGTCGGCCCTGCCGCGGGCGACGTGCTCCCCGACTTCGGCGTCGCGGAGTGGGAACCGCTGCTCGGCGCTCGCCGCCGTTTCGCCTACGGCTGCCCTGACTGGACCGAGAAGGCCCCTCACCTCGGGGGCGCACTCGGCGCCGCCGTCGCCCAGGGATTCCTCGCGCGGCAGTGGATCCGGCCCCGGCACGGCAGCCGCCGCCTCGACCTGACCGCCCTCGGCCGCGAGGCTCTGACCGCTGCCGGAGTGAGCGTCTGACTCTGTCCTCCTCCGACGCGCCCGTTCCCACCCAGTGACGGGCGCCATCCATCACCGTTCGACCCGGTCCAGGTGATCGGCTGGCCGGTGCGGGCTCCACCGTGCTCCGGTGCCCCACGCCCGCGGGCCCCCTTCCGCGCGCTCAACCTCGCGCGCACCGCTCCGTACGGCGGACCTCGTCTCCGCCCGGTCGGCCATCCGTCAGCGCCGCAGCCCGCGGCGCGCGGCCCCTTCCGCACCCCTGCCGTCCCGCTCGTCCAGTCCCGGGACTCCCGCTCCGCGCGCCCCTCCCCGGGCGCTCCCTCCCGTTCCGTACGTCCATGGAAGGTCTTCCATGCCCGAGAAGACAGCGTCAACCCTGCCCGCCGTATCCCCCCTTGCCCGCGTCGTGGGCACTCTTGCCGTCGCCGCTGCCACCCTGGCCGCCGAGTACGGCAGCGGCGTCAACCTCGTCCTCGTCAACGCCCTGGGCGCCCAGCCGGGCGTGACCTACCTCGTGCCGGTCGCCCTCGTCGCCGCCGGCTTCCTGCTCGGCCCCGCTGTGTGGCTCTTCGCCCGGTTCGCTCAGGCACTGCCCCGCGCTGGGTCGGTCTACGTCTGGATGACTCGCACCGTCGGACTCCGCACCGGCTTCGCCGCCAGCGCCCTCTACGTGGTCGGAGTCGTCGGTTCGATCGGATTCCAGAGCTACGGCTTCGCCGTCTTCCTCGGCAGCCTGCTGAAGGCCGTCGGCTGGACATCCGGCGCCGATCTCGCCCAGAGCCCCGGCGGCCACATCGTGCTCGGCGCCGGCCTCCTACTCGTCTTCACCCTGCTTCAGCTCGGCGGTATCCGCTCCTTTGGGCGCGTCATGGCCGTCATGCTCGCCATGGTGCTCGGCGTCGTCGTGCTGACCGTCGCGGTCTGCCTGGCCGGTGACCCGCACGCCTTCGCCGCACACGCCGCGACCCTCCTCGGCCACCCCGTGCACCGCCCCGCCGACGACACCCCCAGCCTCAGCGCGTTCCTCGGCGTCCTGGTGCTCTTCATCTACTCCTACGGCGGCGTGAGCGCCGCGCCCTCCCTCGGCGGCGAGACGCGTGACGGCGGCACCCTGGCCCGCGGACTGGTGCGTGGCTGGGCCGTGGCCATTGTGCTGTACGGTGTCGTGGCCACTTCCGTCTTCCACGCCGTTCCCTGGTACGCCGTGCACCCGCTGGCGGAGGCCGGCCACCAGGACGCTGCCTCCATCCCCGGCATCATCGCCGTGCTCGCCCCGCGCGCCGTCACAGTCGTCTTCGACCTTTTCGTCGTCGTGGTGGCAGGCAAGACCGTCGCGCCGCTGATGGTCGACTGCTCCCGCGTGATGTACGCGTGGAGCCAGGACGGACTGCTGCCCGCCGCCTGCGCCCGCACCACCCGTCGGCAGGTCCCCGTCGTTCCCGTCCTGGTCACGGCTGTGCTGGGCCTGATCTTCCTCGTGGAGGAGGCCACCGCCGGCTTCCAGATCGGCATCGCCTTGCGTTCGGTGACGTTCATGCTGGTGATCGCCGTCGTGGGTGTCGGCTGGCTCGGCCTGAGGCTGCGCCCGGCGGCCCTCCGCCCGCAGTGGGCGCAGGCCCTCGTCGAGCGCCCCGAACTGCTCTTCGCCGCTCCGGCCGCGATCGTCGTCTCCGTCATCATGATCGCCAAGGGCTTTGTGCAGCCGGACACCCCGCTGCTGCTCCAGCCCGCGATGCAGGCACTGGCCACTCTGGTCGTCGCGGTCGTGCTGTGGGTGACCGCGAAACGCCGCCGCGCGGCCATCAGCCTCGTTCCCGAACCCGCCGACACGTCCGT
Source organism: Streptomyces sp. NPDC028305 (assembly GCF_055569495.1). NCBI lineage: Bacteria > Bacillati > Actinomycetota > Actinomycetes > Kitasatosporales > Streptomycetaceae > Streptomyces > Streptomyces sp. NPDC028305. The sequence goes on from NZ_JBVHTN010000004.1 coordinate 987,688, forward strand.
CGCCCCCTGACCGCACCCTGGCAAAGCCGGACACCCGAAAGGAAGTCGATCACCGATGTTTCCCGAAGTTCACTTCGTCACCGTCTTCGCCGACGGACCCGGCGGCGGCAACCCGGCGCCGATCGTGGTCGACGCGGCCACGATGACCGACGAGGAGATGCGGGACGTCGCCCGCCGCTCCGGCCACGAGAGCGGCTTCGTCCTGCCCGCGCCGGTCGGCTCCGGCTGCGACCTCGCCCTGCGCTTTTGGGTGCCGAACCATGAGATGTCGATGTGCGGCCACGTCACCGTCGGCGCCCTGTGGCTGCTGGATCGGCTCGGTCGCCTACCCGGCGACGAGGTCCGCGTGTTCACCCCCAGCGGCATCGTCCTCGGCTGGCTCGGCGGCCCGGTCGGGCGGCGCACCGTGGAGATCAGTCAGCCTCTCGGCGCCGTCGAGCCCCTGGCGGACGACCGGGTCGAGTTCCTGCTCGATGTGCTCGGCATCACGCGGGACGACCTCGCCCCGGCGCCGGTGCAAAACGCCAGCACCAGCCGGGTCAAGACCCTGCTGCCGCTCGCCTCCCCCGCTCTTCTGGACGCCCTACGGCCCGACTTCGACCGCGTCGAGGAGGCCTGCACCCTGGTGGACTCCACTGGCCTCTACCCCTACGCGGTGAGTGATCCAGGCCGCCCGGTCTTCGACGCCCGCCAGTTCCCCCGGTCCTCCGGCTACCCCGAGGACGCCGCCACCGGCATCGCCGCCACCGCGCTCGTCACCGGCCTGCTCGCCGCCGACCGCGTCGCCCCGAACGCCGGGGCGGTGCATGTTCGCCAGGGCCGGGCCATGGGCCGCCCCTCCCGCATTGACGTGCGCTTCGCGCGCGACGGTGACGCGGTCACCGGCCTGCGGCTGGGCGGCGCCGTGGCCCTCGCTGACGGCGCTGAGAGGAGCACCCGTTGACCCCCGAGGCACGGCTCGCGGCCCTCGGCCTGACGCTGCCCGAACCACCCCGCCCCCACGGCGACTACCAGCCCGTCGCCGTGCACGGGGGCATCGCCCTGGTCAGCGGGCAACTCTCCCGGGAGGGCGACGGCGTGGTGCGTGGCCCCGTCGGCCCCGCAACCGCGCCGGAGACCCTCGCCCGTGCCGGTCGGGCCTGCACGTTGCGCGCCCTGAGCGCCCTGCGGCATGAACTGGGCGGCCTTCACGCTGTCGAACGGGTCCTGCACCTGCGGGGGTTCGTCAACGCCGAGCCCGCCTTCGAAGAGCACAGCCGCGTCCTCGACACCGTGTCCCGGCTGCTACACGATGTCTTCGGCGAGCGCGGCCGGCACGCCCGCACCGCGGTCGGCGTCTCCAGCCTGCCGAGCAGGGGACTGCTCGAGATCGAGCTGACCTTGGCCGTCGCCAGGAGGAAAGCAAGACCCGCTTGCGCAGGAGACTCTGGGTGACGCTGGGCCCTCTGTGGGTGATCACGAAGAGCCCCGCGAGTCCTCATGTTGGGGCAGCTTTGGGACGAGGCCGCTGGGATCAAGGGGGCCCGCATAGGATCGGCCTGGGCGTTTCTGCCATGACCCTGATGCGATGTCAGATCTTTCGGCGATTCCGGTCCGTCAATCCCCGAGGAGCTTCCTGGCCTCGGCAGGGTCCATCACGTTCGACCATGCCTGTTCCGCGGGGAGCAGGTCCCGGTCGGGGAGGCGTGATTCGGGGAACCAGCCTTCGCGATCGCAGCCGGGGACGATGTCCAGCACGATGCGGACGAGGTCACCGGGGACCGAGCCGGTGATCCGTACTGCGACGTACGCCTCATGTCCTTCCTGGGCGCGGATCTGGATGCCCAGTGTGAAGGTGTCGTACGCGATGGTGTGCTCGGTGTCGTCCTGGAGTGAGGCGCTGGCGAGTTGGGGGATGGCGCTCTCCAGTCGGCGTACGAAACGGGTGCCTTCCTCCAGGCGGTAGCGCAAGTGGTCATCCCGGTCCGGGAGCAGGCCGCCGACGTACGTCTGCGTGGACAGTGGGCGGGAGTGCTGCGCGTTGTAGGCACTGCGGGCGGCCTTCGCATCGGTGGCGAGGGCTGCGTAGAAGTCGTCGGCTGAGCCGTCCTCGCGGATGCCGGCGGCCACGAGCCACGGACATGGTTCGGACTTCCAGACCGCGCCCCGCCATCGTTGGACTTTGACCTTGAACAGGACCTGGTCGTCGATGGCGCCGATGCGTTCGTGCGGTCGCTCTTCGGTGCCGTTGAAATGCTCCTGGGCTTTGTTCAGCGCAGGGTGATCGACCTCGTCCAGTGGTGTCGTGATGGGCGGGACGGGTAAGCACAGGTCCTCGGTCAGGCAGCGCAGAGTGGGGCGCGTTCGATCCACCGGGGTGTTACCTCTCCTCGCCGATCCCACCGAGCCGGTCGATGTCCTCGGCGGAGATGCCCGTCAGCAGCGCGACGCGGGACTTCGTGGTCCCGTCCAGTACGCGCATGGACTCGGCCATGCCTCGTCGGATCTCCTCGCGGCGGTGCTCTATGTACATGCGCACCGCGTCCGCCACCAGGTCTTTCTTTGTCACCCCGAGGAAGTGCGCGCCCTCGGTGATCAGCTGGTCGGTCTCGAGATCCACCTTCAGGGGAGCTGCCGTGCGTGGCTTCGATTCCGCAGACTGCGTCGTCATGTCCGAACCTCCAGTACCCCAGGGTACTCCGGTACCCGTCGGCGGCGCGGTGGCCAGGCCGCCCGGTGTCGTAGGAGGCCCGCGCCGACTTCGTGATCAGCTTTTCGGCGAGGCGCCACGGCCGGCTGCGCTGTCGCCGTGGGGCTGGTCCGCGATTCCCTGGAGAACGGAGTCGATCACGTGGGCTGCCCATTCGGCGTCCATGGGCCGACCGGCGAGGTGGTCGGCGTAGTACGCCCTCCGACAGCGCTCACCGCCTGCTCCAGATGGCGTCCTCGGGGACCTGGCCGGTACTCTGCGCGGCCCGGAGAACCTGTAGGAAGGTCTCGCGCCTGGGCAGCAGGGTCGCGCTTCTGATCGTCTCGAGGGTTCGTGGTCCGGACTCGCGAAGCCGCGGTCGGCGCGGGCAACTACCAATACGGGCTGCCCACGTGAATGCCACGAAGCTCCATGTCAGACGCCCCTCTTGAGGGGATATCCCAGGGACTTTTCAGGGACTTTCATGCCTGTCCCAGGGAGGTTCCCGGGACGTTCCGCCGAGTAAGCAGGGAAGGCCCTGACAGCGCTGAAAGAAACCAACGCGCTGGTCAGGGCCTATTTCCCTAGCACTCGATGACGTTCACCGCGAGCCCGCCCCGCGCCGTCTCCTTGTACTTGACCTTCATATCGGCGCCCGTCTCCTTCATGGTCTTGATGACCTTGTCGAGGGAGACGTGGTGCCGTCCGTCGCCGCGCAGCGCCATGCGGGCCGCCGTGACGGCCTTCACCGAGGCCATGCCGTTGCGCTCGATGCAGGGGATCTGGACGAGGCCGCCCACGGGGTCGCAGGTGAGGCCGAGGTTGTGTTCCATGCCGATCTCGGCGGCGTTCTCGACCTGCTCGGGGGTGCCGCCGAGGACCTCGGCCAGGCCGCCGGCGGCCATGGAGCAGGCGGAGCCGACCTCGCCCTGGCAGCCGACCTCGGCGCCGGAGATGGAGGCGTTCTCCTTGAAGAGCATGCCGATGGCGCCCGCGGCGAGGAGGAAGCGGACGATGCCGTCGTCGTGGGAGTCAGGGTTCGAGCCGGGGACGAAGTTGGCGTAGTAGTGGAGGACGGCGGGGATGATGCCGGCCGCGCCGTTGGTGGGGGCGGTGACCACGCGGCCGCCCGCGGCGTTCTCCTCGTTGACGGCCATGGCGTAGAGGGTCACCCACTCCATGGCGTGGGTCGCCGGGTCGCCCTCGGCGCGCAGCGCGCGGGCGGCGGTGGCGGCGCGGCGGCGGACCTTGAGGCCGCCGGGGAGGATGCCCTCGCGGGACAGGCCCCGCTCGACGCAGCTTCGCATGACGCGCCAGATCTCCAGCAGGCCCGCGCGGATCTCCGCCTCGGTGCGCCAGGCCTTCTCGTTCTCCAGCATCAGGGCGGAGATGGACAGGCCGGTCTCGCGGGACAGGCGCAGCAGCTCGTCGCCGGTGCGGAAGGGGTACTTCAGCGCGGTGTCGTCGAGCTTGATGCGGTCCGCGCCGACCGCGTCCTCGTCCACGACGAAGCCGCCGCCGACGGAGTAGTAGGTCTTCTCCAGGAGGGGTCGGCCGTCGGCGTCGTACGCGAACAGGGTCATGCCGTTGGCGTGGTACGGCAGCGAGCGGCGGCGGTGCAGCACCAGCTCGGCGGACTCGTCGAAGTCGATCTCGTGCTCGGTGCCGATCTCCGCGTCGAGCAGCCGCAGCCGCTTGGTGGTGCGGATGCGGTCCACCTCGTCGTCGGCGGTCTCGACGTCCACGGTGCGCGGGGAGTGGCCCTCCAGGCCGAGGAGGACGGCCTTGGGCGTGCCGTGGCCGTGGCCGGTGGCGCCGAGGGAGCCGAAGAGTTCGGCGCGTACGGCGACGGTGTGGGCCAGCAGGCCGTCGTTCTTCAGCCGGCGGACGAACATCCTCGCGGCGCGCATGGGGCCGACCGTGTGGGAACTGGACGGGCCGATGCCGATCGAGAAGAGGTCGAAGACGGAGATGGCCACCGGTGAACTCCTTGCGTCTGCACGGCGGGTGCGTGCGTGGTGGTGCGGGGTGTGTGGGGGCGCGGGGGTGGTGCGCCCCCACACACCTTGCGGGCCCGATTACTTCTTCAGGTCCGGGTACAGAGGGTGCTTGTCGGCGAGCGCGGTGACGCGCGCCTTCAGCCCCTCCGCGTCGTAGGACGGCTGGAGCGCCGCGGCGATGATGTCGGCGACCTCGCGGAAGTCGTCGGCGGTGAAGCCGCGGGTGGCCAGCGCCGGGGTGCCGATGCGCAGGCCGGAGGTGACCATCGGGGGGCGCGGGTCGTTCGGGATGGCGTTCCGGTTGACCGTGATGCCGATCTCGTGCAGCCGGTCCTCGGCCTGCCGGCCGTCCAGCTCCGAGTCGCGCAGGTCGACCAGGACGAGGTGGACCTCGGTGCCGCCGGACAGCACGGAGACCCCGGCCTTGGCCACGTCGGGCTGGGTGAGCCGCTCGGCCAGGAGCCGCGCGCCTTCGAGGGTGCGCTGCTGGCGCTCCTTGAACTCCTCGCCCGCCGCGATCTTGAAGGCCACGGCCTTCGCCGCGACCACATGCTCGAGCGGGCCGCCCTGCTGACCGGGGAAGACCGCGGAGTTGATCTTCTTGGCCAGCTCGGCGGTGGACAGGATCACCCCGCCGCGCGGGCCGCCGAGGGTCTTGTGGGTGGTGGTGGTCACCACATGGGCGTGCGGCACCGGGGAGGGGTGCAGTCCGGCCGCCACCAGGCCCGCGAAGTGGGCCATGTCCACCATCAGGTACGCGCCGACCTCGTCCGCGATCCGGCGGAAGGCGGCGAAGTCCAGCTGGCGCGGGTACGCGGACCAGCCCGCGATCACCAGCTTGGGGCGGTGCTCCTTGGCCAGCCGCTCGACCTCGTCCATGTCGACCAGGCCGGTCTCGGCGTCCACGTGGTAGGGCACCACGTTGTAGAGCTTGCCGGAGAAGTTGATCTTCATCCCGTGGGTGAGGTGACCACCGTGCGCCAGGTTCAGGCCCAGGATGGTGTCACCGGGGGAGAGCAGTGCGAACATCGCGGCCGCGTTGGCCTGCGCGCCGGAGTGCGGCTGCACGTTGGCGTGCTCGGCGCCGAACAGCGCCTTGACGCGGTCGATGGCGATCTGCTCGACCACGTCGACGTGCTCACAGCCGCCGTAGTAGCGGCGGCCCGGGTAGCCCTCGGCGTACTTGTTGGTCAGGACCGAGCCCTGGGCCTCCATGACCGCGACCGGAGCGAAGTTCTCCGAGGCGATCATCTCCAGGGTGGACTGCTGGCGGTGGAGTTCGGCGTCGACCGCGGCGGCTACGTCCGGGTCGAGCTCGTGCAGGGAGCTGTTGAGAAGCGACATCAGGGTCCCGATCGAAGGAGGGGGTCAGTTTTCGGTGAAGGAGGAGTAAGCGTCGGCGGAGAGCAGCTCGTCCGGCTCGTCCGTCACCTTCACCTTGAACAGCCAGCCGCCCTCGAAGGGGGCGGAATTCACCAGCGCCGGGTCGTTCACCACGTCCTCGTTGACCTCGGTGACCTCGCCGGAGACCGGCGCGTAGAGATCGCTGACGGATTTCGTGGACTCCAGCTCGCCGCAGGTCTCGCCCGCGGTGACCGTCGTGCCGACCTCAGGGAGCTGGACGAAGACGACGTCGCCGAGCGAGTTGGCCGCGAACTCGGTGATGCCGACCGTCGACACACCGTCCGCGTCGGCGGCCGACAGCCACTCGTGCTCCTTGCTGTAACGCAGCTGCTGGGGGTTGTTCATAGTCCGATTCTCCTGGATACGGGGGAGTGCTTGGGAAACGGGTCTTGCCTGGTGGGACAGGCGGTAGGAGCGGCGGCGGCCGCGACGGGCGCTCAGCGCCGCTTGTAGAAGGGGAGGGCCACGACCTCGTACGGCTCATGGGTGCCCCGGATGTCCACCGACACCCCCGCCGTGCCCGGCGCGGCGTGCCCGGCGTCCACATACGCCATCGCGATCGGCTTCCCGAGGGTGGGCGAGGGCGCGCCCGAGGTGACCTCGCCGATCACCGTGCCGTCCGCGCCGACGACCGCGTACCCCGCGCGCGGGACCCGGCGGCCCGCCGCGACCAGGCCGACCAGCGCCCGCGGCGGGGCGGTCTCGGCCTGCCGCGCCGCCGTCTCCAGGGCCGCGCGCCCGGTGAAGTCACCGGGCTTGCCGAACTTCACCACCCGGCCGAGCCCCGCGTCGAACGGCGTGGTCCCGCGGGTCAGCTCATGCCCGTACAGCGGCATCCCGGCCTCCAGGCGCAGCGTGTCCCGGCAGGAAAGACCGCACGGGATCAGCCCGGCCGGGGCGCCCGCCTCGGTCAGCGCCTGCCACAGCCGCTCGGCGTCCTTCGGCGAGACGAACAGCTCGAAGCCGTCCTCGCCGGTGTAGCCGGTGCGGGCGATCAGCGCCGGGACGCCCGCGACCGTGCCCGGCAGGCCCGCGTAGTACTTGAGGCCGTCCAGGTCGGCGTCGGTCAGGCCGCTCAGGATCGTGGCCGAGGCCGGCCCCTGGACGGCGATCAGCGCATAGGCGTCACGGTCGTCCCGCACGGCCGCGTCCAGGCCCGCGGCGCGCTCGGTCAGCGCGTCCAGCACCACCTGGGCGTTCGAGGCGTTGGCGACCACCAGGAACTCCTGGTCACCGAGGCGGTAGACGATCAGGTCGTCCAGGATGCCGCCCTCGGCGTCGCAGATCATGGTGTAGCGGGCCCGGCCGATGGCGAGCGCCGACAGATGGCCCACCAGCGCCCGGTCCAGGGCGGCGGCGGCCTGTGGCCCGGTGAGTGTGATCTCGCCCATATGGGAGAGGTCGAAGAGTCCGGCGCGGGTGCGCACCGCGGTGTGCTCGTCGCGCTCGCTTCCGTAGCGCAGCGGCATCTCCCAGCCGGCGAAGTCGGTCATGGTGGCGCCGAGCGCGCGGTGCGTCGCGTCCAGCGCGGTACGGCGGGGGCCGGACGAGGCGGACGGGGGAGACGAGGGGGACGGGGCGTCGGTCATGGGGCTGGCTCCAGGGCGGGACGGCGACGAGGACGACGAGGACGAGTCCTCCCCATCTGTCATCGGAACCTGAGAGGTTCGCCGTGACCCCTTCTCCCGGCCGGCGTCGGAGACGTCGTCGCGGAGAGCGGTCCGGCTTGCACCGTGGGTGGAGCCACGCCAGCGGCTCGCTTTTCAGATCTGCCTCGCCCGCGCGGTATCGGGGCCTGAGAGATTCAAGGGAGGACTTGCTCCTTCGGCGCCCCGGACGGCCGGCACTGCTGCCGGTGGCCGAGGACTCTCCCGCGCGGATTCAAGCGGCCGGTATGGAGTTGCGCGCAACATCATCGCACGTACGCCCGAGAAGGGAAGACCCGCTCGCCCCGCGCCGCCGCTCACCCCGATTCACAAGGCATGAAAGTCCGGCCCACAGGAAGACCACCTTGAAGGACATTACCTTTTCTTGACACTCTTCGGTGACGAGCCGCAGTGACCGACCTAGGAGGACGATCACGGTGCAGGGGCAGGGTACGTACGGGACGACATGTGGGCCCCTGCCGGTGACGCAGGGCGCGGCGCCAACCGGGGGCGTGATCAGACCGGGGCGCCGGGCGGCGGTGCACGACCTGCGCGGCGGCGGCAGCGACGGCGACGGCGGCGGCGGTGACGGCGACGGCGGCGGCGCGGCCGGGCCCGGGCCCGGACCCGGCCGCGGGTCCAGACCCGGACTCGGCGCGCGCGAGCTGCGCTACCGCACCGGGGACATGGTGGTCGCCTCCGGCCTGCCCGGCAGCGGCAAGAGCACCATGATCGGCCAGGCCGTGCCCGGCCTCGACCAGTCCGGCGGCCCGGTGCTGCGGGTGGACTCACAGGACGCCCGCGAGCGCTGGGAGCGGCGGCTGCCCCGCTGGCTGCCGTACGCCCTCTACCGCCCGCTGGTGCGCTGCGCCCACTACGCCGGGCTGCGCCGGGCGCTGCGCTCGGGCGCCAGCGTCGTGGTGCACGACTGCGGCACCCTCTCCTGGGTGCGCCGCTGGCTGGCCCGCGACGCCCGGCGCACCGGCCGCCGGCTGCACATGGTGCTGCTGGACGTGGATGCCGCGGTGGCCCTGGAGGGGCAGGCCGCGCGCGGCCGTGCGGTCTCTCGCTACGCCTTCGGACGGCACCGCCGCGCGGTGGGCCGGCTGGTCGTCGCCGCCGAGGGCGGGCGGCCGCCCGAAGGCTGCGCGTCGGTGGCGGTGCTGGACCGCACGGCCGCGAGCGCACTGCGCCGGATCGGCTTCGAGTGACGCGCGGCGGGGCAGGGGGAGACGGCCTTCATCAACCCTGGTCGGAGGCTGCGTCCACCGGGCGCGGCAGCGGCATGGGGGCGACGGCGTCGTCGGTCGCCTCGGCGGCGGACAGCGGGGTGGCGGCGGTGGTGAAGGGCTTCGGCGCGGCGGGCTTCGCCGCGGGCTTCTGACCGGGCCTCATGGCGCCGGGCTGGTTGGCGTTCTGGTTCGGGGCGCTGGGCTTCGCGCTCGGCTTCTGGGCACCGGGCTTCTGGGCACCCTGCTGGTCCTGGGCGCCCGGCTTCTCGGTGCCCGGCTTCTCGGCGGCTCCCGGCTTCTCGGTACCGGGCTTCTCCGCGGCGCCGGGCTTCTCGGTACCGGGCTTCTCCGGGTTCGGCTTCGGGGCGGGCGTCCGGGCGGCGAGGGCGGACGCCTCCACGGCGACGGTCGACGCCTCGTCCGGGAGCGGCAGCATCGGGGGCGTCATCGGGAGGTCCATCCCGGGGAGCGGGCCGATGAGGGCGTTGAGCAGCTCCAGGATGGCGTCGCCGATACGGGGGAGCGCCGCGGCGGCCGCGTCCGCGTCGCCCGCGGCGACGGCGTCCAGCAGGTCGTCGATCGCCCGCTGGAGCTCGTCCAGCGGGTCCGTCGAGACGTCCGTCGGCATGGTCTGGGCGTACGGCGGGGTCGCGGTCTCTCCCTGCCCGGCGGCCTGGGGCGGCTTCATGCCCTGGTTGTTCTGGTTGCCCTGGTCGGCGGCCTGCGGCGGCACGGTGACCTGGCCCTGGCCCTGGCCCGCGTTCTGCCCCTGGCCCTGCTGCTGCCCCTGGCCCTGGTCCTGTCCCTGCTCCTGCCCGGGCGGCGTGTCGTCGCGGCGCTCCCGGCCCTGCGTGGTGGCGTTCGGGCCCTGGGCCGCCTCGGCGGACTTGCGGGCGGTCTTCACCGCGCTGTCGATCGCCGTCGCGTGCTTGACCAGCTCGGCCTCGGAGAGCATCCCGCCGGGGGCCTCCTCCACCGCCATGGCCAGGTCGGCGACCCGATCGAGGAGGACGCGCAGATCGCGCATCGCCTGGGTCTGGGCCGCGGTCAGCGGCTCCTTGGCGAGCGCCGTGGGGGCGGGGGCCTTGGCGCCGGCCGTGCCCCCGTTTCCGCCGACCGTGGCGGCGGACAGACCGGCGGTGCCGAACAGCAGGGAGCCGGCCATGACAGAGGTGACGAGGACTTCGGCCTTGCGAGACGCGCGGATCATGAGACCTTCCTTCGCTGTGGTGACGTATGGGCGTACTCGGCACCACGGTGCGAGGGGCGCAAACCGAGCGCAACTTGACGATTACGTTCAGAAATGGTCAAAAGACTGTCAAAAGCTGTCCGGGATCGGGCGTTGCCTCCCCTTCGGCCTGGGGATTTGCTGTGGAGATCACCGGCCGCCGATGCCGCAAGTCCATACAGCCGTTAGGGTTCCTGTGCAGGTCGGACGAGATGGCGGTTGAGGCGGAAATGAGCATCCCGGAGCAGCACGGTCCAGCACCGGCTCACGGAGGGTTCCCTGACGGTGCGTTCCCTGCGTTTTCCGAGGCTCCCGGGTTCCCGGGCAACGAGCTCGAGGAAGTGCTCGCGGCCTCGGTCGACGTCCCCGGCGCCGGCGCCCGGATCGTCGAGACCCTGGCCCGCAGCCACGTCTGGGTCCCGCTGCCCAACGGCGGCGGCCCGGACAACAGTGACCTGGACCTGCCCACCATGGAGATCGAAGGCGCCGCGTATGTGCCGGTGTTCAGCTCCGAGCAGCAGTTCCTTCAGGTCGTCGGCGCCCATATGACGTTCACCGTCGCCCCGGCCGTCGAGTTCGCCCGCGGCCTGCCGCCCCAGCTCGGCATCGCCGTGAACCCCGGCGGCGCCGTCGGCGTTCCGCTTCCGCCGCCCGCCGTGGCCGAGCTGTGCCGCACCGGGCGCTCCGAGCTGGACGGCCCGGTCACCGGCGGCCGGGTGCGCCTGTTCGAGCCGGACTGGCAGGAGGAGCCGGTCGACTTCCTGGCGGCCGCCGGGCTCGAGTTCGGCAAGGTGGCCGGGTTGCGGTCCGCCCGGCGCGCCCTGGCCAGCGTCGAGGGGGAGCCGCCCGCGCTGTTCGTCGGCGTCGAGCTGGACCTCCCCGGCCCGGAGGGCCAGGCCGGCGCGGTGGACGCGCTCGGACGGGCGCTCGGCACGGTGCCGCTGCCGTGGACGGTTCAGCTGGTTCTGCTGGACATCGCGCAGGATCCGGTGGCCGATTGGATGCGCGAGCGGGTGCGACCGTTCTACGACCGTGACCGCTGAGTCGCCCAGGAGACCACTGTAGGGGCCCGTAAGCTGGTTGGATGACCGGTGGCGGGGCGCGTCCGTGCGCCCTTGGTAGCGGTGTGGACAGGCCGAGAGAGGGGCGGACCCAGGTGAGCGCGGGAGGCGGCCACGTCGAGCGGATGCTTCAGCAGGTCGCTCCGGGACGGTATGACGCCTATGAGTCGCTGCTGTACGCCCTCGCCGAAGGCCAGGTGTGGATGCTGCTGTGGCAGGGCGCGCCCGGCTCGCCCGACGCGCAGTACGGCAACATGGACGTGGGCGGGCTCGGCTACGCCCCCTGTGTGACCTCCGCTCAGGAGCTCGCCGCCAGCGGCTGGAGCCGCGCCCACGAGGTGGTGAGCGGGCGCCAGATCGCGGCATCCCTCTTCCCCGACCGGTACGGCCTGTGGCTCAATCCGCACGCCCCCGGCGGCGGCGTCGGCATCCCCTGGCTCGATCTGCGCAGAATCGCCTGCGGCCTGGACCGGCTGCCCGCGGGGCCGCTGCGGCTCAGCGAGCCCTCCCTCGAACTCCCGCAGTTCTACGCCCTGTTGGGACAGAACGCGCATCGCACGCCCGCGGTGCGGTCGCTGCGCCGCGCCTGGGTGCAGCCCGCGCTCGGCGCGCCGTATCTGGCCATCGGGCTGGATCTGTACGACGGCGGCGCCGCGGCCGTGGAGTCGGCCCGGGTGATGATGCGCCAGTCGGTGGGCGCGGTGCCCGAGGGGTTGCCGGTGTCCACCGTCGCGATGTCCGACGAGTACGACCCGGTGGCGATGTGGATGCGGGCCAGCGCGCGTCCGTTCTTCGACCGGGACGCGTTCGGGTCGGCCCAGCCCGCCCCCGCCCATGGCTACGGATACCCGCCGCCGCACGGCGGCCAGCGGTCGGGGCCCGCGCCGAGCGCCTGGTAACCGCCTTGTTCGGCGCGCCCCGGGACGTCCGCGCGCGCTCACGCGCTGCGCTCCGCGCCCCTTCGCGCCCTAACACTCCCGTTTGACAGTCCTGTTAACGGGACATTCCGCACCGCTCAGCGGAGTTGTGTTCCGGATAACGGAACACTCCTCACCACATCACGGTTAGGCATCCATTGCCGTGATGGGCTGGCGGGTGATCACAAGCGCGATGAAGACTCCCGCAACAGGAGGTGTCCGTACCTGTGGGTAGCGTGTGCCTCTCCTCCATAAAACTTCCGCACCACGAGCACAACTTTCACCTGCGTTTGTGAACCACGCCGCTACAGCGGCAGGTCGTGGGCCGGTCACCACCGGTCGAGAGGGGTCCCCACCACCATGACGGCACCATTGCACAGCACAGGCACGGATGCGGAGCCGGACGCATCCGTCGATGTCGCAGCGGATGTAGTCAAGGCCTCGGTCGAAGGGCGGTCGCTGCGTCAGATCGCCTGGACGCGCCTCAAGCGGGACAAGCTCGCGCTGGCCGGTGGGGCCGTGGTCGTCTTCCTGGTGCTGGTGGCCATCTTCGCGCCGCTGATCGTGAGCCTGCTGGGGCACCCGCCCAACGAGTTCCACCAGGAGGAGATCGACCCGCTGTTCGGCACCCCGAAGGGTTCGATGGGCGGCATCAGCTCCGACTTTATCTTCGGCGTCGAACCGTCGAACGGCCGCGACGTGTTCAGCCGGATCGTCTACGGCGCGCGGATCTCGCTGCTGGTGGCCTTCCTCGCGGCGGTCGTCGCCGTGGTGCTGGGGACCGTCTTCGGCATCATCGCGGGGTATTTCGGCGGCTGGATTGACACCGTTATCAGCCGCGTGATGGACATGCTGCTGGCCTTCCCGCAGCTGCTGTTCATCATCTCCCTGGTCTCCGTGCTCCCGAACGAACTGCTGGGGCTGACCGGCAGCGGGGTGCGCATCGCCATCCTGGTCTCGGTGATCGGCTTCTTCGGCTGGCCGTACGTCGGCCGCATCGTGCGCGGCCAGACGCTGTCGCTGCGCGAGAAGGAGTACGTCGAGGCGGCGCGCAGCCTGGGCGCGGGCCGGCGCTACATCCTCTTCCGGGAGCTGCTGCCCAACCTGGTCGCGCCCATCACCGTCTACGCCACGCTGATGATCCCCACCAACATCCTCACCGAGGCGGCGCTCAGCTTCCTGGGCGCGGGCGTGAGGCCGCCCACCGCCTCCTGGGGTCAGATGCTCTCCAAGGCCGTCGGCACCTATCAGGACGACCCCATGTTCATGATCATCCCGGGTCTGGCGATCTTCATCACCGTGCTGGCGTTCAACCTCTTCGGTGACGGCGTCCGCGACGCCCTCGACCCGAAGGGGACGCGTTGACGGCGACCCGCGCGGCCGCGGCCCAGCCGCACCGATACGAATCTGCCCCTGCCGCACCTGTCAGGCGGCGGTCACCCGAAGGTTCCCCGGCGCCATGCCAAGGACCCATATCCCGGAGGTTGCAAGAAACAATGAAACCCCTACGTTCGTCGAGAAGTAGGCGGATCGCCGGTGCGGCGCTCACCGTCGGTGCCCTGATGGCCACCGCGGCGTGCGGCGGCGGCTCCAAAGACGACAAGGGCGAGGGCGCCGGTTTCAACGCCGCGGTGACGGGCATCGCCAGCAAGTCGACCAAGACGGGCGGCACGCTCAAGTTCGTCAACAAGCAGGACTTCGACTCGCTCGACCCGCAGCGCCAGTACTACGGCTTCGCCTGGGACTTCTCGCGGTTCTACACGCGACAACTGATCACCTACGCGCCCAAGCCGGGCAAGGAGAGCAACACCCTCGTCCCCGACCTGGCCACCTCCAACGCCAAGATCACCGACGACGGCAAGACCTACACCTACACCCTGCGCGACGGGATCACCTGGGAGGACGGCTCGCCGATCACCGCCCAGGACGTCAAGTACGGCATCGAGCGCATCTGGGCCAAGGACGTCATCTCCGGCGGCCCGGCCTATCTGCGCCAGGTCCTGGACCCGAAGGGCGAGTACAAAGGCCCGTACAAGGACACCTCCAAGGACAAGCTGGGCCTGAAGGCGATCGAGACGCCGGACGCGAAGACCATCATCTTCCGTCTGCCCAAGCCCAACGGTGACTTCGAGCAGATGCTGGCCATGCCCACCGGTTCCCCGGTGAAGGCCGACAAGGACACCGCCGCCAAGTACACCAACCAGCCCTTCTCCTCCGGCCCGTACAAGGTCGAGTCGTACAAGCCGGGCAAGGGCGCGGTGCTGGTCCGCAACGACAAGTGGAAGAAGTCCTCCGACCCGATCCGCCCGGCCCTGCCGGACAAGATCACGGTGGACTTCAACTCCAACCTGGACGCCATCGACCAGCGGCTGATCAAGGGCGACTACGACGTCTTCCTCAGCGCCACCGGCATGAGCCAGGCTGGCCGCAGCGAAGCGATCAAGCAGCACAAGGGCAACGTCGACAACATCCCGACGAGCTTCGTCCGCTACGTCGACTTCGCCACCAAGGTCAAGCCGTTCGACAACGTCCACTGCCGCAAGGCGGTCTTCTACGCCACCGACTTCGAGGCGCTTCAGACCACCCGCGGTGGCCCGCAGGCCGCCGGTGACATCGCCACCACCATGCTCCCCAAGAGCATCGCGGGCGCGGACGACTACGATCCGTACGGCGTCCTCGAGCGCAAGGGCGCGCCGGACGCGGCCAAGGCCAAGGACGAGCTGAAGCAGTGCGGTAAGCCGGGCGGCTTCAAGACCAACATCGTCGCCCGTACGGACCAGCCGAACGAGGTCGAGGCCGCCGAGACGCTTCAGGAGTCGCTGGCCAAGGTCGGCATCGACATCGAGGTCAACAACATCGACGGCGCCTCCTCGGCGAGCATCACCGGCTCCCCCGAGGTGATGAAGAAGCGCGGCTACGGTCTGTCCATGACGGGCTGGGGCCCCGACTTCCCGACCGGCCAGGGCTTCGAGCAGCCGCTGATCGACGGCCGCTTCATCCAGCAGACCGGTAACTACAACGTCTCCGAGACCAACGACCCGAAGATCAACGGGTACTTCGACGAGGCGCTGAAGGAGACCGACCCGGCCGCGGCGGGCGAGATCTACAAGAAGATCAACCACGCCATCGCCGACAAGGCCGTGCAGATGCCCTTCCTCTACGAGAAGAACATCACCTGGCGCAGCTCGCGGCTGACGAACGCCTTCTCGTCGGGGGCCTACAACGGCCGTTACGACTACTCCCAGCTCGGCGTCGTCAAGTGATGGTTCGCCAAGCGACCGTCACACCCCACCATCGCCGATCTCGATAGGCCCGAAGGGCAGGTGATGGCCGCGGGCGGTGGTCCGGGCGCTCCCCGATCGGGGGCCCCGGACCGCCGCCGGGCCGCGCACAGTGCTTGCTTATGTCATCCGGCGCTTGTTCGCCGTCATCATGATGCTGTTGGTCGTCACGCTCACGACCTTCGCCATCTTCTTCATGATCCCGAAGTGGGCCGGTTCCGATCCCGCGCTCCTCTTCGTCGGCAAACAGTCCGACCCGGAGGCCATCGAGGGCATCAGACAGAAGCTGAGCCTCGACGATCCGCTGCTGGTGCAGTTCTGGCACTTTGTCGAGGGTCTGTTCGCCGGCCGTGACTACGCCAACGGCAACGACGTCACCCACTGCCCCGCGCCCTGCTTCGGCTACTCCTTCCGCACCGAGCAGGCGGTGTGGCCGCAGCTGACCGACGCCATGCCGGTCACCCTCTCGCTCGCCGCGGGCGCCTGTGTGCTGTGGCTGGTCGGCGGTGTCGCCGCCGGTGTCGTCTCCGCGCTGCGCCGGGGCACCCTGTGGGACCGCGCCGCGATGGGCGTCGCCCTCGCCGGTGTCTCGCTGCCCATCTACTTCACCGGTCTGCTCTCCCTGGCCATCTTCAGCTACCAACTGAACTGGATCGACGCGGACTACACGAGCATCAGCGACGACCCGGCCATGTGGTTCCAGAGCCTGATCCTCCCCTGGATCACGCTGGCCTTCCTCTACGCCGCGACCTACGCCCGGCTCACCCGCGCCACCATGCTGGAGATCATGGGCGAGGACTACATCCGCACGGCCCGCGCCAAGGGCCTGCGGGAGCGGGTCGTGATCGGACGGCACGCCATGCGCTCCACCTGGACCCCGATCCTCACCCTGCTCGGCCTGGACCTCGGCGCCCTGCTGGGCGGCGCGGTGCTGACCGAGACCACGTACAACCTGCCGGGCCTCGGCCGGCTCGCGGTGACCGCGATCAGCAACAAGGACCTTCCGGTCATCCTCGGCGTCACCTTGATGGCGGCCCTGTTCATCGTGGTGGCCAACCTCATCGTGGACCTCCTGTACGCCGTCGTCGACCCGCGAGTGAGGCTCGGATGACCGAAATCGAGAAGTCCGAGAAGCCTGAGACGCCTGAGACGCCCGGCGGCGAGCTGCCGGCCACCGGCACCGCGCTCGGGGAGGTGGCCGCGGCCGGTTCCCCCGCCCCCACCGCCTTCCTGGAGGTGCGTGACCTCCAGGTGCACTTCCCGACGGACGACGGCCTGGTCAAGTCCGTGGACGGGCTCAGCTTCCGGCTGGAGAAGGGCAAGACGCTCGGCATCGTCGGCGAGTCCGGCTCCGGCAAGTCCGTCACCTCGCTGGGCATCATGGGCCTGCACACCGCCGGGCAGTACGGCCGGCGCAAGGCGCGGATCTCCGGCGAGATCTGGCTGAACGGGCGGGAGCTGCTGGGCGCCGACCCGGACGAGGTGCGCAAGCTCCGCGGCCGCGACATGGCGATGATCTTCCAGGATCCGCTGTCCGCGCTGCACCCCTACTACACCATCGGCCGTCAGATCGCCGAGGCGTACCGGGTCCACAACGAGGTCTCCAAGGACGTGGCCCGCAAGCGCGCCATCGAGCTCCTGGACCGCGTCGGCATCCCCCAGCCGGACAAGCGGGTGGACAGCTACCCGCACGAGTTCTCCGGCGGTATGCGGCAGCGCGCGATGATCGCGATGGCGCTGGTCAACAACCCCGAGCTGCTGATCGCCGACGAGCCGACCACCGCCCTGGACGTCACCGTGCAGGCGCAGATCCTCGACCTCATCCGGGATCTCCAGAAGGAGTTCGGCTCCGCCGTCATCATCATCACCCACGACCTGGGCGTCGTCGCCGAGCTCGCCGACGACCTGCTGGTGATGTACGGCGGCCGCTGCATCGAGCGCGGCCCGGCCGAGAAGGTCTTCTACGAGCCCCAGCACCCCTACACCTGGGGCCTGCTCGGCTCGATGCCGCGCATCGACCGCGACCAGACCGAGCGCCTCATCCCGGTCAAGGGCTCCCCGCCCAGCCTGATCAATGTGCCGTCCGGCTGCGCCTTCCACCCGCGCTGCCCGTACGCCGATGTGCCCAAGGACAACATCACGCGCACGGAGCGGCCGGATCTGCGTGAGCTGCGCGGGAAGGATGCGGACGGCGGGCACTTCTCCGCGTGCCATATGACGCAGGAGGAGCGCACGCGGATCTGGACCGAAGAGATTGCGCCGAAGCTGTGACGGACACGAAGGATCCGAAGATGACGGTCCCGGAGCAGGCGACCACGACCCCCGAACCCCTGCTCAAGGTGTCCGGCCTGGTCAAGCATTTCCCCATCAAGAAGGGGCTGTTGCAGCGACAGGCCGGCGCGGTGCAGGCGGTGGACGGCCTGGACTTCGACGTACGGCCCGGGGAGACCCTGGGCGTGGTGGGCGAGTCGGGCTGCGGCAAGTCCACCATGGGACGGCTGATCACCCGGCTGCTGGAACCCACCCGTGGGAAGATCGAGTTCGAGGGCAAGGACATCACACATCTCGGCACCGCCGGGATGCGGCCGATGCGCCGCGATGTGCAGATGATCTTCCAGGACCCGTACTCCTCGCTGAACCCCCGGCACACGATCGGCACCATCGTCAGTGCGCCCTTCCGGCTCCAGGGAGTCAAACCCGAGGGCGGCGTCAAGGCGGAGGTGCAGCGGCTGCTGTCGGTGGTCGGCCTCAACCCCGAGCACTACAACCGCTACCCGCACGAGTTCTCCGGCGGCCAGCGCCAGCGCATCGGCATCGCCCGGGCGCTCGCGCTCAAGCCCAAGCTGGTCGTCGCCGACGAGCCGGTCTCGGCGCTGGACGTCTCGATCCAGGCTCAGGTGGTCAACCTGCTGGACGACCTCCAGGAGGAGCTCGGCCTCACGTATGTGATCATCGCGCACGACCTGTCCGTCATCCGGCATGTCTCGGACCGGATCGCGGTGATGTACCTCGGCAAGATCGTCGAGCTGGCGGACCGCAAGGACCTGTACGAGCGCCCCATGCACCCGTACACCAAGGCGCTGCTCTCGGCCGTGCCGGTGCCGGACCCCAGGCGGCGCGCCAAGCGCGAGCGGATCCTGCTCAAGGGCGATGTGCCCTCGCCGATCTCGCCGCCGTCCGGCTGCCGGTTCCACACCCGGTGCTGGAAGGCGACCGAGGTGTGCAAGCAGCAGGAGCCGCCGCTGATCGCGCTGGCGACCGGCCACCAGGTGGCCTGCCACCACCCGGAATCCGTATCCGAGCCCGAGGCGGCCGCGAAGACGGAGCAGAAGCCGGAGAACAAGGTGGAGAAGAAGCCGGAGTAACCGGGGCGGCGGGGCCGCCGGGGTGGCCGGGGGCGGCCCGAGAAAAGGGGATGCCCGACAGATGAGTAAAAATGTCGGGTGTTCATCGATCTGTTCAGCCCGTCCGTCCAGCACTCGCTCGACCTCGCCGGAATCTTCGTCTTCGCGATATCCGGCGCCCTGCTCGCCGTGCGCAAGAACTTCGACGTCGTCGGCATGGCGGTGCTCGCCGAGGTCACCGCGCTGGGCGGCGGGGTGTTCCGGGACCTGGTCATCGGCGCCGTGCCGCCGGCCGCCTTCACCGACCTCGGCTACTTCCTCACCCCGCTCGTCGCCACCGTCATCGTGATCTTTCTGCACCCCGAGGTGGAGCGGATCACGGTGGCGGTGGGCGTCTTCGACGCGGCCGGGCTCGGGCTGTTCTGCGTCACCGGCACCATGAAGGCGTACGACCACGGGCTCGGCCTCACCTTCTGCGCCGTCCTCGGCATGACCACGGCGATCGGCGGCGGGGTGCTGCGCGACCTCCTCGCCCACGAGGTGCCCTCGGTGCTGCGCTGGGACCGCGACCTGTACGCGGTCCCGGCCATCGTGGGCGCGACGATCGCGGCGCTGCTCATCCACTTCGACGCGCTCACGGGCGCCACCAGCGCACTCGCGGCCGCCGTGGCGTTCGCGGTCCGGCTGCTGGCGATGCGGTTCGGATGGCGCGCGCCGCGCGCGTGGAACCGGCGCAGCACGGCGGTCGAGGAGGTCTGAGCGGGGCGTCTTCCCGCCCCGGAGCACCATCGTGGTTGGATGGCGAGGGGCGGGTCTGATGGTGGAAACCGGGAGAAATGCCGTGAAGGACACGCTGAGCTCGACCGAGGGCGGCCGTTCCGCCCTGCGCCTGGAGCGGCGGATCGCCCATCCGCCGGAGGAGGTCTGGCGGGCCCTGACCGAGCCCGCCCTGATGGCCCACTGGTTCCCCGCCGAGGTCAGGCTGGATGCACAGGTCGGCGGGCGGGTGGACTTCGTCTTCCCCGGGCATGACGTACCGGACACCCACGGCGCCGTCACGGAGCTCGACCCGCCGCGCGTCTTCGCCTTCACCTGGGGCGAGGACCTGCTCCGCTGGGAGCTGCGGCCCGAGGGCGACGGCTGTGCGCTGACCCTCACCCACACCTTCCGTGACCGCTTCGGCGCGGCCAGCTTCGCCTCCGGCTGGCACACCTGCGTCTCGGCGCTTGCCACCCTGCTGGAGGGCGGGGAGGCGGGGATCGCCGGGGACACGGCCGAGCTGCACGAGCGCTATGTCGAGGCGTTCGGGCTGGCCGAGGGGGTCGTGGAGATCACCGAGGACGGCTGGCGGCTGCGGTTCGAGCGGCAGCTGGTCCGCCCGGCCGAGACGGTGTGGCAGGCGCTGACCGGCCCCTCCGGCGCCGAGGAGCCCGTGGAGGGCGGCGCGGTGCCGATCGGCTTCCGGACGGACGCGGTCCCGCCCGGCCCGGTCGTGGACGTGGCCGCGCCCCGCGAGCTGACCTACGACTGGTTGCGCGGCGGCCGGCCTGGTCCGCTGGCGGCTGACCGACGGCACCGGCCACGGCGCCCGCCTGATCCTCACCCAGACCGGCCCGGCCGAGGCCACCGAGGAGCGGGACGCGGCGTCGGCGGAGTGGCGCAAGCACATCACGCTGCTGGCGACGAAGCTGCTGCACATGCGGGGCTGAGCCGGGGAGCGCCAGGGCCCTCGCTCAGCTCTAGCGGTTGGTGGCGGGGACGGGCAGCAGGCCGCGCTCGGCGAAGACCTTCTTGGCGACCAAGGTGGCGTTGAGCGCCTTGGGTATGCCGCAGTAGACCGCCGAGTGCAGCAGCGCCTCGGTGATCTCGGTCGGGGTGAGCCCCACGTTCAGGGAGGCGTTGATGTGCACCTCCAGCTGCGGCTCGCAGCCGCCGAGGCCGGTGAGGATGCCGAGGGTGACCAGCTGCCGGTCCCGCGGGGCCAGCTCCGGGCGGGCGTACATGTCGCCGAAGGCCCAGGCCGCGACCTGGTGGCCCAGCTCGGGGGAGATGTCGGCCAGCGACTCCACCACCCGTTGCCCCACCTCGCCGTCGATCCGGCTCAGCACCTCCATGCCGTACTCGTACCGCTCCCGCTTGATCTTGTCGTTCGCGTTGCTCATGTCGAAGACCGTAGGAGTTGGAGCGCACTCCAAGGCAAGCGGTCCGGGTGTGGCGTGCGCTCCCTGTGCGCCCCGTACGCGCCCCCGGTCAGGCTCGTAGAATCGGGTCCACCATGGTTTACCTCGACCACGCCGCCACCACCCCGATGCTTCCGGAGGCGGTGCAGGCGATGACCGCCCAGCTCGCCGTCACCGGCAACGCCTCCTCACTGCACGCCGCCGGCCGCCGGGCGCGCCGTACCGTCGAGGAGTCCCGCGAATCGCTCGCGGCCTCGCTGGGCGCGCGCCCGAGCGAAGTCGTCTTCACCTCGGGCGGGACCGAGGCCGACAACCTCGCGGTGAAGGGACTGTACTGGTCCCGCAGGGACGCCGACCCCGCCCGCTCCCGACTGCTCGCCAGCCCCGTCGAGCACCACGCCGTCCTCGACGCCGTCGACTGGCTCGCCGAGCACGAGGGCGCGCGGGTCGAGTGGCTGCCCGTCGACGCGTACGGGCGGGTGCACCCCGACGCGCTGCGGGAGGCGATCGCCCGCGACCCCTCGGACGTCGCCCTCGCGACCGTGATGTGGGCCAACAACGAGATCGGCACGGTCATGCCGGTGCCGGAACTGGCCGCCGTGGCGGGTGAGTTCGGCATCCCGCTGCACGCCGACGCGGTCCAGGCCTTCGGCCAGCTCGACCTCGACTTCGCCGCCTCGGGCCTGGCCGCGATGACGGTCAGCGGCCACAAGATAGGCGGGCCGTACGGCATCGGCGCGCTGCTGCTGGGCCGCGAGTGGACCCCGGCGCCGCTGCTGCACGGCGGCGGCCAGGAGCGCCAGGTGCGCTCCGGCACGCTCGACACCCCGGCCGTCGCGGCCTTCGCGGTCGCGGCCGCCCACGCCGCCGCGCACCGCGAGGAGTTCGCCCGCGAGATCGGCGCGCTGCGCGACGTGCTGATCGGCGCCGTCCAGGCCGCCGTCCCCGACGCGATCCTGGGCGGCGACCCGGAGCCGGCCGGCCGCCTCCCGGCCAACGCGCACTTCTCCTTCCCCGGCTGCGAGGGCGACTCGCTGCTGCTGTTGCTGGACGCGCGGGGCATCGAGTGCTCGACCGGCTCGGCCTGCACCGCGGGCGTCGCCCAGCCCAGCCATGTCGTCCTGGCCACCGGCACGGACCCCGACCTGGCGCGCGGCACGCTGCGCTTCTCGCTCGGCCACACCTCCACCAAGGCGGATGTGGAGGCGGTGGCGGACGCGATCGGCCCGGTGGTGGAGCGGGCGCGCGGCGCGGGCCTGAGCTAGGAACCGGATGTCGTAGCAGGCCGCGACCTCGAAGGACGACCAGGGGTACAAGGCCGCCTCGGTTATCCGGATACGCCGGGAAGAGGGAACTCCGGCCCCGGTGAACATCTCGACCTTCGTCACCGGCGGCGAGGACCAAAACCCCACGG
Organism: Streptomyces sp. NPDC028305; assembly: GCF_055569495.1. Classification (NCBI taxonomy): domain Bacteria; kingdom Bacillati; phylum Actinomycetota; class Actinomycetes; order Kitasatosporales; family Streptomycetaceae; genus Streptomyces; species Streptomyces sp. NPDC028305. Next base: position 1,010,063 of record NZ_JBVHTN010000004.1, read on the forward strand.
TGGCGACCGTGGACGTCTCCAAGGACTCCGTATGGCATGAAGTGCGCAGCCCCTGGAATCGCGCTTCCGCCGTCTATAACGCGTACGGCTCCTACTTCGCTCCCGGGATGAAAGACGCGAACGGCCGGCCGGTGACGACGCCGCGCGAGCTGGATTTCATGCACAACGGGCACATCTGGCTCCCGTAAACCGCGCAAGCCCGCGACCCCGTAAAACCGAAGCTCACCGGTCTGGTGCCATGGCCGCACGCACCAGCCGCAGATAGTGGTCCCAGTCCCAGTGCCGCCCGGGGTCGGTGTGGTCGGTGCCCGGCACATCGGAGTGGTTGACGATGTGCTCGCGGTCCGCCGGAAATCCGTACCGCTCGCAGATCCTGGCCGTCAGCCGCGCCGAGGCGCGGTACATCGCTTCCGTGAAGGAGCTCGGCCGGTCCACGAACCCCTCGTGTTCGATGCCGACGCTGCGCTCGTTGTACGGGCGGTTTCCCGCGTGAAACGCGACGTCCAACTCGCGGACCGTCTGCGCGATACGTCCGTCGCGGCGCACCACATAGTGCGCCGCGGCGCCGTGCTCCGGGTTCCGGAACGCCGCCAGCGCGTCGTTGAAGCTGCCCTGGACGACATGGATCACCACCCGGTCGACGGTGTAGTCGTACGGCCGGTCCGCCCGCCGCCAGTTCTCCGGCGAGGCCGCGGCCCACTGCGCGCCCGGGTAGTCGACCGCGCCCTCCTCGCGCGGCTGGTCGACGCCGGGCAGCCGCCACCACAGCCGCTCCAGCTCGTCCCGCGCTCCGTAGCCGACAGCGGCAAGACCGGCGGCGACCCCGCCGAACAGCAGCGTCCGCCGCCCGGGCCGGCGCCGGCCGCCGGGCGCCCCGTCACCGGGCGGCTCCTGGCCGCTGTCCTTGCCGGAGCCCGCGTGCTCCGCGGCGTCCGTGGTCTCGTTCACGAAGTTCTCAACGGGCGGCGAGCCGCGTCCGGTTCCACAGCCGCTGTCCGATCATGGCGTGAACCCTGCGTTCGACGGGCCGACCACACCACCCCTGGGTAGATGAAAGTTGGACCATTTTAAGGCCCGGCTACTCAACGATTCGATGAGGAGTGAACAGCATGCGTATCGGGTTCGCGCTTCCCCAGTTCGGCGCTCTGGCGCACCACCCGGAGGACGTGGCGCGGTTCGCGCGGCAGGCCGAGGAATTCGGCGCGGCGAGTCTGTGGGTCGGCGACCGGCTGCTCGACCCGGTCGAGCCGACCGTCGGATACGCGGGAGCCGACACGATTCCGCCGGAATTCCGCGCCGCCCTGGACCCCTTCGCCGTCCTCGCCGCCGCGGCCGCCGTCACCGAGCGGGTCCAGCTGGGCAGCAACGTCATCAACGCCCCCTGGTACCCGCCGAGCACGCTCGCCCGCGCCCTCACCACCATCGACGCGTTCAGCGGGGGACGCCTGCTGGTCGGGCTCGGCACCGGCTGGTCCCCCGAGGAGTACGAGGCCGTGAACGTCCCGATGGCCGAGCGCGGCCGCCGCCTCGACGAAACCCTCGACGTCCTGACCGCGTGGTGGACGGCCAACCCCGTCGAACACCGCGGCGAGCACTGGACCGTGCCCGCCTCGTATGTCGACATCAAGCCCGCCTCCCGCCCCCACCCGCCCGTCTACCTCGCGGCCTTCGCCCCCGCCGCCCTCCGCCGGGTGGCCCGGCGCGCCGACGGCTGGCTGCCGATCGCCGTCCCGCCCGCCCCGTTCGACCCCGAGGCGGACGTCGTCCGCCCCATGGAGCTCATCCGGGAGACGGCCGGGCGCGAGGGCCGGGACCCCGCCGCGCTCGACGCGATCCTGCGGGTCAACCCCTACGCCGAGGCCTCCGTCGAGGACATCGCGACGGTGCTGGCCAGGGCGGAGGCGGAGGCGGGGGTGGGCCACGCCTTCGTGGATCTGATCTATCTGGCCAAGGACGTGGACCAGGCCCTGGACCTGGCACAGCGCATCCTGGACCGCGCGAACGGCGACTGACGGCAGGTGTCCCGCAACATTCCGTAACGACCCGGTGGGGCGCCGGGCCTCCACTCCCCAGGGCCTACCCTGGAGGGGTTATGAATGACTTCCCCGGTGCGCCCACAGGTCCCCGCGACGGCCGTCGCCTGCGCGTCCTCGCCGCCATGTCCGGCGGTGTCGACTCCGCGGTGGCGGCCGCGCGCGCGGCCGAGGCGGGCCATGACGTGACCGGCGTCCACCTCGCGCTCTCCGCCAACCCGCAGTCCTTCCGCACCGGCGCCCGCGGCTGCTGCACCATCGAGGACTCGCGCGACGCCCGCCGGGCCGCGGACGTCATCGGCATCCCCTTCTACGTGTGGGACCTCGCCGAGCGCTTCCGCGAGGACGTGGTGGACAACTTCATCGCCGAGTACGAGGCCGGGCGCACCCCCAACCCCTGCCTGCGCTGCAACGAGAAGATCAAGTTCGCGGCGCTGCTCGACAAGGCGCTGGCGCTCGGCTTCGACGCGGTCTGCACCGGTCACTACGCCACCGTCGTCCACCACGAGGACGGCAGCCGCGAGCTCCACCGCGCCTCCGACATGGCCAAGGACCAGTCGTACGTCCTCGGCGTCCTCGACGAGCGCCAGCTGGCCCACGCCATGTTCCCGCTCGGCGACACCCTCACCACCAAGGACGAGATCCGCGCGGAGGCCGAGCGGCGCGGCCTGGCCGTCGCCAAGAAGCCGGACAGCCACGACATCTGCTTCATCGCCGACGGCGACACCCAGGGCTTCCTGGCCAAGCACCTCGGCACGGCCGAGGGCGACATCGTCGACGAGGACGGCCGCAGGCTCGGCACCCACGACGGCGCGTACGGCTTCACCATCGGCCAGCGCAAGGGCCTGCGCATCGGCCACCCCGCCCCCGACGGCAAGCCCCGCTACGTCCTGGACATCTCCCCGGTGAACAACACCGTCACCGTCGGCCCCGTCGAGGCACTCGACGTCACGGCCCTCACCGCCATCACCCCCCGCTGGTGCGGCACCCCACCCACCGGCCCCGCCACATACACCGCCCAACTGCGCGCCCACGGCGGCGAGACCGAGGTGACGGCCGAGCCCGTCGATGGCGCCGGCGAACTGCGCGTGACTTTCACCGAGCCGGTCCGGGGCGTGGCCCCGGGCCAGGCGATCGTGCTGTACGACGGGACGCGGGTCGTGGGGTCGGCGACGATCGCGACGACGGAGCGGGCGGAGCGCGCGGAGCGGGCCGCGTCGGCGAGCTGAGGCGGTAGCTACGGGAGTGCTCGGGCACCACTCGCGAAGCCGCGCCACTGGAGGCGCAGGAGTTGCCGTGCGTGATCCGCGCTGCTGCCGGCGAGAGCTGCGGCGTTCGTCAGCGCGAGCATGTCGTCCACCGTCAGGTCCGTGTCGACTGCCCCGCCGTGTTGGGCTCTGGTGAGCAGTTTCTGTGCGGTGGATCGCATGGCCGTGTGCCAGTGGTCGAACAATGTGGTGCGCCGCTGAGCGCTGTCCGCGGTCCCGGCCAACGCCAAGGCGCGTTTCGCGGCGACGTGGACGACGAAACTGTCCAGCCAGATGAACAGCGCGTCAGCCGCCGACTCGGATGCAAGCAGGTCGGCGCCCTGCTCGCAGAGGAGCGTCACCTCATCCGCGTACACCGCCACGATCAGGTCCTGGCGGGTGGGGAAGTGGCGGTAGAGCGTCGCGTTGCCGACGCCCGCCCGGCGCGCCACCTCGTCCAGCGCGACGTCGGGGCCGTGCTCGTCGAAGAGCGTTTTCGCCGCGGCGAGTAGCGACTGGACGCTCCTTGCCGCGTCCGCCCTGCGTGGTCGCGGGGCCATCAACGGATCCGGACGCGTCATCGCCATGCTCCCTGGTTGCGATACGGGGACGTCCCTGTTTACAGTACCGCGCAATGAACCGGGGAACTCCCCGTATTGCCGCCTTGAGGATCGCCAATGACTCTCACCTGCGAAGATCGCTGCGCCATCACCGAGCTGATCGCGATGCACGGGCATCTGTGCGACAGCGGAGAACTCGACCGCTTCGACGAGGTGTTCACCACCGACGTCATCTACGACGTCACGGATTTCGGGCACGAGGTCTTGAGGGGAGTGGCGGCCTGCGCCGAGGCCGGGCGCGCCCTGGGCGAGCTGAACCCGGTCGGACACCATGTCACGAACACCGTCCTGAGCGAGCAGGCCGACGGCCGGGTGCACGCGCGCTCCAAGGGAATCGGCGTCTACGCCGACGGTACGACCGGGAGTCTGACATACGAGGACACCATCGTGCGCATGGACCAGGGCTGGCGGATCAGCCACCGAAAGGTGCTCGCGCGACGGGTTCCCCTGGGCGGGTGATGATCGGGCAGCTCGTCGCTCAGAGCCGCATCAGACCCGCGGCGGTGGGCCGGAATCCGCACTGCCCGTAGAAGGACTCAAGGTGCGGCTCGTAGTCGACATGCAGCCACTCCGCGCCATATGCCTTCGCCTCATCCGCCGCCACACGCACCAACCGCACCCCGAGCCCCTGCCGACGCTCGTCGGGGTGCACGGTGGTGTCCAGGATGAAGGCGTGGAGACCTCCGTCGCCGACGACGTTGACGAATCCGACGAGCCGGTCGTCCCGGTGCGCGGCGATCCACAACAGACTGCGGGCCAGCAGCGGTGCGAAGGCGGTCGGGCTGTGATCCGGCCATGAGGCGCTGAACAGCTCGTTGAGCTCCTCGTCCGCGAGTTCGGGGCGCACCGTCAGCACCGTATCGCCGTCGTGCGCGGAACCATTGACCACGTCTTCGTCTCCTCGGTTACTCCTGCCAACCCGCCGTCGCGGCCGCACGCTCCCGCCACAGGGTCACCCCCGCGCCGTTCGGCTCCCAGCGGTGGCAGAACTCCCGCAGGGACTCGCATCTGGCCAGCATGGCGGCCTGGCGGACCGGCCAGGGCGGCACCGCATCCTCGCCGTACGCGCGGAAGAAGGCGTCGAGGGCGTGGCGGTGCTCGGGGTGGTGCATCCGTACGATCCACTCGCACCAGGCCAGGTCCTCGACCGGGTCCCCGAGATGGGCGAACTCCCAGTCGACCACGGCGGTGACCCGGAAGGTGACGGGGTCGAGCAGCAGGTTGTTGGGCCCGTAATCGCCGTGCACCAACACCGCGCCCCGCACGCTCGCCTCAGTCCCGTGGATGCGCCGCAGCAGCGCCCCGCACGCCTCCAGGACCTCCGCGGCGCGGCCGGCGTCCAGCAGCTCCTGGCCGGGCACGCCGGTCATGAAGCCGAGCGTGAGGGTGCCGGTGTCGGCCTCATGCACCGGTGGCACGGGGAGCCGTCCCTGGAGCCGGGTCAACAGCGTGCGCTCACGGTCGAGCCTGAGCTCGGCGTCCGGACCCGCGTAGGTCTTCCGCACGACAGCGCCGTCGCCGATGGTGCGGTTGGTGTAGCCGTGCTTCAGCGGACGCATCCTTCGATGATCAGCCACGGGCCGGCACGCCGCTACCCAATTCGTGGCAGAGTCACGACCATGTTGACCTCAACGCGCGAGCGGCGAAGACGCTTCGCCGCGGTCGCTCTCCTCCTGGGGACCGCCATATCCCTGACCGCTTGCGGTGAGCAGCGCGTCACGGACTCGGCGGCCGGCGTCCCGAACCCGCCCCCGAGCTCCGGCCAGAGTTCCCCCGGCGCCACCCCCTATGTGGAGCCCGGAGCGGGCGACGGCGCCCCGCACTACAACGAGAACAACGCTTTCCGCCGCCCCGGTGCGATGTCCGCCGACAGCGCGGAGGCCGCGCGCAAGGAGGCCGACCGCATCGAGCCCGTGCTCAGGCGGCTCTGGAAAGAGAAGAAGTGGGACGTCGAAAGCGTGCGCGCGGCGATGCTGAAGCTCGGGTACGAGGAGGAGCGGACCGGGGCCGGGGGCAAGCGGCTCGGCGGGACGCTCACCGTGAAGGGGATGTCACCACGCTTCGAGACCGACCACTACGTGACGCCTGAGGGAGCCCTGGTCGGCCTTCGCGTACATGACGACGCCTGCGTCACGGCCTTTGTGCAGAAGACCAACTACGAGGTGCGGACGAATGGCCCGTACATGGAGACCGGCTGCTTCGAGCCGCCCTCCGGTCACTGAGCTTGAGATGTGTGCGGGGCGCGGCCGGCCACCGGCCGCGCCCCGTTCTCGTGGGTCAGGCGCGGCTGGTCACTTGATGTAGACCAGGCCGTCGGAGGTGATGGTCGGGCGGCCGCTGGTGCCGACGACGACGATCTTGACGGTGTGCTTGGCGCTGGTGGACCAGGACTTCGTCCAGATGGCGTTGCGGTACATCGTCGAGGAGGAGCGCAGGTCGACGGTGGCGGCCTTGGTGCCGTCCACATAGACGTACGCCTGGCCGGAGGTCGATGCCCGGGAGACCACCCAGGCCGCGGAACGGCCGGTGAAGGTCCAGGTCAGGCTGGCGCCCTTGCTGCCGCTCGAGTACGACTTGCCGCCCAGGTAGCTGGAGGAGGATTTGGTCGTCCAGCTACCGGACTTCACCGCCGAGGACTCCTGGAGGATGACGGGCGTGTAGGAGGGCGAGGAGGTGCGGTAGTTGCCCGCGTAGTCGTAGGCGCGCATGGACCAGGTGGACGCGGTGCCGGACGCGACCGTGCGGTTGGAAGTGGTGGTCGTCGGGCCGAACGTCGCGGTGGTCGGGGACAGCAGCTTGACGTTCTGGAGGGCGGCGTTGTCGGTTGCCTTCCAGTCCAGGCGGACCGGGACGGCGGTGGTGTTGACCGTGCCGGTCCGCAGGGTGAGCTTCGGTGTCGTGGTGAAGGTCGGGGCGGTGGTCTCGGCGATGACGGTGGTGGCGGCGGTGGTCGCCGTCTTCCCCGACTGGTGCACGGCCCGCACCGCGACCTTGTGCGTGCCCAGCGCCAGGGTGGCCGACGCGGAGGCGCTGGTGCCGGAGGTGGTGGCGACGACCTTGCCGTCGACCAGCAGCTCGTACCTCTTGATCAGGACTGCGGGAGTGGTGGCCGACCAGCGAACGGTGATGCCGGACTTGGTGTAGTAGGCCGAGTTGTACAGACCGGCCCCGGATACCGAGGTGATCTTCAAACCGGCGACGGGGCCGGATGCCAAGCTGCGGATGGTGGGCAGCTGGGCGTACAGCGAGTTGCCGGGGCACTCGGTGTTGTAGCCATCGCGGTGTCCGGAGATCCGGTTGAAGGTGTACTTCGTGTCGGCCGTGTAGCTGGTGCCGAAGTAGTTCTTCTGGGTCGCTCCAGCGGTGAGCTGGACGGTGCCGGCGGGGTCGGCGCCGTACTGACCGAGCTTCCATCCGGCCAGCCGGGCGATCGACGTCAGCGCGTCCGTGGACGCGCCGGTGGAGGTGTAGTTGCCCAGGACGGCGATGCCGGCGCTCTCGCGGTTCCAGCCGTAGGTGTGCGCGCCGAGTACCGGCATATCGACGCCGCCTGCGCGGCCTTCGAAGATGGTGCCGCACTTGTCGACCAGGAAGTTGTACCCGATGTCGTTCCAGCCGTTGGTCTTGACGTGATAGATGTAAATACCACGCACAATCGAGGCGGAATCTGCGCAGCTGTAGTCGTTGGTCCCGTCCGTGTGGTGGACGAAGACCGATTTCACGTCCGTGTTGTACGTCGGAGGGTCCTCCGGTGTGATGCCCGTGGTGTCGGCGCCCCATGTGGAGCGCGAGACGATCGGCGGCTCGGGTGCGGTGGAGGGCGGCCCGCTGGTGGCGGAGGCGCTCGGCGAAGGTGAGGCCGAGGCCGTCGCCGTGTCGCTCGGCGAGGCGGACGGGGCATCGCTGGTCGGGGCCCGGGTCGGCGTGTCGCTCGGCGAGGGGGAGTCCGTCGCCGTGGTGGGAGTGTCGGCCGGAGTGGGGGTGTCGGTCGCCGCGTCCGTGGGCGTGCCGGTCGGCGTATCGGCGGGCGTCGCGCTGTCCGAGGCGGAGGCGGAGGCACTGGGATCATCGAGGGTGTACGCGGCCGGGGCGGGGTCGGCGGTGGCGGCCTTTCCGGGATCCACCAGGTCGAGGCGCAGGCCGTGCGGTAGGGCGGTCGAGGTTTTGCTGCCCGCCAGGACGCGCAACTGGACGCCGTTGGAAGGCCCGACCCAGTAGGGCTCGGTCGCTCCCCGCTCGCCCTTCACCGGAACGTCCCCCCGGGCGTCATTCTCTCCCACGGTGAACCACTGCGACCACGCACCGGTCTTCGCGTCACGGGTGCGCGCTTCGACCTTCTTGGGCGCCTTGGCCCTGGGGTTGGTCCAGCTCACGCCGAGCAGACTGAAGGGCTCGGTGGAACGATCCCCGAGCGCCACGTTCCCGTCCGTGCCGGGCTTCAATGCGATGCGGTGGACGGCGGCCTTGACCGGCCCGGAGGTCGCTGCCCTTCCGGTGTCGGCCGAGCCGTCGGCCAGCCCTTCGAAGGCCAGCACCCCCATCACGCCGACTGCCACTGCGGCAGCCGCTCCCCTTATGCGTCGTGCTCTCAACATTCTCTCCCAGCCCACGGTTGTCCGGGCGTTCCGGCTGTCTGATCAGGCGTGAACGGTCGTCGTGACCGCTGCCGCGTGTGGGGGAAGCGGATTGAATTATTCCGGTACGCGTATTGGGCAGCTTATGGGGCTGGAAGGTCACTTTGCTGGCTCATCTGGGTGATGCGCGTCACCCATCGGCGTGAGTCGCAGCATGCGAGGGGCCCCGGTGCGTGTCGCACCGGGGCCCATGGTCGTATTGCCGCGTCGGCTACCGGCGGTCCAGCAGGGGGTCGAAGCGCCCGTCCTTCACGCCGAGGACGAACGCGCGCAGCGCGGTGCGGTCGGTGATCAGGACTGCTTCGGGCTCGGCGCTTTCGCGTATGGCTATGGCGCTGCCATCAATGGCGACCTCTATGCAGTTGTTGCCGCCGCCGCCGCAGAACGATGACCGCTGCCAGGTGGACTCGTGCACTGATGGCCCCTCTCACATATCGCGGGCGATGGACCGGATGAGCTTCTGAGACTCATCGGATGGGAACGCCGAGTCTTCCATCAGGTCCAGCAGGGCACGATAGTTGGCGAGCGGAGTCGGGGCATCGGCGAAGTGGGGGCCGTAGGCGGTGTCCAACTGCACGGTGTCGAGCTGCGGTACGGGTCCCTCTGCGTACAGGATCGACTGTCCGGCGCCGTGGAAACTTTCGGCGCTGAACGGGATGACGAGCAGGGTGATGTTGTCGCGGTCTGCTGCGTCGGCCAGGTATTCGAGCTGTGTCCTGGCCACGTCCCGCCCGCCGAACTGCATGCGCAGTGCGGCCTCGTGAATGATGCCGACGTAGGGGGTCGGCCGCTCCCGGTCGAGGATGTTCTGGCGTTCCAGGCGGTGTGCCACGCGCAGCTCGACTTCCAGGCGCGGCAGTTTCGGGACCACCAGCTCGAAGAGTGCACGGGCGTGCTCCTCGGTTTGCAGCAGGCCTGGCAGGTGCACCGTCTGCGCGGTGCGGATGTGCGTGGCGTGGTGCTCGATCTCGGAGATGTCCAGGAAGCCGTCCGGCAGCTTGCCTCTGTACTCCGCCCACCAGTCCCGGCTCCGACGGCTGCCCGTCATGGAGGCCAGCGCGTTGATCAGTGGCTCGTCCGCGCATCCGTAATTGCATGCGAGCTGACGGACGCGCTCTTCGCTCAGCCTCGTGCGCGCGGCCTCGACGTTGGAGATCATCGTCCGGTCGGCGCCCAGCATCGTGGCCGCCTGCTGGATGGAAACCCCGGCTTGCTCGCGCATGCGCCGTAGTTCCACGGCGAGGCGGCGCTGACGGCCTGTAGGGGCGCTTCTTGGTGCCATGAGTCCTCTCTCGCTGCCCGTCCAGGCAGTCTGGCAGGGGGCTAAGTGAGGGTCTACTGAGTCGAGTTTTGTTTCACTCGTTCGTGTCTGAGTGACTCACAAGTTACTCAAAGTGCTCTAGCTTGTGACCGCGAACGCAACGCCCACCGGAGGTGCCACGTGACCCCGCAACCGCCACCGCTGCTGTTCACCGAGCCCTGGGAGTACGAACTCCGCTTCCCCCGAGACCCCCGCGGTCCGGGCATCGTCCGGGCCACGCTGCGCGCCGTGCTGACGGCTCACGGGCTGCGTGAACTGGTCGAGTTGGCGTCGCTGCTCACCTCCGAGCTGGCGACCAACTCCGTCCGATACTCAGACGACTGCGCGTCCGTTCGTCTGCTGTGGAGGCACCCCGTGCTGCGGGTCAGCGTCACCGACACCAACCCCGAGCTCCCTGAGCCGTTCAAGCCGTCCGTGGAGGTGGACGGCGGCCGGGGGCTGTTCATCCTCGACGTCCTCGCGGACCGGTGGGGTGGCTGCGCCATCGGGGAGGAGCCGTTCGGGCTCGGCGGGAAGACGGTGTGGTTCGAGCTGGCCTGGGGCGGGCCGTCGCCGACGCCCATGGCGGCGCTGGCCGCCTGAATCAGCCGCGCGGATCCGGGGCGCTGTCGCACCCGCGCCGTACAGTGGCGAGCATGAATATCTGCGTCTTCTGCTCCGCCGCCGACCTGGACGACCGCTACACCGCCCCGGCCCGCGAGTTCGCCGAGCTGATCGGCAAGCGTGGGCACACTCTCGTGTGGGGCGGGTCGGACGTCGGGCTGATGAAGGTGATGGCGGACGGGGTGCAGGAGAACGGCGGGCGGCTCGTCGGGATATCGGTGGAGTTCCTGTCCGCGAAGGCCAGGGAGAACGCCGACGAGATGGTGATCGCCAAGGATCTCGCCGAGCGGAAGGCGCAGCTGCTCGCCCGGGCGGACGCGGTGGTGGTCATGGTGGGCGGCACGGGGACGCTGGACGAGGCCACCGAGATCCTGGAGCTGAAGAAGCACGGCCTGCACATCAAGCCGGTGGTGCTGCTCAACACGGCGGGCTTCTACGACGGGCTGAAGCAGCAGTTCCAGCGGATGGAGGACGAGGGCTTTCTGCCGCTCCCCCTCAGCGAGCTGGTCTTCTTCGCGGAGAGCGGCGCGGACGCGCTGGCGCACCTGGAGCAGTGAGATAGCCGTGAGCGTGGCTCCGCCGGAGCGGAGCCACGCCTTGGTGATGTCGAGGCTCAGCGGCCCACCACGTACACGGCGCGCCTGCGCGGGTGCTCGCCCAGACTCCAGATGCCGTTCCGGTCACCGTCGTAGCTGAGGTCCTCGGGGCCGATCGAGAGCTTTCCGTGCTTCTTGGGCTTCTCGAAGCTGCCGCGCGGGCAGCGGTACAGGTGCCCGGGGTTGGAACCTTTGCTGACCGAGAAGTAGTAGGAGCCGTTCACACTGACGACCCCCTGGACGTTGGCCCGCTCGAACGACCGCTCCTCCACGGCCTCTTCGGAGGTGATGGAACTCGTGCTGGAGTTCATGTTCCAGCGTATGCACCGGGTGCTGCCGCCGCCGAAGTACTCGTTGACAAGGAGGGAAGGCTGCGGGGTCGTATGGTCCACCGCGACCTGTGAATACCTCAGGTCCGCTCCCGCGTTGTCGTAGGCACGGCTCTGCGGAAGCACGTACTGGTAGCCCCACGCGTAGTACTTCTTGTCTCCCCGGTGGTATCCGCAGTAGCCCGCCGCCGCGAGCCCGCTGGCGGAAACCCGGAACATCTGGTTGATGTTGAATACGCGCAACCCGCCATTCGCGCTGTCAGCGAGATAGAGCCTGTCCCCGTACCAGGCGAGGCCTCCCGCGTGGGCTTTGACCGGCCGGAAGTCATTGGGCTGGCCGAGACGCTTCAGGGGCTCCACGAGCAGCACGTGACGGTATCGCGGCCTGCTCGGGAGGGTCACATCGACGAAGGTGATACGCGCGCCCCGCCACGCGTTCATGCCCTTTCCGTACCAGGACACCAGGACCGCCCGCTTCTCCGGCTCCGTGTTCGTGCCCGGAATCGGTCCGTGGTAGGCGTCGTAGCTGGTGGAGATGCCCTGCGGATACCACGCCGGAGTGGTGCCGTCACTGGTGTCAGGGTCCCAGCCGAAGGAGTACTTGAGCCTGTCCGGCTTGCCCCCCGCGGGCCAGCGGTGGTTCACCACCGCTTTGCGGTCGGCGTTCCGCAGCACCTCTGCCACCAGGGGCGCTGCCGGGAGTGCACGGGCGAGACCGGCGATCGCCTCAGGGTAGGTGTAGCCGACCTGCCTCTTCGGGCGGTCGCGCATCTTCACGCGGAATTCGGACGCTGCCTCGGAAGAAGCCGCGTGCGCCGTGGACGGGAGTACCAGGCCGCCGGCGGCCGCGGCGAGCGGAGCGGCGGAGATGCCGCAGAGAAGTGTTCGGCGTGTGACGTCCATGACAGACGCATCCCCCATTCGGTATTCGGGCCGGGGGAGTGGCGGCGCCCGCCCCCCTGCCGGGCGCCGCATAGGACAGCCTTTCGGGCCGGTGTTGCAGAGACCTTGTGCGGACCTTGAATCGGCTGATCGGATGGGCTGTCACAGGGCAGGCTGTTTCCACCGTGGGAGCGAAATGGCGGTCACGTTCGGGTTATTGGGCGGCATCGAGGTGTGGGCCGACGGCCGTCCGATGGACGTCGGGCATGTGCGGCAGCGGTCCGTTCTGGCGGCGCTGCTCGTCGATGCCAACCGTTCGGTCTCCGTCGATCAGCTCGCGGACCGGATCTGGGGTGAGCGGCCGCCGCAGCGGTTCCGTACGGCGCTCTACAGCTATCTCTCGCGGCTGAGGGCCGTCCTGACCGCTGTCGGGGTGGAGATCGGGAAGGAAGCGGGGGGCTACGTCCTGGCGGCCGAGAAGGCGGCCATCGACCTGCACCGCTTCCGTGAGCTGGTCGCCGAGGCCCGCAGCGCCGCCGACGAGGGGGCCGAGGCGCTGCTGGAGCAGGCGCTCGGGCTGTGGCGCGGCGACGCGTTCGGCGCGATCGACACGCCCTGGTTCAACGCGCTGCGCGACGCCCTCGCCCAGGAGCGGTTCGCGGCCGAGCTGGACCGTAATGACGCCGGGCTGCGCCGCGGGCGCCACGGGGAGCTGCTGGCCGGGCTGTTCACCCGGGCCGGGGAGCGCCCGCTGGACGAGCGGCTGGCGGGGCAGCTGATGCTCGCGCTGTATCGCTGTGGCCGCCAGGCCGAGGCGCTGGAGCACTATCGGCGCACACGGCAGTTGCTGGTTGCGGAGCTGGGCATCGGCCCGGGCCGGGCGGTGGACCAGCTGCATCAGCGGATCCTGGAGGGGGACCCCGCGCTCGCGGAACCGCCTGCGGGCGACACGAGCCTCGGCCCGGAGGCCCACATCCCGGTGCCGCGTCAGCTGCCCGCCCCGCCGCCCGCCTTCACCGGCCGCGCGCGGGAGCTGCTGCGGCTGAGCGAGGTGTGCGACGTACGGGCCGAGGCCGGCGGCGAGACGGTCGTGATCTCGGCGATCGGCGGGATCGGCGGGGTCGGCAAGACCTGGCTGGCGGTCCGCTGGGCGCACGAGAACACGGCGCGGTTCCCCGACGGGCAGCTGTACGTCAACCTGCGCGGCTTCGACCCGTCGGCGGAACCGGTGCCGACAGCGGTCGCGGTGCGGGGGTTCCTGGACGCGCTCGGCGTCGCGCCCGACTCGATCCCGGTGGACCTGGACGCGCAGACCGCGCTGTACCGCAGCCTGCTGGCGGGCCGGCGCGTGCTGGTTGTGCTGGACGACGCCCGCGACGCCGGGCAGGTGCGGCCGCTGCTGCCCGGCAGCCCCAGCTGCACCGTGCTGGTGACCAGCCGTTCCAGGCTCACCTCCCTGGTCACCACGCACGGCGCGCTGCCGCTGCCGCTCGACGTCTTCGGCGCGGCCGAGGCGCGCGAGCTGCTGGTGCGGCACCTGGGGGCCGCGCGGGTCGAGGCCGAACCGGACGCGGTGGACGTGCTGTTGGAGCACTGCGCGGGCCTTCCGCTGGCCCTGGGGATCGTGGCCGCGCGCGCCGCCACCCACCCCGACCTGCCCCTCGCCGCGCTCGCCGAGGAGCTGAGGGAGGCGGCGACCCGGCTGGACGCGCTGGACACCGGCGATCTGACCGCGAACCTGCGCGCCGTCTTCGCCGCCTCGCACCGCGCCCTCTCCGCCCCGGCGGCCGAGCTGTTCGGACTGCTGGGCCTGGCGCCGGGCCCCGACATCGGCCTGCCCGCCGCGGCCTCCCTCGCCGGGCTCGACGCGCCCCGCACCCGCGTACTGCTCGGCGAGCTGGAGGCCGCGCACCTGGTCCAGCGGCACGCCCCGGCCCGTTACCGGATGCACGATCTCGTCCGGCTGTACGCCGCCGAGCGCGGTCAGGCGGACGAGCGCGGGCGTGGCCGGGACGCGTTGCGTCGGCTGGTCGACTTCTATCTGCACACCGCCTTCGCCGCCAACAGCCTGGTGGACGGGCCGAACACGCCGTTCAGACCCGAGCTCGACCCGGCCGCGCCCGGCTGCGTCCCGGTCCGCCTCGAGGACCCCGCCGCGGCCCTGGACTGGTTCGACGCCGAACACGCCTGCGTTCTCGCCGCCCAGCGGCTGGCCCTGAAGCAGGAACGGCACACCCCGGTCTGGCAGCTGGCCTGGACGCTGATCTCCTACCACTGGCGTGGCGCCCACTTCCGGGACCACCTCAGGGTCTGGCGGGCGGGGCTCACCGCCGCCGAGCGCCAGGGCCATCCGCCCGCGCGGGCGCTCGCCCACTGGCGCCTGGGCCAGGCCGCCTCGCACCTGGGGCAGGGCGCCGAGGCCCTGGACCACCTCGGCCGGGCGCTGGCGGTGTACGAGGAGGCAGGCGACGTCCCCGGCCAGGCCCACACACATCGCACCCTTGGATGGGTTTGGGAGCAACAGGGCGACAAAGAGGCCGCGCTGACCCACGCGGGCCAGGCCCTGCGCCTGTACGAGGGGCTCGGCAACCCCGTCTGGCAGGCGGGCCAGCTCAACGCGGTCGGCTGGTGCCATGCCCAGCTGGGCCGCTTCGAGGAGGCGCGCGACCACTGCGAGCGGGCCCTGGCGCTGTTCCGTGCCGAGGCCGGCCGGGGCGCCGAGGCCTCGACGCTGGACAGCCTCGGCTACATCGCCCACCGGACCGGCCGCCACGACCGGGCGCTCGTCCACTACAGCGAGGCTCTGGAGCTGTTCCAGGAGGCGGGCAACGCGTATGACGAGGCCGACACCCTCGCCAACATCGCCGACGCCCAGCAGGCCCTGGGGCGGCCCGAGGAGGCCCGGGAGAACCGGCTGCGGGCCCTCGCGCTGTTCCGCGCCCAGCGCCGCGCAGCGCAGGCCCGGCACGTCCAGGAACAGTTGGACGGACCATGACCGTCTTCTCGGTGCCCTCCGGACGACGGCGGCCCGCGCACCCGCGCCGCCGCGGCCCCGCCCGGTGCGGCAAGCTGGGGGCATGGGAACGCATCTGATCACTGGAGCAGGTTCGGGCATCGGCGAGGCGGTCACCGAGCGGCTCGTCGAGCGGGGCGAGGAGCTGTGGCTGCTGGCCCGCGACGCCGGGCGGGCACGGGAGCTGGCGGCGCGCTTTCCCGGCGCCCGTACGGTCGTCGGTGACCTGGCGGACCCGGACCGGCTGTCCTGGGCGCTGGGGCAGCAGGCGCTGCCCGAGCGGCTGGACTCGCTGCTGCACATCGCCGGCGTGGTGGACCTCGGCGAGGTCGGCGAGCTGACCCCCAAGGTGTGGACCCGCCAGCTCGCCGTCAATCTGGTCTCGCCCGCCGAGCTGACCCGGCTGCTGCTGCCACAGCTGCGGGTGGCCCAGGGGCATGTGGTCTTCGTCAACTCCGGTGCCGGGCTGCGGGCCAGCAGCCAGTGGGGCGCGTACGCGGCGAGCAAGCACGGGCTCAAGGCGCTGGCCGACGCGCTGCGCTGGGAGGAGAGCGGCCACGGGGTGCGGGTGACCACCGTCTATCCGGGGCGTACGGCCACGCCCATGCAGGTCAAGGTGCACCAGCAGGAGGGCAAGGAGTACGACCCGGAGCGCTGGATGACGGCCGGGTCGGTGGCGACCACGGTCCTGGCGGCCCTCGACCTGCCGCGCGACGCGGAGATCACGGACCTGTCGGTGCGGCCGATCGCCTGACGGCCGAGCGGGGCGGAGTCCCGACGCGTCGGCGGCGAACCGCGCCCGCCGACGTACGCTGACGAGGTGAGCAGCGAAGCCGAAGCGAGAGCGACCGACGCGCAAGCGGGGTGCGGGGTCAGGGAGATCCGGGGGCTCGTCACCGAACTGTCCCGGCGGATGGACGCGCACCGGCGCAGCCGGATCGCCGAGCTCGGCCTCACCCCCACCCAGGCGAAGGCCCTGGAGGAGCTGGGGGAGCCGAAGACGGCGCGGGAGCTGGCAGCGGTGCTGTGCTGTGAGCCGCCGAACGTGACCTATGTGATGGACAAGATGGAGAAGCAGGGGCTGGTGGTACGGCAGCCGCACCCCACGGACCGCAGGGCCAAGCAGCTGGTCCTGACCGAGGAGGGGCGGGAGCTGCGGCTGGATCTGCTGCGGCGGATGGGGAAGGACTCGCCACTGGACCACCTGACCGACGAGGGGCGCGATGAGCTGCGGGCGCAGCTGCTGAAGGCGCTCGACCGGGTGGGGTAGGCATCGCGGGAGCCCCCGGGAGCCCAGGGCGTGGGTCCCAGGGGCTTTCGTATGGCGCCAGTAAAGTTATAGCTGTATCTATTGCAGCTGTAATGGATACAGCTATAAGTTTTCGTGCATGATCACTCGTACGGACAGGGCACGGCAGAGGGCGGACGAGCCCGGACATTCCGTGAAGGCGAAGTCGAACGGGAAGGCAGAGGGGGAGGGGCGGGCGACAGAGAAGCGGCAGGGCGTGCAACTTCTCGCGCTGGCCCTCGGCTTCGTGATGGCGACCCTGGACGTGACGATCATGAACGTCGCGGGGCCCCAGCTGCGCTCCGGCCTGGATCTGACCCTCTCCGGCCTCACCTGGGTCGTCGACGGCTACGTCCTGGTCTTCGCGTCCCTGCTGCTGCTCGCCGGGTCACTGGCGGGCCGCTTCGGGGCGCGGCGGATCTATCTGGCCGGGCTCGGGCTGTTCACCGCGGCCTCGCTGGTGTGCGCGGTGGCCCCGGTCGCCGGGGTGCTGGTGGCCGGGCGGCTGGCGCAGGGGGCCGGGGCCGCGCTCTTCATGCCGAGCTCGCTCACCCTCCTCATGAACGCCTTCCCGGGCGGCCCGGAGCGCGCCCGGGTCCTGGGCATCTGGTCCGCGATCGTCTCGACGGCGGCCGGAGTGGGGCCCGCGGTCGGCGGGCTGCTGGTCGGCGGCCTGGGCTGGCGCAGCATCTTCCTGGTCAACCTGCCCGTCGGGCTCGCCGCCCTGGTGCTCGCGCGCCGTTACGTCGCGCCGCTTCCCGGCCGCGCCATGCCGTTGGGCGCGGGCGGGCACGCGCTCGGTCTGGTCGCGCTCGCGGCGCTCGCGTACGGCCTCATCCAGGGGCCGGAGACGGGGTGGGGCGCGGCGCCGGTGCTCGCCGCGTTCGCGGTCGCGCTGCTGGCCGGGGCCGCCTTCGCGGTACGGGAGCGGGCCGCGGGGACGACGGCCCGGGTGCTGCCCGGCGCACTCTTCGCCAACGCGCGCTTCTCGACCGCCAACGCCGTCGGCTTCCTCTTCAACCTCGGCTGCTACGGCGGGATGTTCATGCTCGGGCTCTTCCTGCAGAACGCGCGCGGCGCGAGCCCCATGGAGGCGGGCCTGCAACTGCTCCCCACCCAGATGGTCTTCCTGCTCGGCAATGTCCTGTACGCCAAGGCGGGGCACCGGGTGGGCAACCGGGCCGCGCTCGCCGGGTCGCTGCTGTACGCGGCGGCCGGGACGACCGCCCTCGCGGTCGTCATCTCCCCGGGGCTGCCTTATTGGGCGCTCGCCGTGATCCTGGGCGCCTTCAACACCGGCCTCGGTGTCGCCTCCCCGGCGATGACCGGCGCACTCATGGACGCCGCCGGACGCGAGCACGCGAGCATCGCCTCGGCCACGCTCAACGCGAACCGGCAGATCGGCACGCTGGTCGGCATCGCTGTCATGGGCGCGGTGCTCGCGGGCGCGGGCGGCTGGTACGCGGGCGCCGCGGCATCCTTCGGACTGGCTGGCGCGGCGTACGCGGGCGCCGCGCTGCTGGCGTGGTTCGGCCTGCGGGCGCCGAGGGCCGACCGAGCGGTTCACGCGAGCGGCCGCGGGGCTCGTACCCTTCCGGGGTGAGCGAGAAGAGCACCGCGAACAGCGCGGACAACGCGAAGGGGCCGAGCTGGGGCGCGGGGGCCGCGACCGGCGTCGGGTCGATGCCGGGCGGTGACGCGCGGGAGGCCGCCAAGACCGTCACCGGGTCGCTGGAGACGCTGCCGTACCTGCCGGAGCTGCCCGCGCGGGGTCCCGGCGCGGACATGATCGGGCGGACCGCCGGCCTGCTGGTCGAGGTGTACGCGCACGTGGAGCCCAGCGGCTGGCGGATCAGCGACCGCCCCGGGCGCGACACCCGGCGGGCGCGCTCCTGGATGAGGGAGGACCTGGACGCCCTGGAGGAGTTCACCCAGGGCTATCAGGGCGCGCTCAAGGTGTCGGCCGTCGGGCCCTGGACCCTGGCCGCCGGGCTCGAACTGCGGGGCGGGGAGGCCGCGCTGAACGACGCGGGCGCCTGCCGGGACCTGGTGGCCTCGCTCGCGGAGGGGCTGCGCGGCCACCTGGCGGAGGTGCGCCGCCGGGTCCCCGGGGCCCAGGTGGTGCTCCAGCTCGACGAGCCGTCCCTGACGGCGGTGGCACGCGGGCGGGTCCGGTCGGCCAGCGGCTACCGCACCTACGCCGCAGTGGACCGGGGCGTGCTGGAGGGCGCGCTGCGGGATGTGATCGCGGTGACGGACGGGCCGGTGGTCGTCCACTCCTGTGCGCCCGGCGTGCCCTTCGGGCTGCTGCGGCGGGCGGGGGCCGCCGGGGTCTCCTTCGACTTCTCCCTGCTCACGGAGCGTGAGGAGGAGGCGATCGGGGAGGCCGTCGAGGCCGGCACCTCGCTGTTCGTCGGCGCGGTGCCGGGGACCGACACCCCATTGTCGGACCCTGCCGGTAGCGTCATGGGTGTCAGGACGCTGTGGCGCAGGCTGGGGCTCTCGCCTGGGGCTCTCGCGGAGTCCGTGGTGGTCACCCCGGCGTGCGGCCTCGCGGGCGCCTCGCCCGCGTACGCGCGCGCCGCGCTGGCCCACTGCGTCCGGGCGGCGAGATCGCTCGCGGACAACCCTGAGTAACGGGAGGACGACACGGTGGCCGGCGAACAGCAGTCGACAGTGCCCGCGGAGGCACGGGACAAGCACGCCAAGCTCGCTGAGCAGGTCGAGGAGCACCGCTTCCGGTACTACGTCAAGGACGCCCCGGTCGTCAGCGACGCCGAGTTCGACCGGCTGCTGCGGGCGCTCGAGGCGCTGGAGGAGGAATACGCGGAGCTCAGGACGCCCGACTCGCCGACCCAGAAGGTCGCGGGCGCGTACGAGACGGAGTTCACGGAGGTCGAGCACCGCGAGCGCATGCTCAGCCTGGACAACGCCTTCGACAACGACGAGCTGGCCGGCTGGGCCGACCGCATCGTACGGGAGCTGGCGGAGACCCCGTACCACTTCCTGTGCGAGCTCAAGGTGGACGGCCTCGCGGTCAACCTGACGTACGAGCGCGGCCGGCTGACCCGCGCCGCGACGCGCGGCGACGGCCGCACCGGGGAGGACATCACGCCCAATGTGCGGACGATCTCCGCGATCCCCGACCGGCTCAAGGGCGACCGGGTTCCGGAGCTGGTGGAGGTCCGCGGCGAGGTCTACTTCCCCGGGGAGCGCTTCGAGGAGCTGAACGCGCGGCTGGTGGAGGCGGGGAAGCCGCCGTTCGCCAACCCGAGGAACGCGGCGGCGGGCTCGCTGCGCCAGAAGGACCCCAAGGTCACCGCGAGCCGCCCGCTGCGCATGGTGGTCCACGGCATCGGAGCGCGCGACGGCTTCGCCATCGACCGGCAGTCGCAGGCCTACGAGCTGCTGCACGAGTGGGGGCTGCCGACGGCCGCGCACTACAAGGTCGTGGATTCGCTCGACGGCGTCCGTGAGTACATCGCGTACTACGGGGACCCCAAGCGGCGGCATTCGCTGGAGCACGAGATCGACGGCGTGGTCGTCAAGCTCGACGAGATCCCGCTCCAGGGGCGGCTGGGTTCCACCTCGCGGGCGCCGCGCTGGGCCATCGCCTGGAAGTTCCCGCCGGAGGAGGTCAATACCAAGCTGGTCGACATCCGGGTCGGCGTCGGGCGCACCGGGCGCGTTACGCCGTTCGCCGTGGTCGAGCCGGTCACGGTGGCGGGCTCGGAAGTCGAATTCGCGACCCTGCACAATCAGGACGTCGTCAAGGCCAAAGGCGTGTTGATCGGCGACACCGTGGTGCTGCGTAAAGCGGGCGATGTCATTCCGGAAATTGTGGGGCCGGTCGTCGATCTGCGGGACGGCACCGAGCGGGAGTTCGTGATGCCCGCCGAGTGCCCGGAGTGCGGCACTCCGCTCCAGCCGATGAAGGAGGGCGACGTCGATCTGCGCTGCCCCAACGCCCGCTACTGCCGGGCCCAGGTCCGCGAGCGCGTCTACTACCTGGCGGGCCGCAAGTGTCTGGACATCGAGAATTTCGGCTATGTCGCCGCCGGTGCGCTCACCCAGCCGCTGGAGCCCGCCGAGCCGCCACTGAAGGACGAAGGCGATCTGTTCGACCTGATGGTCGAACAACTCCTCCCCATCCGGTCGTATGTGTTGGACCCGGACAGCGGACTGCCCAAGCGCGACCCCAAGACGGGGGAGGAGAAAGTCGTCACCTTCTTCGCCAATCAGAAGGGCGAGCCGAAGAAGAACACCCTGGCGATGCTGGCCAACATTGAGGCGGCCAAGGAGCGCCCGCTGGCCCGTATCCTCACCGGCCTTTCCATCCGTCATGTCGGGCCCGTCGCGGCCGCCGCGCTGGCCCGCGAGTTCCGCTCGCTGGACCGGATCGCCGAGGCGGGCGAGGAGGAGCTGGCGGCCGTGGAGGGCGTGGGGCCCACCATCGCGGCCTCGGTCAAGCAGTGGTTCGCCGAGGACTGGCACCGCGAGATCGTGGAGAAGTGGCGCCGGGCCGGGGTCCGGTTCGAGGAGGAGGCCGCCGAGGACGAGGGGCCGCGGCCGCTCGAAGGGCTCACGGTCGTGGTCACCGGCACCCTGCAATCGCACACCCGGGACGGGGCGAAGGAGGCGCTTCAGAACCGCGGCGCGAAAGTCGTGGGTTCCGTTTCGAAGAAGACGGGTTTTGTTGTTGTCGGCGACAATCCAGGATCGAAGTACGACAAAGCCATGCAGTTGAAGGTTCCCGTGCTCGATGAGGATGGATTTGCGGTCCTGCTCGAACAGGGGCCCGAGGCCGCGAGAGAGGTCGCGGTGACGCCCGCGGAGTAGTCGGGGCCAAGTCGGGACCAAGTAACGAGCTGTCAGGAGTCATCCGGATGGGCTCCGCCCGACTCCGGATGACTCCGCATGACCCGTCCGGACGAACTGTCCGGTGGAGTACCAAGTGGGTTCCGGTCCAACCTGGCCGGATTACGACTGGGAGCACTTCCCGGGCATCGCGAGCGGGCATCACCCTTACAGCGCATACCAGATGGTTATGGATCGTCGGGCGGCATTCGGGCAACCGTCGCCGATCGCCGCCCGTCAAAGCCATCTGCCGCCTACTGTTGATGGTGTGCGCCTGCCGTGGCGCTGGCACCGCCGGCTGTGAGAGGGACGGGTATGAAACCGACCGAAAGCGCCGCCCCGGCGTCACGGCTGCACCGGCTCGTGCTGCCGGCGCTGCCCGCCGCGGCCGTCGCGATGGCCGCTTTCGCACTCGGCATCGGGGTATTCCGGGTGCTCGACGCGGGCCATGCGCTCTTTCCCGACGGCACAGTGGGCTGGTCCCTCGCCGTCCTCACCGGAATCATCGTCGGCCATCTGGTCGCCATGGGCCGGGACCGCTGGTGGGGCGGCACCGGATCCGGCTCCGCGTTAACCCTGGCCGCGCTGCTGCTGTACGGCTGGCTGCCCGCCGGGCTCGTCAGCCTCGCCGTCGTCGTCCTGGTCGGCGCCGCCCGGCGGCACCGCTGGCGGCAGGCGGCGCTGCACGGCGCGGTCGACATCCTCGGCGTCGGCGCGGCCGCCCTGACCCTCGCCGCCTTCGGCACCGTCCCCACCGTCGAGCACCCCTGGCGGCCGGCGAGCTGGGAGATGTCCGCCATCCCCCAGACGGCCCTGGCCGCCTTCGGCTATCTCGCGGTCACCCGCGCCCTCCTGTGGTACTCCCTCGCCCCGCCCGGCGCCGGACTGCCCACCCTCGCCCGCACGGCCCTGGTCCGGCAGGCCCTCGTCGGCATCGCGCTGCTCGGCATCGCCCCGCTGATCGTCGTCGTCGCCGACGAGATGCCCCTGCTGCTCCCGCTGTTCGCGGTGCCCCTGATCGCCCTCGACTCCACCCTGTGGATCGCCCGGGTGCGCGCCGAGGAGCAGCTGCGCGACCCGCTCACCGGACTCCCCAACCGCCAGTGGCTGCTCGAACGCACCTGGACCGCGCTGGACGAGTCCGAGCGGAGCGGCACCCGCTCCGCGCTCGTCCTGCTCGACCTCGACCGCTTCCGCTCGGTCAACGACACCCTGGGCCATCTCGCGGGCGACCGGCTGCTGCTCCAGATCGCGGACCGGCTGCGGGTCGCGCTGCCGCGCGGGGCGGAGGTGGCGCGGCTCGGCGGCGACGAGTTCGCGGTGCTGCTGCCCACCACCGACTCCCTGACCAGCGCCCAGCGGGCGGCCCGCAGCCTGGTCGGCGACCTCGGCTCGCCGCTGGACCTGGACGGGCTCACCCTCGTCCTCGAAGCCAGCGCCGGTGTCGCCGTCTACCCCGACCACGCGCTCGACGCCGAGGGGCTGCTGCGCCGCGCGGACGTCGCCATGTACCAGGCCAAGCGCGACCGCAGCGGCGTCGAGCTGTACGAGGCCCGGCGCGACGGCAACACGCCCGACCGGCTCGGCCTCCTCGGCGATCTGCGGCGGGCGCTGGACGCGGGCGACGTCGAGCTCCACTACCAGCCCAAGGTCGGCTTCGACGGCCATGTCGCCGGCCTGGAGGCGCTCGTCCGATGGGTGCACCCCGACCGGGGGCGCGTCCCGCCGGACGAGTTCATCTCCATGGCCGAGACCTCCGGGCTGATGCCGCGGCTGACCGAGTACGTCCTGGAGACAGCGCTCGGCCAGGTCGCCCGCTGGCGCGCCGACGGCCTCGACGTACCCGTCGCGGTCAATGTCTCGCCGCGCGATGTGCACACCCCCGGCTTCGCCGGAGCGGTCGCCGGGCGGCTGGCCCGCCACGGGGTCCCGGCGGGCGCGCTCCAGCTGGAGATCACCGAGCACGTCCTGCTGGAGGACCCGCAGCGGGCCGCCGACACGCTGGCCAGCCTCACCGGACACGGCGTGCGGATGTCCCTCGACGACTTCGGCACGGGCTACTCCTCGCTGGTCCACCTGCGGCGGCTGCCGGTGAGCGAGCTCAAGATCGACCGGTCGTTCGTGGCCCGGCTGGCCGTGGACACCGAGGACGCGGAGATCGTCCGCTGCACGGTCGACCTCGCGCATTCGCTCGGGCTGCTGGTCGTCGCGGAGGGCGTCGAGGACGACGAGACCTGGGAGCGGCTGCGGGATCTGGGGTGCGACGCGGTGCAGGGCTGGCTGGTCGCGGCGGCGATGCCGCCCGACGAGATGACGGCGTGGCTGCGCGCCCGGGGTGAGCGCGGGTGGCACCGCGAGGAGGCCACCGCGGTCACGCCCGCCACCCCGGCCCCTGCCCCGGCCCTTGCCCCTGCTCCAGCCTCTGCGCCTGCCGTCGCCCCGGCTGCCACGGCCGCCACGGCCCCGGCCGAGGAAGACGCGGACCAGCCGGTCACCTAGCCAGGGTTCTCCCCCACCCCGCCCCTCCCCGACCTGGGTCCCTGCCCCGGCCCCCGGGCCCCGTCAGGCGGGGCTCCGCCGCAGCCCCCGGGGGCAAAGCCCCTGGTCAGGGAAGGGGCCGGGTGGGGAAATGATCCGCCAGACACCGCCCCTAGGGGTTCACCCCGCCCGCACCCCTGCCGGGGATCCTTCCGCGGACCCGTCGGGCGGGAGGCCGGCCTGGGTAAGCGTTTCGCCCGCAGCGTGGCCGGAGCCATAGGATTGGGGCGAAAACTCACCACACTCACCCTGAGGATCGCTGCATGCCTGGCATCACGCGCGAGGAGGTCTCCCACCTCGCACGGCTGGCGCGTCTGGAGCTGAAGGACGAAGAGCTCGATCACTTCGCCGGACAGCTCGACGACATCATCGGCGCGGTCGCCCGCGTCTCCGAGGTCGCCGACCAAGACGTACCGCCGACCTCTCACCCGCTGCCGCTGACCAATGTCATGCGCGCGGACGTGGTCCGTCCGTCGCTGACCCCGCAGGAGGCGCTCTCCGGCGCCCCCGCCCAGGAGCAGCAGCGGTTCAAGGTGCCGCAGATCCTGGGGGAGGAGTGACCCGCATGGCTGATCTGATCAAGCTCACCGCTTCCGGCATCGCCGAGAAGATCGCCTCCGGCGACGTCACCGCCGTCGAGGTGACCGAGGCGCACCTGGCCCGTATCGAGGCCGTCGACGAGAAGGTGCACGCGTTTCTGCACGTGGACCGGGAGGGCGCGCTCGCCCAGGCCCGGGCCGTGGACGAGAAGCGCGCGCGTGGCGAGGAGCTCGGCCCGCTGGCCGGCGTTCCGCTCGCCCTGAAGGACATCTTCACCACCAAGGGGATCCCGACCACCGTCGGTTCCAAGATCCTGGATGGGTGGGTCCCGCCGTACGACGCGACGCTGGTCACCCGCCTGAAGGACGCGGACGTGGTGATCCTCGGCAAGACCAACATGGACGAGTTCGCCATGGGGTCGTCGACGGAGAACAGCGCGTTCGGGCCCACCAACAACCCCTGGGACCTCACCCGTATCCCGGGCGGCTCCGGCGGCGGCTCCTCCGCCTCGCTGGCGTCCTTCCAGGCCCCGCTCGCGATCGGGACCGACACCGGCGGCTCGATCCGCCAGCCCGCGGCCGTGACCGGCACGGTCGGCGTCAAGCCGACGTACGGCGCGGTGTCCCGGTACGGCATGGTGGCCTTCTCCTCGTCCCTGGACCAGGGCGGCCCGTGTGCCAGGACCGTGCTGGACGCGGCGCTGCTGCACGAGGCCATCGCCGGGCACGACCCGCTCGACTCCACCTCCATCGACGCCCCGGTCCCGCCGGTCGTCGAGGCCGCCCGCAACGGCAGCGTGCGCGGCATGCGCATCGGCGTGGTCAAGGAGTTCGGGGGCGAGGGCTACCAGGCCGGCGTCGTACAGCGCTTCAACGAGTCGGTGGAGCTGCTGCGCGAGCTCGGCGCCGAGGTCGTGGAGCTGTCCTGCCCGTCGTTCGACAAGGCTCTGGCCGCGTACTACCTGATCGCGCCGTCGGAGTGCTCGTCCAACCTGGCCCGCTTCGACGGCCTGCGCTACGGCCTGCGGGCCGGCGACGACGGCTCGCGCTCCGCCGAGGACGTCACCGCGCTCACCCGCGCGGCGGGCTTCGGCCCCGAGGTCAAGCGCCGGATCATGCTGGGCACCTACGCGCTCAGCTCCGGCTACTACGACGCGTACTACGGCTCCGCGCAGAAGGTCCGCACCCTGATCACCCAGGACTTCCAGCGCGCCTTCGAGCAGGTGGACGTGCTGGTCTCGCCGACCACCCCCACCACCGCCTTCCCGATCGGCGAGCGCGTCGACGACCCGATGGCGATGTACCTGGCCGACCTGTGCACCATCCCGGCGAACCTCGCGGGGAACGCGGCCATGTCGCTGCCCTGCGGCCTGGCGCCGGAGGACGGTCTGCCGGTGGGCCTTCAGATCATCGCTCCCGCCATGGCCGACGACCGGCTCTACAAGGTCGGCGCGGCGGTCGAGGCCGCGTTCGTCGACAAGTGGGGGCACCCGCTGCTTGAGGAGGCACAGTCACTGTGAGCGACGCACGCGCGGCCGCCGGGCCGCAGATGACTTCGAAAGCCGCACCTCTGCGCCGCGCGGGCGGCTGTAACATCAGCCGCTGCCGCGGCGGGGCGAACGGAGAGACACTGTGAGCGCGTTGAAGAAGGCCAAGAGCTTCAAGAAGTCCAAGCCCGGCACCTACCTGTCCATCGGCTCCGCGCTCTTCGGCGCGGTGAGCGTGGCCAAGCAGGTCAAGAAGGCACGATCCGAGAACGACAAGCTCCAGCTGGTCGACGCGGTGGTCTCGGCCGCCGCGATCGTCACCACCATCGCGCTGCTCGTCCGCGAGCTCAAGCGCATGGGCGACGACGACGTCCTGGCGGACTGAGAGGTTAGTTTTCCGTGACCGTCACTGAACTGGTGTCGTACGAGGACGCCCTCGCCGCCTACGACCCCGTCATGGGGCTCGAGGTCCACGTCGAGCTCGGCACCGCGACCAAGATGTTCTGCGGCTGTTCCACGGCGCTCGGCGCCGAGGCCAACGCGCAGACCTGCCCCACCTGTCTCGGCCTGCCCGGCTCGCTCCCGGTCGTCAACGAGACCGGCATCGAGTCCGCCATCAAGATCGGCCTCGCGCTGAACTGCGAGATCGCCGAGTGGTGCCGCTTCGCCCGGAAGAACTACTTCTATCCGGACATGCCGAAGAACTTCCAGACCTCGCAGTACGACGAGCCGATCGCCTTCAACGGCTATCTGGACGTCGAGATCGACGGCGGCGAGGTCTTCCGGGTCGAGATCGAGCGCGCCCACATGGAGGAGGACACCGGCAAGTCCACCCACGTGGGCGGCGCGACGGGCCGTATCCACGGCGCCCAGCACTCCCTCCTCGACTACAACCGGGCCGGTATCCCGCTCATCGAGATCGTCACCAAGCCGATCGAGGGGGCCGGGGACCGGGCCCCGGAGGTCGCCCGGGCGTACGTGGCCGAGCTGCGCGAGCTCATCAAGGCGCTCGGGGTCTCCGAGGCGCGCATGGAGATGGGCCAGATGCGCTGCGACGTGAACCTGTCGCTGCGGCCGCACGGCGCCGACAAGTTCGGCACCCGCTCCGAGACCAAGAACGTCAACTCGCTGCGCTCCGTCGAGCGCGCGGCCCGCTTCGAGATCCAGCGGCAGGCGGCCGTGCTCGGGGACGGCGGCACGGTCATCCAGGAGACCCGTCACTTCCACGAGGAGGACGGCTCCACGACGTCCGGCCGGATCAAGGAGGAGGCGGAGGACTACCGCTACTTCCCGGAGCCGGACCTGGTGCCCGTCGCCCCGGCGCGCGAGTGGGTGGAGCAGCTGCGGGCCGGACTGCCGGAGCTGCCGCGGGTGCGCCGCACCCGGCTGCGCGAGGAGTGGGGCATCTCGGCGCACGAGATGCAGTCCGTCCTCAACGCGGGCGCGATCGAGCTGATCACCGCCACCATCGACGCGGGCGCCGACGCGGCGTCGGCGCGCAAGTGGTGGATGGGCGAGCTGGCCCGCCGGGCCAACGAGGACGGCGTGGACCTCACGTCCCTGCCGATCACCCCGGCCCGGGTCGCGCGCGTGTGCGCCCTGGTCGCCGAGGGCTCGCTCAACGACAAGCTGGCGCGCCAGGTCATCGAGGGCGTGCTGGCGGGCGAGGGCGACCCGGACGCGGTCGTTCAGGCCCGCGGCCTGAAGGTCGTCTCGGACGAGGGCGCGCTGGGCGCGGCCGTCGACGAGGCCATCGCGGGCAACGCGGCGATCGCCGACAAGATCCGCGGCGGCAAGGTCGCGGCGGCGGGCGCGCTGGTGGGCGCGGTCATGAAGGCCACGCGCGGCCAGGCCGACGCGGCCCGCGTGCGCGAGCTGATCCTGGAGAAGCTCGGCGTCCAGGGCTGACCTCCGGACACGGCACGGCGGCGGGGGGGGGGGGTGGGGGGGCCCCCCCCCCCCCCGCTTGGGGGGCGGGGGGGGGGGCGGGGGGGCCCCCCCCGCCCGGAAGGGGGGTGGTGGGGGGGGGGGCCG